>WQTD01000015.1 GCA_009786455.1 Treponema sp.
GGGGGGGGGGGGGGTAACAATTGTAAACGCACCAGCGTTCCCTCTCCTTTTTCGCTTTTTATTTCAATACTTCCGCCCAAAAGAGCTGCTCTTTCTTCCATTCCTCGGATACCTAAATGATAACCGCTTAAACTAATGTTTTTTCCAGAGCGGCTGTCCGGCGGCTTAAAACCTTTGCCGTCGTCAGAAATACCAATTGAAATACTCCCGTCCGGATCGTGTCTGAGCATGACTATTGCTTCGCTTGCATCAGCGTGTTTCTCTATATTTGTCAGCGCTTCCTGTACTATGCGAAAAATCTGAAGCTGCTTTTCATCGTCAGGGAAAATATTTTTTTCATCTTCAGTTATATCTATATCAACGCGGCAGTCTATCCCTGTTTTCTCGCCGAAATCAATGCAAAGATGGCGAAGAGCATTGGGCAGTCCATGATGCCGGAAATCAGGCGGAACAAGATATTCGCAGATACTGCGCACCTTGCGGATCAGGTTGGACTGCAGCGATGACGCTTCTTCGCATAATTTTTCCCTTTCGGAATTTTTTTCCGTCTTGCCTATTTTATTCATTGAAAGCGACAGGTAACGCAAATCCTGAGCGATTGTATCATGCAGTTCACGGCTAATGCGCATCCTTTCATCTTCCTGGGCAAGAAGAACAGCGCGCGAGTAAACAGAGCCTTCTTCTTCCCGTCTTTGAGAATCTTTTAATTCCCTGCTTAAAAAATAAATCAGAATTGCCGAAAGAAAAATAAAGAAGACCAGCGCTGATAGAATGGTAAAATACGCTCCTGCGGCAAAATGCTGCGCTTCCATATCTTTATTATAGGCGTAATCATTTTTTTATGATAGGTTTTTCCTGTGTTAAATCAGAAACCTGATGATTTCAAATTCGCAAAGATTAAAAAAACCCCGGTTAAAATTGCCGCGCTATGCATTGTATCCGCGGTTCTCAATCACATCATTTTCCCTTTATTCGTGCTTGTTTTTAAACTGCCGTTATTTGTCGATACTGTATTTACAGCCGCTATCACATTTTACGCAGGTTTAATTCCGGGGCTTATTACTGCTGTTCTCACCTGGGTTATTGGTTTTGCAATAAAAAACGATATTGTAACTCCTTTTATTTTATGTAGCATTGCCGAAGTATTTATAATATTTTTGTTAAAACCTGCCGCTTTAAATCTGCGGGGTCTGTCCAAAGGAAGAAAACGCGCTGTTTTTATAGGTGTTTTGGCAAGGCTTATGATGCTGTACATAACTGTTTGCATTGTAATTAGTATTCTGGGCGGAGTAATTGATTTTATTTTCTACACAGTTCTGCCAAACGCGAAACCAGCCTTTAGCGCAGAAGACGCCTTTAAGGAATGGCTTTTTCATGATTATCTGCCTGTACTGGCGATGAACATTCTCTCCCGGCTTCCTGTTAACATTGTAGATCGTTTCATCGTGATTTTCGGAGGTTATTTCATTTCATGCGCAATCATAAAAATACCGGACAGTGATATATAATGTATAATTTCAAATGACAACTTCGTGCCTCTGCGTCTCTGTGTGTAAATTAACGAAAAAACAATTAATGAAAAATGTTATGATTTACGAAAATTAAACCCAACTAACATCAAGGCATTGACTTTTGACATTTTTCCCTTTACTCTGAATTAAAATAAGATGATTTATTTTTACGGAGGAATTAATGAAGAAAATTTGTTTAATGGCGTTAGCGCTTGTTGCATTATTTTCAGCTGCCGGCTGCAAAAAAAACGCTCAGCAGACAGCGGTGCGTACGGTCGTTGATACATTTGAATTAGCGCTTGTTACGGATCTCGGCACTATTGACGATAAATCCTTTAATCAGGGTTCATGGGAAGGATTGGTTCAGTATGCAAGAGAAAAAAACATTACACATAAATATTATCAGCCTTCTGAGCAGAGCGATGACGCCTATCTAACGACTATCGATTTGGCTGTCAGGGGAGGCGCGAAATTAATCGTAACTCCGGGCTTTCTTTTTGAGGTGCCTGTTTTTATTGCGCAGGATCGTTATCCGAATGTGACATTTGTGCTTGTTGACGGTTCTCCGAATAACGGCGATTGGAGCGGCGGCTTTCCTGTTTATAAGACAGGAAAAAATGCAGTTGGAATTCATTATGCCGAAGATCAGGCGGGATTTCTTGCAGGTTACGCAGCCGTAAAAGACGGCAACAGAAGTCTTGGCTTTATGGGCGGCATGGCGGTTCCGGCTGTAGTGCGTTTTGGTTATGGTTTTGTTCAGGGTGCGGAGTTTGCCGCCGCGGAACTTGGGCTTGCCGCCGGGGCGATTACGATGAATTACCATTATACAGGCGGTTTTGCCGCTACTCCTGAAGCTCAGTCAATGGCTGCTTCCTGGTACAATGCCGGTGTCGATGTTATTTTCGGCTGCGGAGGAGCGGTCGGCAACTCTGTCATGGCGGCTGCTGAGCAGGCGGGGAAGAAAGTAATCGGCGTTGACGTAGATCAGTCCGCGGAATCGCCGACAGTTATTACCTCTGCGATGAAAGGTCTTCATGCTTCTGTGTATTCGGCTATTTCGGATTATTACGCCGGCAGTTTTTCCGGCGGAAGGGATATTATTTTTTCCGCAGACAATAACGGTGTGGGTCTTCCAATGCAGAATTCAAAATTCAACACATTTAATAATGCAGATTACGGCGTTATCTTTGGCAGACTGGCGTCAGGGGAGATCCCCAGAATGGAAAATCTTGCCGATGACGGAAGCCCCAGAGTGGTTCCGGTCAGGATAACGAGAGTAACTGAGTTCAGATAAAACAGAAAAAACAGCGAATGAATGATTGATTTGTTCGCTGTTTTAATTTTAACCGCGGGATGGATATGGATTATATTATTGAGATGAACGGGATTACCAAGATCTTCCCCGGCATTGTCGCAAACGACGATATAACCCTTCAGCTTAAAAAAGGTGAAATCCACGCTCTGTTAGGTGAAAATGGAGCGGGCAAGTCCACTCTTATGAGCGTCCTTTTCGGTCTTTACAGATGCGAAAAGGGTGAAATAAAAAAAGACGGGCAGCCTGTCCAGATTTACGGTCCGAACGACGCTACAAAGCTTGGAATCGGAATGGTTCATCAGCATTTCAAGCTTGTTCATAATTTCACCGTTCTTGAAAATATAATTCTTGGAGCGGAGACTGTGAAGTATGGAATGTTAAAGCTAGATAATGCCCGTAAACAGATTGTCGAATTATCGCAAAAATATAAACTTGAAATTGTTCCTGACGCTCTCGTTTCCGACATTACTGTTGGAATGCAGCAGAGGGTGGAAATCCTAAAGATGCTCTACCGTGAAAATGAAATCCTTATTTTTGATGAACCGACTGCTGTTTTAACTCCGCAGGAAATCGAAGAACTGATGAATATAATGAGAAATCTTGCCGCTGAAGGAAAATCCCTTCTGTTCATTACGCACAAGCTTGACGAGATAAAGGCTGCGGCGGATCGGTGCACAGTGCTTCGCAAGGGCAGGTACATAGGAACGGTTGATGTAGCGTCCGTTTCCAAGGAAGAACTTTCTGAAATGATGGTCGGCAGGAAAGTCAGCCTTACTGTTGAAAAGACGGAGCAGACGCCCGGCGATACAATCCTTAAGGTGGAAAATCTGACTGTAACAAGCAGAACTCACGGAAAGGCGCTTGTAAACAACGCGAGTTTTGAAGTTAAATCCGGAGAGATTGTCTGTATCGCGGGAATTGACGGAAACGGTCAGCAGGAGCTTGTTTACGCCCTTGCCGGCATGCTTGAACCTGACAGCGGCTGCGTTTTCGTCGAAGGAAATGAAATTTCGCATAACAGCATACGTTCAAGAAACATTGCTCATATTCCCGAAGACAGGCATAAGCACGGTCTTGTGCTTGATTACAGTCTTGCTTTTAATCTTGTTTTACAGAATTACTATACAAGCAAATTCCAGAAATACGGAATTTTAAAATTTGATGAGATATATAAATTCGCCGTTGAGTTGATAGAAAAATTTGATATCAGAAGCGGGCAGGGCGCGAACACCATTTCCCGGAGCATGTCCGGCGGCAATCAGCAGAAGGCGATTATCGCGAGGGAAATTTCCCGTGATTCGCGCCTGTTAATCGCGGTTCAGCCGACAAGGGGGCTTGATGTCGGCGCCTGTGAATATATTCACAAGCGGCTGGTTGAAGAGCGTACAAAGGGCAGGGGAGTGCTTCTTGTTTCCCTCGAACTTGATGAAGTAATGGATGTCAGCGACAGAATCCTCGTTATTTATGAAGGAAAAATAGTTGCCAATGTAAAACCCAAAGATGTTACGTATAAAGAACTTGGTCTTTATATGGCAGGTTCAGCCAGACAAGAAGTAGCATGATAAAATTAAAACTGACTGATTCATCCGTAAACGCATTGTCTTCAATCGTCGCGGTTTTAGTCGGTCTTCTTGCAGGTTTAGTTATTTTACTTTTAAGTAATGCCTCCCAGGCTTTTCATGGGTTTTGGGCTATTTTATCAGGCGGCTTTTCTAACTTAAAGGAATTCGGTCAGGTTTTATATTTTGCAACTCCGATTATATTAACAGGGCTTTCTGTCGGTTTTGCCGCCAGAACAGGGCTTTTTAATATCGGGGCGGCAGGTCAGTTTATAGTCGGTGCGTTTGCTGCTGTTCTTGTCGGCGTAAAGTGCAGTTTTATTCCAGCTCCTTACCTGTGGATGCTCGCGCTCGTTGCGGCGCTTCTTGCAGGTGCGCTTTGGGGTTCAATCCCCGGCATATTCAAGGCGTTCTTTAACGTGAATGAAGTTATTGCCTGTATAATGACAAATTATATCGGCATGTACCTTGTTAATTTTCTTATTACCAGAACGATGTACGATTCCCTTCGAAATCAAAGCATGCGCGTTGCGAACGCGGCAAATCTTCCGAAGATGGGGATGGACAATATTTTCAAAGACGGGTTTATCACATCGAGCGCGAACTCGGGGATTTTTGTCGCGGTTATTTTTGCGATATTGATATTTTTTATTCTTGAAAAAACTTCCTTTGGCTACGAACTTAAAGCATGCGGTTTTAACCGCGAAGCTGCGCGTTATGCCGGCATCAATGAAAAACGCAGCATCATTTTATCAATGACAATTGCGGGCGCTCTTGCCGGGCTCGGAGGCGCTCTTTTATTTCTTGCGGGTTCAGGCAAGGGGATCACTGTTGTTGATGTGCTTGCGCAGGAAGGTTTCCTCGGTATTCCTGTAGCTCTTTTGGGACTTAATAATCCGATTGGAATTATTTTTTCCGGTCTGCTTGTCGCCTACCTGAATGTCGGTGGATTTAACATGCAATTATATAATTTTGCTCCACAGGTTATTGAAATAATTATAGCTGTGATAATTTATTTCAGCGCTTTCGCTCTTCTTGTCAGGGGATTCTTCAGCATGGTGAAGAAACGCATGGAGGCGAAATGAGCATACTCTATTTTATTGTGCAGCAGACCATGTTTTTTTCAATCCCTCTTTTAATTGTCGCGCTTGGAGCAATGTTTTCCGAGCGTTCAGGTGTTGTCAATATCTCGCTTGAAGGTACGATGATTCTCGGAGGGTTTACCGGTATTTTGTTTATCAATATGGCGCAGCCTTTTATTCCGGGGCAAACCGTTTTAATGATGGCGATACTGGTCTCGGCGCTGGCCGGAACAGCGGTTTCACTGCTTCACGCGTACGCCAGCATAAACATGAAGGCTGATCAGATAATAAGCGGAACCGCGATCAATATGCTCGCTCCGGCTCTCGCTATCTACATAGCAAGGATGATCCGCACTGTTCAGCAAATTCCGTTTGTTAACCAGTTCCGTATCAGCAAGGTGCCTGTGTTAGGTGACATTCCATTCTTCGGTCCCCTGCTTTTTTCAAATACTTATATCACTACTTATCTTGGCTTTCTTATCCTTGCAGCCTCGGCTTTCCTGCTTTATAAAACGCGCTTCGGTCTTCGGCTTCGCTCCTGCGGAGAGCATCCCCAGGCCGCCGATTCGGCAGGGATAAATGTGTACGCGATGCGCTACGCCGGAGTTATGATTTCAGGCGCGCTTGCCGGTCTTGGCGGTCTTGTGTTTGTAATTCCCACATCAATTGAGTTTAACCATGATGTCTCCGGATACGGCTTTTTGGCGCTTGCGGTATTGATCTTCGGACAGTGGAAACCCCTGCGCATTTTGTTTGCCGCGTTTTTCTTTGGTCTTATGAAGGCGGTTTCTTCGTCCTATTCGGGAGTGTCCTTTCTTGCGGCAATTCCGGTTCCGGCTTATATATATAAAATGGTCCCCTATGTCGCAACGCTCATCGTTCTGGCTTTTAGTTCCAAGTTTTCCCAGGCTCCCAAAGCCGAAGGAATCCCGTATGATAAGGGCAGGCGTTAATTAAGAGGCAATGTATGGAAAAACAATACCATGTTGGCTTTGACGATTCTCACGGCGCAAAGTATGTTATTCTTCCGGGAGATCCCGGACGCGTGGAAAAAATCGCCGCTCACCTTGACAACCCCCGTTTTTTCTGCCGGAACCGGGAGTATACGACATGGCTCGGCGAGTTATCCGGCAAGACCGTGATGGTTATGTCCACCGGAATGGGAGGTCCTTCCACAGCCATCGGCGTGGAAGAATTGTATTTGACAGGGATACGCGATTTTATCAGGGTGGGAACCTGCGGCGGAATGGCTCTTCCTGTAACAGGCGGCGATATAGTCATTGCGACCGGCGCGATCCGCATGGAGGGGACTACAAAGGAATATGTCCCTATCGAATTTCCGGCTGTTGCGAATCTCGATATTATAAACGCTCTTGTAGAAGCGGGAAAAAAACTTGAATTCAAATTACATACCGGAATTGTTCAATGCAAGGATTCTTTTTACGGGCAGCACAACCCCGATCGCATGCCTTCCGGCTTTGAGCTCAAAGACAAGTGGTCAGCCTGGTTAAAAGCCGGATGTCTGGCTTCAGAAATGGAAAGTTCGACGCTTTTCATTGTCTGCCAAATTCTGGGCGCACGCGCCGGTTGTGTCCTCAATGTGGTGTGGAATCAAGAACGCGAAAGAATAGGTTTATCCAATCCCCACTGCCATGACACTGAAAACGCCATAAAAACCGCCGTAGAAGCGGTAAAGATACTCATCAGTCAAGATAATGGATTTGTCTGACGACTTGGTTAGTTGTCTCACAAGTTCTGCATTTTTTCGGGTTAGCCTGTGAACTAAAGTTCGGCAAAAATGCGATTTTTTATGGAAGTTGTTTAATAATTGAAATTATCTAACAACTCCAATAAGTAAAATATTCCCTTTTAAACCTATTGCAATACCCTTTATATGGTGTATACTGAAACCAACACCGCTATATATATGGTTATTTGGTACTCTGTTGATATATAACCGAAATAACTTGAAAATACTGGATTCTATAAAAGGGATTTAGCTATGAAAATTAAAAGACTTTTCACAGACTGCCGGAGCAGTCCGTATTATGGTATTGTTTGGGAACGGCGAAAGAGCGAAATACGCAATCCTAACGGCAAGGTTGTTTTTTCCGAAGAAACCGTTATCGTTCCCGCCTTCTGGAGTCAGATCGCCGCAGACATTATTGCCCAAAAATATTTCCGCAAGGCAGGTGTTCCCTCGGATAAGGTTTTTGAATGGAAGAAATGGTCTAAATCGCGCGATAATCCCGAGGATCCCGGCGCTAACCTGCCGCAAGATGGCGCTGAACATGACGCTCGTCAGGTTTTTCACCGTTTGGCATATACCTGGACGGAATGGGGCAGGAATAACAGCTATTTTGACAGCGGCGAAGACGCAGACGCTTTTTATGATGAAACCTGCTATATGCTCGCTCATCAAATGGCTGCGCCGAACAGTCCGCAGTGGTTTAACACTGGTCTTTATTCAGTATACGGAATAGACGGTCCTGCCCAGGGGCATTTTTATTTTGATCCTGAAAAAAAGGAAACTGTAAAATCTGACAGCGCATATAAAAGACCTCAGCCTCACGCGTGTTTTATTCTTTCCATTGACGATGATCTTGTAAACGAAGGCGGCATAATGGATTTGATGACCCGTGAAGCCCGTCTTTTCAAATACGGCTCGGGTACCGGTTCCAATTTTTCCCGCATCAGGGGAATGAATGAAAACCTTTCCGGCGGCGGAGTGTCATCAGGGCTTTTGTCGTTTTTAAAAGTGAGCGATCGTTCCGCTTCCGCGATAAAATCCGGCGGCACTACCCGCAGAGCCGCAAAAATGGTAACGCTTGATATCGATCATCCGGATGTCGAAAAATATATAAGCTGGAAAGCCGGAGAAGAGCACAAAGTCGCTTCCATGGTAACCGGCTCTCTTGTTTTAAAGAAGCATATTGACGCTGTTAAAAAAGCGCTTTCAGGTTTCCGCGGACCCGAGGATGATAAATTCAACGCAGAAAAAAACCACGAACTTGCCGCGGCTATCCGCGCAGCGTTAGCTGATAAAGTGACGCCGTCATATCTCTACCAGCAGCTTCGCCGTCTTGAACAGGGTGATGACGATGTTAACATACAGCAGTATTCCACCGCCTGGGACGATGAAGCGTACAACACGGTTTCAGGACAGAGTTCCAATAACAGCCTGCGTTTAACGGACGATTTTATGAAGGCGGTGTTAAATGACACTGACTGGGAACTGAAAAGCCGCACTACGGATGAAGCTGTAAAAACTGTAAAAGCGCGCAAGTTATGGTCGGAAATTGCAAAGACAAGCTGGCAATGCGCCGATCCGGGTCTTCAGTATCATACGACAATTAACGACTGGCATACATGCCCCGCAGGCGGTGAAATACGGGCGTCCAATCCATGCTCTGAATACATGTTTTTGGATGACACTGCCTGCAACCTGGCTTCGATCAACCTTGCACGCTTTTACGACAGGCAAAGCAAGACTTTCAATATTGAAGGTTATCTTCATGCAATCGGAATCTGGACGGCAATTCTTGAAATTTCCGTCGTGATGGCCCAGTTTCCATCTGTGCGTATCGCTGAACTTTCATATCAATACCGCACTCTGGGACTTGGATACGCTAATCTTGGAACTCTTCTTATGGTTATGGGTCTTGCCTATGATTCTGAGCAGGGACGCGCCGTAGCAGGAGCTCTTTCGGCTCTGCTTTCAGGAGAAGCGTACGCGCAGTCAGCCCGCATGTCAGCCGAACACGGTCCATTTGCGCGTTACGGTGAAAATGCCGCAAGTATGCTTCGCGTTATACGCAACCACAGGCGTGCTGTCAACAATGAATCTGATTATGAAGAGCTTCATACAGTCCCGAAAGGAATTGATCCCGCTCATTGCCCGGCTTATCTTCTGGACGCTGCGAAAGCGGCATGGGACAGAGCTCTTGATCTGGGTAAAGCGCACGGTTACCGTAACGCGCAGGTTACGGCGATAGCTCCAACAGGGACAATCGGTTTATTAATGGACTGCGACACCACAGGCATTGAACCTGATTTCGCCCTTGTCAAGTTTAAAAAACTTGCAGGCGGCGGTTACTTTAAAATTATAAATCAGTCTGTACCTCCCGCTCTTGAGGCGCTTGGCTACGCTCCGCAGGCAATTGAAGAAATCGTAGCGTACGCGACGGGCAGAAAAACACTGACAGGGTCTCCTGCGATTAATCATGAAACTCTTAAAGCAAAAGGTTTTACTCAGGACGCGATTTCCGCCGCTGAAGACGCTGTAAAGACAGCCTTGAATCTGGAAGGTGTTTTTAGTCCTTACATAATCGGTAAAGTTTTTGTCGAAAAAGTTTTAAAAATTCCGGAAGCTACATGGTCATTAAAGGGTTTTTCGCTTCTCAAGCATCTGGGTTTCAGCTCGCAGGATATTGAAGACGCTGAACTTTTTGCCTGCGGCACAATGGGTCTTGAAAACGCGCCGGGACTTAAAAAAGAGCATTATTCTGTTTTTGACACTGCCGCTCCTTCAGGCAAAAAAGGAAAACGTTCGATTCCGTGGACAGCTCATATCGGCATGATGGCTGCTGTTCAGCCTTATATTTCCGGGGCGATTTCAAAAACGATAAATATGCCAAACTCGGCGAATTATGACGATGTTAAGGGTGCGTACATGCTTTCATGGAAAAATGCCGTCAAAGCGGTGGCTCTGTACCGAGACGGCTCAAAACTTTCTCAGCCTTTGAATACATTCGCTCCGGGAACCGATCCGTTAGCTGACACGATCATCAGGGTGGAGAAGGGAATGGGGTCGTTTGCAATTCCCGACAAAAGGAAAACCGCCAATCTACGCGGGCTTCGCAAACCCCTTCCCAACCGAAGAATTGGTTATACGCAAAAAGCGAAAATCGGCGGACATTCGATTTTTATAAGAACCGGTGAATATGAAGATGGGAGCCTTGGGGAGATCTTCCTTGATATGCACAAGGAAGGCGCCGCTTTCCGCAGCCTTTTAAACGGATTTGCGATTACAGTTTCTCTTGGACTTCAGTACGGAGTTCCCCTTGAAGAATATATAGACGCTTTCACTTTCAGCCGGTTTGAGCCGAACGGGATGGTGCAGGGGCATGATTATGTTAAAATGGCGACAAGCGTTATAGATTACGTATTCCGCGATCTTGCGATCAGTTATCTTAAGCGAACCGATTTAGGTCAGGTAAAACCAGAAGACCTTATAGCTACCGCTACAAAGAGCGAGACTGAAATTTCTGATAAACCAGACAATGAAAAACAAGAGAAACAGAGCACAGGTTTCAGGCCGAATGCGACTGTTGTGCAGCAAACGCTTCCCCCTTCCGGAAAATCCAAAATCCAGGGTATGGCAAAAGCCGCAATCCATGCGACGCCGCAAGCTGCTGTAATGGAAGAATCCCTTGAAGAAGAAAGTGAAGTAATTAAAATCATTCAAGCGCGTATAAAAGGCTATGAAGGCGACCCTTGCTCTTCATGCGGTTCATTTACCCTTGTAAGAAACGGTACGTGTATGAAGTGCGATACCTGCGGCGGTACATCAGGCTGTTCGTGATTAATGATGAGTAATGAGCGGTGAGTAATGATGAATTTTTCCTTAATAACAGCGTTAAGAATAAATACTGCGCGGCTTTCATTCCGGGTTTGCAGGATGTAATCGCGGATATTGTTAAAGAACGTCTTTCTGACGTTAAAATTTTAAAGCTTTTTGACGGCGCTATTCTTTTTGAAACAAAGACAACTTATGATAAATTCAATTTTTTTTGTTTTAACAATATTTTCGCTGTAATTGATTTTTCCGAAGATACGCACACGGAAGCACAGAGGAACAGGGAAAATAATGAAAAAGGCGCTATTTTAATAAAAAGATATATAAAGAAAATTTTAAAAGAGGATATTTTTACAAAAGACGTTATTTCCAATAACAGTAAGAATTTTCATACTTTCAGGATTGTTGTTTCCAATGAAAATACGCCAGCGGCAATCGATGAAAAACTGAGAGATGAAGCGGAGAAGCTGATTTCCTGTCTTTCCGGATTGAAAGTGAACCGCGCCCTTCCTGATACGGAATTCTGGTTTTTACGGCGAAGTGAAGGAATTTCACTTTTCATGAAACGCCTTACCCTGCGCTCTTCCTGGGAGAAGACGCTTCACAAAGGCGAGCTGCCTCCTCCCCTTGCATGGACGCTCTGCCGCCTTGCGCGTCTTTCACACAGCGATACCGTACTCGATCCTTTCTGCGGTTACGGTTCAATCCCTGAAGCGGCGGTAAAACATTTTCACATAACAAAATTTATCGCCTGTGACAGCAGCAGGGAAGCGTATCGGTATACAGAAGAAAGATTTAAAAAACGTAAAAGCGCGGAGTTGACGCTTTATAACGAAGATTTTTCCAAACTGCCTTCCCTTGTAAAGGAAAAAAGCGTTGACGCGATTGTAACGGATCCGCCGTGGGGGCTTTTTAAACAAACAGGCGGCGGCGTTTTACCGGAAAAAATGTTTGATGTTTTCGGGAAACTTCTTAAAGACGGCGGAAGAGCGGCGGTATTGTATGAAAACAATGACAGTTTTTTAAAAAAAGTTCCCGATAACTTCAAATTGAAAACAAATATTCCAATCCTTCTTTCCGGCAGAAAAGCGGTTATTTATTTGCTTGTTAATACTGTTATTTGAATGTATGATAAGTAAAAAAGGAGTCAAATATGAAATTGATATTTTTAGGTCCTCCGGGCGCTGGTAAAGGCACTCTTGCTGTGAAAGCCGCAGAGATATTAAAAATACTTCAAATAAGCACTGGTTCTATTTTTCGCTCTGCTGTAGCGGACGGCAGCCCTTTGGGTCTTAAGGTAAAAGGAATCATGGATGCCGGAAAATTGGTGGATGATGAGACAACGATTGAGCTTGTCAGGGAGCGGCTTGCAAAGGACGATGTTCAGAAGGGATATATTCTGGACGGATTTCCCCGTACAATCCCGCAGGCGCAGGCTCTCGAATCTTTTTCAAAAGTGGAAAAGGTTATAAATTTTGACATTCCTGATTCCGGCGTTCTTGAGCGTCTGGGAGGAAGAAGGGTTTGCCGAATGTGCGGATATAATTTCCACGCTGTTTTTAACAAACCTGCAAAAGAAGGAATCTGCGATCATTGCGGAGGTGAAGTTTATATCCGTGAAGATGACAAACCCGAAGCGATTCAAAAACGTCTTGAAGTTTACCGCACCCAGACAGCTCCGCTGATCGATTATTACAGGGAAAAAGGTTTACTGCTTGATATTGACGCAAAACCGATGGTTGATCAAATTGTGATCAATTTTAAAAACGCGCTTGGGATTTAACCGTTTAGAGAATTCAACTCTTCCTGAATTTTTTCCGCTAATTCCGCAGCCGCCTTTTCCAGATCAATCGTGCGGTTTTCTTTCTCGTTGCGGCGTTTAACTTCAACCTGGGGAGTTGAATTTGTAAGCCCTTTGTCGCCGATTACAACACGCCACGGGATTCCGATAAGGTCCGCATCGTTAAATTTTACTCCGGGACGTTCATTGCGGTCATCGAGAAGGACTTCGATCCCTTTTTGCATCAGTTCAGTAGACAGTTTATCTGCGGCGTCTTTTACTTCGCCGTCGTATTTAATCGGGATGATGATAACGTGGAAAGGCGCGACTGACACAGGCCAGATGATGCCGTTCCCGTCGTGGTGTTCTTCGATTACTGAAGCAAGAGTACGGTCAATGCCGATGCCGTAACAGCCCATTGTCGGCGTTTGGGCTTTTCCGTTTTCATCAAGGAAACTTACGTTCATGGAAGCAGTGTATTTTTTCCCAAGTTTAAAAATATGTCCAAGTTCATTTCCCATTTTTATGTAAAGCTCTCCGCCGCAGAAGGAACATCGATCCGATGCTTTTACAGTGCGGAGATCCTCAGTCATTGCACTTTCAAAGTCCCGTCCGTATGCTGTATGTTTAAAATGCTTGTCTTTTTCAAGAGCGCCTGTCACTGCGTCATTCATCGCGGTAACGCTGTTATCAATTATCAGCGGAAGCGAAGTCAAACCGACAGGACCTGCAAAACCGACAGGCGCGCCTGTAAAGCGAGTAACATCGGTATCGGATGCAAGGCTTACTTCTCCGGCTTTTAAAACTGCGGCAAGTTTTACTTCGTTAACGTCAAGATCACCCCTGATTGCGACAGCGACAAAGGTTTCATTACAAACATCCGTTACGGAGGACGAGTCATTCTTTCGCTCAGAGGATATGTCAGCTTCAATGTTTACCGCGCGGTAGATGAGAGTCTTGATAAATTTTTGCGGCTGCGTTTTTAAAAAATCACAAAGTTCGCTTATCGTTTTCACATCCGGCGTGTTTATTTTTTCAAAAGCGGGAGTATTAGCGGCGGCGGCTTTGGCTTCTTCAACCGAAGCGGGAGCAGTATAATCAGGAGCGCAGGAAGCTTTTTCCACATTCGCGGCGTATCCGCATTTTTTACAGAGTATCAATGTATTGTCGCCGATTTCGCTTTCTACCATGAACTCTTCAGAACCGCTACCTCCCATAGCCCCTGAATCGGCTTTAACAGGAATGACAGATAGCCCGCAGCGTTTGAAAATTCTGCGGTAGGCGCGTCCCATCGCCTGATAGGTCTCGTCAAGGCTTTCATCATCGGCATGCCAGGAGTATGCGTCCTTCATTATAAATTCGCGTCCCCGCATGACACCGTAACGCGGACGGATTTCATCGCGGAACTTTGTGTTTATCTGGTAGAGAGCGAGCGGAAGCTGGCGGTAACTGGAAAGTTCGTCCCTTACAATCGCGGTGAACGCTTCTTCGGCTGTGGGTGAAACGACAAAGTCATTGTTGAGGCGGTTTTTTACCCGTAAAAGCGATTCGCCCATCGCATGCCAGCGGCCGGATTCTTTCCATAATTCTCCGGGAATCACTACAGTCGGTTTTATTTCAAGAGCGCCGATGGCATTCATCTCTTCGCGGGCGATTTGCTCTACTTTGCGGAAAGCGCGTAGTCCAAGCGGAAGATAGGCAAAAAGTCCGTTGGACAACTTGCGTAAAAGACCGGCGCGGAACATCAGCTTATGGCTTGCGATTACCGCGTCTGCGGGAACTTCTCTCAATGTGGGAATAAAAAAACGGGAATAATTCATAAGGTTGCAGTATACATCATTAGATGTCTGTGTGTATAGTTCAAATTTTGAAAATGCCATTCAACTTGAAGGATTATATTTAACATTTTTATCTTGTTTATTAAAATATTTACAAATACGGTTTTCTAATAACCCATGTTGCTTTTTAAGTCTTCTTTAAACAACCGCATTTGTTTTGCGATCCTTATATGTTTGGCGACTTTATCGTTCAGTTCCTTTGGCTTAAAAGGTTTTACAATAAAGTCAGATGCGCCGATGGAAATGGCTTTGTTTACATGATCCATTGTTCCTTCGGTTGTTATAATAATAATCGGAGTATCCTCATACTCCGGCATTACCCGTATCATCTGAATAAGATCAAAACCGTTTAATACGGGCATTAAGTAATCAAGAAGGATCAAATCAGGGCTTTTTGTCCGTAAAAAATCCAGCGCGTCCTGGGATTTAGAGAGTATATACACTTTATACCGGTCATGCAGGGCATATTGCATTGCACGTAACATGCTGGTTACATCGTCAACAATGAGAACAACAGGCTTGTTGCTGACAGTCTCGCCTGCTGAAAATTCATTTTGCTCCGGAGAGCTCAGGTTATTCCCGACAATCTCCATTAACTTTGAAGCGGTATAAGGTTTGATAATATAATCAGCCGCTCCAAGGCTTAAACCTTTGACCACGCTTTCCCTGTCGCTTTTCCCCGTCAGGAAGATTACCGGAACGGCGGAATAACGCTCATCAGCTTTCAGGCTTTTAATGGCTTCATATCCGTCAACATCAGGCATGTTGACATCCATGAGAATTAAATCAGGAGTGATTTTTTCAAGTATTTCGAACATTTTTTCGGCGGAATCCATAGTATAAACATCATAACGATCCTGCAGCCTGTTTTTCACCGATGTAAGACTGTACTGAATGTCATCAACGTAAATAATTTTTTTTCGGGATTCAGAAATTTGAGACACTGATTTAGCCGGCTCTTTCATTATTATAACTCTCCAGTTTTTCAATTATTTCCTTGAAATTTGATCTGTCAATATTGTGCCGCAGCCAGGCAGTAAGACCGTCATCCGCCTCATATTTATACTTTTCTATTTCCGCCATTGCCTTGTCAGCTTTTTCAATATCATAATTCATGCAGGCGGCAAGAAACTGTCTCAGTGTTTCCATGTCAGGCAAGTCTTTGAGCGGTTTCGGATTTTCCGTGTCAAGGTCGTCAAACATTTTTTCCAAATCAAAAATCAATTTCCAGGCGTTTGCAAGGAATGTTTTGTGGCGCTCATGTATGTATTCAAAATCACCTGTTTTTGCCGCCTCCTCAAGTTCTTTCGCATTTTTACCAATTTGCTCTGCGCCGACATCAATGCTTGTTCCCTTGATCCCATGAACTTTTATTTCATAATTTCTGATTGTTTCTTCGTCAGGTTCTTTTTCGATTTCTTCAAGAAGGGATCGAACACTGGATGTATACGAACGCAGAATTTGAAGATATTGTTTTTCATCATCTTCGTATCGTTCTAATCCCTTTACTATATCCAGTCCGTCAATTTTTTTATCCAGAAGCCATGCGCTGGAAGCGCAAGTTTCGTGTAACATTTCAGCATACTCATTTGCCTCTGCTTCGGCTTCCTCAAATTCACTGCGAATCATATGTTCCGTAATCCTGTCCAGAACCACCCTTGTCTCTCTCGAACAACTACGTATTTCATTAATTGAATCTAAAGCACCCTTTCTGTCGTAGTCTGCGCAAAGTTCCCTGATTGCCGCCATCCTGCTGCGTAAGTCATCAATGTCGTCATCATCAGCATAAGCTCTATCTGCAGCAGCTTCCCGTTTTGATTCTAGCTGATCCGATAGTTGGCGTAATTTATCCAGAAATTCCGGGGTTAATTCCTTTAACAACTCTATGTTTTCCTCCCGTCCTCCCATTTCCAGCATGTATGCCGCCTTGGAAAGTTCTTTTTCTCCTATGTTCGAAAGGGAACTTTTAATGCCGTGAACTGTTGTTATAAATTTTTTTAACGTATCCTCGTTTTCAAATCCGTTTTTTTGCGCCGCGTCAGCCTGATACACAAGTCCTTCCAGCAGCGCCAAAGCTTTATATGCGTCCCGGATAAAAGATTCCATCAAAATCGAATCTATTCCGGTATTATTTTCAGTCACCGCACATCCGGCAGGTGCAGAGCTTTTATTTTGCCGCCTTGCCGCCTCTATCACTTCATTCGGCTGCTTGTCTCTCACATATTTGTTAAGAATCGTATTCATCTGCCGTATGTCTATCGGTTTTGATATAAAATCATTAAAACCGTTTTTAAGAAACATATCCGCCTGCCCGGACACCGCGTTTGCTGTAAGAGCGATAATCGGAGCGCTGTAACCCAGATCGCGTATATACCTTGCCGCTTCAAGTCCGTCCATTTCAGGCATCATGTGATCCATGAAAATTATGTCGTAGATTTTACCTTCTTTTATTTTATTGATGGCCATCTGCCCGCTCATGGCAGTGTCTATCTGCAGCCTGTATAATTTTATAAGACCGACAGCGACATATATATTTGTTTCAACATCGTCAACAACCAAGATGCTTCCATAGGGCATTGGGTCGCGTACTATTTTATTTCTCACTTTTTTCGCCATAAAATTAATGCGGAACTGACGCAGGCTGTCAGCGACATCGCTTCCGATAGTTTCCCTGTTTTTAATTTCCTGCGGCAGTTTGACAATAAAAAGCGTGCCTTTATCCGGCTCGCTTTCTACGCTGATATTTCCGTCCATGAGGTCTACAAGACGCTTTGTGATCGTAAGACCAAGTCCTGTGCCTTCGACTGTAAGATTTTTTCTTATATTAAAGCGCGTATATTCCACAAACAATTTATCCAATTGCTCTTTTGTCATTCCGCTGCCGGTATCCCGGACGCTTAAAATTAAAGTAATGCCTTCTTTGTCATGTCCAATCCATTTAACCTGATTATTCATAGAATGATCAGGCAAATGTGAAATTAACGGAATTGGTTCTGTAGAAACAGATAACGTAACCTTTCCCTCGTCAGTATATTTAACCGCATTGGACAGGAGATTATTCAAAATTTGTTTAATACGAAGCGAATCGCCGATAAGATTCGCCGGTATGTTTTCATCAACCTTAAGCTCAAACTCAATCGGCTTTGATTCAACGCGCATTATATTCAATTGAACGGAGTCATTTATCATGCTTGCGACTTTATATGAAGAGGACATTATATCAAGCTTGCCCGCTTCAATTTTTGAAAAATCCAGTATGTCGTTAATAATGCCCAAAAGTAAATCGCATGAACTGTAAATTTTATCAAGTCCTTCCTGAATATCCGCGGGTAATTGATCATTTGATATCAATAATTCAGTAACACCGAGAATTGCGTTCATTGGCGTGCGTATCTCGTGGCTCATATTCGCAAGGAAACTGGACTTTGCGGAATTCGCAAGCTGCGCAGTCTCGTGCGCTTTGTACCTCTCAGAGCCTGAAACAGCCAGCGCCATTAAATCCGCCAGAGATGAAGCGAAGTTCTGCTCTTCCATTGTCCACTCGCGTTTTTCAGGATAATCATCGCATATCCACTGTTCGACACAGACAACTCCCGCCAGTTGACCGTCGACGCGGATTGGCGCGTCAAGGGCTGCGCATAAATAATCATATCCGCTGAATGAATCGGTAATCAACTTGCACTCATCAATGTTATTCATAATTATAAGCCGCTCTGATTTCAACAGATTCAAATACTCCTTATGATTTGTCAGCTCAAATGTTTCAGAAAAATCCCAGTTATTGGCAAACATATCATAACTGGAAATGCAGTTTAAAATATCTTCATTATTTAAATAGCTCCATATGCTAACGCGGTGAGCGCTCAGCGCGGCGCTTCCTTCCTGCGCGACAATATCAGAGGCGTCTTTTAAAACTCCTGCGGAAATGGTCGGCGATTTTGTAATTCTCGCGAGCGCTTTATTTAATTTTTTGGAATATTCATACGAGAACGCAGTTTCCTGTTCAATTTTTTTAAGCTTTGAAATATTATGTGATATGCCGATAAGTCCTACTACCGCGCCGTTTAGCATAAGAGGCACTTTTGTTGTTTCATAAAGGGGGTTTGTTCCGTCGGGGTTTGGAATGTTTTCTTCAACTGTAGTTATGCAATTTTCATATATTGCTTTTGCGTCATGTTTCATATGATAGTTCGCGATTTCAGCCGGTATATTAAGAACATCAGAATCGGTTTTTTCGATCATGTCTTCCATGCACTTGTCGAAATTTTTCAAAAACGCTTTGTTGCAGCTCTTGTATTTTAAATTCAAATCCTTTGTAAAAATAAGATCGGGAATGGAATCAAATAAAGTAGTAAGGGTCGCGGTTTGAAGCGCGAGTTCATCAGTGCGTTTTTGAACAAGTATTTCCAGATTCTTGCCCGTCATTCGGCTTCTGACAAAAAAAACTACTATTAAAATCAGCACAATCATAAAAAGCAATGATAAACCCATAAATAACGGACGCTGCGCTTCCATAACCTTGTTCCGGTAATCGTAGGTTCTTCTCATCCAGTGATCCGAGATGTTTTTGGTGTCTATGTTGACAAGCGCTTTGTCAATAATGGAGCAAAGAATTTCCTCGTTATTGTTAAGACCGAACTGAATATCCATCGCGTAATCGAACACAATATTGGTTTTATAATCGGGAAGCTCCAAATAATGAGTCAGATACAAAAGTCTTCTTTGATTTGCCATAACCATGTCAACTTCTCCGCGCATCATCGCGGCAAACGCTTCTTCAACACTCTCGTACTCAAAAGTCTTTGTGTGACCGGGGAACCATTTATTAAAAACCTCGGCATATGCGGTATTTCTGGCTAATCCCACCCTGACGTATAAAACTTCATTGAGTTTTATGTCTGGAAAATCAATATGGGAAATTAGCGCCTGAAAGTCGGTTATATACGCCGACCCCGGCCATAAAAACTGATCCGCGCGATCATGCGGCTGGGTCAGTTCAGTTACCAAAGTTACTTCTCCCCTCTTCAGCATTTCAGATATTTGCGGCCATTGAGTATGTTCATCATTAACGCGGTTAAAATTTAACCCCGTTAGATGCGATATTTCATCAAGTATATCCAGAGAAACTCCGCGCCATTTTTTTTCCCGCGCGTCATAAAAAGAGCCCGGGTAATTGCCGGGGTCTACGCCAATCGGCACTATGGGGTTATTGCGGATATATTCGCGTTCTTCCTGCGTTAGCTGCATTTTCACCTTGTGCTGCATGTATTCGGTGTTCGACCGGTTATACAGCGTTGTCAGATAATGCAGGCTGCCTTCGGTTTGCAGTATCTTTTCCACTACCGAGATGATTGGTTCAAGAGCGGGATTTTGAGTCGACAAAGAAACCGGGCGGTAGATCAACGGGTAAAAATAAAATGCGCTCACGTCGCTGTATTCAATAAAATTTATCTCTGAGGTGCCGGTATAATAGAAGGCGTCGATTTTACCGCTTTTGAGCGCGTCGTAAACGAGGCTGACATCATCCAGTATAACAGACTCAAAGGTACCAGGATCAAGCTCTGAAGAAACGGTCAGTATTGTGGCAGTGCCTTGAATGAAGCCGCAACGGATTGGGCGATCCTTGTTTATTTCATCAAGAGGCTTGACGCCTGAAAGGCGGAAATATTTTAACGGACGCATGGCGATAGCGCTGGTCATGCGGTAAATTTCAAGCCGCTCTTCCCTTGCCGTTAATTCGCCTGTGAAAGAAATTTCTCCCGTTTCAAGACCGGATAGCAAATCATTCCATTCATACAGCGCAGGCTTGAAGGTGATGCCGAAAATCTCTGTCAGCCATTCACAGAACAGGGCGGTAAATCCCCTTATATCACCGCTTTTATCTCTAAACGCTTCTGTACTAAGAGGCATCCCGTAAATAAGCGTATCGTTACTTTCACGGATTTTAACGATGACGTTTTTTTCTTCCTGTGTTACACCGGGAATTTCGTTATACGAAGAAAATAAATATCGGTTGGAAATTAGACCCGAATCCGGAGCGGAGCATCCAAAAAAAAGCACAGACAACATGATTATAGGAAAGAAATAGCTTTTTGAATCGATGAACTCTTTTTTCATCGCGAATACCACCCTGAATTGTGTATTACATTATCGCAAATACTACCCAATTATTAAATTTTTTTAGTTTTTTTTCAAGAAAAATGTTATAATGTCAAGGAATTTCCAATTAGATTGAAAAATCCTCTATAAAATATTTAAATTATATAAAACTTGTATAATTTTATTTAACAAATTCCTGTTCCGTCCCAGCGTTCATGAAGGAAAACGGCAATTACTTTTGCGTTTTCCAGGAATTCCGCGTCTCCTGTTCGTTCTATGGCTTTGTCAATAATACGTTCGCCTTTTATTGCATGTGTTTGTGGATCAATTCGTTTATCTATAAATGATTTTTTATGCGGTTTAACAGTACCGGTTTTGGAAACGGCTTTAAAATAAAATCCACAGCAGAAACAAACGAGGCTTTTCCAAAACTGAAGTTTTGAAAAAGCCTTAATGTTCAAATTTTTAACATCTGTAATTGGTGTGCAATCGGGCAAGCCGGAGTCGAACCGGCGACCTCTTGGTCCCGAACCAAGCGCGCTACCATCTGCGCTACTGCCCGCTGTAGTAAAAAAAACCGCCCGTATGGACGGCTGTTTGCAATTTTTTCTACGGGAGCGACGGGGCTTGAACCCGCGATCTCCGGCTTGACAGGCCAGCGTGATAAACCAGCTTCACTACGCCCCCAACTTCTCAAAAGCTATCAAAAATTGAGAAATTAGTCAAGCTATTTAAGGCTGTTCCAAAACTTCAATTTTTGGAACAGCTGCCTAAGATTTAACCATAAATACGCTTAATATTTGTATAGCCTGATTTTTTGTTAAATCAGGCTGGTTTCAGGTAAATTAAAAATTTTTTACAAATTTTTCAAAATGATCAAAAAAGTTCATTAATAAATAACATATTTTGATATATTATCGTTAAGGAATTATTTTAGGCAAAGGAGGTAAAAAAAATGACAATTTGGAATGTGAAAGTTTACCGTATCCCTTCAACTCATGATATGAGGAGAAAAAAGCCTAACTTAATATTTCCATGATTTAAATCAGGGTTATTCAGCGGTTTAAGGCTTTACGCTTTAAACCGCTTTTTTTTGGAGTAAAAAATGTCACGAACATATAATTTATTGGAAAATGTACTGGTTGAGATAGAGAACGGCATCAGCGAAGGAATTGACGCAAATACCATTGCAAAAAAGAATTCGCTGTCTGAAACCCATTTGCGAAGGCTGTTCAGATTTACATACAGTCAAACTATCACAAAATATATCAGATCAAAAAAACTGAAAGCAAGTCTTGATGATTTATTAAAAACTGATCTGAATGTACTGGATATAGCGCTTAAGTATGGTTTTGAATATGAGCAGTCGTACATCAGGGCATTTAAACGCGAATATGGACTCACGCCCGGCTACCTGCGCAAATCAGGCAGAGCGGACTCTCTTTTATGCTGCTGAAAGAGGTATGATTTTAATTGAGGCTGTTTCAAAATTCAGTTTTTGGAACAACCTCAATTCATTTAAGTTTTTCCCTGAAAAAATCCGCTATTAAATCCCAGAACGGTTTTTGGAAAAATTGCGCGCCTGCGTGTCCTTCGCCTTTTATTCCATAAAATTGAACATCAATGTTACGGGCAGCCAGCGCGTCATATAACATTTCGCTCTGTTTAAAAGGCACTGTCATATCGTCAGTTCCGTGCAGGAGAAGGAATGGCGGCGCGTCCGCTGATACATATGTGACAGGATTAATTGAATCGCAATAACGCTTGTCATCTAAATCTCCTGCAAAGAATGGAATCTGCAGCGAGTTTTCCTTCGCCATCCCGGCAATATCACAGGGAGGGTACCAGCAGCATGCTGCCTGCACGCCGCTTGAGTAGTCCAGATAATTGCCCGCTTCAAATTCACTTTTACAGGCGAGAGCAGTCATTGCCACAAGGTATCCTCCCGCTGACTCTCCCATTACGCCGAATTTATTTGTGTTTATTGAATAGCGTTTCGCGTGAGCGCGCAGGTAACGGATTGCCGCTTTGATGTCGAGTAATGCGCCGGGGAAAGGAGCTTCGTGTCCAAGGCGGTAATCTGCGCTGGCAACTACGAAGCCGCGGCGGGCAAGATCGGACAGATATGGAATATGCGCGCCTTTGTTCATTTGCATCCAGTAGCCGCCGCAGATCCAGACAATACAGGGGAACTGTTTATCTTCAGCCTGAGGATATATAATATCCATTCGCAGGTCGCGTGTTACATGCCCGTACCAGGCATCCTCCTGCGCATATGTTACTTCTTCGTCCAAAAAATAAACCGGCTCTTTTACTTTAAATGAAATTATTTTCTTTTTAGCCATAAAATCCATCCTTAATTCATATTACAGCCAGGAACTATAAAAAGCCATTTTAAAATTTCAATTTTTGAACAGTTTGATTCGATTATTTCCTGCTAAGCGCGGCGACTGCGGCTCCGAAAAGGCTTGCCTGCTCGACAGGAGAGATGATATACGGACGCGGCTTATCATTAATCAGCATTTGATGAAGATGCGACTCAAGAGCGCGGCGCATGCCTTTGTATATCATAAAGGTTGTGCCTTCCACCGCGATGCGGACGGGCGAGAACGGTTCGTATCCCGCGTTCAGCTTTTTTACAGTAGCAGCTAACACACCGGCGGAGAAAATCGCGCCGCGTTCTGTTACAAGCGAAGTGATATACTGTACCGAAGCGAATGCGTCTTTTTCATCTCTGTCAAAAAGAGAGCCCAGAGGACCTTCAGCCTTAAGCGGAGAATGGCAGAATTCATTCAGATATCTTGTTTTAAAATCTGTAATGGATAAAAATTCATCCGATTTTCTGAAAGTTAAAACTTTATCTTTTATTGCCTGTTTTAAAATGTGAAATGTCAGCGGACCAAGATATGCGCCTGCGGACACTTTTTCCAGAAGATAGACGCCTGGATTTTTCGTGGTACTGTCATATTCCCTGTCAAGCTGACCAAGGCAGCGAATACTGAAGTTTCCTGTTTCACAAACAACAATCTGCGCTGAAGCTGAATTAAATCCTATTTTGGGAATATTTGTTTCCGTGTATGCGGTGTTAAATCCTGTTCCCAGAATAAAACCGATGACGGGAGCACCGCTGACTCCAAAATCGTTGCGTGTGCGCTTTTCTTCTCCGTCAGGTGAAATTGTCGCAAGTCCTGACAGCAATGTGGCGACAGTGTCATTTAACATAACAATCGGACCGTCGTAAACGCAGCCTTTTGACGCAAGAGAGGCGCGTAGTTCCCTGCCGATTGCCTTTCCAATAACATCAGGAGCGTCAACTTCCTTGCTGAAAGCAAGAAGAATTCCATCGGCGTCTTTTGTTATTTCCATTGGGTAGGAGAATGTAAAGCCGATTCCTTCAACTTTTGTTTCCTTTAAAAGCGGAAGAGCGGCATCGGCAATTGTGTTGAAAAATTCTTTTGCGCTTACAGGACCGCCGGTTCCGGGCATTGGAGTCTTCCTTGTTCCATACGCGGAAGCTTCGCCGTTTTCGTTAAACTGAACAAGACTTGTTCTCAGGTTTGTACCGCCTGCATCAAGAGCGAGAACGGTTTTTTCCGGAGGAATGTCTGTAACCGGGGTAATATAAGACGGGATCATTTGGAGGCTTGAGGGAACTCCCCGCAGCCCCCTTTCCATATCAATTAAAACATCTTTGACTAAAGCATCAGGATTGATGCTGTCATAATGAAAACCGTAAAACCGCGCAAAATCGGATAATTCATCTGCGTTGAATTTCTGCATAATTCCTCCGTTTGTTTATTATAACATCAATATATTAAATTAATCGAGCCTTTTCCAAAACTCGGTTAGTTTCGGAAAAGGCTTTAGAAAAACCGTCTTAAAAGACAGTTTTTCATTTAAATCTTAAGGAAGCTTTTCCAAAACTTCAGTTTTTAGAAAAGCCTCAATCATTAATAATTTTCAAATGCTCTTGATTCAAGGTTGAAATTTTTTGCCTTTTCAGTCATTTCTACAGCATGACCTGTGCGCAGATAATAAAGCCAGATGCGGCATTTTTTTTTTGACGGCAGCGCGAAAAGATCGTTGACAGCGTGATAATAACAGGACATCTGCGCAGTGTGCTCGGAGGGAGTTTCTCGGTTGTCGGTTTTAAAATCTGCCACATGAATGGATTTATCATCATCAAAAAAAAGATCAATGGTGCCGTTTATAAAAACCTCTTTTCCCGATTTATTTCTTTTTATGCTTCTGAACGGATATTCGTTTTCACGCAGCTTCGCGCATTCTGCGAGTTTTCCAAGAGGGGAATCGACAAAGCGTCTGGCTATCTCCATGCCTGCTTCAAGCAGTTTGGTTTCTTCAGAAGGGTTTAAATTACCTGTGATGTTCGCCGGTATCACAGGCTTTAATTTTTTCAGGAGGGCTTCCACGCATATATGCGCTATCGTTCCAAAACTGCCGGAGTTGAATTTTTCGGAGGCTTCGTCATTTTTCTTTGAAAGTTTTTCAAGCATGGAATCCACTTTTTTAAAAATATCATCTGAATTTTTTCCTGAAAAATCCCTATTTATAAAAAACCCTCTGCCGGGAAGCATGTCTTCCTCTTTATCGGATGAATTTTTCAACGATACGGGGCTTCTGTGGCTGTCGTATAAAACAGGCGTTTTTATAATTTGTGCTTTTTTATAATAAGGTTCGATGGTTTCCATAAACGTATTCAGGCTTTTTTGATCGTTTGCAGAGCCTGGGTTTTTATCTGCCTTAATTTTTATATCATCTTCTGAAAGGAGTTTTATTTCTTCAAGACCGAAAAAAGCGCCGTCTTTATTATCCAAATATGAAACTACCGGCGGCAATAAAAGACCGAAAAAAGTATCGTTATTAATAATTGTATCGCTGGAAATCCTGTTTTCATTTTTTTCGCATTTTCTCTCTGTATACTTTTTCAATGCAAGCGCGAAATCTTCTGTTTCTTCGCTTTCCCTGATTTCAAGCGATCCTGTTATATAGAGTTCTTTTTCCGCTCTTGTCATACCTACATATAAAAGCCGCCGAAGTTCTGCGGTTCTTCTCAATTTTATTTCCTCTTTTTCTTTCTCCCAAAAAAAATTATTTTTAATATTTGGCATTGAATAACATGAGGGAGGCAGAGGAGCGCTGAACACAATTCCGGCTTCATCAGAGTAAAACACATCATCGCTTCTGTCGCTTTGACTGTGTTTCCCGCATCCGCAAAGAAAAACAACGGGAAACTCAAGCCCCTTGCTTTTATGTATTGTCATAAGGCGAACAGCATTGGATCTTTCAAGCGGGATGTTGATGTCAGAAAGCCGCCCTCCGCTGTCTCTTAAACTGCGCATTGAATCTGTAAAAGAGGCAAGCTCTTCATTTGCGTTATCTGCTTTTACCGCAAGATAAAAAAGATAATCATAAAGTTCACTGAATGCGCCTGTTACCCGATTCCATTCTGTCTCGTAACGGTAACCTTCTTTATGCCAAAGTCTGCTGACAAGGCAGCTGATGTTTTCCTTTGCCGCATTTTCACAAACGGATAAATAAATTCTTTTTCCATGAAGGAATTTTTCCCTGTCGGCTTCATCCAGATACTCAAGCGCTTTTTCATCAAAAACTGGGGGATTATCCGCATCTTTAAAAAGAGAGAGGCACAGCGCCGTTCCCTGAAGCGATAAACCGGCAAATGGAGATCGGAGCATTTCAGCGTAAGAGATGCTGTCAAGCGGATAGGCGGCAAGGCGAAGCGCTGACATGATGTCGTTTACAGGTCCCCCGTAAAAAAAATCGTTAATATCCTCGCATGTGTAGGGGATGCCAAGCAGACGAAGATGTTTTTCATATAGATACTGTGCGCTCCTGGTTCTGAAAAGGACAGCGATATCATCAGGAGAATATTTTTTTTCTTTTAACATGTACTCTATTTTTTCCGCTACAAAACGCGCTTCGTTTTCATCAGCACTTAAAAAATCCGCTTCTTCACCGGTATTTGAATTGGAATATTTATTAAGTATGCAAATCGACAGTCTTTCATGAGGTTCGCTTTTATTTATTCCTTTTTTCAGGGGAGTGTAAGACGCTTCATATAAAGGCAAAGGAGTATCTTTTTCCGGAGCGAAAATTGAAGGATGCGAAGACAACGGCTGTTCTCCGGCAGGATCGAAAACGCTTCCGCCGAAGATGGCGTTAAACGCCCCTATCAACGCGGGAGCGCTGCGGTAATTGATTTTTAACGGGAGGTCTTCACTTTTTAATTCGTTTTTAAGCTTGCGGAAAACTGAAACGTCCGCTCCCCTGAAAAGGTAAACAGACTGTTTTTCATCGCCTACAAAGAAGAGTTTCCCGTTTGAAAGATCCTCTGCTTTGGGAATGCCGCCGCCGAGCAATTCCTTTTTTTCAGCCAATAAAAAAAGAATATCTTTTTGAAGTTCGTTATTATCCTGAAATTCGTCAATCATTATCGCTTTAAAAGATTCTTTTTCACTCTGTCTTATATCGTGCTGTTCCAGGAGTATTGTTCTTGAAAGGTTTGATACGTCCTTAAATGTCAGTACTCCCTCTGAGCGTTTTCTTGCAAGGTATTTGTCCTGCAGCCTGAAAAGAAGGGACATGATCGAAAAAATAAAACCGGCCTGCATGCAAAAGACCGCAAGCGAAGAAAACAGTCCGAAAATAGCACGTAACTGATTTATGTTTTCCTTTACCCTGTTGTCAGTCCGCTTTCCTTTGTTAAGTTTAAGAGCGCATATTTCCGAGATAAATTCCAGGATTGAAACGAGGGATTTCTGCAACGGATGCGTTTCCGCTTTTTTAACACAGGAATCATCAGGTAATTCAGACAAGAAATCCATATAATTTTTTAAGGCAGAAATTTCCGGAAATTTAATTTTTCCGCTTTTGTATTTCTCCATAAGCGGAACAAGATCGGGAAGAAGAGCATTATTCTGTGTAATAAGATCATTCATTTCTGCAAGGATCGATTTAACATCATTGCAATGTTTTTCCCATTCAATGCAGAAAAAATTAAATTGTTTTTTAACATCAGCCTTGAAATCAACCGGTTTATCAATCCGGCAAAAATTCAACAAAACTCCCGTAAAAATATTCCTGGCAATATCGTCAGGGCGGTTGACCGAATAAAGCATTTCAATTGCTGGATGATGGCGGTGGGTAATAAGAAAAGGAAGGGATTCCTCCAACGCGATTTGGCGGCAGCGTTCCTGATCAATTGTAAAATCAGGACTTATTCCGTAACGGGAAGCGCTTTGCCTGACAAGGGTAGCGCTGTAGGAATCAAGAGTTTGGATTCTTGCATGGATAAAATCATCAAGCGCGCGGCGCGCTTTTTCCGCTTTCAAACCGGTTTCTTCGCATGCAATTTCTGTTAATAAAGAATGTATACGGCTGTACATTTCGGCGGCGGCTTTCTGTGTAAAAGTCAGAGCAAGTATTTCATCAATTTTTATTTCTTCATTTGTTTCCGATTCTTTCTTTGTGAGAAGCCATGCAAAACGATTGGCAAGAACTCTGGTCTTGCCTGAACCTGCGCCGGCGGCGATTACTGCGTTTTCTCTGCAAAAGGCGGCTTTTATCTGTTCTTCGTTAAGCTGCGGCTGTATTTTTTTGTTATCCATCAGGCGATCCTCTGTTAATTATAAAAAATGTCCGGCATATGCGGTTATGACTGCATTCGCTGCACCTGCTGTATTTTGTTTCTGGGACAGTAAAATTACCGCTGGAAATGTTATCTGAAAATTCGCAGACCTTCTGATTAAAATCATCAAAAATTCGCATATATTTATCATCGCCGGGGAGAATGCGGTCTTCCTCTTTTTTTGGAATTTTAACTTCGTATATATTATCTGTAACAGCGCCGATGATTACTTCCGGTTTTTGATCCAGAATACTGAAAAATACTGCGGAGGAAATTTTAATTTCTTCATTTTCCTGCGCAAGCGTTATATACATTGGAAGCTGAAAATCAGAAAGTCCGTTATCTCCTTCGCCTGTACATTCGGTTCGTTTCGGAGTCTTTTTTGTTTTAAAATCGACAATTATATATTCATTTTCAGGAGATTTAAGAATACAGTCAATTTTTCCGTTCAAATAATAATTCCCATGCTGCGACGCAAGAGAAATTTCGCAGTCTTTCACATAACAGCCGCAAAAAAGGGAGAGAAAACCTGAAAGACAGTTTTCAAGGCTGAATTGAAACTGTTTTTTACCTGCCTGCAGGAGGCGGGCGGTAAGCGGACTCATTTTGGGTTTTTCTTCATCATAAAATTTGGGAAATTTGGAAAAAACCTGCGTTATATTGCTTTCCAGAAGCGTTTTATATTCATCGGGAAGAAAAAGCTTTTGATCCGAAACTGAAGGTTTTAATAAAATTTTATTGTTGTTTTTATGTTCGGATAAAAAGCGGTTCAGGATTTCATGGTAAACAATTCCTGTTATATTATGCGCCATTAAAGCTGCGTCACTCTCTGTACCTTCAAGATTTAAACCGCGTTCAAAAAGCCATTTTAGGGGACATTGAACAAAAATGTCAAGAGAAGATGATGAGACGCTGTACTTACCGGGATAATCCATGTTTTTGGCGAATATTTTTTTTATATATTCATGAAGAATACCATCTGAATTCCATTTTATAACGTTATTTCCGCGGTATTTTGCATAACGCCTATTTTTCCAGTTATAAAAACCTTCAATTTGATTTTCATGGAATACAGGAAATTCCACGTCATTTAAAGAAAAAACATTTTGTTCTGTGAAAAGAGAATTTTCAGCATCATAGTAATCAGGTGCGAATTTACTTTTTAACTCAGGAACGGAAGCGTAACGCTCTTTTGGTTTTAAAGGAGCGTTTATTCTGGAATGAGGTATTGTAAAACCGGAGAATGACTGTTCACTGCAAAAAAAAGCGGTTTTTTTTACAGAGTTATATTTATGCAGATTGATAAAAGCTTCCGACGCGTCTTCATCAAAGATGCCTAGTTTTTCTCTTTTTTTTCGCGGCAGAAAAACAAGGCGGGAATTGATAACGGAAAGACTGTCCTGCGAACAGCCAAGCACAATATGGCAGTCAAACGGCGATGCTGCCGCCGTTCTGTAAGGAAGAATATTCACTCCTGATATTTTCGACTGCGGAAGATAACTTACTTCCGATAAATATTCCGTAAAAAATAAAAAAGGATCCAATGCAGGTACGTCCGGGAAATCTTTTTCAATTTCACAAAGATTCATTAACTCCGCAATGCAGCGGGAAAGGATAAGGTCGGTTTCTTCCGAACATTTATCCATATCCAGAAAAATTCCGCGGAAAATAAAATACTGCCTGCGTAATTCCGAAAAAGAAGGAGCGGCTCTTAATGCATTTAAATATTTCCTAAAATCAAAAAAGAATTTTTTAACTTTAAAATCAATTTCTCCGTACGGCTGATTAAACGCATCTTCCCAGACATTAAGAAATTTTTTTTTTCCGTCTTTTTCTTCTTCCCATGAGCAAATACAGTTGTTTTTTATTCCGAATTCCATCAATTTATTTATTGTTTCATTATCTTTCCACGGATGATTCCTGTTGAGAAGAAGGGAAGAGAGGGAAGAAAAAGGGTAATCCTGCGAAACACATTCAAGTATACCGCTGAAAAAGGAACCGGCGGAATAATCGGCGAGAACTTTGCTGATGCGTTTTACAAAGGGAATGTTTCTGTTTTGAAATTCACGCGTTACATAAGGCTCATAATCCTCGGAATCGCCGATGCAGACTGCAATTGAGTCCCAGTTTATACCGTGTTTTTCATGCAGAGTCCTGATATATAAAGCCGCTTCTGTTATTTCGCTTCTTGAGTTGGTATAAAAAAAAGTATCGCTTTTGATATTTTCAGTTTCAGTTACGCTGATTGTTTTAACGCGGGCGCTTGATGATAAAAGATTTTCGTATTCGCTGTAATCTGAAAGAGACTGCGGGAAAAAGATAAACACTTCTTTCCCCTCGTCTTTAAACGGCGGCGTTTCCCATGAAGGTTCAAAAAGGGAATGTTTTTCCAGAAATTGCGCATAACGGCATGCGAGAATGAACATATCTCTTTCATCGCCTTCAAGGGAGGAAGCGGCTTTTTCCGCATTTGCGCCAAGAATGGAATCTGCCGCTAAACCGGTAGTTTTATTAAACCATGAGCCGAGCTGCGGAAGGATATCTGTTATCCATGATGAAAAATGTACTGCTTCTGCCGCCCATTTTTCCCTTATCATGGAGGTAAAAACCGGTGTTCCGCCGTTTTTGACAATTTCCGCGTTTTCTTTGATAAGGCGATTTACAAAAATTTTGCGAAGAACAGATGGAATGCTCTTTTTATTCGGTAATTTTGATTTTATTGAATCTTGCTTGAATTTGTCCCAGGCGGTAAATTTATTCATGGATACAGTGCCGCCTTTTAAACGAAGAATATGATCCGCCCATCTGGAAGCTGCTGTGTCGGTCGGGAAAACAAAGAGCGAATTGGGATTATCAATATTTTTTAGGAGTATTTCTTCTGCGTATTTCATTTTTTATTTAATTTTATCATGATTTTATTCAGCTTCCCAGTATCCGTTTTCTGTATAATTTGCCGATGCGTTCAAGAGTTTTTGCGGCGCTTTCTTCGGCAAGAGATTGTTTTTTTAAATCAATAGTAAACTGGTTCATGGAAAAATGCCGGAAGATTAGGAGTTTTTTATATAAAATTTTTTCACCTCTGTAAAGGGAGGAAAGTTCTTCTGTAAAAACCTGAAATATCCCGTTCTTGCGCATTTCAGAGTAGCCTGTTATCCAGACAGGACAGAGCAAAGCTTTTTGAAATTCAAGAAGAATCTCAGCCATTTTTTTTTGGGATTCTTCGAGCGCTTGTGAAAACGGGATGCCTGATTGTTTTTTATTTTCTTCCATACAGTTTAGTTCGCGAAGCTGTATGGTACGGGGAGTATGAACCGGCGTTTTGTTTAAAATGATGACATTTTTAATGAAATCAATGCCAAGCGCCGGATTATCGCGGAAAAATTTCTGCGCAATTTTCCCCGAAGGTCCGATTAGATAGCGTTTACTCTCCTGTTCTCTGCGTCCGGGGTTATCTGCAACTAAAATCAATTTTATATCACTATCGGCGGTTACATCATCAAGAGCAGTATTATAAACAACAGGAGTTTTTACAATATAAGAAACTTCCGTTCTGCCATTAACAAATTCCTGCAGAATATTTTTTAGATCCGGCAAAGCTTTTGACAGTCTCCCCGCTGTCAGGCGAAAATGTTCTCTTGCCTTTGAAAATTTTTCCCATGAGTCTTGTTTCATTCGTTAATTAATCAGCTTCTTGAGCCGATTTCCAGTATTAACTCAACTTCACCCCTGGCAATATTCATTGCATTTGCGATTTCTTCAACTGTCCATCCCTGATTTTTCAATCTTAAAATATTTTCCCGATCCTGCGGAGGCGGAGCGCCTTTGCCTGCCGGTGCGGAAGACTTGGCTCCTTTTTGTTCATACAAACCCTTTGCAAGTTTAAGGTTTTCCCTTGCTGTTTTATCAAGCGCTTTCAATTCAGTTTCAGTGCGCGCAAGCCATTCACGGGCGACATTCATTTCCTGAATTCGTTTTTCTACAATCGCAAGAGAATCATTTAAAACAGAAATTTTATCTACTGCGTCATCCGCTTTGACGCTCTCAGCAGCAAGGGCTTCGATTGAAGTGCGGAGATTGTCAAATTGATCTGAAAGCGATTTGAGGATGATTTCTGTATTCTTAACCGCGTTTTCTGTTTTTTGCAGCGCTTTAAAGTTACGATCGATTCCTTCGTTGGTCTGTTCTAGCACTTCGTTCTTGCGTTCGATTCGGCTGTATTTTTCTTCGTTTTCCTTAAGACCGTCTTCGAATTTCCGTATTTGCACCTGAATTGTCTGAAGAATATCATCTGAAGATGAAACATCCTTGAGTCTTTCCTCCACTGATTTTGATGTTTTTATTAAGCGGTCAAAATCTTTCTGCATGATGTCTATACGGTGTTTTTCGGAGAGGAAACTTGTCATCTTTCTGTTTACTTCATCTTCAAGATTCTTTATCTGCGTAAACTGGCTTTCAAGCTGCGTAATTTCATTTTTCCTGCGTTCAAGACGATCAAGGCTGTCGTTGATTTCTTCCATTTTGTGGTGCATTTCAAGCCTGAGCTCGTCCGTTTGATCAAAGATTTTTTTCTGAACTCCGAGTTCCTTCCGGACATCATCGAGATTCTTGCGGAACTGGGAAATGCGTTCGTTGTTTTCACCGGAGGTTTCAACGCTTTGACGGCGCAGTTCATCAAGATAAGCGTCCAATTCCCGCATTTTTAAATTACAGGAACTTTGCCAATCATCAAAAGTTTTTCTTGTATCGGCGGCTGTTTCTTCAAGGGAAACATATGCGGCTTTTGACACTGAAGATATTTCTTCCAGTTCTTTTTCCAGTTCTTTTTGTTTTTGCTTTAATATCTCCTGCGCCGAAATATGATATTGGCTGATCTGCGCTTTAACTTCGTTTTCTGACGTTACGCGAATATTTGAAAGATCAAGTTTTATTTTTTCATTAAAGGATTTAAGGTTTTCATCAGTATCGCTTATTTCATTTCTTATGTCTGTCTCAAATTCAGCTGATTCCTTTTTTATGCCGGTCATAAATTCGATCGTTTCTTTTCTTATGCTGGTTATAAATTCAACCGTTTCCTTTCTGATGCCGGTCTCTGTTTCAATCATGTCATTTTTAAATTTCTCAAGATTTGCCGTAAGCTGTCCGTCAAGAGACTCTATGTTTTTACCCTGATCAATTAAAATTTGACGTTCAGCCTGCTTCCATTCCAGACTAACAGCTTCTGATGTGTTTTTGATTTTTCCATGAAGCATATCCTGAAGAACAGAAATTTGATTTCCGATTTCCGCCGCTTTTTTTGAAAGTTCGTTTTCAAAGTCCTTGTTGAAAAGATTTAATTTTTCAGAAGTGTTAGTGATTGCCTGCGCTTTGATTCCCGCAAGTTCGCTGTCCATTTCCTTTATGTTGTTTTTCATGGCATTAACCTGCGCGTTAAATGCCGCGGAAGTATTGTTCATTGAAACGCCGGCTTCTTTTTCAAAAACAGCAAAGTCGTTTTTAACTCTTGATACGGCTTCCTGCATGGAAAAACGAAGCTCGCTGTCAAGAAGGGAAGCGTCGTCTGCAAGACTGTTGATACGTTTCACGGTTTCTTCATGGAAAGTGTTGTACTCATTGAACCGTTTTTCATTGGTTGAAATGATGTTATATTCCGTGTCGGCGTATAGTTTTTTCCATGTTTCCATTTGTTTTTTCATGGAAATGTTAATCTCATTCTGCTGAATTGTAAAAGCGGTGTTTGAAAGTTCCTTGGCTTTAGCGATGGCGGAAGAAAGTTCATCATTCTGGAATTTAACAACGGAGTTTATTTTTGCTTTTAATTCGTTTATATCGCCTGTCAGCTCATCTTTAATATTTTTTTGATTGGACTTTATTGCGTTAAGCGAAGAAAATGTTTCTTCCTGATGAAGTTTTACAGCGGCTTCCGACTTGCTTTTTATATTGCCGAGTATTGAATCAAGTTCTTCCTGATGCAGTTTAATGGCGGTATCCGCGTTATTTTTTATTGTGCTGATTACGCCGGAAAGCTCTTTACTGTGATGAGATATGGCGGTATCCGATCTGTCCTTGAGGGAATTTAAAAGAGAATCAATTTCATCCTGATGAAGTTTGACAGCGGCTTCTGATTTGCTCCTGATATCTTCAACCACAAAGGAAAGCTCTTCCTGCTGAAGTTTTGCGGCGTTTAACGTTTTTTCTTTTACATCGTCCAGGATCGAGGCAATATCTTCCCGTTGAAGTTTTATTGCGTTTAACGTATTTTCCTTAACGCCGTCAAGAACAGAGACAAGCTCCTCGTGCTGAAGCTTTACGGCGTTATCTGAATTTTCTTTCATGTACGCAATAACAGTTTTGAATTCTTCCTGATGAAGTTTGATGGCGGCGTCGGATTTTTCCCTGAGTTCGCCGAGAATAACAGCGAGTTCCTTCTGCTGGTTTTTAATTGCCGCGCCTGATTTATCCTTAATTCCGCCGATTGCCGTGCTGATGTCTTTTTGGTGTTTCTTCACAATTTCATCAAGATCGTCCTGTTGTTTCTTGAGCGCCTGATTTGACTTGATGCGTAAATCCGCGATGGAATGATTAAATTCATTTTTTGAAGTGCTGATTGAAAGTCCGATTTCCTTGCGCTGGGTTTCCGTCAATTTCTTGAATTCCGAGAAATTTTGTTTCCAGTCATTTTGCTGCTGTAAAAGCGATGTATGAAGCGAGTCACGCTCATGGGTGATTGTTGTTGTTAATTCCTGAATTGATTTAAGTTTTTCGTTTACGGAAATCTGATCAGTGTTTAACGATTCCTGAACCAGCTTTATTTTATCTTCAAAGAACAACTTTATTTGATTTACGCGATTGAGAGCCTGCTCGCGGAGTTTTTCCAGAGACGCATCTTCCAGTTTATCAGCGCGTTTTCCCGCATTTTCAAGGGATTCTTTCAGTGTTTTTTTAACAAGATCCAAATCCCGTGAAATAAGCGATTGCCGTTCTTTTTCAGCTGTATTTATTTCATCCCTGTATTCTGCGATTTTTTGTTGTATAAATTGTAAATCACGCTCAATAACCGCCTGGCGTTCTTTTCCGGAATTGTTGACTTCATCCCTGTGTTCTTCGATTTTTCGTTCAATATCCTGTAAATTACGGGTGATTAAATCTTGATGTTCTTTTTCTGCACTGCTGATTTCATCCTTGTAACCTTCGACTTTTTGTTCAATATCCTGTAAATTACGCGTGATTATAGCCTGGTGCTCTTTCTCTGCACTGCTGATTTTATCCTTGTACCCGTCGACTTTTTGTTCAATATCCTGTAAATTACGCGTGATTATTGACTGATGTTCTTTCCCTGCACTGTTGATTTCATCCTTGTACCCTTCGACTTTTTGTTCAATGTCCCGCAAATTAAGCGTAATTACAGCCTGGTGTTCTTTCCCTGCATTGCTGATTTCATCCTTGTACCCTTCAACTTTTTGTTCAATGTCCTGTAAATTACGGGTGATTACAGCTTGATGTTCTTTCCCTACATTGTTGATTTCATCCTTGTACACTTCGACTTTTTGTTCAACGTCCTGTAAAATACGGGTGATTACAGCCTGGAGTTCTTTCTCTGCTTTGCTGATTTCATCCTTGTACACTTCGACTTTTTGTTCAACGTCATGTAAAATACGGGTGATTACAGCCTGGCGTTCTTTTTCAGAGTTATTGATTTCATCCCTGTGTTCTTCAATTTTTTGCTGAATGAGCTGTAAATCACGCGTGACTGCTGCCTGGCGTTCTTTTTCTACACTACTGATTTCATCCTTGTAATCTTCGACTTTTTGTTCAATGTCCTGTAAATTACGGGTGATTACAGCCTGGTGCTCTTTCCCTGCATTGCTGATTTCATCCTTGTACCCTTCGACTTTTTGCTCAATATCCTGTAAATTACGGGTGATTACAGCCTGATGTTCTTTCCCTGCATTGTTGATTTCATCCTTGTGCTCTTCGATTTTTCGCTCAATAACCTGCGCTGTTGTTTTAAAATCCAAAACCATCGATTTTGCCGAAGTTATTACATCGTTTGCAGTCTGCTCCAGTATCTGCGCGTTTTTTTTCTCCAGCCGCACTTCGGTATCTTCAAGATTTTTTCCGGCGTTATTAAGCGCTCTTTCTACCTGTTCAAATTTTTCTCTGGCTTCACTAACGCGCTTGCCGGTATTCTCAACAAAAACACTTTCTTCCCTTATCCGGTTTATATGTTCCTGAACCCTGTCAGTCATCCCGAAAAGTTCCCTGAGCGAAGATTCAAAAGACAGAAGGTGCTCTTCTATCTGATTAATTTGTTCGGATTTCTTTGTAAGTTCTTCATCGGTAAGCTTCTGAATACTTTTCATCAGCTGCTGCGCTGACCTTCTTTCAACATCAAGATCGATTCCAAAATTCTTGACTGCCATGCTTTTTTCATTGGCGTAGGAAGCGATTTCGTCCTTGCATTTTTCAGCGTATTTTTTTATTTTTTCCAGAGACCGGTTATTTTTATCCGCCAGCCTGTATAAAATCAGAACCAAGGCAACAATACCAAGAGTAATTAGATTACCGGCAGTAAAAATCATCTGTATTATTTCCTCTCTGTATGAAAAACGTAAAGTTAATGTTTGTCTGCAGGTTAATTTACCTGAAAGACCATTATTAATTTACCATAAATTTGAGTAATTGGCGATAGTTATTGAAGATAAAATCAGGTTTTGGATTGTTTTTGCTCCCGGCAGATTTAAATACACCTTTTATCCATGCAGTTTTCATTCCCGTACCGGCGGCGCCGACAACATCATATGGGTAGCTGTTTCCCACATAAAGTATTTTTTCGCACGGCAAAGACATTTCCCTTGCAAGTTTTTCAAATGACACGGGATGAGGTTTTAAAGCGTTAACCTCTTCTGAACTAAGTACCGCATCCCAGTAACCATCGATTTTTAAATTCTCCAATTTTGCCATTAGCGGAAAATCCGACAAAATACCCAGTTTATATCCTGCTTTACGAAGGGCATCCAGGGTTTCGTCTGCATGGCTGAAGAGTTTTACCTTTTTGAACAGAGGTTCCCATCCCCGGTAAATCTTTTCTTCGATATCGTTCTTTATTTGTTTTGTTTCAATTGATAACAGCCTTCCCGTTATTTCCGCCTGATACTCATAAAAATCACCCTGCGGTAAAGGAGCCGTTTCCTGATTTTTACGGATGATTTTTCTCGCTTCTCCGAATGCAGAAAGAAGCCGCCATTCCTTTATAATAAAAGGCAGAAGCATTACATAAAAATTGATGTTGGGGTAAAGAGTGCCGTCAAGGTCGAAGGCTACGCCTTCAATACCGTGTTTCATCAATTTAGTATAGCTGATAAACAAGGTAGCCGCTACTGTTTAAAACGATTTGATTACGGCTTGTTTATGACGTTTTATTATGCAAAAATCGCTCAATGGGTCATATTGAAAAATTTCAGGAAGCGTTAAAAATAAAAACATTTTTACATTCTGAAGACAAAACAACGGAAAATACCCTTTTGGGTTTTCAGGAATTCCTTTTTAATAATTTTCCTTTTTTCCATAAAACCGCGGAACGCCGGGTATTAAGTCCATATTCAGTTGTTTACAGGCTGCCAGGCGCCGCTTCAGGAGCAGCGCTGTTTCTTGCTCATTACGATGTTGTTCCTGCCGAAAGCGGGAAGTGGAGCGTAGATCCTTTCGGAGCGCAGATAAAAGACGGCTTTATTTACGGCAGAGGCAGTCTTGATATGAAAAACACTTTAATAAACATAATGGAAGCTGCGGAAAATCTCTGCGCCCAGAGCTGGAAACCGAAAAAGGATTTATGGTTTGTATTCGGAGGAGATGAAGAGCGAAGCGGCATTTTAGGCGCAATGAAAACGGCGCAGTGGTTCAGGGAGAAGGGGCAATTCTTTGACTGGATACTGGATGAAGGCACTCCGGTTTCCGAGAATCAAATTAAAGGAATAAATACTCCTCTGGCGCTTGTAAGCATTGAAGAAAAGGGATATTTAAGCCTTAATCTTACGGTGAAGCAGGAGCCGGGGCATGCTTCAAGGCCGCCAAAAATCCAGGCGGCTGCTGTTCTTGGAAGGGCTTTATGCAGAATCGCGAAAAAACCTTTCCCTTTTAAATTATGCGCGACCGTGGAGGAATTTTTCAAACAGGTTTCTGTATTTATGCCGGGTATTCAAGGCATTGCGATGCGTTACGCGCGTGCGCTTGGTCCGCTGTTTTTCAAACTGGCTGCCAAGAACCCTACGTTGGAATCCATGATGCGGACTACTGTGGCGATGACGCAGCTTGAAGGCAGCGCGGCTGACAATGTGATGCCGTCAGAGGTTCGCGCTGTGATAAATTTAAGACTGCTTAAGCCGTGGACAACGCAGACAGCAACTGCTTATATAAAAAAAGCGATAAACGATGAACGGGTTCAAATCAGCGAATACGGACTGGGAACCGACCCTGTGAGCGTTGGTGAAAAGTCCGATTACAGGAACAACGGATGGAATGGTATTGAAAACGCAATGAAGGAAGCATGGCCCTCAGTACCGCTTCTGCCATTTCTCATGGTTGCTACAACAGACTCCCGCCATTTTAAGGATATTTCGAATAATATATTCCGATTCAACCCGTATAAGCTTGATCCAGATGAATTAAACACAATACACGGCCACGATGAACGTATTTCGATTGAAAACCTTAATCGAGGATTGAAATTCTATACTGCTTTAATGAGGTTATTATGAAAGAGATAAAAAAAGATGATTTAAGCATGAAGATCGGAGGAAAAGCCTTTATTTTTTCAGCTTCCATTATTCTTGTTCTGATGATTTTTTCCGGATTACTGACAAGGATTCTTCCGGCAGGCTTGTATGACAGAATTGTAAGCGAAGGCCGTACGCTTGTCGTAGACGGAAGTTACCGTGAAATCGCCAGACCTCTTTATCCGATCTGGCGGTGGTTTACAGCTCCTGTGGAAATTCTTTTCGGACCTGACAGCCTGACTCCTATTGTTTTACTGATTTTTATTTCTGTTGTAGGAGGTTCAATTGCCGTCCTGGAGAATTCAGGAGTAATGAAAGCCTTAATTGATTTTCTTGTTACACGTTTCGCGAAAAGGAAATACACGCTGATAGTCGTGATGATCGCGTTTTTCATGTTTATCACAGGATTTGTCGGAATATACGAGGGGATGATACCAATGATCATTTTTGTTATTCCGGTAGCGATAGCTCTGGGATGGGATTCCCTTACAGGACTCGGTATAAGTCTTCTACCCCTTGCCTTTGGATTTTCCGCCTCTGTTACAAATCCTTTTACAATTGCCGTTGCGCAGAAAATCGCTGACCTTCCTCTTTTTTCCGGCGCGTTCCTGCGGATTATTTTTTTCCTTGTGATATTCGCCCTTGTATGCTTTTTTGTTATAAGACACGCAAGGAAAGTAGAAAAAAATCCTGAAAGCTCAATTTGCTACAGGGAAGATGAAATCCTGCGCAAAAAAATGCTGCCGGCTGCCGGTCAGCAGCCTGATGTAAAAAACAGCATTACCAAAGGCCAGTGGCGCGCTCTTGTATGGTTTACCTCCTGGATTGTAGCAGCGATACTGCTTGTTGTCTCAACCGCCCGTATCCCCGGTCTTTCCGATCTTGCCTTTCCCCTGATGACCGTCTTTTTTCTGATCGGAGGAATGGGCGGCGGCTTTTTTTCCGGGTTTAACATTGCAGAAATCGCCAGAGCTTTCGCAAAAGGCGTATTGGGTTTTCTGCCGGGTATCGTTCTTGTAATGATGGCATACAGCGTAAAGCATATCATCACGGAAGGAATGATAATGGATACAATTCTTTACAGAGCTTCAGAGATCATAAGGCAGACATCATCTGTCGCCGCCGCTTTTATGGTTTACGCGACTACGCTTGTTCTGGAATTCTTTATAGGCTCCGCGAGCGCCAAGGCATTCCTCATGATGCCGATCCTCACCCCTCTTGCCGACCTTGTCGGCATAACGCGGCAGACGGCAATAATGGCGTTTAACTTCGGCGATGGTTTTTCCAACATGATCTTCCCGACCAACGCACTTCTTTTGATTGCTCTTTCATTTACGGTAATAAGCTATCCAAAATGGATACGCTGGACATGGAAACTCCAGCTTGTCATTCTTGTCATCACATCGATCTTTCTTGTGATTGCAGTAAAAACCGGATACGGTCCGTTTTAGCCGGGGATGTTTTATGGAACAAAAAAAAGAAACGTCAAATCAGGGCATCAGGATTGAAGCCAAATCATTTTATCTTGCTGTTGCAATAATTTTTTCCCTGATGATGCTGTCGGGAATCTTCACAAAAATACTTCCGGCCGGCTCTTATGATCGCATAACAAGCGAAGGAAGAACTCTTGTTATAAACGGAAGTTACAGGGAGATTGCCCGTCCTGATTATCCGATCTGGCGGTGGTTTACGGCTCCTTTTGAAGTTCTTGCAGGCCCTGACAGCCTTACCCCGATTGTATTGATTGTCTTTTTCATGATAGTCGGCGGATCGATTTCGATTTTGGATAACGCCGGAGTCATGAAAGCTCTTGTATCTTTCCTTGTATCACGCTTTTCCAGAAGAAAATATACATTGATAATTGTAATGATCTTCTTTTTTATGGCAGCCGGAAGCTTTATCGGTATGTTCGAAGAAATGGTTCCGCTTGTAATTTTTATAGTTCCCATTGCGATATCATTGGGATGGGATTCGCTTACAGGGCTTGGAATGAGTTTGTTGCCGATGTCATTCGGGTTTGCTGCGGCTGTATCAAATCCCTTTACCATTGCCGTGGCGCAAAAGATCGCAGGTCTCCCGCTGTTTTCCGGCGCTCCCCTTAGGCTGGTTTTTTTCGCGGTAATATTCCTTGTTGTATGTTTTTTTGTTATACGACACGCAAAAAAAATTGAGAAAAACCCTGAAAGCTCAATCTGTTACAGGGAAGATGAGGCGCTCCGCATGAAATTAAGAGCAGGTGAAAACCGGCAAACATCTGATCCCGGCGCAGATATAACCAAAGGACAGCGGAATGCGCTTGCATGGTTTGGCTCATGTATCGCCCTTGCAATGGTTTTTGCCGTTGTCAGCTCACGCGTTACATCTCTTGCCGATCTTGCCTTTCCGGTATTGGGGATTATGTTTCTTATCGGAGGAACAGGAGGCGGCGTTTTTTCAGGATTGTCAGCATCGCAGAATGTGAAAGCTTTCGGCAGGGGAGTGTTAAACTTCCTGCCAGGGGTTTTGCTTGTTTTAATGGCGTACAGCGTTAAACACATAATCAGCGAGGGCATGATCATGGACACAATACTTGACAGGGCGGCGCAAATTATAAGCCGATCCTCGTCAATTATTTCTGTTTTTTGGGTATATCTGACAACATTGGTTCTGGAATTTTTTATCGGTTCAGCAAGCGCAAAGGCGTTTCTTCTGATGCCTCTTCTTTCTCCTCTTGCAGACCTTGTGGGGATTACGCGGCAGACAACAGTTCTTGCTTTTGGTTTCGGCGATGGTTTTTCAAATGTAATCTTCCCGACAAACGCGCTTTTATTGATTGCACTCTCATTTACAGTAATAAATTACGCGAAATGGATTCGATGGACATGGAAACTGCAGCTTATCGTCCTTTTTGTAACATTGATATTTCTTGTAATTGCGGTAAAAATTAATTACGGACCGTTTTAGGATTTTTGTTATACTAAATGTAGTGATAAATCCATGTAATTAAGGTAATGCGGTACTATGAAAGACATATAGCAAATGAACAGCGGCTGTTATCATCCGCGTTTTTTTCATCATATATGTGTTATAATAAAAAAAATATTTTGGAGGATTTATGAAACAATTTTTTTTGGCATTTGCCAGGCAAAATCAGGAGGCGAATAAAACTGTCGCCGGAATACTGGAAAAGTTATCCAACGACGACAGGGAAAAGGACAGAAAGAGTTATTACAAAAGTCTCTCGGGGCTTTTCCGCCACAACACCGGAGCGTCGGTTTATTTCATTTCCTTGTTTAAAACCGCGGTTGCAGAAAACGAAGCGATTCAAAAGGCGCTTAAACCTCTTTCGAAAATTCAGGAACTTAACGGCAAACTGACAAAAGATCAATGGAAACAGGCGGTATCGTTTTCCGGTATGGCCGATAAAGCCCTAATCGATTTTATAAACGCCCTGGAAGATAAGGATTTCAACGCTCCTTTAAAAATCGACTGGTACAAGGGCAAACCCCCTGCAGTTCCGCTGTGGTTCATGATGGAGCAGCTGGTTTCCCATAATATTCATCACCGCGGACAAATATCCCAGATTCTGGACTCGCTTAAAATCGACAATGATTTTTCTGGTATAAACGTGAAGTTTTTATAAATCTTTTAAAGATCAGAGTCTGTCCGCAAAAGCGGTTGCTTTGAGGACAGACCTTGCATTTTTTTATTAAATTACCTTTAATATTCAGGTTGTTAGAATGTAATTTTTTGATTATTCATAAATTGAAATACCTGAATATTTTTTTTAATTAAAAATTACAACATTATTTTATGAAAAAACATAACGAAATACATATAAAAGCTAAATATATTTCACTTTGTCAACAAATCAATTATTTATGGGTTATGATAATCGTAAGGAACACCGTCATTCCATGATTTTACAGTACTTCCGTTGTTGAATTTAACTGTAAAAATACGCTCAAAATAACTATCGGCTTCTTGTAGCTGAATAATTACATGAATATTGTGGTTACCAGAGTATCTTTTAAAATAGTTTTTAAAATGATGTAATTCTTCATTACCATATCCATCTTCAGTTCTGATCCACACTGGTATTGATACACGTCTATTTTCAATAAGTGCCGGAATAAAATCTTTTGCAGATTTATTATAATTCCCACCTACACATAGAAAATCACTATTACTTCTTTCATCAATAGCTGCATAAATATAATTGTCATTATACTCTGATGGTATATTTGTTAGAGTAAACATTCCCTAAACATAACATATTGTCAATAATAAAATTCAAAATCCCTAATAAAATAATAAAATGTAAATTGAATACATAACAATAAGACAAGTATCATAGATTTTACTTTGCTAATAGGGTGGGAAATGACAGATTTAAGGAATGTTCTGGCATCAAACATGAAACATTATCGTAAAAAACTTGGTTTATCGTAGGCAAAACTTGCTGAAAAAGTTGATATTGCTGATAATTACATAGCATTAATCGAAACAGGCAAGAAATTTCCGACAGTAAAAATGCTTGAACGAATAACGATCGCGCTTGAAAAAAATACTCTTGAGCTATTTTCCATAAAAAATGATCATTTAACCAAAAAAAACGCTTTAAAGGTCAAGATTTTATCGGATATTAACGCTATTTTAACAGTTAGGCTGAATGAAACTGAAGCCAGATGACAGAAGAATCATTTGACAATATCTTCAAATATAGGATATACTTTATATATACATTTATTTTGGAGGTTTTATGCAAACAACTATAGTAAAATGGGGTAATAGTCATGGGGTTAGATTACCCAAAGTATTTTTACAAAATATTAAAATATCCGAAAATGATCCTGTAGATATAACACTTGATAATGAAAAAATCATAATAAAAAAAATTAATCATGACGGACATAAAACGATAAGACAACGTCTTTTTGATTTTTATGGTGAAAATTTTGAACAATTTTCTGCTCTTCAAAATGAAATTGATTGGGGAAAACCGGCTGGAAATGAAATATGGTAAAACAGGGAGATATTATCTGGCTCGATTTTGATCCTCAAATCGGTTATGAGCAAAAAGGCAGACGTCCTGCGTTAGTTATAAGTAATGAAACATTCAATAATTTTTCTAAAATGGCAATTGTATGTCCTGTAACAAGTGCAGATAAAAATCATCCGTTTCATGTAAAATTAAATGAAATGACAAAAACAAAAGGTGTAATTTTATGTGATCAGGTAAGGACATTGGATATTAAAGCACGAAATTATGAACTAATAGAAAATATTCCGGATGATATTTTGCTTGATGTAATTGATATAGTTTTCGGTTTTATTGAAAAAGAAAAAAAGGAAGATTAAAACATAACGTAAAAACCCTTTTTCATTATGTAAAATCAATCTATTAAATTCATTGACACATCATTTTAATTAAATTTAAAATTCTATTATGGATTTTTACGAAAGTATAAAACAGGGATTGGAAGAAGCTTTGGAATATCAGCAGGAAAAAATCAATGCCTGTAAAATAAAACCTGTTGACACAATTAACGGCTGCCTCACGGATCAAATTTCGCCGTTACAGGAACCTCAACAAGGTTCACAAAATGACCGGGATAACGTGATCTGAAAGCGTTAAACGAGGTTTCAGCAGCGCTTTCAAAAACTACGACTCTGAAGACGCCGTATTCGTCAAAATAGGGGACTAAAGCTGCTACATGAAAATACTGCCTAAGGCGCGGGGTACCTTTTATATTGTCTGTTGCGTTTATTTCATTATTTACTGCGGCAAGATAAAATGAAAACGGCCGTTCCACAGCAAGAGTGTAGAGCAGGGGATGAAGACCTTCAACTCCGTAACCGGCTTCTTCCATGAAACCCGGATATGTATGGGTTATAAAAGACCGGTTATCGCTCACCATTACAAGGGAAAAATTATCGTTTCGCACTTCGAATTCCTCAAGTTTGCTGTATGAGGGGGAACGCAGGATTCCATTTGCCCTGGAAGCAAGGTTTCTAATCCAGTCAAGTCCGAAAAAAGGATCGCGCCTTTCTTCCCAGATGGCAGTGAACATTGAACCTCTGTTTCCGTAAGGTTCTTTTAAGGGATTAACCGCAAGTCTTTCACCTGTTACGGGACGAAGCATACCGTCGATTAGCCATTTTAAAAAACCTGAACAGTTAAGCCCCGCGGAGGCTGAGGGCTGTCTTAGCAGCGTTTCAATAAATACATGGTTTCCGTTTTCATCAATCGTTCCGTCATCTGCAAATTTTAAATCGCTGATATGCCGGCGAACCTGTGTGATAAATATCCGGCTGTCCCTGTAAAGCGACGGATCAGGCTCAAAATATTTTTTTGGAAATTTTTCATTTGTCAGCTTTAAAATGTCATTTAACGGCATTGTGTAAAGGCGGTCAAAAGGGACAGCGACCGGCACTGAACGTACGATGTACCCGCCGTAAAGAACCGCATCAAGAAGGGATTTTTCTGCGTCAAACGGACGGAATTGTATGTATGTATACTGATCGCTTCGTAAAAATATTCTTATAAGGGTGCCTTCTCCGTTATCCTTGCGGCGGGTGAGCATCCATGAACCCTGAGCCCAGCCGTAAAACTGACCTGTTGCAGCGCGCTGCTGCGCAGGCTGAGTTTCCGTTGCAACGCGTCCACGTATAAGCTCACGGGAAAGAACAACCATTATTTCATCCCTGCCTTCTGCGGCGCGGATTTCAACCCTCTCTCCTGTCGGCAGTTGTTCTACTACCGATCTCCTTGAAAGGACTCTGGCAGGGGTATCTGTAAACCAGTTTTCCTTAAGCCTCAGCCTTAAAAGCGAATCATCAGAAATTCGCGACACAGGCAGATCAAAACTCCATAACCGGAATGAGCATAAAAAAATAATAAAAATTGTTATAATTATACGCATATATGCTTCAATTATCGGTATATTTTATATATAATGAAAGATACATAGAGGGTAAACTCTCTGTCAAACTTTGGGGGTAGTACGTGAGATTTTACAGCCGCAGCCAGGTTATATTTTTTTCGATACTAAGCGCTTGCATTGTTCTGCTTTTTGCATTCGGATTCGGTCTCTTCAGAAATGCCAAACAGGCGGAAATTGAACTTGTCAATGCAGCCGAGAAGAAGGAGACGGAATTCGTTCTTCAGCAGTCTGAACAAAAAATTCTTAATGTTCAGGAGCTTATCCAATATTCAGAGAGCGAACGGGAGAATATTACCATTTACGAACGGTATAATTCTGCGGTAGTAAATATTACAACTGAAATAATGTCGATAAACTGGTTCCTTGAAGCTGTTCCGCAGGAGGGCAGCTCAGGTTCCGGTTCCATAATTGATACGCGCGGATTTGTACTTACAAATAACCATGTTGTGCAGAACGCCCACAGGGTTTTTATTAATTTGGCGGACGGCAGTCAGTTTGACGGGACTGTCGTAGGCATCGATCCTGAAAATGATATTGCCGTATTAAAATTTGATCCTCCAAGAGGAACGGAACTGACCACCATTCCATACGGAGATTCCAGTAATTTGAAGGTTGGGCAGAAGGTTCTTGCCATCGGCAATCCTTTCGCTCTTGAACGTACCCTGACAATCGGGATTGTTTCAGGACTTGGAAGGCCGATTCAGACATCCAGAAACCGTATTATCCGCGACATGATTCAGACCGACGCGTCGATAAACCCCGGCAACTCCGGCGGTCCGCTTCTAGATACGCAGGGCAGAATGATCGGCATTAATACGATGATCTATTCGCCTTCCGGCGGTTCTGTCGGCATCGGTTTTGCGGTTCCTGTAAATACCGCCAAACGCGTTGTCAATGAAATCATGCAGCACGGAAGAGTCCGCCGCGGGTGGATAGACGCGACTGTCGTACAGCTTTTTCCAAGCCTTGTCCGTTATGCGAAACTGCCGGTTGACGCCGGTCTTCTTGTTTCCCGCACAACGCGCGGCGGATTTGCCGAAAGGGCGGGGCTGCGGCAGGGAACGGAACCTGTCCAGTACGGACGCAGCATTATTTACCTTGGCGGCGACATTATCACTTCCGTAAACGGAATGAAGACAAATACCCTTGCCGATCTTTACGCATCGCTTGAAGCTTCAAGACCGGGAGATACTGTCATTGTCGGAATTAACCGCGGCGGCAGGGACAGCACTGTTCAAATAACGTTAGCTGACAGGGAAGAAGTGATGAATTAGGTTACAGTTCTCCCAGCTTGCCGTTCTCCCTGAAACTCCACCAGTTGTTTTCTGAAAAAATAATGTGATCTACAAAGTGAAGTCCCAGAATACGGGACGCTGAATGAAGGCGGAAAGTTATCTCTTCGTCTTCAGGAGAGCTGTACAGCTGACCTGAAGGGTGGTTATGCGCAACGCAAAAAGCGGCTGCCCTGTCCTGAATAATGTCGGCGAAAACTTCGCGCGGATGAACGATAGTCTTGTCTACAAGTCCGATTGTTACGATCCTCACCGCAAGCACTTCATGCGCGCCGTTAAGAGAAAGACTGATAAAACGCTCCTGCTTGCGGTCGGCATAATGGCGGACAAGAGTAAAAATATCGCAGGGTTTTTTTATTCGCGCTGAAAAAGAACCGTACCGTCTCCTTCCGAATTCAAGCATCGCGGCGACAGCGCAGGCTTTTGACGGTCCAAGTCCCTGTAAAAGCGATATTTCCCTGACAGAAGGGATTTCCTTGTTTTTATCCAGAAAAGCCAGCAAGTCCCCGGACAGTTCTTTTACGTTTTTTCCATGAATACCCGTATTCAGCAGGATCGCAAGAAGCTCGCAGTCAGAAAGGGAAGTTGCACCGCGGGCAAGGAGTTTTTCCCGCGGGCGTTCTTCAAAAGGCAGGGATGCGTAAGGTTTTGTTTTTTTGTTGTTTTCCATACCCCTATATGGGTTTGCACATGAAATACGCTTTACAAAAAACGCAAGACTTGTGAGATAAAAGGGATTATCGAACAAGTCTATTCATTAAGTCTGTATTTTTTACCGAAATTCTACCTATGAATAAATTCCAAGTTTCAGCATCAATTTTTACGCTTGTTTTCTTTCTCTATTCCTGCGCGGGAACATCAAAAGCCATAATTGTTAAACCGCAGCCTCCGGCTTATTTGATGGGAAAGGGAAACGTATCAGCCGGTAATTTATCTTCCTTTCTGATGATGAATAACCAGGAAATACCTGAGGTTTATATTCAGATGTTATCCCGAATTTATATTGAAGAAGCTTCACACGAGGGAGTTAACCACGATGTTGCATTTGCGCAAATGTGCCTTGAAACCGGTTTTTTAAAATTCGGAGGACTGGTTCAGCCTGAATGGAATAATTTTTGCGGTCTTGGCGCCATTGGACCTGAGCAACCCGGTCTTGTTTTCCCCGATCCGCAGACAGGCGTCCGTGCGCACATTCAGCACCTTAAAGCGTACGCAACAAGCGAACCTCTCAATATGCCTCTGGTTGATCCCCGTTATAGATATGTGCGGCTTGGTTCAAGCCCTGCTATCGAAGGACTTGCCGGTACATGGGCTGCGGATAAAATGTATGCCATAAAAATAAATGATATTTTGCAGCGTCTCTATGCTTTTTCTTTTTAAAAAATAACACAGTTCAGTAGAAATGTTGCACTTTTTACTATATCCTGATTGGTAATGAAGCCTTTATTCTGGGTTGCTCTTAATTTCATTGGTTTTATTACACTCGTTTTCATTTATATAAATACAGATAAAGCACGTACGGAAAAAACGCTTAATTTTACGCTGTTCAGACTCATGCAGATCATAATAATGCTGTATCTGGTCTTTGATACCGGGATGTATCTGCTTGACGGAATAATTTTTAATACGGCAAGAATCTTTCTGTATATTTTTTCCATACTCTATTATCTTACTGTTCCCCTGCCGGGTTTAATTTATTTACTTTACTGTGATAACAATGTCTACAATGACGGCTGCATAAGGAAACGCCTTTGGTATTATTTATTGCCTGCCGCTGTAAGCGCACTTTTAGTTATTTCAACGCCGTTAACAAAATTTATTTTTTATATAAATGAAAATAATTTATATATGCGCGGCAATTGTTTATGGATTACGCTTTTTATTAGTTTTATATATGTGGCTGCTTCTTATCCTCTTTTAGCCGTTAAAACCAGCAGGAAAAGAGCATTGGCTCCAAAAGGAACCGGCATTTATCTTTACCTTTTCCAAATACCTCCTTTTGTTCTTGCTGTCATTCAGCTTTTGAATTACGGTCAGCTTCTGCTGGGAATGGGTTTTGTAATATCGGTATTTCTGATGTATATCTATATTATTCAGTCTTCAGAAGACAAACGCAGATTGTCTGTAAGGTTTTTCAATATCAGCATAACGCAGTTTGCCCTGGTTTCTTTCATAATGATAGCGCTGATGCTTTGGACGCTTGAAAAAATAATTGATGATATATCGCAGGATTACGCGGTTTATAATACAGTCAGTACCGCGAACACCCTTAAAACATATCTTAACAAGGAAATCGGAGTATTGGGAACAGCCGCTAATTCAAACGCAGTTATAAGCTGGCTCACTGATGAAAATGATCCTGAAAAAAAAAGAGCGGCTTACGATGAACTTACCGCCACTCTGCGCCATCTTTATAATAAAAGCCTTTATATAGTCGCAGGTAAAACGGGGAACGAGTATTCGATAGAAGGAGAATCTTCATTTGAGAATTTTTCTACCCACGCGTCGATTTCCGGGGAAAACCCTAATGACGCGTGGGTTTATGAGCTGATGGCATCCGATCATGAATATAATCTGAATGTTGATATTGACAAGGAACTGTACAGAAAGAGGGTATGGCTGAATTATAAAGTTATGAAAAACGGCGAGTCCGCTGGTATTGTCTGTTCTGGAATGGATTTTATGAAAATGGCGGAGCAGGCTTTTTCAAAATACGATATTAACAGAACCCGGGCTCTTGTTATTGATGAAAACGGCGTTATCTGCATGGACAGCGCGCTTTTGAGACATGATGATTTTCTCCTTTTTGGAATTACAAATTCAATATTCGATGAAACGCCGGATCCTGCTTTTCATGCCGCTGTTCAAAAACATCTGGAAAGTATTGACGGATATTTTCAGGAGTTAGACGATAAATCCCTTGTAGTCAAACTCAACAAAGGCAGGTACGAATACGCCTCAATTGCGCCCATCGGTAAAACAAACTGGTCATTGATAAAATTTTTTGATTCTTCATTATTCAGCCCATTTAGACTTCTGCCTCCTTTTTTTATATTGATAATTTTATTCTTTGTGTTTGTTTTCAACTCAAACCGTACCATAAAACAAATGATTTTCAATCCGCTGCAGAATCTTGTTAAAAGTCTTGTAAACATGAAGGAAAGCAACGAACACGAAATATACGGTATGGACAGGAATGATGAAATAGGGTTGCTGTCAAATACGATCCATGATCTTTTTGTAAAAGGGCATTATGACGGGCTTACTGGAATTTATAACAGACGCTATATGGAAACGACTTTCAGCCAGTACATATCGACCTTATCGCGCTCGGAAACCAAGATCAGCGTCATGATGATAGATATCGATTTTTTTAAAAAATACAATGATACTTACGGTCATAGTCAGGGCGATGAATGTCTTAAAATTATCGCTAAAACCCTTAACAATGCCATTTTGCGAAGAGGTGATTTTGTGGCAAGGTACGGCGGAGAAGAATTTGCCGTTATTCTGACAGGTACGGATGAATCCGGCGCGTGTATTATGGCGGAAAAAATGCTAAAAAATATAAGAGATTTGGAAATACCAAATGAAAAAAACAATGATTCAGGCATTGTAACTGTTTCTATCGGGGTTACCACAAGCGATTTCTCCAAGACTCAGAACTGGAATGAATATGTGGAAAAAGCCGATAAAGCCCTGTATTTATCCAAAAATAACGGCCGGAATCGCTATACATTTCTGGCATTTGAATGATTGATAAAAACATACTAATCAATTATAATTACTTTTAAATACATAAGGCTTTCTATCAATTATTTACGCATGTATTGAAGCTTTTTAAAACTGACAGGGCTTTGAGAAACGCTCAATTTATCAATATTTTTAAGGGGAAAAGATCATGAAGCTTAAGTATAAACTGAGCGTGATGGTAATCGCAATATTGATTGTGGTCGTTGCGGCAATCTCTATTATTTTGCTTACCAGTTCATCATCAATTGCTATTGATCTGAATCTGGACGTAATTGAATACCTGTCCGGCGAGAAGGCTGAGTTCTGGAAAGGGCGGCAGGACTCCCGTTTTTCCATGTTAAATACCATCGCGGAAATAATGGCTGATTATCAGGATATAGATCAGGAAGATCGGCGTAATATATTTGATACAATGTTAAAAGGCGTTTTAGAAGCCAGACCTGAATATTTACAGCTTTATACAGTTTGGAAGCCAAACGCTGTGGACGGTATGGATGCCCAAATGATTGGCAGAGCAGGTTCTACCGCTACAGGGCAATACGCAGCAGCTTATACAAGGGAATCCGGCAATATAGTTCTCAGGGCTACCACTGATATAGATAATACAATGAAATATTTAAGCACTGTCAATCCAGTAAATCCAATGGACCGTGCGGAACCTCCCATTTTCAGGGACGGCAGATATTTGCTCAGGTATATGGTTCCTGTTATTTCTGCGCGTACAAATGAAGTAGTGGGAGCTGTCGGTTTATTGCTGTATATCGATCAAATACAGCCTCTGGTAGAGGAAACTGTCAAAACACATGATGAAATAGCCGTAATGGGAATTTACACAGGTACAGGATTTATATTGGCGCATTCATTCGCTGATCGCGTCGGAAAAAATATGCTCGATACAGAAACGTTTTTAGGCAATGACCTGCAGTCTGCGTTTAATGCGATTGCCGAAGGAAAAGATTTCCACACTGATTCTTATTCTGATGCATTAGAAATACATTTGCATACTTTCTTCTCTCCCCTTGAGATCGGCAAATCAGGTCAATACTGGGCTGTAATGATTGGAGCAAGCGAAGATCATATATTATCCGAGGTTAATCATTTAACCCGGCTGACCATTATACTTGCACTCGTAATCGCAGCTGCGGTAGCGGTAATCATTTACTTTGTCCTGCATTTTACAATGATGCCGGTTATCAACGTAACTGAAACATTAAAAGATATTTCTCAGGGCGAAGGAGATCTTACGGTTAAAATCGCTGAAAAAGGAAAGGATGAAATAACCGACTTGTCCCGTTACTTTAACCAGACTATAAAAAAAATCAGAGACCTTATGATAATGATAAAAGGGGAAGCCAATTTATTATCAAGCATAGGAAACGATCTTGCGAGCAATATGAATGAAACCGCCGCGGCTGTTAATGAAATTACCTCAAATATACAAAGCATCAAAATCAGGATAATTAACCAGAGCGCCAGCGTTACGCAGACAAACGCGACAATGGAACAGGTAACGATTAATATCAATAAATTAAACGGCAATATTGAAAATCAAACCAGTCATGTTTCACAGGCATCCGCCGCCATTGAAGAGATGGTAGCCAACATTGCCTCCGTTACGGATACGCTTGTAAAAAACGGCGCTAACGTAAAAACACTAATGGACGCTTCAGAGGTTGGACGCGGCAGCTTACAGGAAGTATCAGCGGACATTCAGGAAATTGCGCGCGAATCTGAAGGTCTTCTGGAAATTAACTCGGTAATGAACAATATTGCCGCGCAGACAAACCTGCTCTCTATGAACGCCGCTATTGAAGCCGCTCATGCGGGAGAAGCGGGAAAAGGTTTTGCCGTTGTCGCTGATGAAATCCGGAAACTCGCGGAAAATTCCAGCGCGCAGTCGAAAACCATCGGAACGGTGCTCAAGAAGATTAAAGAGTCAATCGACAAGATAACCCATTCTACAGAAAATGTATTAAACAAATTCGAAGCGATTGATTCAGGGGTTAAAACAGTTTCCCAGCAGGAAGAAAATATCCGTCATGCGATGGAAGAACAGGGAGAAGGCTCGAAGCAAATCCTGGAAGGTATCAGCAATGTCAATCAGATAACAAAGCAGGTGGAAGAAGGCTCCAGGGAGATGCTTGAAGGTTCGCAGGAAGTCATCAGGGAAAGCCAAAACCTTGAAAAGGCAACGCAGGAAATAACATCCGGCATGAACGAAATGGCGACCGGTGCAGATCAGATTAATGTCGCTGTAACCCATGTCAACGATATAAGCATTAAAAACCGCGAAGGAATTGATAAACTGCTTAAAGAAGTAGGAAGATTCAAGATTGAATAGCCGTAACAAAAGATTTTAATGTTTGAAAAATTCCAGATCAGACTTGTTTTAGGCTGGATTAAAGCGCGGAACGATTAATGAAAATTAAAATAGAAAGAATTGCAGAGATAGTCAGAAATAATATTCGTAAAGTTACCTTGATTTTCTTGGCTTTTATGCTGATGGCTGCCGCTGCATTTTTTTTAATCGGACATACTATAAAACAGCGCCTTATTGACAGGGCGAATGAAATAATCTCCGTCTCTGAAGCGAATGTAAGGACGGGGTTTTCAGAAGTTGAGACAATCCTTCTTAACACCGGATATTTTGTACAAAAAATGTTAAATCAGAACGCGCCGGCGCAGAATATTTACGATTTTCTTTCAGTTACAACGCAATGGATGCGGCACCGTGAGGGCGGATTATTTAATTATTACGGTGTTTACGGATATATTAACGATGAATTTATTGACAGTATTGGTTTAAATCCAGACAGCGATTATATTCCGCAGACACGGCCATGGTATCAGGCTGCCGGTCAAAGCGGCGCTTCTGTAGGATATACAGTACCGTATACAGACTGGCGCACCGGCGATACTCTCATTTCCGCGGTATATAATATTTTTGATAATGACAGGAATAACGCCGGTATTCTTGTCATTGATGTTGAAATAGGCTGGCTTACTGAATATGTCAATTCCTTTGCGCCTGCATCCGGGATTCTTTTAAATCAAAACATGACCGTAATGGCTCATCATGATAATTCCCTTATCGGGATGAGTCTTCAGGATCTTGGCAAGTCTTATTTTGAAATTGCCGGAATACTTCGAAGTGGCGGAGAGGTTACAGCCCGAAGTGTAAAAGGCGATAATGAAATGTCCGGCATTGCCTTTTTTACCCAGCTCTTTAACGGCTGGTATATGGGAATTGTTATGCCTTATCATAAATTTTACGGTGATTTATACGTTTCAGCCCTGATACTGTTCCTTTTGGGTCTTGTTCTTTTTTTCCTTCTTTGTTATATGCTACTGCGTCTCTCCTCCGCAGGGGTGCGGTATATTTCCGCAAGTTATAAATTTTCATCGCTTGTTAATGATACTGTTGATATTGTACGCATCCAGTTAGGTGAAAAGCCGGTCAGATTTTTCACAAATATTGACAGCGCTGTTCCCTGCCGCCTTTTGGGTGACGAAGTGCGGTTCCGTCAGGCGCTCCTCAATCTGCTTTTAAATTCAATCAAACATACCGAAAAAGGTTTTATCGGTCTTTTCATTACAGTTGAAAAATTTGAAGAAAAAAAGGTTTGGCTGAAAATAACTGTGACTGATACCGGAGAAAAGCCTTTCAATGAATCTGTCTGGATTGATTTGAACGGGAACAGTATTACCGAAGGGAAAAGCCGAACTGGATTCCCTGTTATAAAACGTTTATGCGCCGAGATGAACGGAGAATTTTTCATGGAGAGCGAACCCGGAAAGGGAAGCACCTTTACAATGACCATTATGCAGGAGATAGAGTCCCCTGCGCCTTTTGCCGCAGTTAAGGAACCTGTGAAGAAGAAAGTATTGATTTATGAAGGACGCATAGTTCACGCTAAATCATTAAGCTGGTCTCTGGAAAATATGCATGTTCCTCATGTTGTCGTTACAAATCAAGCTGAATTTTCCCTGACTCTTCACAGCGGGGAATGGTTTTATATATTTTCCGGTTACGGTCTTTATAAAAAAATAAAGCCGCTGCTTGCGGAAGAAAAATTCCTTAACGGCAAAAAACCTTTTCTGGCGCTTATGACAGAGACGGGAACAGAAGAATCCATTCCCGATGTACGTTTTATTCCGCTTCCTGTAAACACCCTCTCTATTGCCGGCGTCCTTGAAAATGAGACAGACAGCCGGAAATAACCCGACGCTGGCAGGGTTTATTTTAACGGACCGCGGTATTGATTAATGCCGAGTTTATCCAGCCGGTGTCTGTGAACGTCAAGCCGTTTGGAAAAATCGCCAAGATTTTTATTTTCAAAAGGCGTCCAGAGATTCTCCGCGATGGCGCACATGCGCGGGAAGATCATGTACTCTGCGATTTTTCCGGCATAGATTACTTCTGACCACAAATTTCCCTGTCCTCCGAGAATAAGGGACGGCTCTTTCATCTGCGCTGTTACCGGATTCATCGAATAACCCATTTCAATTGTGGAAAGTCCCAGCGTCCGCCCTGTTTCTTCAGGTTCCGGCAAATGTTTATAGTCAAGATAGCATCCGTGTGTGTTAGGTGTCATAATAACCTGATGTCCAAGTCCGCTGGCTTTTATTCCTCCCTCTTCTCCGCGCCATGACATTATAACCGCTTCATCGGGGAGTTTATATTTTGGAGTATCCTCAAGTATTTCATCCCAGCCGATTGCGATCCTGCTCCTTTGCATGAGCATTTTAACCAGAGAGCAGGTTATCCAGCTTTGAAGATCGGCAGGTTTTTCGAGTTCCAAACTTTCAAGTTTCTTTCGGCATTTGGGACATTCCTGCCATCTGTTAAAAAGAACTTCGTCTCCGCCTATATGCACCCATTTTGAAGGAAAAAGACGGACAAGAGTATCAAAGACTGCGTTAAAAAAATCAAAGATCTGATCATTGCCGGCGCAGAGGACATCTTCAAAAATACCGAAACGGTCTTCCACGCGGTAGGGACCGCCGGTACAGCCAAGACCGGGGTAACAGGCAAGAATTGCGCTTGCATGTCCCGGGAGATCAACTTCCGGGATTATTTCCATGTGACGCCGCGCGGCATAATTTACGATGCGGCGGATATCATCTTCTGAATAAAACTCACTTTTATAAGATGCCCAGGGGAAGCGGCGATCCTGCCTTCGTGCGCCGATTTCATTTAACAGCGGATATTCCGGAACAGGAAAACGCCAGCCCTGATCATCTGTCAGGTGCCAGTGGAAGCGGTTTATGTGGTGTATTGAAAGAACGTCAATTATTTTTTCAATAAAGGGAACCGAATAAAAATAACGCGAACAATCCAGCATGAAACCTCTCCACGGGAAACGCGGGTAGTCGTTTATTTCAGCGCAGGGCAGGATGAGCTTACCGTCTTTAAATTCGGAGAGCATAAGCTGTCTGAAAGTTTGCTCACCCCGGAACATTCCCGTTTCCGAACTGGCTTCTACCGTAATTCCGTCCTTCTTTATAATGAGCCTGTATGCCTCCTGCCCATCAAGTTTTATATTCCGTTTATTCAATAACGGCATTCCATCGGAACAGAATTCTCCGTCACTGTAATTAATGGAGACCGGCTTTGGTATAATTGACAACTCTTTCATTAAAAATACTCCGTTAAATGCTGCGGACGCTCAGTGAACACCCGCTTTAATATTTCAAGATTGCCGTTTACCGTCAATCCTTTCTGCCTTGAATACAGCGCGTTTTCAAGTGATCTGTAGCCTGTAACAAGCTGGCTCAGTGCGGGAATATCGCACTGGATATCTGCGTTCTTTGATGTGCTTGACACCTTTGATCCCCGCGATCCGAATTGGACTAGATACTTACCGCTGTTGGCTGTGATGTTTTCATCATTAACTTCGATAATATACTGACCTTCACAATCAGGCGGGGAGCGCATTAATTCAAGAGCGGTTTTAATATTTATTATTCTTGTCATGTCTTTTGGTTTTATTTTTTGTTCCACCGACCATGCGTCTCCGATAAAATCAAAGGGGTCAATAAATACAGGCATTGCCCATTTTAAATTCTCAAATTGGGCGGAAAGACCGCTTACAAGACCAAAAGCTCCGTACATCCCCTTTATATCGGAGAAGGCAAATTCCGAAATTGACATTTGATGTTCGCCTTCTTCTGTTTTGTCCTGATACTTTATATAGCTTTTCGGCTTCCCTGTTTCATCTTTCCATAAATAAATAAATGATCCTGAGGCGTAGGGATCCTGCCTTGTAAAATTTTTCCATGCACGGTTGTCAGACCAGTAATCCCTGTTTACTCCATGATTTATATTTTTAATATATTCAGAATGCACTTCGGCAAGCAGGGATGTATCATCCCCCGGATGAACAAGAATGAATTGACCGTATGGTTTTATTATAGATAAACAATTTGCCGGAATACTGATATTGTTTCTTGCGCAGCAAATTTCATAGCCGAATTTTCTGTAAAAATCATGCGAGAAAGGGGCAAGACTGGAAAAAAGGACTCCCTTTTCATAAGCTTCAGGGAGCATTTTTTCGAAAATACGCCGTACATAACCGCCCTTGCGCGCTTCAGGCAGGGTTCCCACTCCCCCAATGCCTGACATCTTTACATCATGGCCGTCAAAGCGCATAAGGAACTCAATTTCCCATATTCCGGCAAGAAGCTTCTTTCCTTCAAAAGCGCCCCATGCCCAGTGCGCCGGATGATCTAAGGGATCAGGTTCATTTTCTTCTTCTTTGGAGAAATCTCTGCGAAAATTAAATACAATAACATGCATTCTTTGAAGCTGAGGAAGATCATCAGTTTCCAGTCTGCGAATCTCTACCATTGATTCTCCCCGAGTCTCTTAAAGTATGAAATTGATGGCAGAGGCGTTAGCCTTTTACCGCTCCCGCAGAAACACCTTTTGTAATTTGTTTTCTGAAGATTATGTAAAAGACGATCATCGGCGTCATTCCTGTAACAAGAGCGGCAAACTGCTTGCCGTAATCCGTTGCCATAACACCGGAGAACATATACATTCCCAAAGGGACCGACTTCAGGTTATCCGCCGCGACCAGAATATTGATAAGCATAAACTCATTCCATGTTCCTGTCGTGGTAAGGATAGCTACCGTTGTCGCTACAGGAGCCGCCATTGGTAGAATTATCCGCCAGAAAATGCTCAAATATATGGCGCCGTCAATACGGGCTGACTCAATTATTTCGTTATGAATGCCTTTAATATACTCTGTGGCAAGATAAACACCCATCGGGAGTCCAACGCCTATGTATGGAATTAATACCCCCAGTCTTGTATTATAAAGCCCTATTACCCTAATCATCAGAAAAAGCGGAATCATGATACATTGAAGGGTAATTAAAATACCTATAATAAAACTGCCGTGCAGAATGGGCGTGGCTTTTGTCGGAAGTTTTGCAAAAGCAAACCCTGCCATAAAACTAAGTATAATTATCGATATGACCGTAACGGTGGTATAGAAAATACTGTTAGCAATGAGCATGAAAAAATTCGCATCCCTCCATGCTAAATAATAATTTCTGGGAAACCATCTTTCAGGAAAAGCCAATTTACTCGTCGCCATATATTCCTGGGTTGTTTTAAAGGAACTCATTACTACCCAGAAAATCGGGTAAGCAGCGAGAACTGCAAAAATAATTACAATAAAATACATTATTGACAGGAAAAAAGTGTTTGTTTTACGAATATCGCTGTTCATGTTATTCCCCCGTTGTTAAACGTTTTTCCACGAATCTTGTTATCCCGATTAATATAAAACAGATAATCACCATAACAGTGGAAATTGCGTTCGCTATTGCATAATTAGGAGCTCCCCGGAAGGCTTTGAGGAACATGTACAGCGAAAGAACGCTTGTACTGTGGCTTGGCCGCCCTTCCGTCATTACAAAGATTAGATCGAATGATCTTAAAGAACCGGAAATGGCAAGAATTGCGCAGGTCACAATAACTCCAGATAAAGCCGGCAGGATTATATATCTAAGGGTTTGCATTTCGTTCGCCCCGTCTATTTTCGATGCTTCTATAACAGATGCGTCAATTTTTTGCATATTTGCAAGGAATATCAGCATATAAATCCCTGTGTACATCCACAGTATAACGCCCAGCACCGCGAATATATCCGAACTGCTCGGAATATATACAGCGTCAGGATTAAATCTTTTTTGAATTTCCAATAAAACGCTCTGAGAACTTAAAAAGAATCTTTTAAAAAGTATACCTATGATAATAGCGGCGATTAC
>WQTD01000016.1 GCA_009786455.1 Treponema sp.
CGCGTCAAGAAGCGATAACGCTCCTGTGATATAAAATGGGTTTCCCTGATTGGGAGTATATGAATCATGTCCCGAAAAAGTATCGTCATTTGTTATTTCTGTTGACAATTTTATTGTTCTGCCGCTGACCGATTGTATCAATGAAGAACCTGTATCCCATGACGCTCCGTTTGTTCCCGGGAAGATAACAACTCTTGCTCCGATAATATCAGAAGGTATATTTCTGCCGGCGACAACCGTATTTTTATTTGTACCTCTTCCCGCTATATCGCGTATATAATCATGCATCAAGGACATTGAAGCACCCATATTTGGAAATCTTGCTTCCACCATCGAATCTCTGTCAGCGAAAAGCTGCGGAAATTCTACATCTATATCTTTAACATATTCACTTATATCAGCAGCCCAGATATTTTTTGCTTGTTGTTTCCATTGCGGCGAAATTGCAACCGCCGGCGTTATTATAACTTCCGCACCGGGCATGGCTGTCAGCGTAACAGGTCTTCCTGAAGCGCCGCCTGGTATTCTGAATTTTTCATAATAAGTTCCAGAATCGACAAGGACAGTATCGCCTGGTTTCACATAATGCATTGCATGGGCGATTTTTTGAAAAGGACGAGTCTGCGTGCCGTTTCCGCTGTCTGCTCCCCTTGCCGCGCTGACATACAAATTCCGTGTGTTGTTACCGCCTGCTTCGCCTGCTGTTTGAAGTATGGAAGCTGGAGTATAATCCCATGTCTCAATATTAATACTGACATTATCAATATAAAACACTGTATCTTTTGTATTCTTACCCCATGCAGTTAAACCAAATTGAGGGGATCTGTTCGCAGGAGTAATTGTGATTTTATTAGTCATACGATACCAAACACCAGTCGACGCTTTTTCTATATAACTTAAAGAAGGATAATCCGGTTCATTATTAAATTGCCAATGCAGATGCTCTTCCGCTCCGGCCCGCATTACGTCCGCTGAAAAAGTAATATGAATAAGTTTATCTTTGTAAGAGGCAAGCGAATAGGTAAGTATATTCCATTGACAGTCTTTACCGTTAATCTTTATTACATTCGTTCTGCCGTCCTGCGGCAAATTAACTATTTCATAAGTGGCAGCCTCTGTTGTAAATCCATTGAATGGCGGCGTTGTATTGCGGTTTACGCTGACTCTTACTTCACCTGTTCCCGGTGTCTGCGCTGAAATAAACTGACCGTAAAAAAATATGATAAATGCCATTAAAACTAAAATTTTATTTTTCATTTAATTCTCCTGTTAAATAATACAATTCAAAAGAATAAAATGAGATCAGGTATTTCCCTGATTTTTACCTTAGTTAAACGTTTTTTTGTTAATTTAAGACAGGTTCAATCTTAAAATCCTGGATAAATGTCATTATCCTGTCATCAGGTATATTGTCAGGTATTCTCAGACCCGTATCAAAATTTAATCCGGGAATGCCGGGGTTTATATAAAATAAATTAGCTCCGAGTTCAAAAATAATTTCGCCTGCCGGAAATTCAGGCGTTTCACTATAGAATTTATTAATTTGAATTTCTTCCGAGAAAAAACCCGGACCAATGTTAACATAACTATTATCGCCGCCGCCGACAATTATCCAGTCTCCGCCGCCGTACGGCACAAGAAATACATTAAATTTTACATATTTTAGTTCCATTTCCGATATACCTGAAATTTTCAGCGTATGCCATTCAAAAACATTTGGAACAAGATCATCAAATGAACCGGTGTAAAAATCTTTTAATTTTATTTTGTGGCTTGAGCTGTAGGTTTGACCGTAACTGCCGTTATCAATATTATTCCATCTGCAGGATTTTAAATTCAAAATTCTAAAAGTACGATCTGTAAACACAGGCGCCTGCGCAGGAATTTCCTGCGGTAATTTTCCGGGCATTATGGATGTATCAGATCTCATAAATAAAAATACGATAAAAAAAGATGAAATAACAAGATTCATTATAATGGCGGGAATTAATATTTTAAATCTTTTATTTGTTTTATTAAAATGTTCGGATATCTGCGGATGATCCAAGAGCCGGTTTTCAGGCGAAAATTTATTTAAAAGCTCCCTGTAATTGTGAACGTCAAGTTTCCGGTAAATATTGGTTCTGTGGGTATCAAGCGTTTTTACGGATATATTTAAACGAGAAGCGATTTTTTTTATTGAATCGCCTTCAATCAGAAGGTTCAGGATTTCCTGTTCGCGGGATGTAAGAATTGTATTTTCTTCCATATTTTTATAATAATTTTAACTAAATATTTAGTTCTAGGCAATATAATAAAAAGTTATATTTTATCAAAACGGCAGAACCATATCGATCCTTGTTTTCCCTGTCAGCGCCATGAGGAGTCTGTCCAGCCCCATCGCAACGCCGGAGCAGCGGGGAAAATCAGCAAAATATTTCCAGTAATCATTATCAATTTTATGACGGATAACGGCGTTTTTTTCCTTTTCTCCGGCTTCGCTTATAAAAAATTCTTTTACTTTCTGCGGATCGGTTTCTTCTGAAAAACAGTTGGCAAGCTCTATGCCGTTGTAATAAAGTTCCCATCGTTCAACTGTTCTGCCGTCGTTTGATTTTTTCGCAAGACATGGAATAAAAGCCGGATAATCCATAAGCGCAACGGGTTTTTGCCTTTTTAATTCCGGTTCTACCGCGTGAATAAAAATTAAATCATAAAGAACGCTGACAGGTGTTCCGGGAGCGGGATCAAGACCGAGTTTTTTTGCTTCTTTTTCCATGCATCTTTCGGATGACGGTTTGCCGTTTTTTTCCACAGCGGCAAAAAGATCAAAGCCTGCGTAACGTAAAAAAGCGTCCGCAACTGTTATGCGCTCAAAAGGCGGCGTCAAAGAAGGGGTTTTTGCTTCTTTAGCAAGAAAATTGAAAAGTTCTTCTGTTAAAGCCAGGCTGTCCGCATAATCAGCGTCCATTGTGTAATATTCAAGCATTGTAAATTCGCCGCTGTGAAGATGCCCCGACTGCTCCCCGTTACGGAAACATTTACAAATCTGGTAAACATTTGTTTTATGCTGCGTTATAATCTTCTTCATCCAGATTTCAGGAGAAGGAATAAGATATAGTGGAAGACTTTCTTTTCTGCTTCCGCGCGGAAAAATCCGTTTTGTTTCAAAAACTTCAAGGCAGGATTCGGGGATTAAATCAGGAGAAAACAGGGGAGTGTCAAGTTCAAGGTAATTTTTTTTATCAAAAAAAGAGCGCACTTGCCTTATAACAGCGGCTCTTTTTTCCAGCATTTCTAAATCCATGAAATTCTCCTAAAGGAACAAATATTTTTCACACAGCGGCACGGAGAATAAAAAGGTATGGAATAATAACCAGCAAAATAGAATAATCTTTTTATAAATTTTTCAAAACTTTTCCGTGTTCTTCGTGATCGTTGTGCCTCCGTGTGAAAATTTTATATTACTTGCTACATATTTTTAAAACCGCTTCTTTCCATCTGCGGCCGCGGTCGAATTCATTTAAGAACATCCCGAAGCTTGCGCAGCCAGGGGATAACGCGACAATGTCTCCTTTTTCCGCCGTATTTACCGCACAGGAAACCGCTTTTTCCAGATCGTTAAAAGGTCCGTTAAACGAAACGCCCACGCTGTTTAGCAGGGATTTTAATTTTTCGCTGCCGCTTCCTGCAAGAAGTATGATTTTCTTTGCTTTTGCGGCGGTTTTTGCAAGAAAAGAGAAATCAAGGTTTTTATCCGTTCCGCCTGTGACAAGGACAAGTTTTCCTTCATTTTGGAAAGCTTCAATGCAGGCGCAGGCAGCTTCAGGAATGGTAGCAGCGCTGTCGTTAAAAAAGCGCACGCCGCCTGCTTCATGAAAAAACTCAAGGCGGTGTTCAATTCCGCGGAATTCTTCTAAAGCGGCGAGTATTGTCTGCGCTTCTATCCCGTTTGAAAAAGCGGCAAGAGAAGCGGCAAGCATGTTTATTTTTTGATGTTCTCCGGGAACCAAAAGCCGGCTCGGAACAAGCCGGACTGCTTCATCAGAAATTCCGGGAAAGCCGTAAAGACGTGCAAAGCCTTCCCCGTCAAGCCAGCCGCCGCTTATTCCCTCTTTTAACGCTGAATGTGAGTAAACAAGGGGACGCCCTTTTGTTTCCGATAAAAAGCTCTTTCCCCATATATCGTCTCCTGCCACAGTAACGCCCGATGAATCCTGTCCGAAGTAAATGTTTCTCTTGTCGTCAATATATTCATTCATTGACGCATAACGATCCTGATGATCGCTCATAATGGCGGTTATAACTGACGCTGACGGCTTTAACAGAGCGCTTTTATCACCTGCCTTGCGGTTTTTTAAATCACCTAACTGAAAACTTGAAAGTTCAAGAACAACGTCATCGTTTTTTTCAAGTTCATCCAGAAATACAAGAGGGGAAACAGTAATGTTGCCTCCGAGAAAAGCTTTTCCTTTTTTCCTGTTCTTTGACAAAATCCGGCAGAGCGCCGACGCTGTGCAGGATTTTCCTTTTGTGCCGGTAACGGCGAATAATCCTGCTGGTGATTCCTGCAAAAAAAGGGATATATCAGTTTCAATTTTTTTTGCGGACTGTAAAAAAATTGAATCATTTCTGACTGCCGGATTTTTAACGACAATATCGGCGTTTTTAAAATCATCAATTTCATGTTTTCCAAGAATATACTTTACAGGTTTTCCTTTTAATTCACCGCAGAACGTATCGAGTTTTTCAATCGAAGGAAGAAGCGTTTTTTCGTCTCTCAGATCTGTGACTGTAATTTCGCAGCCGCGCTTAATAAGAAAACGCGCTGACTCAAGTCCTCCGCCGTGAAGTCCGATACCCATAATTAAAGCTTTTAAACCGGAATAAACCATGATATGTTAATACCATGAAACCGGGTTTCATGGTAGTATTTTATGCCCCAAAATGAAGTAATAAGCCCTTTGTCGGTTATTGACGATAAAGGGCATCCTCATAATTTCGGCTGGTCAAAAAAGCCATGTTTTTTTTATGATCCGGCGATGGTTTATGAATCGAGAAATAAAATAACCGAATACGATCGATACATAGTTTTTTCCGCGACTCATCTGGTTGTTTTTGAAATCAGGGACGACGGATGTATCGGTTATATGGGTGTTTCCGTTATTTCTCTTCGTGATAAAAAACGTTCCTCTCAATTTTTTAAAACATTCTTTCCCCTCGGCACTTATGAACTGCCGACCAGCAGCGCCGCAGGATCAGTTCACTGGAAAAAATTAAAAACCCGTCTTGATTTTATCTGCATGGACAACGGAGTGAAAATCATCAAGGCTGATATTCCGAAATTCGGACACAACCGGAGCATGAGGGGAGCGCTCGTTCTGATGGAACCTTCTTCGGCGCAGTCCCTTGTTACAAACCAGCCATGGCGGAATGAAAAATTCGCTTTCAGGTACGCACGGTGTTCTCCGTGGTTCTCCGCCGAAGGAGTCATCCAGTTCGGCAGTTCAGAAATTATTTTTACAAAGGGGAACGGATGGGCGATTTATGACTGGAACAGGTGTGTACGTCCCAAAAATGACACCCGCTATTGGGCTGCAGCCGGCGGATTGAGCAGCGGCAGACAGTTAAGTCTATGCGTAGGGTACAGTCTGGCGGATTTTTCCATGGGAACGGAAAACGGTTTTTTTATTGACGGAAATCTTCATAAGCTCGATCAGGTGACTTTTCATGTTCCCATGACAGACCTGCTTGCTCCCTGGCGTTTTACAAGCAACGACAACCGTCTTGAAATGACATTTCATCCTCATCAGGAAAGGATTGACAAACGCACCATGCTTTTTTACAATTCTACCCGCCGTCAGGTTTGCGGTTTTTTTTCCGGAAAAGTGCAGATTGATGACGGTTCTGTAATTGAATTTCAGAATCTTACAGGTTTTGCCGAACGCAGCAAAACGAGATTTTAAATTAAGATTTTAATAAAAAGACTTTTTTATTTCCGGAATATCCTGTACTATTAGTTTATAACGGGGAGAAGGGGAAAAAATGCGAAAATTTTTATACATCTGGAGATTCTACTCATTCGGACGCGAGCAGTATCAGGAATGTATGACCAATGTTTTCAGCAACAATCTGCTTAACCTTCGTCACAGCAATACCTTGGTTGCGGTTTTTGCCGCCGCTTTTACTTTTTACCCTTTTGTATTTCAAAAAAGTATTTTTAATACGGTTGTTTATTTATGTGTGGCTTTAGTTGCCGGAGTATTCACATATTATACGAATTTTCTAATGCAGCAGATAAATGTTACAAAAAGACATATTTTTGTACTAGTCGCTTTATACTACGCAAACGTTGTTTTTTTTGGTTTATTTCTTGGAGTATTTTCAAATATTGACGAAAGAGCGACTCTTTTTTCGTGTTTTTTGATTTGCTCTCTGCTGTTATTCATAAATCCGCCCCAGTTTAATCTGGCTCTTACGCTTAGCGCAATGGCGGTATTTGCGATGTCGACTTACATTGTAAAAAGAGGCAATCCTGAAGTTATGGTTGTTGATTTCGTTAATACAATCGTCGCCGGCGTGCTAAGCATATATTTTACATGGCATATTACCAAATTCAGGATGGGAATGGAAATAAGCACGTCCCTTCTGGAAGCTGAACGCAACAAATTTGAAGACCAGAGTATAACTGATGAATTAACACAGCTTCGTAACCGCAGGGATTTCATGCATACTTTTCAAAGATATCTTTCCAACTACAGGTCTTCGGATGACTGGATATGCATCGCGCTTGCCGATATTGATTTTTTCAAATTGTATAACGATCATTACGGTCATCCGAAAGGCGATGAATGTCTGCGCGGAATCGGCGCGGCGCTTACCAGCCTGTCAAATTTGGGCGTATACGCCGCCAGGGTCGGCGGAGAAGAATTCGCTCTTCTTTGGTTTGAAAAAGAAGCTTCTAATGTTGATAAAGTAATTAATCAGTGGACGGAAAGAATTAGGGATCTGAAGATTCTTCATGAAAAATCAAAAGTTGCGGATTATGTGACCATGAGTATCGGCGTTTATGTTTTGCGGTGCGGTTCGTCTCATGATACAAAAGCTCTTTACGATCTGGCTGATAAAGCGCTGTATACCGCCAAAGGCGGAGGGCGCAACTGTGCGGTTATCTGCGGAGATGAAATCAAGGAATATAAGATTGCTTCGGTTCCATAAATGAATCTTGAAGCGTTTATACTTGGCTGCGGCGGAATGATGCCGCTTCCGAACAGGCATTTAACATCAGTGCTGCTGCGCAGGGAGGGAGAGCTGTTTCTCTTTGACTGCGGCGAGGGAACTCAGGTTTCACTGCGGCGGCTGAACCTGCGATGGAAAAAAATTTCAGTAATATTTATAAGCCACACACACGCTGATCATGTAACGGGCATTCCCGGTCTTTTAATGCTTTCATCGCAGGTGGACAGGGATGATCCGCTTTACATAATCGGGCCGCCGAAAATCGCGGAGTATATTGAAGCCAGCCGCCGCGTGCTTGATATGTTTATAAATTATGAAATTATTGTTCAGGAGATAGCGTCCCCCGGCGTTGTATACAGGGGCGATGGTTTCCATGTCAGGTGTTTTCCGCTTTCTCATACAAAACCCTGCTACGGTTACACTCTTGAAGAAGATACACGTCCGGGTGAATTCCACCCGCAAAAAGCGCAGGCTCTTGGTATTCCTGTCGGGAAACTTTGGGGCAGATTGCAAAAAGGCGAAACAGTTGAGCTTGACGACGGAAGAAAAGTAAACCCTTCGGATGTGATGGGACAGCCGAGACAGGGGCGTAAATTTTCATTTGTGACCGATTCTCTTGCGATTCCTGAAATCGCAACTCATGTTATCGGCTCGGATTTATTTATCTGCGAGGGAATGTTCGCGCGCGACTTAACAGAGGACGCTCATTCAAAGAAACACATGACCGCCGAAGAAGCGGCAAAAATCGCATCTTCTTCGGCGGGGTTAAAAAAACTTGCCTTAATTCATTACAGTCCCCGCTATACAGAGTACGAACTCAAGCAGGTTTTAAAGGAAGCTCAGGCGATTTTTCCGGAAACAGTTCTTACCCGCGACAGAATGGTTTTCCCGATTGAATATGTTGATTAAATATGCTAATTAATAATCCATGACAAAAGAAATGATTACTGTAAAAAATCTTTCCAAAAGTTACGGGAATGTGCAGGCAGTCAATAATGTATCGTTTTCTGTAGGCGATAAAGCGGTGCTTGGCTTTCTTGGTCCTAACGGTGCCGGAAAAACAACAGTGATGAAAATACTCACCGGCTTTCATTTTCCTTCCGGCGGAACAGCCCATGTAGACGGCTTTTCCGTTGAAGAAGAGCCTTTGGAAGTAAAAAAACGCATCGGTTATCTGCCGGAAAATGTACCGCTTTACGCTGACCTTACGGTGGACGAGTACCTTAAATTTATCGCTGAAACAAGAAATATTCCAAAGCATCAGCAAAATGAAGTAATTGACAAAAGTCTTGAAGCCTGTTCGCTCGCTTCTTACCGCAGACGTAGGATAGAAACGCTTTCAAAAGGCTATAGGCAGAGAACAGGTCTTGCCCAGGCAATACTGCATGACCCTCCCATACTTATTCTTGACGAGCCGACTACCGGTCTGGATCCAAACCAGATAATAGAAATAAGGTCTCTTATTAAGGAACTTGGAAAAACAAAGACAGTCATTCTTTCTACGCATATCCTGCAGGAAGTGGAAGCCATCTGCTCGCAGGTACTGATAATCAACGACGGCAGTATCGCCGCTCAGGGGCGACCTGAAGAAATTGCCGGTACAATGAAGGGAGGCGATACCTGGGAGCTTATCCTGAAATGCGAAGGCGGCGCCGGTTTTATCAATGAGAAATTAATTTTACTTGATAATATTTCGAATATATCGGTTGAAAGTTCTGACGATGGTTTAATTGCAGCCAGTTTTTTTATTCAGGGCGAATTAAGCGCAGGAGAGCGCATATTTGACTGGGCTGTCAAAAATGGATTTAAAATACTTCAGATGAACCGAAGAAAACTCAGCATTGAAGATATCTTTGTAAAACTTACAGGCGATGAAACAAAAGAGCAGGGGGATAAATAATGAAAAAATATCTGCCTGTTCAGGCTTTAACCCTTGCCCGCAAGGAGCTGCGCCAATATATGTACGCTCCTGCGTTTTACGGAGCTGCTGTTTTTTTTCTTGTCTTCTGTTCAATATGGCTTTTTTATTTACACCGCTATTTCTCGATGGATCAGGCGACATTGCGGCCGTACTTCCAGGCTTTTCCCTATGTTTTTATTCTGGTGATTCCTGTTATTACAATGAAAAGCTGGGCGGAGGAAAGAAAAACAGGAACGGTTGAGCTTCTGCTGACCATGCCTTTTACTGAATGGGATCTGGTTCTTGGAAAGTTTTTTTCAGCTTTCGGCGTGTTATGCTTTTTTCTCCTTCTTACCCTTCCTGTGCCTCTAAGCCTCCTTGCTTTGGGAAGTTTTGATTTTGGCATGATTTTCTGCGAATATGCAGGAGCGCTTCTTTTGGGATCCAGCGCGACAGCTCTGGGCCTTCTCCTGTCCGCGCTTTCCAAAAATCAGGCGGGAAGTTTTCTCGGAAGCGCGGTTGCGCTGATGTTCATCGTGTTTATAAACCAAATAATATTTTGGCTGAACCTTCCGCAGTGGCTGTCAAATTTCATTAACTTTTTTTCGTTGGCGTACCATTTTGAAAGTTTTTCAAAAGGATTGATTGATTCACGAGGGTTTTTATTTTTTATATTGAGCACGTTTTTATTCCTGTTCATAAATACGCGCGTAATTCTTTTTCGGAAATGGAAGTAGGCGGATATGACAAAAAAACAAACAAAAATCATTACCGTGTTATCTGTAATTGCAGTAATTCTTGCCATGCTTGTCAGNAGCCGTTTCTGGCTGCGCCTTGATTTGACAAAAAACAAATCGTATACCATTTCTGAAGTTTCGCGTAACCTGTACAGGGAGCTTCCCGATCCTGTGTCAATTACCTATTTTCTTTCTGACAGATTGAAAAACATTCTTCCAGCCGCAGGAGATATAGAAGACACTATCCGCGAAATTACCGCGTATTCGCGGGGAAAAATTACATTTAACGTTTATGATCCCGTTAAGACAGGGCTTGTAAGTACAATCAATGAACTTGGGCTTCAGTCAAGACAGGTGCAGACCGTAGAACAGGATCAGGCAAGCTTTATGACTGTGTATTCAGGAATAGTAATTGAATACCTTGACGGCATTGATGTAATTCCGTGGGTTATCTCCACTGATACGCTTGAATATGACATTACTTCCAGAATTCGGTCGCTCTTAATGAATACAAAGCGGGTTATCGGAGTCCTTGTAGCTGATAGTTTAAAAAGATGGAGCGAAGATTTTACTTTGCTTAACATGCTTTTTTCAGGCGCTGGATATAATGTCCGCATTATTTCTCCGGGTGATGAAATACCTGACAACCTTCCCGCTCTTTTTGTGTTCGGCGGAGCGGATGTCCTTGATAATTGGGCTATGTACCGAATTGACAGGTATATTCAGCTTGGCGGAAAGGTTTTATTCGCTGTTAACAGCGTGATTGTTGATACCATATACGGCACCTTGGAAGCGTGGCGCGCAGAAAATTTAGGGCTTCTGGATATGATTGCTTCCTATGGCGTGATAATAAGACCTGAACTAACTCTGGATCGGACTGCGCTGAATATGATCTATCAGGCAGGAAATTCGCAGGGAGGCTACCGTCTTGCACGTTATCCGCTGTGGTTTAACGTTCTCTCTGAAAATGCAAATGCAAAACATCCGGTAAGCGTAAATTTCAGCGGTCTTGATCTTTACTGGGCAAACCCGCTTGAATTGCATCCGCCTTCTTCTGTGGAAGCGATTCCTCTTTTTAAAAGTACCGACAGCGCATGGCTTATGAGAGAACAGTTTCACACAAGCCCGGAAGTGCCTTATATGCTTGAACTTGACGCAGAAACGACAAGGGGGGAAAAAATTCTCGGAGCTTCATTAACAGGGACTTTCCCCAGTTTCTTCCGCGGCGCGGAAAAACCTGTAAGGGAAGGTTCTGATTTACAGCTGCCTGATATGCCTCTGTCGCCTGATAATTCCAGAATCATTGTAATTGGAGACGTCAATTTTGCTTCCGACGTACTTAACGCGACGCAGGCAATGTATAACCTTGAATTTATCCTGCGCGCCGCCGACTGGCTTACAAGCGATGATGATATTATATCGATAAGGAGCAGGCAGCCGCAGGCAGGCCGCTTTGATAAAATTCCCGAATTGGAAAGACGCGCTTCTGTAATGAGATTTTCCCAAATTCTCAATGTAGTTTTGGTTCCGCTCTTTGTAATTATTACAGGGCTTTTTGTTGCTTCCCGGCGTAAAAAACAATCGCGTGAAAACGCTGCTGAAAAGGAGGCTCCCGGTGACTTATAGAAACAGACTCACCATTCTTGTTTCTCTCATTGCGGTTTTGACATTGACATATGCGGCTAGTTTTATTTTCAGCCCTGAAAACAGAAATGAAAAATCGTCTCTTTATACGTGGCTGGATCCGAAAATTGAAGGAAGAATTGACAGGATTGTAATAAGCGCGGGAGACCCAAATCTGATTATGAACGATTTTCCGGATATGGTATTTCCGGGCTTTGAAGATATTTTAAGCTCTTTTGATATTGAACTTTTAAAAAAAGGAAACCAGTGGTTTGTTTTGCATAACGGACAGGAGTACCCGGCGCGGCAGTACAGGATTGAGGATTTTATAAAAATATTCACAACAAGATCCCCATGGCCTGTTCGCTCAGCAAACGCTTCTTCTCATTCCCGCTTTGGGCTGGACGGAAGCGCTTCCAAAAGAATATCAATTTACAGTGAAAATACGGTTTTGCTTGATCTGCTGTTGGGCAATGAAGACAACGGCGGAAAAGAAATATATGTGAGGAAAAACAACCAAAACGAAGTCCGTTCAGGCGAGAATATAGCTTCGGCTTTTTTGACAGGTTCGGTTACCTCATGGTACGAATTACGGCTGTTTCCTGAAATTGAGGCGGATGTAAGCGGCGTTCAGAGGGTTTCCGTCTACAGGGAAAACGAGACTCAGGTTTTTTCACGCCAAAACAGGGAGTGGGTTGTTTCAGGTTTTGAAATTGCGTCTCCCAACCAGGTTCAGATAGAAAATTACATTCATGCTGTGTTAAATGCAGAAGGCGATGATTTTATAAATTATGTTAAAACAGACGATCCCGCTCTTGATTATGATCGTATTGTGATTGAGTTCGGCGACGGCAGCGTTAAAACAATACGCATCAGCGCGGCAAATGAAGTGAATAAACGCATTGCCAATGTAAGAAGCGGAGGAAACAGCGAATATGTCTATTCAATTCCGCTGTGGACGGCTGTGCGTATTTTAAGGGACGCTTCTAGTTTTGAGCTGCAATAAAAGCCCTGTATTTTTCAGGATCGCTTTTAAAGGCAATTATTGAGGATTTCGCATCACGCTTTGCCCTTTCAAGAGCCTGAGCGCTTTCAAACATCAGTCTTTCCGCCTTAAGGAGTCTTCCTGCGCGTGAAGAAAGCCCTATGCAGAGAACCGGTTTTGATTTTCGGCTGTGCGGGAATTTACCTGCAATTCGCTGCTGGAATTTTTCAGCTCTGGAAACCGCAGTGTCAAGGTCAACGCCTGTAAGTATAACCGAGATGCCGTATTGCCCGTTTTCAAAAAGCAAATCCCTTGACGAAAAGAAAGACGCGGCGTCTTCGGCTGCCCGTTTATACATGCTGTCATTCGTTATATCCGTTAATTCCATTATAATAAGGGTGAGATCTTTTTCTGTTGACGAGCAGCGGTGCAGCTCTGATTCAAGGCGATCCTCGGTATATTCTTCCCAGCCGATATTGCTCCTTGAAGAGTAAAGCCCCTTGGGACCTCTTTCTGTCATTGCAGGTCCTGCGTTGATAATAATTGTTTCCGGTTCTGTTTTTTCAGGCTGGATAACCGCTTTTTTCTGTTGTACCGGTTTTTCATATTCAGGTTCCCTGAAATTATCTGAAACAACGGAGGATTTTTCTCCTGATTTACCGAGCAGCAGCTGCAATAACATTGTGAAAAATGAAATCGTAAAACCGGCAAGTATTACAAGAAGTGTTTCCTTAAGTATCTTTGAAATATTGTTAAAATTAAAAGCTGATGCTACCGCTTTTATATTTGCGTTGCGCAGATCATGAATGGGAAGGGGTCTGTAATAATTTTCATTTGAAAAACTTAATCTGTTGATAAATCTTGGTGAATTATTTACCCATTTTACAGCGCGGTCTTTTTCTTTTTCAAAAGCATATTCGCCTTCCGGACCTGTTATAATTACCGCTTCAATACAGGAACTGGCTGCAAGAGCGGCATTCATGCTGCTGATAAACTGCTCATTCATAAATCCAAGCGATCCATAAAACAGCGCAATGCCCGTAATTCTTGAGAAATCCTGCTCTGCAATCTTTTTCTGTTCGTCAACGTCAAAATAAATTCTTGTTGCGGCCTGGGCAAGCGCAAAAAGGTAAATTATTATGCATAATGCCGCTATAAACGAAATTATTCCGCCTCTGCTTTTCTGTTGCATATTCATATGATATAATATCGGCAGGTTTTTATGCAACTGAGAGAATATTCCTTGCCGGCAGGCTGGTTCCCGCGCGGCAGTGAAGAAGTTTCCTCTGAAATTTCACGTTTCCTGTCCGGTAAAGAAATTTTCCCGCACAGCCGCGCTGTGATTTCTCCTCATGCAGGCTGGTATTACTCAGGAAGTCTTGCAGCTTTAAGCATAGCAAACCTCGATAAAGACGCGCAGACAGTTGCCGTGTTTGGAGGTCATTTGCCTTCCGGTTCTCCTCCTCTTTTTGCTATGGAAGACGCGGTCAGAACGCCGTTTGGCGCGTTTTCAATAGATACAGAGCTTCGGTCCGCTTTGGTTAAAGAAATAAACGGAAAAGAAGATAAGTACAGGGACAATACAGTCGAAGTGCTTCTACCCATGGTGCATTTTTTTTTCCCTGAAGCGCAGGTTTTATGGCTGCGTCTTGGCGAGGATATGGCTTCTTTTGAAGCGGGAAAAACTGTTTCAAAAACTGCCGGCTGGCTCGGCAGAAAAATCAATGTAATTGCTTCTACTGATTTAACCCATTATGGAAATAATTACGGCTTTTCGCCGAAGGGAGGAGGAGCCGCGGCTCTCCGCTGGGTGCGCGATGTCAATGACGCCTCTTTTATCAAAGCGGTGGAAAGCGCGGACGCCGGCGAAGTTTTACGCCGTGCGTGTACCGAAAGTTCTTCCTGCTCCGCAGGCGCTGTTTTAGGCGCGATGGGTTTTGCTGGAGAAGAAAAACTGGGAAGCGCTCATCTTCTGGAATACGCGACAAGCGCGGATATTAATAAAAGCGTTGTTCCCGATTCATTTGTAGGTTACGCCGCGATGGCGTTTAAATGACCTTTCTGATTAATTCCACACAATAACGTTTTGTTTCCTCAATCAGATCATTTGCCTTAAACGAAGGATTTCGGTATTTTATAAAAGCGGCAGTTGGCAGAAGCGTAGTGAAAATCTCCCTTTCATTTTTATCAAGTTTGTGCAGATAATCATCTTCGCCGGCTTCCGGAAGAGCGGCGATATTTTTCCGGTATTGATCAAGAAACTCAGATCCTGTTATCGAATTTCTTTTTGTCTTCGGCAAAGAAGCATTCCTAATCGCGTTATCTGTCAATCTATTTTGTATTTTGACAGGAGCGCCTTCTCCTTTAGCGCAGGTAATATGCGCGTCTGTCTCTGCCGCTTTTTTTTCAAATTTTTCACGGTAAAAGCGAAGCGAAGAAGTTTCCCTGTAAGATTGATCTTGGCTTGTTTTCGGTAAAAACTCTGAGCGGTAGAGAAAAGCTGAAGACTGCGCTTCCAGCGATAAAAACCGGTTTTGTTTTTTATCAAAATAGGGGTTTACATATGTTCCTTTTGCGTATGTCCCTGATCGTATATACGCAAAATCAGCGCCAAAGAGAGTTATATTTTTCGCGCCAATAGTTTCTGCAAGCGATAAGCATGCGTATGTTACATTCCCTCCTGAGGTATCAATCTGAAACAGAGGCTGCCAGACTGCAGAAATATACTGCGCAAGGGGATGGCTGCTGGAAAAGAAAACAGGGTGGAAAGGAAGACGCGAGAGAAGCGGAGGGCTTGCGATATCGAGCGCAAGATAAATATTTTTAATATTACTGTATCCGAAAAAATGATGATAACTTATATGCTGGCAGTCTATTGAAACAACTGTATCAGGTTCGATACCGTTCTGTAAAAGAACAGGAAGGGCTGTATCGCAGCTAATGATAAAAACCTGTTTTGATTTCAATTCCGATAAAAAAGGCATTTGCTGATTGAGGGAAGGACCTGCGGCAGCTATTGCGGCGCCGGTAATCGAACATGGAAGTTTGTTTTCCATCGACGGTTCAAAATCCTTGATATTGCGGATTATATTTGAAAACCACCTTCTGCCGAAATGAACCTGCACCGAGTAATCGGAAGAAATAATATCGACTGTTTCCTGAATGGCTCTAACGGCGTTTTCAAACAGCAAAGGCTCCGCTTCCGTTCTTGCGCGCAGGGGGATTGTTTTTATTCCTCCGCAAAGAGAGGGATTGTAGTTTTGAAGAAGAAAACATTTTATCTCATCCGCGTCTGGATCAATTAAAAGGGAAAACCTTTTATTATTAACAAGGCGGGAATAATCAATCACGGAAAAAAGCTCCTTTATTCCCTCTTTGTTATAGTCAATTACAACAAGCTGCGCCTGCGTCTGGCTGAGTATCGCTTCGGCGGTAAAACCTCCTCCAAGACCGAGAAGTACAACAAGGAGAGTGCTGTCCGGTATCGAAGAAGCCAGCCGCTGCGCTTCGCGCTGGGGGTTTACCATGGAATGAAGAGGTTTTTTTTCATGTACAGAGTTCAAAATTGCGGGAACCATTTCGCCGCTCTGCGCCCTTGAAAAGGTATAGTGATTTGCAGAATCGTAACGGCTACACATCCGCAGCCTCTTCAATCGCTTTTTCCAGTTCGCGTAATGTCACTTCTTTTTTCTCCGGGAATAAAAGGGGGGCAAGTTCTTTTTTAATATCTTTCGAGTATTCAGTATTTTTTAACGCTTTGCAGAGCGCTTCCGCTCCCTTTTTATAAAAAAGAGAAGGATCATCATTTGAGTTAACCGCTTTAAAAATCATGTTTCTGTTCTTGACAGTTTGTTCTGACGGGCAGGCTTCTTTAAAAAAAACACGGCTGCCGCCAATGGAAAAAATACGCTTCGGCCACACGGAAAGCTGATTGTTAAACCATGAAGCGTAAATATCCATGCTGCCTCCGCCGCGAATCTGACCTGAACGAAAATAATTTTTTGCGTATAACGGAGAGAGACGGTTCGCACTGCCTGAAAAAATATAGTCAAACCCGTACGGTCTTACATGGGTTCTTATATCAGACACTCCCAGATCCATCCCTGCAAGATAAATATTTCCGTCTGATAACAGTAATGCCAAGTCAACTGCCGACGCGGTAACAGTTCCCCTTTGTGGAATTATGACTGTCGGAAGGGAGAGTTCATGAAATATTATATTCTGCCATAGACTTCCGTCATTAAGAAGGAGAAAAGAAGTATTTACGCATTGGGAGGGAAGAGCGGCGCAAAGGTTTGCGGCAAGGAAAGCTGCGTATTTATTCCTGAACATAGAATAGACGTGAGTTAACGCCCATGAGCCGCCGTCGGCAGTGATAACAATATCAGCGGTTATGCCGTTATGCGCAAGTGACAATACAGAAGAGGCGGAGGCTATTATAACGCAGGATTTCTGCGTTTCACAAAGAAACGGCATGGTTTTTTCAAGACCAGGTCCTGAACCTGTTACAATCACGGGAAAATTGCTCTTTTTGTAAAGCAGGGATATGTTAACAAGTCTTAGGTTTCTGAAAAAATTATGCNCCCATTTTTTCCCGAATGCGGCCGCCGTTCTTTTTCCTGCATCGCCGCGTTTTATAAATTCAACCGCAGCAGACAGAAGCTTTATATAATCTTCCCTGTAATAATTCATGGAAGGGCGCCATTCAATTATTTTTATTGCACCGGCATCAATATCCGCAAGTTCTGTTTCAAGAAATTCCTGAGCGCATGACGCGTTTCCGTAAAAAGAAGGGATTCCATTTGAAGGAAACCCTTCGTCAGCATGAAGAGCGACAATTTTACTTTTATTAAATTTTTCCTGAAGAACAGGTATTATATATCCAAGACCAGGTTCAATTAAAATGAAACATTCATAGCTGTCTTTTAAATTCAATGAACTTACATAACGCTGCGCTTCCGCCTGCGGATTATAACGTGAATGAAGCCTGACGCCCGACGCGGTAATTATACCAACCCCAAATCCTTAAAGAGTTTCTTGTAAGAATCAAAGTAATCTGAACTTGCAAATTCCTCGATTTTTTCTTCAGGCAGCGACTCAAGAAGCTGATCCATGTAACTGAGGATATTTCTAAGCTCTGATTTTAATTCTGAAGGAAGCTGGAAATTGCCGGATTTCCCCGGAGTACCGATACCCGAAGGAGCAGACGCGGCAGGCTGCGGCGGTGGGATCTGCTGTATTGGCTGCGGAGCGGGAGTCTGCGCAGGCGCGGGAGTTGGAACAGCTTGCGCAGCGGGTGTTTGAGCAGGAGACGGAGTTTGAACAGGCTGCAAAGCAGGCTTCGCCGGAGAAGCAGCTTTTGCGGCTGGAGGTTCGTCATCTTCCAAATCAAATGATTCAGAAGATGTTTCATCAGTAATATCAAACGATTCAGCCGGCGCAGCTTCATCCGGCAAATCAAAGGAATCTATATCAGGAAAGTCTTCAATGTCTATGATATCATCATCAGTTGAGATATCCATATCAAGATCATCCGAAAATTTTTCCGGTGTGGCGAAATCCTTTTCTGCAGGTTCTTCATTCTCAATTGTTATATCATTAAGCGAATCTAAATCAAATTCATCATCATCAAGAGACGGTTCCGTTATGTTATCGCTTATATCGTCTGCTGAAAGATCGGGCTCGTCAATGACTGCTTCGGAAAGATCAAACGCGCCCTGCGCAAGATCATCTTCTTCAAGGTACGAACTGTTGTCGGGAGGAAACGTGACAGGCACAGCTCCTTCATCCATGAGCTTTTTCAGTTCTTCATCATGGGACAGACCGTCAGGTATTGAAAGATCATCGTCATCCAGGGATATGTCCTCAGACAGAGGATCACTGTCCAGAGACAGGTTCTCCGCTAAAGGATCAATATCCGTTACGGAAAGGTCGTCAGCTAACGGCTCATCGTCAACAGACAGAGAGATATCGCCTTCCGAAAAGGCAATGTCGTCATCCAGAGATATGTCTTCAGGCAAAGGTTCATCATCCAAAGACAGGTTTCCCGCCAGGGGATCAATATCCGGCATGGAAAGGTCATCAGACAACAGCTCGTCCTCAGGGAGGGAAAGATCATCAGAAGCAAGATCAACATCCGGAAGGGAAATGTCGTCAGCCGAAAGAGAAAGATCGTCGGAAGCAAGATCAGCATCCGGAAGGGAAATGTCGTCAGCCAACGGATCGTCGGCGGGGAAGGAAAGATCGTCAGAAGACAGATCTACATCCGAAAAGGAGATGTCGTCAGACAACAGATCGTCCTCTAGGAGGGAAAGATCATCGGAGGCAAGATCCGCGTCCGGAAGGGAAATGTCGTCAGCCGAAAGGGAAAGATCATCGGAAGCAAGATCCGCGTCCGGAAGGGAAATATCGTCAGCCGAAAGGGAAAGGTCATTGGAAGCAATATTCGTACCCGAAAGGGAAATGTCGTCAGCTAACGGATCGTCGGCGGGGAAGGAAAGATCGTCAGAGGCAAGATCTACATCCGAAAGGGTAATCTCGTCAGCCGGGAAAGAAAGATCATCAGAAGAAAGATCGCTGTCCGAAAGGGAAATATCATCCGCTAATGTATCGTCAGCCGGTTCAGATGAAGCGTCCGCCGGAGTATCGCCGAAAATATCATCATCAAAGGTGATCCCGGAATCCGGTTCAAGATCATCGCCGGCTGTTAAACCCATAATGTCTGCTGCCGCATCTTCAGACGTCTGTTCGATGTCCAAATCATCATCAAAGCTGATGTCAATATCAGAATCGATATCTGCGGTGGCTTCAACATCAATAGCTCCGTCCTGTACAGAAGAATCATCTTTTAATTCATCAGAAAGATCAGCGCCACCCATGTCAAGCGAAGTATCAAGAAAATTATTTACGCCGGCGGGAGGTTCATCATCCATCGGCAAATCAGCGGAAAAACTGTCAGATTCATCATCAATATTTTCTTCAGTACCGGGTTCTTCTGTAAAATCAGCGTTATTTAAAATATTGTCAAGTTCATCGCCGGTAAGAGCAATGGCTTCATCTTCATCATCGCCAGGGGGCGGAGAAGTTTCTGTTGTGCTTATGATATCGTCAAGCTCATCGCCTGTAAGTGATATTGTATCATCGCCCTCATCCATGAAAAATCTGTTTTTCTCCGCTTCAGGTACGGCATCAACAGGAATTTGCTCCGTAGTATTAATAATATTGTTAAGTTCATCGCCTGTTAGGGCGATTGTTTCATCATCATCGTATACTTCCTTGACCGAAGCGGAGCGGACACTGGAAAATTCCTTTTTTAAATCCTGAAGTTCAGTTCTGATAGAAGAAAGTTCATTTGCGATCTTGATTAAAAGCTGAGAAGAAAGATCGAGCGCGCCGCTTTTCATCGCTTTATCAATATCCGCTTCTGCGCTGACAATATTGTTTTCAATGGATTTGACGGTCGGAACGTCAAATTCAACGTTATCTGAAATACCGACAGCGTTGTCATCCGTTCCGCTGTCATCAATATTAAAATCTTCAAGGTCTATTTCCGCTGACGCAGGAGAATCTGTTTCGATGTCATCCGGGAAATCTATATTTTCAAATGCGGAATCTGATATTTCGGTAGTTTCTTTTATATCAAAAACATCTTCAAGAGTTTCATCAGAGATTGAACCAGAGCTGTCCGTCGGCAAAACCTGAGGTTCACTTTTAACCCATACCCCGTATTCGTCCAATTCATCCGAAGAACCGATACTTCCACGATCTGAGTATATCGAAGGTTTTTTATTTTTTGCCATGAACCGCTCCCTGAATTAACACTTATTGCCAATTATCGGAAAAAGTACGTCTTTTCAATAGTTAGTCTCTATATATAATGATACTTTATGGTAATACCAGTTGTCAATGCTTAAAGAATCTTCTAATAATTACCGTAAATCGAACAATGAGGATCAGTAAATACCTCTTTTCAGTATGGACCGCCGTTGCAATTTATGCTGTTTTATCATTTTTCGGCGGCCGCGGGGGATATTCTTCGTATAACTATCTTCTGGCTGAAAAAGAACGACAGGAAGCGAATTTAAAAGACCTGATCAACATTAATGAAAACCTGGAAACTATCAACAATAACATCCTGTATGATCACGATACCATGCTGGTTTATGCACATCAGATGGGGTACGGGTATGAAGATGAAAAATTTATCAGAATTGTAGGTCTTGGAAAATTAAAAAACATCCCGGCGGCTGCCGGGACGGTTTATTTTCATCAAAAACCGGAATTTATTAACGATATTACCATTAAAATTATCGCTTTTTGCGCCGGTTTACTGGTATTTTTCTTTATTTTGATAATGGAACTGATAGAATCCAGGACGTGTTGAAGCGCCTATCCCTGCTATGAATTACGGAATTCCCGGGCAATTTCACGTTTTAGATCTTTTTCGCGTATGCCTGCGCGTTTATCATAAGCTTTTTTACCTTTGCAAAGTCCTAATTCCACTTTTACCCTGCTTTTTTTAAAATAGAATGACAGCGGAATTAGCGTATAACCTTTTTCTTCAACTTTGCGGTTTATGCGTTTTATTTCATCTTTGTGAAGCAGGAGGCGTTTTTTCCTGTCCGGATCGTGATTAAAAACTGATGAAAAAGGATTTTCAGCCACGCTGAGGGATCGCAGCCATACTTCCCCGTTTACAACCTCCGCCCACGCGTCAGGAAAGGAAATTTTTCCGTCGCGGAAGGATTTTACTTCCGTACCGAGGAGTTCAATACCGCATTCATAAGTTTCGTCCACCGAGTAATCATACCGTGCCTTGCGGTTTTGTGCGATTATTTTTATATTTTCACCCATACGCTCTCACTGTACGGTTATCTGCGTGATTACAGGACGCAGCGTTACAAACGGCGATGAGAACCCAGGCGGAAGGGAAGCTCTTGTGTTTTTTCCGCGGAGAGATCGCTGCGGGGAGCCGACAGCTTCTATAACGGCGGCGGGAGCGTTTATAAATTGTATAGGCGTATAAGGATCGGCGCACCATTCCCAAATATGATTTTCCGTACTGCTGACGCCGAACATTGCCGCATATTCCCACTCCATTTCTGCGGGCAGTCTTGCTTGCATTCCGGCAGGAAGCCTTTCTGTAAGCCATTCGCAGAAGGCATTTGCGCTGTACCAGGAAATTCCCGTAATAATGCCTGAATAAACATCAGAAAGCGGGACAGATATTTCTTCTTCGTAATAATTGATATATTCATCTTTCCATTTCTGATTTTCATTCATAAAGAATTCGTATAAGGACAGAGGTATTGGCTCTTCGCAAATTAAAAATTCGTTTATTGTTTCGTTATTTTTACCGGTCAAGCTGCCTGCCGGAATAGCGGCAAAGGAGAGTCCTGAAAGCATTGTACGCCTTACATTCGGGCTGCCGGGAGCGGGGATTACTACAGGTTCGGATGAATTATCATTGAAATACCATTTTGACGCTCTGATTGCTGAGGAAGATTCCGGAGGCAAAAGAGCGGAAAGCCACCCGGCGCTGCCTGGGTTTTGCGACAGAAATGCTAAAATATCAGAAACTGAGCCGACAAGTCCCGCTGAAGGAGATAGACCGCCGTTATCAAGAAGGATTTTTGCCCTGCATAAATCACGTAACGCAGCCCGGGTAACAGCAAAGCGGGAAGCTACTGTCAGGATTTGGGTATTTTCTTTATTTCCTGAAGGACCCATGCGGTATGCGCCTTCCGACAGAACAGACGGGATTTGCCATGAAGCGGTCGGTTCTCCCATAAAACTCCATTCGGCGAATTCCTGCGCCGCCTCTGTTAAAACCGCCTGTGGATCGCGTGTTTTTAATGCAAATTCTGCATCGTAACGGCGCGGGAAAAAAAGTGAAAATAAAACACGCCCCGGTATCCGGACATCGGAACTTTCTGTTTCAAAACCGCTCATGACCGCCTCAATATTGTAAACGCCGGCAGTTAGGTGGATTTTTTCCCCCGATACACCCATATAAGTGCCGTTTATTCTGATTGCGGCTCCCTGTGGTTCAGTATTTACCAGTAAAACCGCAGAAGGATTTTTTAATCCGGGATATATAAAAAAGAGAAACACAGCCAGAAGAAGTATTACAGTGTATAAAACGGTAAGGTAGATTCCCGGTCTTATACCCATAATAGGATACAGTTTTACTTCTTCATTTTCTGTTGTTTCAGTCTTTTTGTCGCGCATGAGGAATTATATATATATTCAATGGAATAATCTATAAAAAAAAGAGAGCTGCTCGATTTTTGTGTTTCGAACAGCTCCATGCCCTTGAGGCATATCGGAATTATAGTGATTTGGGAGGGGAACTATAACCCCGATATTTGAATATCGGTACAGATACCATATTCATTAATTATTTTTTACGTTAAAGATTAATCTTCTTCCTGAATGGTTAAATCGACAGCAAGGGCGATACGGTATGTTTTTCCTCTGCTTATATTTACTGTTTGTATAACAGTATAATCGCCTACCTGGAACTTAACTTCATGTACACCTGGTTCCGCCTTAACTGGCTGATCCCTCGAAATTCGGGAATTATTCAGAAAAATCTGGGCATTTTGAGGACCTTCAAATATTAAAATGGGCGTTGGATCCTGCAATTCAACCGACAAGTCTATCACTTTTGCGCGTTCTACTATAAAACNCCTGCTTTCATTTCTGTAATCATCAGAAAGAATAACAAGATGATGCTCACCTTCCTTCAACATAATCTGTTCGTTAATATTGTCAACTATCTTATCGTCTATCAGGACGGTAAACGGTCTGTTTGCAAGCTGAGCAGGATAGCGGAACGCCAATCTGACAGCGCCTTCATCGCTTAAAATCGGACGGGCGGTAAGGTTAAATGTCATACTTTCAAGTTCACTGTTTAATCCTTTTATCACCGGACTAAATCTTAAAAGCGCCGGAAACGAAGAGGGCAGGGCAATCGCGGAAGGAACAATGACGGTTGTGGTTGTCCGCAGCCCGTGGGATTGCCGTACCGGTAATTGATAAACTATATTGAGTCTTGAAACAAGCGGTTCCAGGACAATTTGGTTCGCCGTAACATCAGAAGTACCTGTTGAAACCTGAGCGTTCACATTGTTATAAATCATCATGACAAGGGAACCGCGGTATGCAAGCCATGCTTGAGGCGCGATTATTTCTATTTCTATCCCTCTTAAAAAGCGAGTCTCCGGTCCTAGCGTAAGAAGTACCGAGTTGTTAATGCCGAGGATAACGGAGCTTCCTGCCATTTTTTCAGGAGATATCTCTATGCTGCCCTCAATATTTGTACGAAATGATTCAGAAAACAGACACACAACGGAAAAAAACAAACACATCGCCATTATTACTGCTTTCTTTTTATTTAAAAGGGACATTTTCATTTTAATGGCGCAGCCTTCCTGAAGGATCTATGGCTCTTCCGTCCTGACGCAGCTCAAAATGAAGATGAGGTCCTGTGGATTGACCTGTTGATCCTACTCTTCCAATAAGAGTACCGGATTTAACTTCTGCCTGCAAGGTCGTTTCCGTTTTTTGAAGATGACCGTATAAACTTGTCCAGTTGTTTTGATGTCTGATAATTACATAAATTCCATAAATCGGATCGTCTCCAATAGCCAAAACAACGCCGTCGGCAGCCGAAAAAACCTCGGTTCCATCCGGTGCCGCAAGGTCTACTCCCTGGTGCATGCTGATATTTCCGGTGACAGGGTTAGCTCTTACGCCGAAACTGCTTGTTACCCGATAATCGCGAAGCGGAAAACGGAAAAAACCCGCGTTCAGGAAAAAAGCTCTCTCTGTCGGCGTATAATCTGCGCCGGGGAAAAAGTGAAAAACCTCATTTTTTCCCGATATGCTGATATTGAGATCGACAAACCACTCGCCGGAGAATCTGGAGCTTCCGGTAAGTTTTTCAAGTTCCGAATTAGGATTTGACGGAATAAAAAGACCGGGACACGAGGGAAGCAGAACGACAGTCCCTGGTGTTATTGATGAAGAAGTAGTCAATCTGTTAAGGCTTGCAAGCGCCGAGTAGGGGATATTACAGCGGGCCGCCATGGATAAAAGATCATCACCCTGCCGGACAGTATACTGAAAGATAATCATGTTTTCAGCAGCTTGCCTGATCCCTGAAGGGAAGCGCACCAGAAGTCTTCTGTTGCTTTCAACATCGCTGAAGTATTGCTTAAAGCCTGTGTCCCGCATATCCAGCCTGCTGATAACAGGAAACACCGCGCCGCCGGCTTCCTGCGCTTCACAAACCGGCAGCACGAGAAATGCCAGAAAAAATGTCGGGACGAATCCCAATATTATCCTGCCGATATTGCCTCTGTCGGGCATGCGCTTACACATGCGCCGCAATCAGTACATTTGTCAGGATCAATTGCATGAGAACCGTCTTTTTCAGAAATTGCTTCCGCCGGACAATCCGGAACACAAGAACCGCAATTTACGCAGACGTCGCTGATTTTATGGGCCATTTTATGCCTCCGCTTTATTAAGATAACAACAAGATACCATAAAAATTACTTGTTGACAATAAAAAACAAGCCGAAAATTCAATTATATGATTTTCATTGGCGTTTTAATCGGCGTAATTATCATGAGTGCGATGGTTTATATGGCGCTTGATAAAAAATCCAATTTTACTGTCCGTATAGCCTGCCTTGCCGCAATAGCGGTAATGATTTTAACTTTATTGATATGCCTTTTCCTTATTTTTACTGATAATAAAGTCGTAATTGACGAGTCTGTTCTCATTGTGGGCGCTCCTGTGGAAACAAAAAAAGACGACGGAAATAGTATCTGGATAATAATTGTTCTTGGAGTTTTTCTTTTTGCATTGCTTGCGCTTGTCGCGTATCAGTCATTAAAAGAAAAACGGAATACCATCAACGACACAGCCGCAATTTTGTCGGATAAATCAAAAGATATTTCCAGTTGGTAGAGTATTATATAACTTTTACCGCAGCGATAACCTTGTCGCAAAACATATCAAATTCAGGATCATCACGCTGAAGACCAGGCGTTGCAAGCACATTCCCTATTGTCATTTTTAAACCTTCATCCGCGCGTACTTTCGCGCAGAATTCAGGAACAAGCCGTTTCAATTTTGAGTTGTCAAAGATAACGGAATTTGCCTTGTCGCCAATAAGGCTGCCTTTAAAATCATAATTACCCTTTGAAAAAGCATCCAGGAATTCACTTGAAACATGAACCGCTTTTAATTCGGTTTTAAGCGTTTGCGCAATTATTGCGTAGATTTGATTCCATGAAAGGTTTTCATTTGATGTTATATGAATTGATTCACCTATAGCGTGTATGTTACCCATTAGCCGCACAAAAGCGTATGCAAAATCGCTGTTGTGGGTAATTGTCCAAAGACTTGTGCCGTCGCCGTGGATAATGACTGGTTTTCCGTCCATTATCCTTTTTAAAACCTGCCAGCTTCCGTTTTTACCGTGAACGCCGAGCGGGACGCTTCTTTCATCATAAGTGTGGCTTGGTCTTATAATTGTAACGGGAAAACCGCTTTCGCGGTATTTCTGCGTAAGGTATTCTTCGCATGCGATTTTATTTCTGGAATATTCCCAAAACGGATTTGAGAGAGGAGTACCCTCGGTAATCACGCAGGAAGAAGGCGGCTTCTGGTATGCCGAGGCTGACGATATAAAAAAATACTGCCTGCATAACCCGTCAAAAATTGTAAAATCCTTTTTTACGTGATCCGGAACAAAAGCGATAAAATCGGCAACAACATCGATTTTTTCACCGCCAAAAGCCTTTTCGATTTTGCTTCGGATTGTTTTTTCATCCTCCGCTCTGATGTCGCATTGTATCTGGGTAACTCCCTCAAACTCGCTTTTGCGGCTTCCCCTGTTCAGATGAAAAATCTCCCAGCCAAGAGAAGGCGCAAGATGTGAAATCGCACTTGATATGGTTCCTGTTCCGCCGATAAATAACGCTTTCATTGTTCCTCCGCATTCTTTTATTCTAGCATATAAAACAGTAACAGGCGCCATAATTAGCCGATAATTTGTATGGTTATAAAATGAAAAAGTCCGCGTTTGTGACAATCATTGGGCGTCCGTCTGTAGGAAAATCAACTCTTTTAAATAAAATGTGCGGAGAAAAAGTCGCCATTACGGCGAATATTCCGCAGACAACGCGCAACGCGATACGGGGAATTGTAAACCGCGAGCAGGGACAGCTCGTATTTATTGATACTCCAGGAAGGCATATATCGCGGAAAAAATTCAATATAAGACTGATGGAAGTCTCACAGCGCGCTGTCTGCGAGACCGATTTAGTTCTCTACGTTCTGGACGCAACCCGCACCCCAGGCGCCGAAGAAGATGAAATTGTCTCCCTTGTTTCTCCGTTAGCTGAAAAGACAGTTGTGGCTGTAAACAAAATGGACATTCCAGACGCTGATTTTAAAAGAGCAAGCGATTATATACGCGGAAAAATCACTTTTCCTGTTCCTTTTGATCAGCGGATATTTTCGGTTTCCGCCGGCACAGGGCAGGGTATAAACGAACTTTTACTGGCTTTATTTGAACTTTCTCCGCAAGGAGATCCCTTTTACGGAGAAGAATACTACACCGATCAGGAAACAAGTTTCCGGATTTCAGAAATTATCCGCGAGCAGGCAATAACAAGGCTCCGTCAGGAGTTGCCCCATTCGCTGTACGTGGACATCGCCGACATGGAGCTGAAAGGAAATAAACTCTGGGTCAGAGCGTTTATTATCGTTGAGCGGGAATCGCAGAAAGGCATGGTTGTCGGGAAAGGCGGAGAAATGATCAAGGCGATCCGTATCGCTTCCCTAAAAAATTTAAAAAATATCTTTGACTGGAAAATCGATCTTGATCTGCGCGTTAAAACAGGCAAAGACTGGCGCCACAATGATCACACGCTTAAATACATTATCGAAAGATAAGATTTTTTCAATTTAAAAATTCGCCAATAACCGCAAAGAGTTCGTCGAATGTATCTACGCAGAAAAGGTCTGAGCATACATCCCTTATTTGCTGCGGAGCCCGGAAAAGGCAACCTGCGTGAGCTTCCTTTATCATCGCGATATCGTTATACGAATCTCCTGCTGCGAATACATTCATGTTTACGGATTTAAAAGCCTTTACCGCTTCTTTTTTCCCGTTTTTCTGCCGCAGGGAGTATCCGGTAATAACGCCGTCATCTGATGTTTTCAGCGAATTGCACATAAGCAAAGGCCATGACAGTTTTTTCATCAAAGGTTTTGCGAACTGCTCGAAAGTATCGGAAAGAATTACAAGCTGGGTTTTTTCCCGCAGGGCTGAAGCAAACTCTGCCGCTCCGTCAAGAGGATTCATACCCGAAATAACTTTTTGAATATCAGGAAGCTTCAGTTTATTTTTTTTTAAAATATCAAGACGATAATTCATCAATTTATCGTAGTCAGGTTCATCTCTGGTTGTTCGTTTGAGTTCCGGAATGCCGGCTGCTTCAGCGAAAGAGATCCAGATTTCAGGTACAAGCACCCCTTCAAGATCAAGACATACCATTTTCATGCGGCTATAATATCATAAGCATGAAAAAGATAGAAGTATCAAACCCTTTTTGCTCTCCTGTGTACCATGAAGAAGCTGTAGACAGTACGATGAATGTCTCCCGAAAACTGGCAGCCGGGGGTGAAGGACACGGAACTGTAATTATATCTGACTTTCAGCAGGCAGGACGCGGACGTATTAGAGACAGAAAATGGGAAATGCAAAGAAAATGCGGACTTTCTTTTACTGTTCTTTTGCGGTTCGAGGATGCCGGGGAAATTCCTCAGTCTCTTACACTGCGAACAGGTCTTGCAGTTTCATCCGCAATCGAAGAGTGTATTCCCGCTTTAAAAAATAAAATCAAAATTAAATGGCCAAACGATATTATTATTGATGATAAAAAAGCGGCTGGAATTCTCTGTGAAGCCAGCGGCGGGATTGTCCATGTAGGCATCGGGATAAACCTAACGCAGAAGGAATTTCCCGCGCCCATTGACGGAAAGGCGACAAGCCTTTCCCTTGCTTCAGGAATTGATTTTAACTGGGTGAAAAGATTTTTACTTTTGGAAAAAATACTTGCCGCTCTTTACAGTGAACTTGATGGCGTTAAATCCAGTGACTGGAAAAAAAGACTCGACAGGCGTTTGTATAAAAAAGGAAAAAGGGTAATTTTTATTGACGGAGAAGCGGATTCAGGCAGGGAAGTAAAAGGCACTCTTAAAGGAACAGGAGAAGGAGGCGAACTATTAATTGTCCCTGACGGCGAAAAAAAAGCGCACTCCTTTGTTACAGGAGANCTGCTTGTTACCGGCAAAAACCCGAGGAAAAATAATTCCTGGCGTTGTTAAATGAAATATCTTTCACTATTTTTTCAAGTTTTTCCATGTCGCGCGGATATTCACCGTTTTCAACCCACTTTCCGACAAGATTGCATAAAATGCGGCGGAAGTATTCATGACGCGGATATGAAAGAAAACTGCGGCTGTCTGTCAACATTCCGATAAAAACGGGCAGCATTCCCAGATTGGCGTAAACGCGCAGATGCTCTTCCATTCCGTCCTTGTGATCGCAGAACCACCATGCGCTTCCAAGCTGCATTTTCCCCCTTATCCCCGCATTCTGAAAGCCGCCGATAACTGTTGCAAGAGGGTAGTAATCTTTGGGATTTAATGAATAAAGAATTGTTTTCGGCAGTTTCATACTGCCTAAAAGAGAAGCCAGATTCCCGCTTAAAAAGCGGTCGTTTACCGCGTCAATACCGGCATTATCTCCCGCGCGGGAATAAATTTTAGGGTTTACATTACGGATAACAGAAAGATGAATCTGCATAACGATATTTCTTCCGGCGTATAAGTCCGCAAGAAGTATCAGCATTTTGGTTTTGTATGTGTCCGCTTCCTGCTGCGATACTTTTTTTCCTGTCATTGCTTTTTTAAAAGTTTTTTCAATCCGGGCGTCGGAAGCAATAACATACGGCGCATATTCAAAACAGTGATCAGAGGAGAGGCAGCCGAGGCTTATAAAAAAATCAAGCCTTTTTTCCAGAGCGGCTATAACATCGTCTGTCTTCTTAATCGTAATTCCGCTTGTTTCTGAAAGTTCATTCATATATCCGCAAAAATTTTCCGATGTGATGTTTAACGCTCTGTCAGGACGGAAAGTGGGAATAATTTTTGCCGCGATTTTTCCGACAGGAGCTGTGCCTTCCGAAATTGCGCGGTGATGTTCAAGCGAATCGGCGGGATCGTCAGTGGTTCCCGCGGCGTATACTTTAAATTTTTCAAATATTCCCTTAACAGACAACTGCGGCGTCTGAAGAAGCGCGTTTGCCTTCTCCCAGATCGATGGCGCGCTTTTTTCCGTCAGCGGCTGGTAAATCCCGAAGTAACGCTGTAATTCAAGATGAGTCCAATGATACAGGGGATTTCCGATAAGGTTTTCAATTGTTCGCGCCCATGCAAGATATTTTTCGTAATTATCAGCATTGCCTGTAATGAATTCTTCTTCGATCCCCATGGCGCGCATCATGCGCCATTTGTAGTGATCTGCGGACAGCCAGACTTCAGTTAAATCCGTAAAACTTTTGTTTTCCGCGATTTGCGCAGGCGAAAGATGACAGTGGTAATCAAATATCGACTCGTTTTCTGCCGCTTTATAGAGATTTACAGCAGTTTCGCTTTCAAGAAGAAAGTTTTCATCAATAAACGTTCTGTTCATGCTAAAAAAATTATATCATGAATGAAAATCAATATTAATATGGTTTTTGCCGAAATTTAAATAAATGACAGTCAATTTTTCAATTAAACAATCAATATTGATGTTGATCATCGGTCTTGTCTGCTCCGCAGGGATGGCGTTTCTGCTCAATTTTCTTCTTTCAGGTCCCAAACTGGGTTTTCATTATGATTTTCTTTCAAGTCAAAAATTGCCTTCTCCAGTATCGCAGGAGATACTGATAATTGACACTGATGAATTTGTTGACTCAAACGATATTTTTTCCGTTTTGCTTACATTGATAGAAATGGAAGCGTCCAATCTTGTACTAACAGGCAGGGTTGCGCCTGCTTCTTCGCCGGTGAAAATATCCGAAGCCGAAATACGGCGGCGTTTTTTTGATGAATACGTTCTACTCGGAACAAATATCCGCAACCTGTTTGACGCAATCCGTTCAGGTTCGGTTTCGCCGATTCAGGCGCCCGGCTATGTAGAGAGGCTTCTTGCCCTGACGGACGAGGGAAGGGACCGCCTGCTTGCCGCTCTTACTGACAGCGATGAGGATATTCTCCGCGCCGTCACCGTCTTCGGCGGTTACATGGAAACCAATCAGGAGACAGAGTATGATAATGACGGAAAGCTGCGCCGCGTTATGCCAATTGACGTTTCTTCTTCGGGAGAGCATCCTGTGTATCACAGTTTGAAGCACCGATACGCCGCATCCAGAATTGAGTCGACGGATCGAGGACCTGTTTTATGGCTTTTGGAGTATGACGGAGAAGAAAAAGACATTAATCTTGACAAAAACGCAAACATCATAACGCCGTGGAACAATGCGATTCGGCGCATTAACCAATCGCTTTTCAGGGAATATGACGAAGCGGATCGCGTTATGCGATCAATCATGACGCGCGCAAATGAACTGGGCGCTTTTTCAAACACGCTGCCTGAACAGTCTCCCCTTATTATTTACGATTACACGCTTATGCTTCGAAGTGAAATGCTGAAATCCCCTGATAACGAAAATAAAAATATATGGCGGCAGGCAAGAAAGGATTATTTCAAAATTCTTGATGATTTTCTTGGCAGCAATGCCGAGGACATCCTTGTAAGAGGGTACAATGAAGTAATTTATGATGAAAACATTATTAATACCGATACTCTCGCGGCTCTTGTCAGAATGCGCGATGAACTTGGCCTTTCGTTTACAGCAATGCGGGAAGCATACGGCATATTAAAAAATTTACGCGAAGATCTTTTAACGGAACTTATTTTATCATTTTGCGTAATGGGTCCTGAAAAGCACGCTGATTATTCAGCCTTGCTTGCCAATGCGATTATTACAAACAATCATGTTAATCCGGCGCATGATCGGAGCGTACTTATCTGGTCAATCGCCGTAGCTTCCGCGGTACTTTTACTTGTTTTCATGCTTCAGCCAGTAACTCAGCTTATCTGCGGCTCATGTTTAAGCATTATAGCTTCCGCCGCGTTTGGCTTCGTATTTATTTTTTACACATACTGGATCGATCCGCTTATTGTTTTGGGCTCATCCCTTTTCGGAACTCTTGTCATATTTTATCTGAAATGCGCATTTTTAAAATTCAGATCGCGCCGTTTCCGCGCCGCATACGGAATGTCGGTTTCAAAAAATATGCTGAAAGATTTGATAGCTTCGGGAAAGCCGCGTCTTTCGGAAACAAGCGCGGCCGCCGCCGCTGTTATCGCCATAAAAGACATAAATCTTTTAATCAGGGAAGATCGCGAAAAGGCGGAAGAAGCGGGCATGTTAAAAAAGATTTTCTTCTCATCAGTCAAGGAAGCGGTCTTTGCGCACGGAGCCGTTATCGCTGGTTTTGAAGGAGACACGGTTCTTGCCTGTTTCGGTTCCCCGCTTGACAAATCCACAGAACCGCTGAAAAAGGCGTGTGATTTTATAAATGAATTATTGGGAAATGAAAAAATATCATGGCGTTTTGGAATGGATTTCGGAGAATGCGCGTTTTTCTGGACAGCGGAAACCGGTTTTTCCGTTAACGGACGCCCCGCAGTACGCGCCAGAATGTTGGCGGCAAAAACTGTACAGTTAAAATCGCGTTCCTTAGTATCCGACTCTGTTCGTGAAAATATGAATTATAGTTTAAAAAAAGTTGACGCCCTTTACGGAAATGCTGAACCTATTTTTGAGTTTCCGCAAGGCTAAAACCTGTTTCTGGGTACAGTAACCACCTTTTTAATTTCATTATTCTGTCCCATCCATATCCTCTGATTTGTTTCGATATCGGCTAATTCGGCTGTTACAAAATATGTTCTCACGGTCTGGTTTGAATCCCTGTCAACTATTGATCTTACAGCTCCTGTCAAAATGAAATCAGCTCCCGTTTCATTCCGGAGTTTTGCCATTGTTTCTTCGCTTGCGTAAATTTGCTGATCCTGTCTCTCAGCGCGGATTTCATCCCTGACAGATCCCCCTGTAACAAAGTTCATCCTTCCGCTGTTAAAAATAGCCGTCTCCATTATTGAAGAAATTATCCCTGTATCAATGTGCTCGCTGCTTTCGTTTCTGAATCTGCCGACCATTACCGAGGGCATTGCGGTTTTTGTCCTGATTGCCTGTTCAATGCGCGGACTGGAAAGGCAGTCTCTGACAAGAGCGTCGCAGACAATTTTTACATCGACATCATTCCAGTAACCGCTTAAATCAATCTGTGAGGAAGGATCCACCCTTCTTACGTCAGTTGATGATGAACATGACGATAAAATCAGAAACAACGCCGCGGCAAATAAAAATATTCTATTCATTATGATTCTCCTATTTTAAATTTACTGACTGTAAAAGATTCAATCCTGTTTCTTTTACAATAACATTTTTATATTCTTCGCCGGAAACAAGTTCATTTATATGATAATAATTAATATAAACATCATATGTTCCGGGGTCAAGATTGATACCGCCGATATGGGATCTGCCTGGAAGATAGCGTGACATTCTTGTGTCCGCGCTTTCAGATGAATCCATTATAATTCTGGCGGCAAAAGCGGCTAAAAACCCCGCGTCCCTGCCGTTTTTTCTTGAAGTTTCAATTGCGGCAATATCAGATGCGGCGTATTTAAGAAATGTACGGATATATGTTTTTGCAAGAATGTTCGAATAACGTGCCTTGAATGTTTCTTCGATAACCGCGCTTATATCTTCAAGAAGTTCAAGTTTAAAGCGATTTTCATTTACAATGACTTCTATCCTTGTAATAATGCTGTTTCTGTTTTTCAATACAGGGATTTTAAAAAATCCAACCTGTAAAACAGGATGATGGAACGGAAGAAAATGAGGGAGAACATTTTCATGTTTAATGGGAGATAATCCTGTAAAACATAAAACATTAAGACGCGCCTTTCCCGGCGGTACATTGCGGCTTTCTTCAACAGCCGCAGGCAACGGATTGCGGTATATATTTCTGTTTGTACTGAAAGCCCTCTGTACCTGATTAAACTCAAGCCGAGCGGCATCGTGATTTCCTGAAGCTTGATAAAAAAGAGCTCCAAGAAAACGAGCCAGAGCGGAATTTGAAAAATTGACAGAAAACGTTTCGGGAAGGGTGCTTAAACCGGTTTCCCTCTGCACAATATCGTAGAAATTCTCTCCGCTTTTTGGATCTGTATATTCGTATTTTTTGGCAAGCATAACAAGTTTTCCTCCGGAGCTGCTTAGCTTGCGAATCTCTACAAGCGCTCCTTCCATGCTTCCCCTGTGATAATAATTCAATGCGTTAAATATATTTAAATAGATATCTTCAAAATCTTCGCCCGGATAATTTTTTATATTGTCATTGACAATATAGGAAAAAAATTCTTCCGTTATACTTTTCGTATAGGCTTCTTCAATCAGGCGCTCTGCAAATTGAAGATCATTGGACGACGTTTCGTAGTTTCCCGCGTAATGTTCAAGCAGTCCCTTGTCAAGATAAAGAGAAACTGCGTTTTTTTCCGGATAAACAGCATTTTTTTCCCGCTGACCTTTAATAATTATATCGATGGCTTTATCAAAATTTAAATCAAAAACAGCGGCATCTGTACTTGTATAAAATGCCTGATTTGTTGCGCAGGAAAACATCAAAAAGAAAGAAACAAACAACCCTGCAATAAACGGCGGGACACTTAACCCTTCAGCGCGAATGAAAAAAAATTGTAATTTCGCGGTTATCTTGATATTTACCGTTTTTTTTCCCATTATTTTCATAATAACATGAATATCATTTTATTTGAAGAACACGAACTTGGCAGAAATCTTCCCAGAAGGGACGAAAGGACAATTCATCTGTTAAAAGTTTTGCATAAAAAAGCTGGCGATGTTTTCGAAGCTGGAATTCTCGGCGGCATGCGCGGAACAGGAATAATTGAAAAGATCAATTTTGACGGTTCTGTCTTTGTTACGGTACAGGCAAACGAACCGCCGCCGCCGCGGATACAGCTTAGAATGGCGGTCGCATTTGTGCGCCCGATACAGTTGAAACGTATTTTCCGCGACATGTCGAATATGGGAGTGTCTGCGGTTGATCTTATTGGAAGCGAGCTTGGCGAAAAAAGTTACCGCGATACAAAGCTTCTGGAAAACGGCGGAGCCCAGGCTGCTTTTATAGAAGGAGCGGTTCAGGCGCGCGATACATTGCTCCCGTCTTTCGCCGTTTTTGACAGCATTGAAAAATGGCTGAAAGAGCGTCCCTGGGAAAATAACAAAAGACTGCCGCTACTTCTTGCAATGGACAATGTGAGGGCGGAAGGCTCTTTATTCAATATCACTCCGACCACAAGACCCCTCGTTATAGCTGTTGGTCCTGAGAGAGGATGGTCGGATAATGAAAGAGAAAGTTTTGAACACGCAGGTTTTCTGCGTCTTTCAATGGGCAGTCGTCCGTTGCGGACAGAAACCGCTTGCGCGGCGGCGGCTTTTCTTGCGATGGAAAAAACAGGGGGAAGTATTCCGTGAATCAGGACAAGGTAAAAGAAAAACTTTTAAAAATAAAAGATGCTCCCCTTGAATTCTCCCTTATTTTTTCGGGGAAAAAAAGCAGGAAGGTTAACGGGCTTTACAAGCCGCAAAGCAGGGAAATTATTATTCATAACCGAAATTTCAAGACAGACGATACGGGACAGAATCTCCTTCTTTATACCGCAATCCATGAGTATGCCCACCATCTGCATGCATGCCAGAGAGGCGGAAACCTCGGCACACGCGCCCATACAAGCGAGTTCTGGGCGATTTTTCACTCCCTTCTTGAAAAAGCTGAAGAAATAAAAATATACAATGACGTATTTGCCGTATCTCCTGAACTTCTTAAACTGACAGACATTATCCGCATAAAATATCTGGCAAACAACGGAGCGCTTGTCAAGGAAATGGGTAAACATCTCCTTAAAGCGCATGATCTCTGCACGGAAATAGGAGTGCGTTTTGAGGATTATGTTGACAGGATGCTGCGTATTCCAAGAGCCGCCGCCAATACAGCGATAAAAATGTTTGAATACGATATCGCTCCGGAAGTGGGTGCTGACAACATGCGATTTCTTGCGGGGATTCGCGACAGTGATGAACGCAAAGCGGCGCAGACCGCTTTAATAAAGGGAAAGAGCCCTGATACCGTAAAGATTCAAGTCAGGAGAAAAGAGAAAGAAGAAGACCCCAAACTGATGCTTGAAAAAGAAAAAGCGCGGCTAGAAAAAACAATTGCTGCTCTTAATAAACGCCTTGAAGAAGTAAAAAAGGAACTGGGCGCAAAAAGGTGACACTCCCCTTTTTTTTTGCTACCATATGAAAAATGAGAAAAGTCTATATTGATTACAATGCCACAACTCCGCTGTCACCGCATGTAAAAACGGCAATGATTGAAGATATGGAAATATTCGGGAACGCTTCCAGTATGCATGAAGCGGGCAGGCTTGCGCACGCAAGGGTAGAGAAGGCAAGAAGCGCGGTTTCTTCCCTTATAAACGCAAAAGACGGGAAATTAATTTTTACCTCCGGCGGTTCTGAAGCAAATAACACCGTGTTTCAGACAATGCGCCGTCTTGCAGGAGATCGTGATGAGTTCATTATCAGCGCCATTGAACATCCGTGCGTGCTGAACTCGGCGCTGAATTTAAAAAACGAAGGTTTTAAAATAAAAATAATCGAGGTAAATGGGTTCGGGAAAATTGATGTTGACGCGCTTTCAAAAACCTTGAGCGGCAAAACGCTACTTGTTTCGATCATGGCAGCTAACAATGAAATCGGCACTGTACAGGACGTTGCGCGGATTGCTTCCCTTGTAAAAAAAGCGGGAGCTTTTTTTCATACAGATGCGGTTCAGATTATCGGAAAGCTGCCCGTAAACGCGCAGGACTGGCAGGCGGATTACATCACTTTATCAGCCCACAAGATATACGGTCCGAAAGGCGTCGGTGCGTTATATGCAAAAAAAGATATGCCTCTTTTCCCTTTAATACACGGCGGTCATCAGGAAGAAGGTTACAGGGCGGGAACATATAACAACACAGGGATTCTTGCTTTTGGAAAAGCGGCGGAAATCGCCGAAGAAAACGTTAATCAATATGAAAAAACCTTCCTGCCCCTGCGTGATAAACTGCGAAAAGGGTTACTGGAAAAAATCCCGAACATAAAGATTAACGGTCATCCAAAAGATACTCTTCCAAATACGCTGAATGTTTCCTTTCCGGGTGCAGAAGGAGAAGCCATCCTTCTTCACATGGATATACAGGGAATACAGGCAAGCACCGGTTCAGCCTGCGCGTCAGGAAGCCTTGAACCTTCACATGTTCTCCTTGCGACAGGAGCGGGACCTGAGCTTGCCCACGGCTCGATTCGTTTTTCGATGGGGTGGGGNATCACAGAAAACGATATTGATTATATAATTGAGGTGCTTCCGCCCGTTATAGCGCGGTTAAGGGCAATGTCAACATTGCCGTCCTGATCTAAATTGGTATTGGGGATTTTATGTCAGACTGGCTTTATTCAGACACAGTAAAGGATCATTTTACAAATCCGCGTAACGCGCTTCTTGATGAAGAAAAAGAATTTGCATATAACGCCAAAGGGCAGACAGGCAATATTAAATGCGGAGATCAGATGCTGATGCTGCTTAAAATAAAAGATGATGTAATAACGGATGTCCGCTGGAAAACATACGGATGCGCAAGCGCCATCGCCAGTACGAGCATGCTGTCCGAAACCATAAAGGGAATGAATATACAGGATGCCTACAAAATCCGCCCGGAAGACCTTGTTGAAAAACTGGGAGGGCTTCCAAGCTTTAAGATTCATTGTTCAGTTTTGGGCGACAAGGCCTTACGCACCGCCATTGACGATTATCTTCTAAAGACCGGAAGAGAGGGAATACTCAAGGAAGATGCGAGTGTTATCTGTCACTGCCTTGGAATTACCGACAAGGACATTGAAACCGCGTTTACAGGCGGCGCTCATACATGGGAGCAGCTTCAACAAGCCACAAAAATCGGAACAGTATGCGGTTCATGCAGGGAAAAAGCCGAAGAACTCCTCCACGGTCTTGAACATATCTACGGGAAATAGGAAGCATATATTTTATTATACGCTTCCTATAACTTTCAAAATAAATTCCTAATTACCCCTGAACAGCATTGCTAAATCAAGTGGGTTCAGTATTATCGGGACACCGTATTCGTCCTGTGTTAAAAGATTTCCTTGTTGAATTGTAACAGCCGCGTCGGGATGAACTTTAACAATTGATTTTGCCTGTAAAATGAGGTTTGTGTCAAAACGACCGAGATAATAATTGGTCTCGGTTACTGCTGTGCCTTCGGAATCAGTTGATATTATCGAATCTGATGTTATTGCGTAAAGATCGCTTCCGTTTACCCACAACAGGCTTCCCGCTTTTATGTCGTCATCTCCCTGTTTTGCCATAGTAAGGGAATCCTGTGTTACCTCAATAAGCCGTATCGCACCCTGGTTAACGTTTTCACCAGCGATAGCGAGTATTTTACCGCCGATGAATGTTACAGTCCTGACATGAACTGAATCAAGAGGGGATCTCCTGATTTGATTTCCGGTTGCTGTGTCAAAACGAATGAGTCTTCCCGTAGCCACAGGTTCTGTTTTTTCAATTGAAATTCCAAGAATTCCGGCGGGTGTATCCCGAACTATAATAGACTGCTGATCGCTTGCGATTTCCTCGCGTTCCCTCTGCGCGTCGTCAATTCTTTGTTCGGCAATTTCATCAAGCCTATCGGCTTCTTCAAGCCGCTGCGCAGTTTCTTCTTCTATTGCTTCCAGTTCTTCTTCCCTCTGTTGAATTTCCTGTTCTCTTCTTTCAGCTTCCTGCTGCGTTATTGCCCCGGTTTCCTGCTGCTGCTGCGTTGTTTGTCTTTCCTGTTCAAGCCTCTGCCTTTCTTCCGCAATGCGCCTTTCTTCCTGAGCGGCTCTTTCCCTTTCAAGCTGAGCCTGCTGGCGGGCTTCCTCGGCCTGACGCTCCATTAAATCGACCATGTCCTGCCGCTGTGGAATACCCATATCCTCTTCTTTCCGCATTTCTTCAATAACCCTGCTGTCGGTTATGGCGGAAGTGTCAATCGCGCTTAAACCTCCGTGTCCGAGAGGAATGAGCATTAATGTTCTGCCGGGCCATTCATCATAACGGATTGAAAGACCGGCTCTGTCCCTTGTAAGGTGGCTGATAACGGGCGTTTTGTAGCGTGAGGTGAAATAATCCCAGTTGCCGCGGTATACGGCGTTATAAATCGTTATATACTCAGCCAGAAGGGCGGCGTCCGCCGCGCTGTATTGATAAGCCTGCTGCAGATATCCCTGAACAATTGTCCGCAGGTTTCGAATATGATCGACTCCTGCGTCAACGCCAAGACCAAAAACATCGGCATCAAGTTTATTGCCGTCAGGAGCTGATACGCTGTGAATAACAAAGTAGCGGGAAACGCCGCCGATTTCAAAAATGTATGAGTACTGTCTTCTTTGTTCAACTGACATTGCTTCCAGGGTCGGAGCGAGTCCCCCTTCCCTCTCAACTATCTGCTGTCCCAGAACAACTCCGATCTGGCGGATCTGTTCCCTTGTATCAATTCGCGCATGAGGTCCTTCATAATTGATAAAGACTACAGGCGGAAGATTATCCAATTCATCCCGGTCAACCTGGGTAAATCCTGTAATTGTGACGCATGCTAATAATAAAATTGTTAAGAACCGGCATTTGACGGAAGCGTGTTTAAACATTTTCATGACTGGACTCCTAGGCTGCTATTTTAACATACTTAACGCAGGGAAGCAAGTTCTTTGCCGGCTTGTCTTCTCACAAGAGGAGGCTGCGGATTTTCACAAAGCAGGTTTAGTATCCTAATGCCTGTCTCGCTTAAAGGCGGACCTGAGAAGCGGCAAAGAGCTGCTGTTGATGTTGTAATTGCAATTAAAACCTGTTCGCTTTTTATATTACTGGAAACTATGGTATATAAAAATGTATTAATTGCAATCCCTTCAGGGTCTACGCCTATAGCTCCAATGGCCGCCGCCGCCGCCGCTTTTAAAACTGGTTCACTTTCCCTGCGGAAAATATTTGAAAGCCAAGGTACTGTTTCATGCGAACCTATTTGTCCCAGAATACGCATTGCGCTTATCCTGTTTTGTATATTTCCGTTATTATATGATAACAGCAAAAGGAATGTTGTCCATTCCGGTTCATGTGTTCCGATATTGCCGGCATTTACAGCAGCTTCAATTTGCTCCAGTTTTCGATCAATTTCATAATCCAGTAAAGGGTAAACCGGTATATGTAATGAATGCGGACGGCCCGTTCCGTAAGAGCCGTCTGGCTGCGAACCGTACAAACCGTTCTTTTGCGGCATCAGTCGATCTTCGATTTTATATGTATAGAGTATCCAGTCTTTCCCTCCTGTATAAAGGGTTCCGTCATCACTGAATGCCGGAATCGCCGCTATATTTTGAAGAGTTGTAAACCAGAGTCTCTTGCCGTCATGGGAAAAACCGGAAGCTCCGTTTTCGCTCAAAATATAAATTCCTTTATCATCAAAAACCATTTCCGCTTTTTGATTCCCGCTTTTAATATGGCTTTCGGCAGTCCATAGAATTTTACTTTCTTCAAGCGAAACCAAAACAATCCTGCCGTCGCTAAGCACTGCCGCGATCTTGTTTCCGTTTCCGGCTGCCGCCAGAGGAGAAGCCGGAAGGCGGGGCAGAAGGGAAGAATGTAAATTACCCGCCGCAGTCATAAACCAGTTTTCAGTTGTTCCGAGGATTTCCATCGTACCATTGGGATAAATAACAAGTATCTGCTGATCCCCTGTTGAGAGCAATGCTGAAGGTGCGCCGGAAGCCGTCCAGACAAACGAATTGCCGAAAGGGTCCATACGGTAAACTTCGTTATTTTCAAGGGTAAAAATTACACTTCCGCTGCTATCAAGTTTGGGAGGAATTTTAAACGTTGATTCAAGTATCCTTGTCCATAAAAGATTGCCGGATGCGGTATAACAAAGCATTTTTTTTTCTGCAGGGATAAAAAGTCTGCCGTCCCAGCCTGTCACCACTCCGCCGCTTAGGGGATCACCGATATCCCGCCGCCACAATTCACGTCCTGCGCGGTTAACCGCTATTAATATTCCGTTTGTTCTTGAAAAGTAAGAAGTGCCTTCCCGTGATCGCGTAACATAAGGGCTTATTTTTCCGCGCGCCGTATAATTCCAGAGGGGATTTCCGTCCGCTGAATAGGCTTTAATGTTTCCGCCGTCAAGGGCGACAACCACCGACTGTGCCTGAACGCTGGGTAATGATATAACTTCTCCTCCCAGAGCCTGACGCCATGAAGGCTCAAGAGTCAGCAGCCCCTGCTGGCGGTTATCGCTTTGGGCGAAGATCGGGAGCGCGGCAAGCAGGAAGAAAGCACTTATCCTTGACAGAAATTTCATCACTTTAATTATACACCGTAATGGTTAAAAAATTACATATTAATGATAGAGTGAATTATGGCAACCGGGGATATTTATTCGCTCTATCTTGAAGAAATTACGCCGACAGGAGATGCTCTTGGGCGTTTTGAAGGTAAAACTATTTTTGTTAAAGGCGGCGCGCCGGATGAAACTGTAAACTGTCGCATTACAGAAGAGAGAAAAACATGGTCAAAAGCTGAACTGCTTGAAATTACAAAACCCTCTCCTGTACGGACAGACAGCGTTTGTAAATATTACGGCAAATGTGGCGGATGTAATCTTGCGCACATCAATTATGACGCTCAGCTTGCCGTAAAACGTAAAATATTAAAGGATTCCTTCCTGAAAACCAGCGGTCAGCCGCCGCCTGAGATCATTACAATTGACTGTAATTTACCTTGGGAATACCGAAATAGAATACAGTTTCACTGTTTGCGGAATAATTACAGTTTTGGATTTAAAGAGCAGGGAAGCGGAGAAATAATCCATGTTTCAGATTGCCCTGTCGCTGTACATGGTATCAGGGAATTCCTTTCTAAACCGAAAAATCCGCGTGAAAAGTCCTTTTCCATACCGCCAGAGAAAGATCGTTTTACAGTTTTTTCAAAAGATGATGTGTTTTTAAACGAAGGTGGGCAAAAAAGGGGAAAAATTAAACTTCTTGACAGGGAAATATTGGTAGATACGGAAGTTTTTTTCCAAAGTAATTGTTTTATGCTGGAAAAATTCATACTTGAATTAAAAAAAGAAGCTTGTAAAGCGGATCAAAGCCTTCCAATGGCGGATTTATATGGAGGAGTCGGGACATTCGCTCTTTTTTTATGCGATTTTTTCCCTGGAATAATCCTTGCTGAAGAAAATAAAACCGCTGTTAGCGCCGCCCGCGAAAATTTAAGAGGAAAAGACGCAGAGTTTTTCACTTTAAAGGACACCGACTGGCAAAAAATCTTGACGCACAAAATAAGCAGATGCGGCTTTGCGGTAGCTGATCCGCCAAGAGCGGGACTTGCTCAAAAATTGGCGGTTTCCCTTGCACAAACAGGTCCTCCTGTTCTTGCCTACGTTTCCTGCGATCCTGCTTCCCTCGCAAGGGATTCAAAAATACTGACAGACGGTATTTACAAATTGAAAAAACTTGATTTTTTTGATTTTTATCCTCAGACATCGCACATAGAAAGCCTTGCTGTATTTGAACTTAAATCAACAACCCCGCTATGAGGCTCGCATGCGAAAGTATTAGCCCTCATTGCAACAAACTGATATAACCGCTACAATACCGGTATGGTTCAGGAAGAAACGTATTTTGAAAGCCATGACGGGATCAGGCTTTTTCTGTACCGTTGGATACCGGATGGTCAGCCAAAAGCGGCGCTTCATATCGTGCATGGTATGGCGGAAAACGCATTCCGATACAAGCATGTTGCGGAAAAACTAACCACGGCAGGAATTGAGGTTTGGGCTGCCGATCAGCGCGGACATGGAAAGACCGCAGACAGCAGAGTGAATGGATATAAGAGGGGCGGACTTATAGGTCACTGCTCTGATGGTAAAAGTTATAATTTTGTTACTCAGGATGTGTATGTCTTGAATAAGGAAATTAAAAAAACAGTAAACGCTCCGTTGTTTTTACTTGGACATTCGTGGGGATCGTTTATAGTGCAGAACTACATTGAAGAATATTCGAATGATTTATTGATTAACGGCTGCATGTTATCGGGAACCAAGGGACCCGGCGATTTTATAATAAAAGCAGGAGTTCCCTTTTTGACTCTTTTGGCTTTTTTACGGGGACAGCGCAACGGCTCGCGTCTTGCGAAAGCGATGGCGGATGGGCAGTACAATAATCCGTTTAAACCGAACCGCACCGAATTTGACTGGCTCTCCCGTGATGAAAAAGAGGTTGATAAATACGCGGCTGACCTCATGTGCGGATTTTTATGTTCTTCCGGTTTTTACCGCGATCTTGCGAGGCTTTTGGTTAAAGTACACCATCCAAAAGCAATGGCAAAAATAGATAAAAAAATGCCGGTATATATTTTTTCCGGAAGCGCCGATCCTGTCGGTAATATGGGAGCAAGTACAACCGCTCTTGTCAACGCGTACAGGAATTTGGGAATTAATGATCTTGAGTTTGTGCTGTATCCCGGCGCGAGGCACGAAACAATGAATGAAACTAACCGTGAAGAAGTAATTGACAACCTTCTTTCATGGATTAACAAACACTGTGAATGAGATACAGATATTCAACCGGGCAAAACGGTAAACTTGTTAAAAAAGCAATTATTTATACTTGTAATGAGCACGGCATAAATTTCGCCGATGTAGACATCGACGCTGTAAATATTATCCGCAGGTTAAAAAGCACCGGGCATGATTCGTACATTGTCGGCGGAGCGGTAAGGGATTTAATTCTCGGAAAAAAACCGAAGGATTTTGATATAGTGAGCACGGCGGCTCCCCTGAAGATCAAGAAAGTGTTCAGAGGCTCAAGGATAATAGGGAGGCGTTTCCGTATTGTTCATGTTTATATAGGGCAAAAGATTTTTGAAGTTGCCACATTCCGTTCCTTAAAAGACGGAAATACCAGCAATACATTCGGGTCAATTGACGAAGACGTGTTCAGGCGCGACTTCACAATGAATGCCCTTTTTTATGATCCGCAGCAGCAGATTGTCGTTGATTATGTAAACGGCATGAAGGACATAAAAAGGAAACAGGTTAAACCTGTCATTCCCGTAAATCAAATTTTTTCAGAAGATCCCGTGCGGATGATACGCGCTGTCAAATACGCCGCAGCCGCAGGTTTCAATCTTCCCGTAAATCTAAAATTAAGAATATACAATCAATCAAAACTTTTAAAAACAATTTCACCTTCCCGTCTTACTGAAGAGATACAGAAAATAATCCGTTCCGATCAGGCGGCGGCTATTGTGGATTTACTTGAAAAAATGGGGCTTTACGGTTACCTTCAGCCGCAGGCATCAAAATTAATGAAAAGTGACGCTGCTTTTAAAACATGTTATCTAAAAACAATGGCTTCATTCAACGGCAATGAAGTATATCCGGGACAGGCTCTTGGCTGTCTTTTTTATGATTACCTTGAAAGCCTTCAAAAATGGGAGCCGGGGGTAATAGAAAATTATAATGAAATTTTCATGACAGTGCGATCTTTTGTTCTGCCGATGAATCCTCCGCGTTTTGAACTGGGGCAGGCTCTGCGAAAATTTCTGTCTGTACGCGGAATGACAATTAAAAAACAGCATATTGAGAGGATAAAACCTGCGGAAGGCGCGGAAACAGGCGCAGTTTTAAAAAAGAAAAAACGCGGCAAAAAGAAGCGAATTACTCCGTGATTTTATCAATAATGATGATTACCTCTTCGATAAGTATGCCAGTGTAACGCTCAATATTATCGATGATGTACTGCTGCAATTCATGAATATTGCCCCCAAGCGATATTCCGTAAGGTATGTCGATTGTGATTATTAAACGGTATCCTATATCATCATCCTTAACAAGGATTTTTTTAATTTTAATATCGCTGTCAAATTCATCAACGCAATGAATAACAAGCTGGCTTAAAGCCATTTCCGAAATAATCACCTTGCCGCGTTTTGAATATTCCGGTCGGACAAGAGATTTTTCATGCAGGGTAGGAACAGGACCAATACCGGCTGGGACTTTTTTACGCCTAAAAATTCTTATCGCGTCGTAGAAAATATTCGGATAATTTTTCTTTACTTCGATTGAGGGAACAGGAATGACATGCTTTCCTTCAATTCGCCTTGTTCTAATGGCTTTATCAATTTCTTCCTGAGAAGCAATATCATCAATTTTAATTATTCGTTTAGGCGCAGGAAGCTGAAGCCTGCTTGCGATTTTATTAACCATTTTTTCGGAGGTTCCAAGTATTAAAATTCGTTTGAATTTTTCCGTTTGGAGTCTTCTTGCCACTTCATCTCTGTGCGATTTTTCATCGAAAAGCGCGACCTTAACCGCCGCCATAAAGGATTTTTCTTTCTTTGCAGAATGTCCTGCAAGGATACGGTTATCCCGAATTAACAGACCATCATCAATTATCAGATTTATTGAGTGTTTTTGGGCGACAAGCTTTGCATGAAAACTTTTTCCTGTCCCGCTTTCCCCGACCAGAGCGAAAACTTTCTTCCGGTTTACGGCAAAAAGAAAATCCAGTGTCATGAAATATTCTTTTTAATTATAGAGCCTCTATTGACAAAAAACTGCGTCAATCCCCTTTTACATAAGGAACTGACGCAGCGTTATAACATATCACTTGAATACAGGAATCGCTTCGGTTTTTTTAATGGGCGTTAATTACCGTAACCGCGCAGTTCAGCCAGTAATGATTTCGCCCTGTCTTTGACCGGTGTGATATAGTGACCTTCCGATATGCGGACTAAAGTTCTTATCGCTTCCGGAGAACTTATTCCGTTGTTTCTCTGAGCTATTTTTTCAAAAGCGTCAATTGTGGCAATCGCCATAAGATTATCAGGATTTAAATTGTCAAATTTTGAGAATGCCCAGGAAATAATGACAACTGTTTCATTGTTCTCATTGGATCCGATATCACCCAGTGATTTAATTGCTTCCTGAAGAACCATAGGTTCGTTTTCAAACTGACAAATATCAAGAAGCGATCTTCTGGCTTCTTCTGTGCCAAGCTGACCGAGGTACCTTGCAGACTGACGCCTTACATCAGGAAAGTTATTTACAACCCTGTTGTTTTCTCTGGCTACCGACCTTCTTCCTTCCCTGGATAAAAAATCAAGCGTTAAGCGGATATCATCGCTTTTATTTCCGCGGTTAATGGCGTCGCTGATATATTCCAAAGCGATAAATTTCTGTTCTCTGCTGCTTGCTCTGGCGGTTTCCCTTATGATCATCAGCTCAATTGATTCCTGCAGGTACGATTCTTCAATAGTCATGCTTGGATTGCTTTGCGCAGGCACATTCGAAATCAAAATAACAGAGACCGTCAACAAAACCAAAAAACGTCTTAATGTAAACATAAACCTCTCCTTGCTTAATTTATTATTATCCACGAGTTACCCTCTTTTTCAAGATCATATAAAACCAGACGTTGTTCTTCCCCCTGTCTGTTTACATTAACTGAAAACGCTTTTACCCTGGTTCTTGTTATAAATTCAATATCGTCAACACGGCTATTGGCTCTTGCCGGTACAACAACATGAACAAAATAATCTTCCGTTGTTTTAAGCACAATTTTTCTTGTTTTCATTGCCGGCATATCTGAAATACTCTGAAGATTTTCAGCGGAGGATATCTCATCAAAATATTCTGGAGATAATGCCGCTTTCCACGCGCTGTAGTTTCTGCTGCTTATAATTTTATTAAGTTCCTCTATAAATTTTCTGACTTCCTCCATGGTCGAATCATAATGTTGTCTGGTAATTTCCTGAATATTTATAACTTCTGCAGCCGGCTGCTCAGCCGTAACCGGCTTTTCAATCACAACCGGCTGTTCGATTACGACAGGTTTTTCAATCACAACAGGCTGCTCAGCAACGACAGATTGTACGACTGGCTTTTCTTCTGCAGGTTTGACTGCTTCCGATTGGACAGGTACTTCTTTCGGCGCGTTTGTATTCTGACAGGAAACAACCGCTATTATTATTATAAAAAATAGAAAGCTGAGTTTTTTACTTTCCATGGTACAACAATATTCCATTTTCATACATTTGTCAAATATTAAAGCATTCTGGATATCAAGGGTTACATTTATACACAGCGGTTGAATAAAAATTTAATTATCATTAATATAATTTCATGTTAAAAGCAGCATTTCCCGGTTCATTCGACCCGCCGACGTCAGGACATATTAATGTTATTCAGCGCGCTGCGTTGATTTTTGACGAATTAACAGTTGTCATTGCTGAAAACAAACAGAAGAAGTATCTTTTCTCCGCCGATGAGCGGGCTTTTATGCTCAGTGAACTTGTAAAAGACACAAAAAACATAAAAGTATCTGTCTGTGATTGTCTAATCGTTGATTACCTTAAAAAATTGGATATAAAAATTCTGATTAGAGGCGTCCGCGGACTTGAAGATTTCTCATACGAGTTTGAACTTTCCGTGATGAACAGAACTCTCGACCCCGGAATTGAAACCATTTTTATGACGACAGATCCTGAATACTTTGTTATTCGCTCATCGTCGATTAAGGAATTGGCTTCATTCAATGGTAACCTGCATGGAATGGTTCCTCCGCTGGTTGCAAAAGCTTTGAAAGAAAAGTATATTACCAACTAGAAATGATAAATGGACATAAGTCAATTTATTGACAAAATATTAATAAATGTCTTGACTAAGAAAATTATTCCTGTTAAGATATGACCAAGTTAAAGAGGTAACATTATGGCAGTACCCAGAGGTAAAACATCCAAGGCAAGGACAAGCCGCCGGCAGTCCATCAACATGAAATTAACCGCGCCTACAATGATTAACTGCAACACATGCGGCAATAAGGTTTTATTACACAGAGTTTGTACAAAATGCGGATATTATCGCGGTAAACAGGTAATTGTACCCTAGAACGGTTTCTGATTTCAAAGTCTAAATAAGGGGAAAAAAATGGACGAATTATTTGAAAAAATGAAAAAGCTCATCGCCGAAAAACTTGACGTCGATGAGGGGAAGATTACATTGGAAGCTTCATTCCGTCAAGATCTCGGCGCAGACAGTCTTGATACCTATGAACTGGTTTATGCTATCGAGGAAAATATGGGCATTAATATTCCTGACGAAAAAGCCAATGAATTTGAAACTGTGAAGGACGCATACGAGTTTATTAAATCCCAGCAGAAATAATCATGTGGATTGCCATGCGAATATAGTGGACTCACAAAGAAAAAAACAACTGGCGGCTTTCCAGAAAGCCGCCGGTTTTAAATTTAAAAATATCGAACTTCTTAATCTTTCTTTCATGCATCGTTCTGTTTCCAATGAGACAATCAAAAAAGCGAATAACGAGCGTCTGGAATTCCTTGGAGATTCCATTCTTGGGGCTGTTTGCGCCACTCTCCTTTACAAAACATTTCCGGACAAAAGCGAGGGCGAGCTTGCAAAGATCAAATCCGTTGTAGTTTCAGAGGATGTGTTATCTGAAATTGCGCTTAATCTGCAGATTGATAAAATGCTTCTTTTGGGAAAGGGCGAGGAACTTTCCGGCGGCAGGAGTAAAAAGACAATTCTCGCGGATGCTGCAGAAGCTCTGATAGGCGCGATTTATATTGATACCGGATACAGAGCGGCGTTTGATTTTGTCAGCCGCTGTTTAAAACCAGAAATCAGCATTGTAACTGGGGACAATTACCATAAGGATTATAAATCGCTTCTACAGGAACACTGTCAGAAAAATTTACACTGCTATCCTGAATACAATATTATAAAGAAAACCGGTCCTGAGCATGACCGCACTTTCTGGATGGAAGTGAAAATCGGTGAAACCGTCTATGGAAACGGAAAAGGCCGCAACAAGAAAAGCGCGGAACAGGAAGCTGCAAAAGCCGCCTGGGAAAAAGTGAATAGGTAAAATTAAAATCAACGAACATCTCAGTAGTTTCAGATTGTAAAGAAGTAGGAAACTTTATAAACAAGAAGGAAGTGTATGCCATAAGGATTGTTACCTTTGAAAAATATCAAAAGAAAACCGCGTTCCGTCAGCAATTCTCAGTTTAGAAAAAATGATATGATCAAGGTATAAAAGCAGGAATGTATAGGAAACTATTGAGTAGCATAGAAGCGGTCGTGAAAGGAATCCTCGACCAAGAATAGAGCGGTCGCAACCTGGAATACTGGTTGCTGGATGGAATCAAGTGTACATGCGCGGTGTTTTTCTTTCAATATCCGTCATTACGGGAGTTTTAACGGACAATGCAGGAACGGGAAAAACGAAACAATGTTCAAACACTACATGGTGTTAGCAAGATACCGAGCGACAACCAGAAAAGGACGCTATTTGACGGTATAAAACACGAGAGAATTGGAGCGGTATTCAATCGAACGTTACAGACAGCAAACGAGGCTGGAGCGATAAAACCGTATCAGGTATTGAACAGAAGAGTGTTAATAGCTATCGATGGGTTTGTGGTACTATTCGTCGTAGGAAATCTACTGTAAACACTGTCTGTATAGAAACAAAGCCGGGGAAACAATGTATTATCATAGCGAAGTGGTCGGTGTGGTAATACGCTCTGGAAAAACCACATAACTTACGGTGATGACAGGACCGATACGGAACAGCGACGGGAAGGATAAACAGGACTGCGAGTGCAGAGCCGGAAAACGATGACTTGTTATGAATAGGGAAGGAGTACCGGTGATTGAAAGCGGCCTTGTTAGGCGACGACTTATATTTAAATTAGTTTTTTTGCGAATTAGTATTGGCATAAAAGATGAGTTTTATCTTCACCTGTAACCCGATTCGTACCTGTGTCTTCAAATATAAAACGGTTCTATGGGGAAGGTTAGTTATACTAAAAGCTGGGTTATGAGTAAAAAGATAACAGCAGATAATATACAGTTACTGGCACTGTGCGGACGCACGCGTTGAAAGATAAAAAACAAGCATAAAAACATGGTGAAAATAGCGATAATAATAGGAGTAGCTAAACTGAGAATTGCTATTTTAACCTTCGTATTCTTGAAAATAATAAGGAAATAAATTAAAATTACTAAAATGAAAAAAGTGACAGCAACATTACATTTTACAGAGTTGCTCCTTGCTTTAATAAAAGGTAATACCAGCTTGGTAGATTCGCTTCACATACTTTCCGGAGAAGGGATGGAAAAACCTGTAAAAGATACCGCTGAAGCGCTGTTGCTGTTAATGAAAAAGGGAAGAGGGTTTTCTGATAGTTTACGTCTCATTCAGGACAAAAAAGTTTATTTTAATCAAATGTATATTTCGCTCATATCGGCTGCAGAATTAACAGGAAAAATTGACAATGTACTTGAACGAATAGCAGGTGATCTTCGAAGAAGGCAGCAGGCGACTGAGAATGCCTTAAATATAATGATGTATCCGTTAATAATCATTTTAGTTGCCATAACCGGAACCGTGTTTCTGATAATAAAAGGTATGCCGTTTTTTATATCGGGCGGATTTCTTTCAGGCGAGATATTAACAAATGCTGTTACCGGCATAATAATAGCCGGGCTTATACTGCTGCTTGGAGGCGCGGCATTGTTTATAACGTACTACAGAATTTTTTATTTTGATTCGCCTGAATACAGGATATTTTATGTACTGGATTTATTATTAAAAAGCAATGTCCCTCTTCTTGACGCAATAACGCAGTGTATAACAGATATGAGCGGAACAAAATACGGAATCTCACTTATAACAATTAAAAAAGAAGTTACCGGCGGAATATCTTTTTCGCAGGCATTTGGTAAGCTTCCGTATTTATCACCTTATGTAACCGGCTGGCTGGCAGTTGCAGACATGCATGGAAACATCAATGAGGTTTGCAGCAATATAAAGGATTTTTACGCATATAAAAACACACGCAGACGTGAAGCACTTACAAGGCTTATAGAACCTGCTGTTATTGTATTAACCGGTTCTTATCTGTTAACGTTAATAATAGCAGTTGTTTTGCCAATACTTACATATGCTGGAGGTGTTTTATGAAGATGAAATATGACGAAGGTTTCTCCTTCATAGAAACAATTGTGACCATCTCGATAATTTTAATATTAGCGGCAGCTGTCGGTTTTTCCGCTATTAGATATATTGAAAGAGCAAGGATAGCGGCTTGCCGCAACCAGATAGAGACATTCAGGTTGTCATTACAGTCCTATTATATTGACTGCGCAATATATCCAACTGAAGCGCAGGGGCTGTCGTCGCTGTGGGAAAAACCAATTCTTTCTCCTGTACCTCCTGGGTGGGATGGACCTTATACTGACAGATTGATACCAAAAGACCCATGGGGCTACGATTACATTTATAAAAACCCGGGAGATAAAAACTTACCGTTTACCATAATGTCATACGGCGCAGACGGAAAGGCAGGAGGAGAGGGACAAAATGCGGACATTTATTCATGGGAATGACAAGGGTAACGCATTATTGCTTTCCCTTGTGTTAATAATGGCGCTTTCGTTGATTTTTCTTTCATTAGTGCCGCGTATAGGTACGCTTAACAGATATGCAAAAGAATACAAATTGCAAATAATACATGAAATAGAAAACGCAAACATGGAGATTATAAACAGATATGACCTTTACTGAAACGCTCGCCGCGCTTGTGATTATGGGTTTATTTCTTTTTGGTTTTTCACAGGCGTTTTTACCGGCATATCAGGCATGGGACAGAGCTAAAAATATATATCAAACAGCTCATGCGATTGATTTTATAGCGAAATCCTTTAAGGCTGAATGTGCAAAACCTGATAGAGATATTAATAATTGGGAAATAGCTGTTTCATCAGCAAAAGAACTTGAATATTACGAGATAACTGAATATTGGCAGGAGGGTTTTTTAAGGGTGCTTAAAGCATCGTGTGTCATTTCAGGTGAAAGAATAGTAATATTCGGGTTATGCACACCATGAAACTAAAAATAATAATCCCGCGTAAAGATCACGAAGTGTATTTTATCATGCCGCCTGAAGGATTTAAACTGCGTGATACGCAAAACATGATATATGATAAATTAAATGAACTGCATCCTGGTTTTACCGCAGCTTCCTGCATTGATATTAAACTGTTTGAGTTTAATAAAACAAGGTGGTTTATGGTTACTGTAATGGCAGGCGAGACTCTCGCAGAGTATCAAATTATACATAAAAAAGCGATTCTATATACCAATACGTCAATTATGGCAAACACAAAAAATTTTACAATAAACGCACCTGAAAGAATAGATGATGAATTAATAGGTTTTGACGTTAGGAGAAACGAACCGGTGTCAATACCTGCAGAAACCGTAAGTATATCCAATAATCAAATCTTCGCTGGCAGGATAGAAAAAATTCCGTCCATGCACGGTGTGTTCAACAGAAGAAAACCAAAACTGATAATCGCAGTTGCTTCCGTATTTATATTGCTGCTTGTATTTTTATCTTTAATATTTACGTCAGTTAAAACATCCGAGAATACGGTAATAGTTGTACCTGATCGGGAAGAAAACCAGCTTGATGAAAAGGCGTTGCTGCCTACGGCCTTTGCAGTATTAGCAGATATTGCAGAATTATTTCTAATGGAAAACGGTGTAATTGAAAGATGGCAGTATAATCTTGCGAATAATTCTGAAGTTACCGTACAATGCAACGGTATTTCAGCGTTTACTGCTGTTGCAATTTTTGAACATATTAAATATTTAACGTTAGACGACATTCAAAATATCAATTATATTGAAGGGAAACCAGCAACAACAATTGTTTTAAGAGCAAAGCATGATGTATACTCCACACCTGTTTCATATGCGTTTACAGGTCAGGAAGGAATATTTATTGCCGCCGAGGAACTAACCGGCTTGTTTATTAATCAGAACATTATCATAAATTCTGAAATATTTCCTTCTACAGGCAACAGATATATGACGTATACAATAATATATACAGCCAATGAAGAAAGATTGATTAATTCGATAGACATTATGGAAGAAATATGCAATAAATATCCATTATTCATCAGAAGCTTTGATATAGCCGCAAGCCGGGAAAGAAGAGAATTTACAATTACCTGTGCATTTTCCTATAATGAGGCATTGGATGAAACAGCGGTTGTACCAAACGATAAAAAACAGAAGATACCTTCGGCGTTTGGTTATAAACCGGTTAGTTATTCAACATATTCGTTTATCGCAGAGCAGGTACCCGAAAAGACGTCGTTGATAGGTACGATAAAAGATTCTAATAATCATACTGTTTTTTACCATGATTCAGAGGGAAAAATAAGAATCAGGAGCAGTTGGTGAACAGCAAAAGTATTATAATAGCAGGTTTTGCTTTTTTACTGTCGGCTTCCTGTAAAACAACAGAGTTTGATTATAAGGTTTTTGATGTTAACGGAATGATCTACGATTTTTCTAACCGTCCAATTCCATATTGTGAAATTACTTTAGGGAAGAGATATAACGGCAGTACAGATATAAACGGCAGATTTACACTGCCAAAAGTACCAACAGGAAAATACCTCATAACGGTAACAAAGAGCAGCTTTGAAACGTATACAGACTATATAAATATTATTGACAGAAATCAAATAATTTATATACGTATACCGTCTTTGAATCAATTACTTGAGATGGTTGACGATTCCTTAACCAAAAAAAATCTGTTTGATGCAGAAGAAATTATTAAAAGAGCATACCTGATTGATCAAAACAATATTGAGATGCTTTTTTATTATGCAACTATTAAATATCAGCAGCAAAAACATGATGAAGCAATTGGTTTTTTAATAACAGCAAAAAATCTTGGATCAAAAGATGAGTATATTGAAAAGTTCTTATCGATACTAAGGGGGTTAATCAATGAGTAAGAAAAATAGCAGACTGGTAATTAATATTTTAGCAGTATTTTCTTTTTTATCGTGTACTGATAATGGTAGTGAGCCTCCTCCCTTTATCGTAACAGTTCCAATATCAATATTATCTAATACATCTTATGATTTTATGTATGCCGGAATATCATTTTATTTTTTTAATAAATCAGAAAAAAGCATTGACAATATAACCGCTTCGTTCAGGTTATTTGATGCTAAGACACAAGATAACCCTTTTATAGGGAGTAATGAATTTGAGATTACAAAACTCACTTCAATATCTCCTGGTGAAAATAAGGAAATCGTATTATCACTGGATAAATTCATTCATAATGCGCCGTCAGAACCTTACGAAATTGATTTTTTTTATATATTAAAAATTGTATACGCTGACGGCAGTATCTGGGAAGATAAATACGGCTTATACAGTATATAGAGAGCAGGAATGAAAATTATCTTGTTATTGCCGGTAATTGCTTTTCTCTTCCTTGACTGTTCGCTAGAAAAGAATATAGATGTGCAAGCTGAAGTTGTAATTGAAGAGGTTAAACGAGAATGGACTTTTGTTATCTATATGGCAGCAGATAATGATCTGGAAGGAGCAGCAATAACGAACTTTAATGAACTTGAAGCCGTACAATACGGCAACGCTCCTATTTCCATTCTAGTCCTGCTGGATCGCTCTCCTTATTATGATATGACAAACGGGAACTGGACAGATACAAGGTTATTTGAGGTAACACCAGATCCTGACGGTTTAACATCAATAATAAAATCTCAGCGTGTAGATTGTCCTGAATTGGGATTATCAAAAGATTCCGAAACTGAACTTAATACCGCAGACCCTATGGTTCTGTCACGTTTGATAGATTTTGCAAAGAGAGTATATCCTGCGGAACATTATGCTCTTTTTATCTGGGGTCATGGGACAGGCTGGCGTTCCGGTCCAAGCTCAGGTACGTCAAATACACCTTTAAAAGCAATTGCAATTGATGATACACATGGTCATTATATGTCTCTTCCGTCTTTTGGCAGGGCAGTGAACGGAAAAGGCTTATCTCTTATTGGTTTTGATACCTGTTATGGAGCAGTACTGGAAGTTGCGTATGAAGTAAGGAATAACGCAGAATTATTTGCAGGTTCTCAAGGGGCGATTTTATCAACAGGCTGGGATTATACGACCTTGTTTAACAACTTTTTACAAAAACCATATCTTTCAATTTCAGATTTAGGAAATTCTATACAATATCAATACAGCAAACGTTACGGCGGTTTAAATACTGCTACCATTTCTCAAATACAGCTTTCCTGGATAGAGAACCTGTATAATAAATTTAATGCTTTTTCCGGTGTCGTCGCAGATTCCATTACAGAGCAGGACTCAAGAGACGAAGTATTAAATCAGATTTTATTTCATGTTGAAAGTCAATATTTCACCTCATTTCCTTCCGATTTATATATTGATATTCTTGATTATACAAAAAAAATAACGGCAATCAGAGCGAGTATAACTTCAAGCGAAAGCCAGCAAAACGCAATGATAAATTCGGCAAATGACCTTGAAAACGCTCTTAAAAAAGCGGTGCCTGTGTCCTGGGCTCAGAACGGAACTGTAAACAAAATAGGCGTGCATGTTATTCCATTACAGGGTATAGGCGTTCCAGCTGCTTCGCATGAATTAGCATATATTAGAAACAGTATGGCTCTTGATAAAAGCGCGTTTGTTGAGAACTCTGCTAACTGGGTGCCTAATGCAACGCCTCAAAGCGGCAGTTTACTTGATAAATTATTTTATTGGAATTATTAGTAAAAACAAGGAAAGGTAAATGATAAAAAAGATAACTGTAGTTGTATTTTTTATGCTTTTTTGTTATCAAGCTGTGTCTTCAATTGAAACAGAAATAACCGCCGAAGAGATGGCAGAATTCAATATGACGTTTTTTCCCGGGCAGGAGAAAATCACGTTTAAAAACATTGTAACGCTTGACGGCGCGGAATATGACATAAGCGCATTGAGAGGCAAGTATGTACTAATTAATCTGGGAGCAAGCTGGTGTCCATACTGCAAAAAAGAAAAGCCGTCTTTACAATGGCTGTATGACAATTATGCCGGCGAAAGGTTTACCTTGCTTACAATTTATATAGGCGAACAGGCAAGCATTGTAAAACAATACATTGATAATAACGGATTAACTATACCTGCGGCTGTTGAACCAAAGAATGAATTTCGCGAAATATATGCAAAGACAATTCCAACAAGTTATATAATAAACGCTGAAGGATACATTGTAGCGCGTATTAATTTAAACAAAGAATGGGACAGTAGACTAGCGCTGAAGATAATTAACTATTTTTTAAACAGCGAATAACAAAGTTGTCTGGAAACTTCAGTTTCCAAACAACTTCGATGTTGAAATATATTTTTTTCTCCTCGAAGTATCTTTGGTACATTGGCGGGAGAAAACAAGAATTGTGAGACAACCAGCCGTGTTGTCGAACGGGTCCAATACAAAAACCATAGATGTACCTCTTGACTGGGTCGAAAGAAGGGAAATAGTATGAAAGGATAGATGAG
>WQTD01000017.1 GCA_009786455.1 Treponema sp.
TCCCCCCCCCCCCCAAACAAATATCTTTCTTATTTTGGTTGATTCTGCAAATAGAGAAAAGGTTTCGAGCAGTCTTGGACAGAACTGTCTCAGATTTTCATACCCTTTAATTCTTTTTCCTTTGTCCCAACGTAATTCTTTATCAGTTAAAACATCAAATAACGCTAAACTTCTTGTGTCTGAAAAATAATTTCGTACGGTATTAACTTCATCAGTTGTATTATTAAACATATTTAAAACCTCTAAATTTTATTTTTTTATTAAATTTTCCCTGGTACATAAGCAAACTTATCAGTTCCAGCGGGTAAATTTATAAAATCAAGCTTGCCCTGTTCGGCGGCTCCTTTAGTTGATCCTATCTGAAAACGGCAATGACCGCATACTTTATAAAAAGGCGCATGAATGTACTTGTATAGCCTTTCACGTAAATTATCCTTTATGGTTAAGTCGATATATTCATCTGAATAATCCGCAACGCCTAAAAAATGTACGGAATTCGCAAAATCACAGGGGAATATTTTACCGTCTTTTAACTGATGACAGCGTGTATAAGATATTGCTTGAGTACATTCAAATATTTTTTTAATTAAAGAAGATTCGTTGACATTAGTATCATACAAAGTGGATGGAATAGCCCATTCATTCATATAAGAACCTTCTGCATAGTACACATTGTGGTTTTTAACCAGTTCAATATTTTTTTTAAATATTTCTGTAAAGTTTTCAGGTAAAGCCTTGAGATAATTATTAAAAGAAACGCAAATTCTGGTATCACTTAATCCTTCAAGTTGTTCAGGTTTAATGGGACATACGCCATTTGTAGCAATGGAAATAAATCCAAATTTTTCATATTTTAACAAAGCTTTTATGATTAATGATATATCAGGGTGTAAAAACGGCTCGCCGCCCATTACAGTTATGGAAGAAACAGAATCCACCGTAGAAAAAAAGTTGTCAATATCCCTAATAATATTTTCTACGGGGAAATTTTTCTTATCCTGCGGATTATATTGGCTCATATACGATGTACAGTATTTACAGGATAAATTGCATTTTTGGTTAACAATAAGGGTAACGCTGTTCATGTTTAAAGGATATTCCCTGTTTTTTGGCGGATATTTATAACTCATTAAATTAACTTGTCTTGGACAGAATATCTTTAGGCAGGGAGATTCCTTTAGACAAAAAATATTATTTATTCCTGTATCTTTACTGGAAGGACAAATTAAACCCATATATAAATGTCCGCCCAAAAAAACATTATAATACCCTTTACTTTTTAACTGCAATCTTATATTTTTCTGTATAACATTATTTGAAATACAAATAATGATTATTGTATTTTCTTTGTCATTTTCATCGTCAGAAAATGGAAGAGAAACCTTTTTTCCATTAATATTTTTAATTTCATCCGCGCGAATATCCCAAAGGTACGATATTTTTATTTTTTTTTGAGTCAAGTACTCATATATGGAAGCGCCAAGAGCTGAGCAACCCCAAATAATTATGTTTTTAAAATTACTTAAATTATGCAAAAGTTCATATTCATCAATATTATCACCATTTTCCACTTTTTTAAAAAATTTCAAAAGATCTGTGTTACCAATTTGGTAATTAAAAGGTCTTTTAAAATGTATAGACATACCATTTTCATCAAATTCGTAGATATTATCTATTTCCAATTTATTTAATCTCCTTCTATCTAAATTTCTAAACTGCCTTCCGGCGGATCATAAGAAGCTGTTCTGTTCACAGTATAGGTCTTTTCAATCATACCTAAACGTTCAATTAATTTATCGTTTTTCAAAATAAGGCAATCATTTAATTCTCTGTAAATTTCTTCACTTACAATATCAGGTTTATATATAGGAGCAAGCAAAAGGTATTTATTGGCAATATCATGTAAATTATTATAAAACATTTTAGTCGCATAACGCATGCACATACTGCCAAGTTTTTCTACAGCAATGTCTTTACGTTCAATAACTTCCTGAACATTAAAGGCCTTACCAACATTATAAAATTCATGTATCAATGTAAAATGCTCAAAAATTCCAAGTAAATTCAATTCAGACTCATTTGTTTCATTTCCAAAATGGGTACGGTATTGGCAAAGCGGTTTTTTTATATATGCGACATCGCCGACAAACGAATATAAAAAATTCCATGCCCAGTCTCCGGCTACAAAATAATTTCTGTAATATGAGCCGACAGAAGAAGTTAATTTTTTGACATCAAACATTCGCTGTACAGGAACTGCAATTCCTGCCATCATATAAACTGCTGCCTGTTTTTTACCCTCTATAATGCAATTTTTATTATAAAACGGAGGTGTAAGACGTTTATTATCATTTTCATCTATTTCTTCCCTGTGAGTTATAACTGTGCTTAATTTAGGGTATTTTAAAAATAAATTAATGCAGGTTTCAATGAAATTCGGTGATATTGCATCATCGCAGCCTAAAACATATTGATATTTACCGTCGGCAAAAATAGAAAGCCTTCCAGTATTATTGTCACTGCCTATATTTCTTTTATTTTTTGAAACTTCATAATAATATCCTTTTTCAGCGAATTTTTTCCTGTAAGATAAGGCAATTTCATAAGAATCATCATTTGAATCATTATCCCTGAATAAAACCTCAATATTGGGATATGTTTGGTTTAAAATGCTGTCAAGGCAGTTACCAAGATACCTTCCATAATTATAACTTGGGATTTTTATTGATACTAAAGGTAGTTCTTGTACGATATTCCCGGTTTTTTTTACGTTTAACATGTTGTTCATCCCTATTATAAAGAAATTAACAAATCTACTATATGGTTTATGCAAGGATATTTAACTATCAAGACATACATTATAATATTCAAGATAATCAGCATTATCTGCTTTTTAACATTTATTGTCAATAATATAATCACATTTTGTGAAACATTCATATAAAAAAGAAAAAAGTGCCTTGTTATTAAACTGTGGGAGTATTATTTCACAGTAAAACTAAAATCAGCAGGTTTACATTGACCAATGGGGTAGCGCGGCTCGTAAAGTAGGATATTTCGTCCGGTAAGCCGGTTGTTTTATCAGCGATTTGAGCGTCAAGAAACTTGCAGGCTTTGGTTATGCTCACGGGATTAATATCGCTATAATAAAGGTCTTTTTATAATAACCTGAAATTGGTTTTCCTTTATTTTATTTTCCATTATTATGTCAGGATATAATGAATAAGAACGCCTGATCCCTGTACCTAACCCTTTGTACGGTAAAATATACTGTAAAGAAGATAAAAGAATATTATTTCTTATAACAGAGACGCCGTTTTTAATATTTTCAATTGATAGAGAATTAGGTAATTTACCAGGGCTTATAATTTCTACTCTGTCTGTGAATATTAATACTTTTATGGTAGAGGAAATAAAATAATCTCTATGAACTAATGCATTTACCAATAATTCTTCAAAAACTTCATAAGGGATTTCCCATTTAGTCAGACTATTAAATCCGTTTGTTTCCGGAATTTTTTTCATATTTCTTTTAATAAAATCAATGGTGCATTTATAAACATGAGAAATTGTCCCTTCAAATGCCGCTTCATTATCCTTGAATGTATTTTCAATAATGGAACCGTCAACAGAAACGCATTGAATGGAAAATTGCGGAAGATAGAAATGTCTTCTGCTGGAAAATAATAATAATCCGGCTAAAAGAAAAGCTCCATTTTGCGCCAAATTCAAATTTTCAAGTATTTGTTCAATGGAAATGCCATCATCAATAAATTCATTTGATTTCTTTTTATATTTTCTATATAAGAATAAATCCAATTCATCTGCATCAATATCATTAATTGAACTTCCCTTTATAAGCATTTCTTCGGCAAACAGTGCCCTGCTTTCCCTCAATAAACGCGCTATTTCATCATTGGAAGTAACTTTTCGTTTATCAGCGCCGTTTTTTAAATAAATAGTTCCGTTTGAATCTTTATACGGCTTGGACAAGCCTTCGTCTACATTTACAATGATAAGCTGATTATTGTCTATTGTTACTGTTTCTGTTGTTAAAAAAACCGGAGGATATACCTTTTGCGAGGCGATATTCACAATTTGCTGATTTGTCTGCTGTATTTCACTGAAGGACAGCCCGTTTAATTCACCTGTTTTATCATTAACGCCTATTATAATTATTCCGCCCTTGGAATTGGAAAACGCGATTAACTCATTTGCAAAGCTGTCCTGATGCGGCAGTCGTTCCTTTAACTGAACTGTGCTGGATTCGCCGCCTCTTATAATATCTGATAATTCATTTGAATTCATTTTATTCACAAAAATCTGCTGATTGACAGCCAATAACTATTACTTTAATAATCTGAATTACCATTTGCAGCGTTGCTTTAAACTCTATATCTGTCATTATGAAAATTCTCCGGTATAACTCAATTATAAACGGACTTTATTTAATATTTTTTCCAATTCCTTAATTCTGATACTGAATATGTCATTTAAGTTCTCTTTCTTTTTTTCTGTTATTTTTTCATTCTTGTCCAATCCATTTTTTACTATGTCAATGAATTCATTTCCTTTTTCTTTTGAATACCATTGCGGGTAATCTATTAAATTTAACTTTTCATAATTACCGCCGCCCATCCACATGCATAAACTGTTAATGTTTTTATTTATATCATCAATATAATTTATATTATGACAAAAACTGTTTCCATTATCAAATATTGGGACAATTTTTATCCATTCAAGATTATCCGCATTTCGAATAATGCCGAAATTTCCGGTATGACGATCTGTATTTCCAATTAAATAATCCAAAATAATCATCTCGTCAATTCTGTCTTTGGCGTCATTAATTTCGTATTTTTTGCATATTTGTATAAATCTGTCGTATTCATTTCTGTTTTCTTTTAATTCCATATCAAGAACCGTTTGAGCGGTAATAAAATCTGTATTCTTGTCCGCCATACATTTACATATACTTAGCGGAATATTATTGCTTTTATTTCTTATCAGCCCGTATTCTACATGTTCAATGCCTGACAAGTCCATTAGATTTGAAGCAATATATTCATTGAAGGGTTCCTGCATTTCATCATACCTGCTTCCTTTAATTAAATATCTTTCATTTTCATTAATTATCCATTTTTTTCTTAAACTTCCGTCTACAGTCAAATCCGGAGCAATAACTATATCTTTTATATTCTCATATACTCCGGAAAAATCAAAATTTACAACTTCCTTGAAATCATTAACAAAAAAATTGATGTCATTCCAAATTATATCAGCGTCAGATTTATGAACCCAATATTGATCTGATAAATTAAGGGCGTATGAACCAAAAGACAATTCAACGGAACTTTTTACATCCATATCCTGTTGTATATTTGTTAAATCCGATCTTCCCCTCGGCAATCCCCTGTTTTCTATCCAGTCTGCCAATTGTTTAAACTGAGCTTCTTTTTTTCCTGAATATTTAACGCCGAAAGGCAGTCTTTTTTCGTCAAATACAGCGCCAAACTCGGATAATTCATAATCCTCATTCAATTTAAACAACAGCACAGGAACATTTTTATGTTTTAATATATATTCTTTATCCAAAACAAGGTTCCTTTCAACCGCAATATTTCAGCCGTCTGTTAATTTATTAAATATTGCGTGAAAAAAAATCATGTATAACTTCAATAATGCGGTCAGTCATTTCATCCGTCATGCCGGGGTATACGCCGACCCAGAATGAATTATTCAGCACGCGGTCGGTATTTTCCAGTGTACCTGATATTCTGTAACCTGTTCCATTTTTTCGCATTTCATCAAAACACGGGTGCTTGACAATGTTACCTGCAAAAAGCGTTCTTGTCTGAATTTTATTATCCTCAATGTACCTTGTTAATTTATTTCTTGTTTTGGAGTTGCTCCCTTCCGGATTACAGGTAAGCATAAATCCAAACCAGCTTGGTTTTGAATTGGGGCAGGGCAGCGGAAGAATTAATTTTTCCGATAAATCCTTTAATCCGTTATAAAGACGCTGCCAGTTATAGCGCCTTCGTTCGACAAATGAAGAAAGTTTTTCAAGCTGCGCGCAGCCTATAGCAGCCTGTAAGTCAGTCACTTTTAAATTATATCCAAAATGACTGTAAACGTATTTATGATCATATCCTGAAGGCAGTTCGCCGTATTGTTTGTCAAAACGGCTGCCGCACATATTGTCTTTTCCGCCGGGACACACGCAGTCGCGCCCCCAGTCCCTCATTGATCTGATTATTTTATGAAGAAGCGAGTTGCCTGTATATACGGCTCCGCCTTCACCCATTGTTATGTGATGGGCCGGATAAAAACTGGATGTTCCTATATCGCCGATTGTCCCTGTATATTTTTCCTTTCCGTTAATGGTATATGACGCGCCAAGCGAATCGCAGTTGTCTTCGATCAGCCATAATTTATTTTTATTGCAGAATTCTTTAACCGCGTTTAAATCAAAAGGATTTCCAAGCGAGTGCGCAAGAAAGACAGCTTTTGTTTTTTTACTGAGTGCATTTTCAAGTAATTCAGGATCGATATTATACTGAGGTATTGTAATATCGATAAAAACGGGAATAGCGCCGTACTGCACGATTGGAGAAACTGTAGTCGGAAAAGCGGCTGCGACAGTAATGACCTCATCCCCTGGTTTTATTGCGCGATCTTCCAGAAGAGGAGAGGTCAGCGCCATGAATGCAAGCAGATTTGCCGATGAGCCTGAATTTACAAGAGAACAGTAATTACTGTTTATTTTTTCCGGAAAGACAGTTTCAAACTGTTCTGTATATCTTCCGGCTGTCAGCCAGAAATCAAGCGAGCTGTCTATAAGGTTTACAATTTCTGCCTTGTCAAAAACGCGGGAAGCGTAGGGAATACGCTGTTCAGCCGAACAAGGTTTTTGTTTATGAAAGATATCAGCATATTCTGCAGCCAATTTGAGGATATGTTCCCTTGCCTGTTGTTCGCTCATGTTTTCAAACATTGCTTAAAACCCCGCTCTACCAAAAAAATTCATTTTTATCATTCTCTTTTAAATATTTTAAAAATCTTTGTATGCCTTCTTCAGCGTAAATAACCGGGTTATATCCCAAAACACTCTTTGCTTTTGTTATATCAGGACAGCGGCGCTGCGGATTATTTGTTAAATAATGATTGTCAGATGATACTGTGTATTTAACCTGACCTTTATAGTTAAAAATTTCCTTTCCCGCCTTTACATAGATTTGCGCAAGATCATTAACGGTAATTTCCGGTTTTTCGATTCCTATATTAAAATAATCATACTTTCCGTGCAGAAGAATTTTCAGGTATCCGCCTGCGGAATCGGCAATATGGCAGAATGTTCTTGTAGGGGATCCGTTTGACAGAATATCAATGTCATGTCCTTCAAAAACAGCCAGAGCGAAATCGGCGGGTACGCGTTTATCATTGAGTTTCATGCCAGGTCCGTAATTGTTAAAAGGGCGCGCAACGCTAACCGGCATATTGTACTGCTGAGCGAATAACATGCACATTGTTTCGCCGAAGCGCTTTGATTCATCATAACAGGCTCTGGGTCCTGTTATTGACACATATCCGAAGTATTCTTCCGGCGTTGGAATGTTTTTGCTGTCAGGGTCGCCGTAAATTTCACTGGAAGAAAAGAAAAGAAATCCTTTTATGCTTTTTTCCCTGTAAAAATCAAGCAGTTTCCTAAGCCCCCAAATATTGGCATCAAGCGTTTCAATCGGGTATTTCCTGTAAAAAACAGGAGAGGCAATTGATGCCATATGAATGATGTAATTTGCGTTATCTGCAAATTGGACTTCTCCGATATTGCCGGAAATAATATCAAATTGTTCGATGACAAAAAAAGGATTACCTGTGAATTTTTCAAGCCATGCGGGTTTTCCAAGCATAAAATTGTCAAGTGCGATAACTTTCTTAATTCCCAAGTCGGAAGCGGTTTGCCTGAGAAAGTGCATTAGGTAATATCCAAGAAATCCGCATGCGCCTGTTATTAGGATTACAGCGTCCCTTAACCTGCCTCTTTCGCCGGATGAAAGGGCGGAAAAGGTATGGGAAATATCAGTTTCAAGCTGCGTTACTGTCAATTTATGTTACCCATTCCGCCTGTGTTTTTCATCCCAGAAAATATCTGCAGTCGATCCATTTTTTACGCGGGAATTCAGAACGCAGGCGCCTGTATTCTTCCCATGCAGTTACAAGGACAATAATGTCGCTCTCACTGCAAAGACTATTTTTATCTGTAAAATATTTTATGTTTTCAAAATGGTATAGATCGTTAAATGTTTTATTTGCAGCCGGATCATGAACGTTTATATTTTTATAACCGTCTTTTTTTAACAAGGCGATTATCTTTGCCGAAGCGCTGTCCCTTACATCATCAGATTCAGGTTTGAAAGACAAGCCTAAAATGCCGATTTTTTCATTTTTATCCGCCGACGATTTTATTTTATCGGCAAAGAAGGAGGGCATCCCCTCGTTTACTTCAATCACTTTTTCAAGTATTTGCGGAGTAAAGCCGTACTGCTTTGCTTTTTCCGCCATGGCTAATGTATCTTTGGGCAGGCAGTATCCGCCGTAACCGCATCCCGGATAAATATAATCTGCGATGCCGGAATTTTTTAACCGTTTATCTTCATGTAAAATTCTAAACGCATGTCCCGTATCAATGTTTCCGATTTTGTCGCTTATCATTGACATCTCATTGGAAAAACTTATCATGGCGGCAAGCATGGTATTCGACAAATACTTGATAAACTCCGCGGTATTCAGGGAAACAATATGCAGCGGCGCGTTAAACGGCTGATATATTATTTTTAATATCCTGCCGGCGCGTTCATCATTTGATCCGCAGACAATTCTGTCCGGTTTAATAAAATCATCCCAGCATTTTCCTTCGCGCAGAAATTCAGGGTTATTTGCAAGGGAAAAATTGCCGGAAATTTTCTTTACATGCAGGTAAGGCAGTATTTCATTCTGCGCCGTTCCAGGCGGCACAGTTGATTTTATTACCAGAACGCGGTAACGATTATCAGAAAGAACAGGAATAATACTGTCCAAAACGGAAAAAACAAATGAAAGATCGGAAGAACCGTTTTCACTGCGCGGGGTGCCCACGCATAAAAATAATACATCGCTTTCTTTTGCGGCTTCAGCCGCGGTAGTAGCCGGAATGAAGTTTTTATTTAAATTGCGCGTTAGCGCTTCATCAAGTCCTGGTTCAAGAAACGGTAATTTCCCGTTTGAAATATTTTTAAGTCTGGATTCGTTTACATCAAATCCTCTTGTTAAAAAACCTTTTTCCGCAAATCCCAAAGCCGTTGTAAGACCTACAAATCCAAGACCGAAAACTCCGATGTTAAGCGTCATTTCTGCCAAAGAGCCCAGGGTGCGTATCCGTTTACCCACATGTCGGTTAATTCATTTTTATCGCGTAATGTGTCCATTGAACGCCAGAAGCCGGTATGTTTGTAAGCGTTCAGTTGTCCCGCCTCTGCAACTGATTCAAGAGGTTTTTTTTCAAGAATAGTGGGATTGCCTTCGCTTATATAATTAAAAAAGCTGGCTTCCATTATAAAAAACCCCCCGTTTATCCAAGAACCGTCCCCGGCAGGTTTTTCGGTAAACGAGCTTACCTTTCCGTCATTGTCAATTTCAATTGAACCGAAACGCCCTGTCGGCTGGACAGAGGTTAATGTTACAAGTTTCCGCGATTTTTCATGGGAACTTATCAGTTTTGGGATATTAATATCGCTTACGCCGTCTCCGTATGTAAGCATGAAACGTTCATTGCCGATGATGGCTTTTGCCTTTAAAAGACGCCCGCCTGTCATTGTGTCCTGCCCTGTATAAAGCATTGTTACTTTCCACGGCTCGGTGCGATGGTTGTGAATTTCAACAGAGTTATTGGACATATCAACTGTAATGTCAGAATAACGGGTATAATAATTTATAAAATATTCTTTTATTATATGTGATTTATATCCTGTCAGAATGACAAATTCATTAAAACCCCAATACGAATAAATTTTCATTATGTGCCATAAAATGGGTCTTCCGCCGATCTCTACCATTGGCTTTGGAAGTAAATTTGTTTCTTCAGAAAGACGAGTGCCAAGACCGCCTGCAAGGATTACTGTTTTCATGCGTTCACCAAAGCTCTTTTGTTTATATAATCAAGGTATTCGCTGTGAACATCAGAAGGAGAGCCGTGTTTACGGACAAATCCTCCGTCTATCCATATGCTTCTTTCGCATAATTTTTCTATTTGTTCAAGGCTGTGCGAAACTATTACGATTGTTATTCCGCTTTCTTTAATATCACGCATTTTATTAAAGCACTTAATTTGAAAGCCGGCGTCTCCTACCGCGAGGATTTCATCAACAAGCAGAACATCGGCGTCAACATGGATGGCGACAGAAAACGCAAGCCGCGTATACATCCCGGATGAATATGTGCGTACAGGATTGTCAATAAACTCGCGGATTTCCGAAAAATCAATTATCTGCTCAACGCGCCTGTCTATTTCCCTGCGCGTTAAACCAAAGATGGAAGCGTTAATATAAATATTTTCCTTGCCGCTCATGTCGGGGTGAAAACCCGCGCCAAGCTCTATAAGGCTTGATATCCGCCCTTTTATTTCTATACTGCCTTTATCGGGATACATTATCTGCGTCATCAGTTTCAATAACGTGCTTTTTCCGCAGCCGTTTTGTCCGATTATCCCGATTGCTTCGCCTTTTTCTACTTCAAAGCTGATGTCATTTAACACCCATCTGTCTTCATAATGGCTGCGGTTTTTAAAAAGTATTTTTTCTTTTAAACTGTAGGTTCTGTCATAATAAATCTTGAATTTTTTCGCGACATTTTCCGCTGTTATCACAGCCACTACAGCACCTCTGCAAAACGTCTTTTTAATCTGCCGAAAATTAAAATACCGAAAATTAATATTACAATTCCGAATATTGCTGCGTGAATCATCGTAAACATCTGGGGTACTTTCCCGTAATACAAAATGTCACGGTAAGCGTTAATAACCGGGGTCATGGGGTTAAGCATAAAAATTGGCATTAATTCATCGGGAACAAGGGTAATCGGATACAATATCGGAGTTAAAAACTGCCATGCCATTGTAAGAATTCCCATAATGTGCTGCAGATCGCGGAAATATACGGTTACGGCGGAAACCATAAAACATACTCCCAGCGCCATAATGTATTCCACTGCCATGATAACAGGTAAATAGAAAAACGCAACAATGTTTAATTGAATGCCGGAAACAAGAACAACGGCTATTACTACAACAAAGCAGTATAACATGTTTATAAAACTGCTTGTAACAAAATAAATCGGTATTACTTCCCGCGGAAAATGTATTTTAACGATAAGATTTTTTTCATTGACTATAACTCCGGCTCCGGCGGACAGGCACGACGCGAAAAAGAGCCATGGCACCAGGGCGACAAAAAGGAAGAGATAAAATTTTTCTATATTCGCACGCATGATGACTGAAAAAACCAGCGTGTATACAAGAAGCTGAAGAAGCGGATTTAAAAATGTCCATAGAAAACCCAATACCGAGCCTTTATAACGCCCCCGTAAATCCTTTCTCACAAGGCTTGCTATCATTTCCCTGTAGGCGTATATCTCGTTAAATAATTTTATGTTCAAAAGAAATCCTAAAAATGAAAATCGGTTCCGATATATATTTCGTATTTTCCCGCTGTAGAACGGTTATATCCACCCTGCACGGCGTTAGCTGATTGTTCCTTGTTTGTTAAATTAAGATATGCGCCTATCCGCAGATGCAGTGAACGGACTAAATGCGGAAAAAAGATCGCCTCAAGACCGCCGGAAACAAGAAAATTGTTCAGGCTTAGGGATGTCTGATGGACAGGATGATGAAAAACGGCAATGTCAAAAACAGGACTTAAATGAAGATCAAAATTAAAATATCTGAAAAACTCCACGCCGAACCATTCCGCAGGTTTCGCTTTTAATACCTTTACAGGGAAATCCATGTTAAATGAAATCATGAAATTTGCATTAACATTGCTGTCGGGAATGCCGCGCATTACATCTCCAGCTTCGGTATGAATGTCAGAGAACAACCAGTGGCGGTACAGAAATCGGCAGGATAAGCCAATAAAAGCATCTGCAAAAATAAAATGACCTGTCATGTTTAGCTGGATATTGGTATGCCATGGATTGGTTTTGTAATGTTTTTCCCTGAAATAATAGGCGTATGCATTCCTGATATTTACAGATAGTCCGTTTTTAAAATCGTCCTTCCAGTCTATTCTGCCGAATCCAAGAGAGTGTCCAAAATACAATATCGGGAATGCCTTTAGATCATGTACATGCCCTGTTTCACACTCAGTTGTCAGCGGCCATGGAGACAGTGAATGCGGAATTGACGCGTTGATATACGGGACATAATGAATCTGCCCGTACCTGCCCGCTTCCACGCCTGTAGGTATTATCCAGTCTACAGAAGGATTGCTGGATAAATATAATCCTCGATGCGTATCACCGTAATGCTCTTTATCCGCGTCATCATATTCCTGATTAACAAAAAGCGATTCGCGGAAACCCGCGACAACGGTAGTCTTTCCTAAAGGCAGATTAACAGATAAACCGGCGGTATTTTTATAATACCATTGTTCGTCAAAATGAGGTTTATATTCAACATTATTACTGAAGACAAAATTCCAGCCCAGATCGAGAAACCTGAAAGGAGTGTCTGTATCAAGCATGAATGAATAATAGTTTCTTCCCTGTAAATCACGTCTGTAACCTATATCAAAACGCAGCGGCATCAACGTGCCGAAAAAATTATAGTCCCTTACGTTAAGCGTAACCCTAACCCCCGAATTTGTGTTAAAATGCGGACGGGGAAGGGCAAGAATGTTCCATGAGTCTTTTGCGGTAACCGCAAGATCAACAGGATATTTTCCGTCTGTGTTTATTTCGCCTACGGTAAATTCAATACCGGCGCTTTGCAGGGCTCTCTGGTTATAAAGAAGCTGCTGTTTATCCTGAACATATTTAACAAGGTTATGATAACCTGTTATCTCATCTCCCCTGTTAATTTCTCCCTTGTCCAGAAGCGCAAACTGACGCGTAATTCCCGTTATGTGAAAATCAACGGAATTGATAAAAAAAACCGAGTTTTCATCGTATAAAACATGGACGGAATCCGTATATTCAGGAGAATCAACAGCATCTTCCGTTTCTTCCTGTGAAAAAGCAAAATGGATCAACAAAACGAAAAACACAGGAAGAAAGGCAAATACTTTCAATAATTTAATCCATCAGGCAAAAATCAACCTTTCCGGAGGAAAAACCGGAAAAAAAGCGAGGTATTTTGAACCTGTCTGACCTTCATAAACTGTCAGACGGACGTTATATTCAAAGGCGGCCGTAACACGCTCCATGAATATATCGTTTTATTTCATTAATTTAGTATTTTTAGGCATCTTATTCAAGAGTAGACTGGAATTTTATTCAGACAGGAGAAAAACATTTTCCTCAATGTTATTTATGAGGGCGTTTTTTGAGAATTCGCTTATATCAGTCTTGTTTTCCAGAAATGTTTTCCAGTTTTCAATAAAATCATGAGCCGTTTTTCTGTGTAATGGAAGTATTTTACCGTTTAATATGTCTTCTCCGTTCCTGTTTCGCAGGATTTTAGCGGTTTTATACACAATTCTGATGTCAGTTAATACGTTTTTTTGCGCTTTTGCCAGAAAAACCAGCACTTCACTGCTAAAAATATCATTTCTGTAGAATTTTTTGTATATTGAATAGTCCCAATGATGCAAAGGCAGCCTGATTCGGGTCAATAATTCCTGATTTTGAAGATCAGTATGCTCATCTGCGGAATGAAAGCGTGAAGCCGATACCCACCTGGTATTATGAGTGTTCCGCAGTTCATATTGGGCGTCAAGCGCAGTCAGAGGAGCGGGTAAATCGTACATATGGGAAGTGGAACACAGATTTCCGCCGACAGTCGCAATATTTCTGACCTGAACGCCTGCGATATTATCCGCGCAGGTGCGTAAAATTTCAGGGACTATTTTTCCAAGTCTTAAAATCCTGTTTATTTTTACCATCGCGCCGATTTCAAGATAATGTTCCGTTCTTGTTATCCTGTTTAGCTCTTCAAGATTATCAAGGCAAAGGACTACTCCGGGAAGATTGATGATATTGTTTCCCTGTTTCCTGATTAGATCGCTTCCTCCGGCAAATGGGACTGCTTTCGGAAAATGGTTCCATACGGAGAACAGTTCATTGAACGACTCTGGGTAAAAAATCTGGTCAGGAAGCGTGTCCACACAGCCTCTTCTGCCTGAGATCGGCAATTATATTTACGGCTTTTATGAGTCTTTCTGAATTTGTGCACCGGCATTTAATCCCTGAAAATCCCTTTAAAATCTCTTCCTTTGACGGAGCGCCGATATACGAAAGAAGAGCTTCCGTGCACAGGACTTTTCCAGCTTCGCAGTAGCCGCAATTTCCTGTATGCGCGTTAATGAATCCGTTCATTATTTCTTCATATTCGATTGTCTGTGAAAAACCCTCTATTGTGATTATTTCGCTGTTCTTGATTTTAAAAGCGGGAATCAGGCAGGCGGGACTTACCATACCGTTAAATAAAACCGAACAGGAGCCGCATTGACCTGTCAGGCAGCCGGCTTTTGCGTTTAACAGTCCGAATTGTCCGCGTAAGATATCGATAAGCCTTATGCCGGCGCCGCAGCGGACAACTACATCTTCTCCGTTTAAAATAAAATTAATTGTCATTTAACGCCCGCCTGGGTTTCTGATCTTTTATGGCGTACCATTTCCCATATATCTTTTCTTTTTAAGGGGATTGAAATAAAACTGTAATCCATTGCCTGGGAGACAGCCTGCATAAAAGCCGCAGGAACACATGTAAACGGAAGTTCTCCTATTCCCCTTGTTTCGCCGCTGTCGTCCGGAATAAAATCAATATGTATCGGCGGAATGTCGGCAGGGGAGGGTATTGAAAAATTGTAGTATTGATTTTCCGGCAGCGTTCCGTTTATATATTCGATATTTTCGGTATATGCCCAGCCTAGCGCCTGCGCCGCTCCTCGCGTAAGACTTCTCTTCGCCCTGTTAGCTGAAATGATCCTTCCGCCTGCGATTCCCATCCATACGCCGCGTATTTTGGGAATGCACTCTACGATGTCAATTGATACTTCGACAACAGCGCACGCATATCCCGGTTTTAAAAAAACGCCTGTATCCATATACGCGGATGCAATAACGCCGTTTAAAAGGCTGCCGCTTGAAGGTTTGCTGCAGCGGCGAACAGTTAAAGGCAAAGGCGATTTTCCCTTCTGCTTTTTAATTGCAAGGCAGCATTTCTCTACAAGTTTTGTTACCGCCGTTATGTTACGTGAAGAGCAGGAAGGACCGCAATCAGGAGAGTTTTCAGTAATCAGGCGAATCATGCCTTGTTTCATTGGAATGATCTCCATAGCGGCTTTTTCCCAAATTTTTACGTAATCCTCTGAACTGCAAAGGCTTGTTCTTATTTCAAGAACGCCTTCTTTTGTCAGCGTCGCTTCAACATTACAGGAGCTTCTGTCATATAACATTCCGTTTCCCTGAAACCCGACGGCAATTCCAATTCCGCGCGGGTTTTCTCCTTTTTCCGGAATTCTTTCCCTGTAATTCTGACGCAATAACTCATATGATGTCCATTTCCTGTAATAATCACCGGATTTAGCTGTCAGATCGATCAAATTATTAGTGTCGATTTGGTTTTTACACGTAATTATGTGATTTTTCCGCCATATCGCAGGATCTTGTTTAATCTTATCTGCAATTTGCGATACATGACGTTCAATCGCAAAGAATCCCTGCGAAAGCCCAAATCCGGAAAACGGTCCCTGCGGCGGGATATTTGAATTTACGGCATGCGCTTCTAATTTTAAATTGTCAATCCGGTAATTTCCGATAACGCCAAGGCACATTAGATCAAGAATTTCATTATCATTAACCGAATGAGCGCCCATGTTGATGTTAATCAAAATTTCCGCTCCTGTAATATTCCCGTTGTTGTCAAAATTGCTTGTAATATCGATATTTGATTTGCAACGTTTCGGCGAATATTTAAAATCATCAACCCTGTTAAGAATGAGTCGGACAGGTTTTTTTGTAAGATATGTTCCAAGCGCGGCATGACATGCGATAAGCGACGGAAACCATAATTTTCCGTCCATGTGCAGGCTTAAAGCGGAAGGTTCCATGGAAATCATGGATTGATCCACAGCCAATACGCGGGACACGGAACGTTTTACATGATACGGCCATTGGGTCGCCGTTTTTACAACAAGCGTTTTACCCGCCTGTTTTTTTTTATCTGATGTTTTGGAATACCACGTTATCGCTCCAGACGGTTCAGCGTACCATTGATCCTGAATTCCCGTTTCATAGCTGCATGTAAATGTTTCCCCTGTTTTTTCACCGCAGTTTCCGATATTGATTTCCCTGACGATTCCGTTCGCATTATCTGCTCTGACGCCGTCAATCAAAAAAAACGGAATTTCTTCATCGGCGGCAACATTGATCATCGCCGCAAGTTCTTCTAGTTTTATTTTGTCAGGACCAAAAATAACGGCAACAGGTTCTCCCGCGTAGGAAAGTTTTCCGTCAGCAAGGACAGGCATGGCTGTTTCTTCGAATCTGTTTTCACCGGGAATATGCTTTGCCGTGACAACAGTGTAGTGATCCGGCAGTTTTGGCAGTACCAGATATTTCAAATAACCCTTTGCAACAGGGGATCTTATTGTAACTCCGTATAAAAGATTCTGCGGATAAATATCTTCCAGATAGACTGAACTGTCTATTTGCATATAACCTTGTATTTATGCAGTATGTCCTTGAGAAGCGCGGCGTTTCTGTAGTTCTGGGGGAGAGAAGGATCAAGACGGCAGACAGGACGCAGTTCATCCAGAAGCTCCTGTACGTTAATCGCAAGAGGCGTCTTTCTGTTTATCTTAAGGATGCGGCTGTAATCTGTCAGGGAGGGCATTTCGTCGCCTGATAAAAGGGATTCGTCCAGGCGTTCTCCGGGACGAAGCCCTGTATACTCGATTTTTATTTCAGTTTCGGGTTCGTAGCCGTTAAAGCGAATCAGCTGTTCCGCAAGGTCGCGGATTTTTACAGGCTCTCCCATATCCAAAAGATAAAGACCGCCGTTTTCACCTACGCCGCCTGTTTTAAGAACAAGGGAACATGCTTCGCTGATTGTCATAAAATAGCGGCTCATGTCAGGATGGGTAATTGTAACAGGGCCGCCTTTTTCAATCTGCTGCTGGAAAAGAGGAACTATTGAACCGCGCGAACCAAGCACATTTCCAAAACGCACAACCGTGAAGCAGGAATTCCCCTTTACCCTTTCGCCAGCGGAAAGCACAATTTGTTCACAGATATATTTTGACGTGCCGTATACTGAAACCGGTTGTACTGCCTTGTCGGTGGATATATGCACAAAACGCCTGACGCCGTTTTTAACAGCGGCATTGACAAGGTTTTCAGTTCCAAGAACATTGTTTTCGATAACCGCAACAGGATTTTCCTCCATCATTGGTACGTGCTTGTAGGCGGCAGTGTGGAAGATCGCTTCGGCTTTTAACTGTTTCAGAATATAATCAACATAATCGCTGTCTTTAAGTTCGCCGATTATCGGAACAAGAGTTGCTTTTTCGCCGACCCCCTCTTCCTGTAAAAGGCGCAGTTCCTTGTTAATCTGGTAAATTGAGTTTTCACCGTGCCCGAAGAGGTAAAGTCTTGCCGCTCCGCCTGATAAAAGCTGGCGGCACAACTCACTGCCGATAGAGCCGCCGGCTCCTGTTACAAGAACGCGCTTTCCCCGAAGGTAGGCAAGGCTTTCTTTCAGGTTGATAGTTACCGGTTTTCTGCCAAGCAAGTCTTGCAAATCGATAGAGCGCATCTGTATAAGGTGCGCGTCTCCTTCGACAATTTGGGAAATTCCAGGCAGGATACGGATTTTCTGGAAATTAGCGTTTTTTAGGATTGTAAAAAGCTCTTTTAAAAGTTCCGTGCCGGCGCTCGGAATGGCAATTATCGCTTCATCCGCCGGATTGGTCTGCAGTAAAACAGAGGCGTCCTTAATAGGACCCAAAATGGGAATATCGTCGTTCTTTTTTCCTATTTTTACAGGATCGTCATCCAAAAAAGCGACAACCTGTCCGAAAATACGTTTTTTCAGTATCTCTCTGGCAATTGTCTGCCCCGCAAATCCGGCTCCGATTATATATAAACGTTTTGACTTTTCCGTAAGCTATCTCCTGTTTTGAGCTCCCAGTGATTCAATTACCTCAAAGGCCAGATCAACTGTAAATGAATCATTGTATAAATCAAGCTTGATTTTCGCTCTGCCTTTTCTCCTGTCAACCTTTACAATCTTTCCTTCAAGCCCCATTAAGGGACCTTCAGCAACAACAATACGGGCGTTTTCATTAAAGTATACCCTGGAAATTCCAGCAACGGGACCGTTATTTTTCAAAAAATGCATCACTGTTTCCAGATCATGATCCGAAAGAGGGGTAATTTCCTGATTCGATTTTAGAAAACGGCAGAATCCTTCCGTACGCCTGAATTCCCATCGATATTTTGTTACTTCTTCATCATTATCTGCTTCTATAAATAAGTATCCGGGAAAAATAGCGGATAACGATTGTTTTACCTTTCCCTGTTTTCTGATATCAAGACGTCTTTGAGGGAAATATACAGGTAGATTGATGTCAGGGTGATGTGATTTTAACAGTTTGATGTACTTATTTTCCGAGCGGGTCTTTACCTGAATGGCGTAATAATTCATCGTTTTGATTATAGAGATCATAACAAATTGTGAAAAGGGCGCCGATAATGGAGACGGAGGACTAATGAAAAAGAGCGTTGCAGCGGCATTATTGCTTGGAATAATATTGATATTTAAAGTTGAAGCTTCTTCAATCTCCTTTTTTGTGGTTGAAACAGGGCTTCCGGAGAATATGGGAGTTAATAAACATTCGCTTCTTTGGGAAGATTCCTTTATGGACGTATTTTTTGATTCTGGATATATAGTCAGCAATTATCCCATGATACGGTTTGATGCAAAACAGGAAGGCGGCATTCAGGATATTGCCCGTTTTGATGTTTTTGAAGCAATGGACGCGGGCGTTGATCTTGTTTTAATAGCAAAACTTGACTATTCATCTCCCATTGAGGCGCCGGAGGCAGTGTCGCTTTATGTATTCAAGGTGAAGCAGCATGAAATAATTTATGAAAGATCTTTTCAGGGGAAAAAATACGGTTCGGAAAAAGACGCCGTAAGCGATATAAAAAAAATCATAAAGGAATTGGCCAAGTTTGTTGTCAGACTGTAAGGGGAAATTAAAATGAAAAAATATATTGCTATTTTTATCTTTGCGGCGCTTGTGATATTTCAAAGCGCCTCGCCGTGGGAAGGAGCGGCTTCCATTGCTCCTGAAGGAGAGCTTCCCGCCGCCGGTTTTTTTGTCTCGACGAATTCGTACCCCAGAAACACAGTAGTTGATATTACAAATCTTGAAAACAATAAAGGTACCCGTGTTATTGTAGCGGGCAGTCTGGACAGTCCCGGTCTTCTTGCGATTGTTTCCCGCGAGGCGGCGGAATTAATCGGCATGAGATCCGGAGTTGTAAGCAGAATTAGAATGGTGCAGCCTTCGGAGCCGATTGCGTATGCGCGGTTTACCGAAGGAATCGCTTCAGGCAGCCCCTTATTTGATTCAGGAGATTCGAGCATTACCGATATTTACGGTGAAGATACTTACATTCCTCCCGCTACCGCGGAAAAAACAGAGCCTGCATTAAGCGCTTTTACAGGACCGAGTTATACGCTTGAACCTGAATGGAGAAGCAAGGAGATTGTCGATTATCCGGTTTATGTAAAGGAGATGCCTTCAACATCGAAACCGGTGCAGGAAGCAGTTAAAGAAATTGAACCTGTTAAACCAGAACCTGAAATTATCAAGGAATCGAAGTATGTAGAACCTGAACCGGTTTACGCCGCTGAGCCTGAGTACATTGAACCAGAGCCAGAATATATCGCCGAACTCAAACCTGAATACATATATGAGCCTGAACCGGTTTATATCGCTGAGCCTGAGTATATAGAACCGGAACCTGAATATATCACCGAACCTAAACCAGAAATTACTGAGGAATCGAAGTATATGGAACCTGAACCGGTCTATGTCGCTGAGCCTGAGTACATAGAACCAGAACCGGAGTATATAGCAGAACCCAAACCAGAAATTATCGAGGAATCGAAGTATGTAGAACCTGGACCGATCTATATCGCTGAACCTGAGTATATTAAACCAGAACCGGAATACATAGCAAAATCTGAACCTAAAATTATCGAAGAACCTAAATTTGTGGAACCTGAACCGGTCTATATTGCTGAACCCGAGTACATAGAACCAGAGCCGGAGTATATCGCTGAACCTGAACCTGAGTATATTGAACCAAAACCAGAGTCTATCGCCAAACCTGAAAAAAAACTGGAGTATGTTACTGAAAAAACGCCTGAGCAAAAAGAATATGTACTGGTACCCTCAGCAGAACGTCCTCCCGAAAGCGGATTGTACGGAATTAATCCTGAAGATATTATTCCCGGAATATCAATACCTGGAATTACAACTCCGGCAGTCGCAACTCCAGTAACTCCAGCTCCAGCAGCTCCGGCAGTCACAACTCCGGTAACTCCAGCGGCTCAGGTAGCTATACCTTCTGCACCCCCTGTAATTGTAGTAATCGTTCCGCAGGAAAAAACTGTTCCTGCCGCTGCTGAAACAATATTTTCCATTCCGGGAATAAAAGAGCTTGAGCGCGGATCGTATTACGTTCAGTTAGCTGCTTTTTCATCTCCCGAATTAATAGAAAATACTATCAAAAGAATCGATAACAGTTACGCGCCTGTTGTTTTTAAAGACGCCGATAATTTGTACCGCATTTTACTTGGACCTTTGAATCAGGGAGAAAGCGCAGCTATTTTACAAAGGTTTAAAAGTATCGGCTATACCGACGCTTTTATCCGTCATGTCAGATAGCAAATACCAAAACACATGCCAGCTTGACAAAGGCGGATTATTTTAACATATTAGAACTGTTCAAAATTAACACGCGGTGGATGTAGCTCAGGGGTAGAGTACAAGATTGTGGATCTTGTCGTCGCGGGTTCGAGACCCGTCATCCACCCAAAAAACCAGCGGCGGTGTCTTTAGCGCCTGTAGCTCATCTGGATAGAGTAACGGACTTCGAATCCGTAGGTAGCACGTTCGAGTCGTGTCGGGCGCAGTAATATTTTCTTGCATAAAATAAAATGTTTTAATATAATGAGCTTGTTCCAAAAATTTAAATCCTGGAACAGCCACTGATGAGTTAGTGTTTGTCCATAAAGTCGGTTACTTTATAAATAGACACAAGTTGATAAAAATCCGGAGATATTCATGAAAAGCGACGTTCTTGAAATAACAGAAGATAAAAGCGAAGGTAAATACAGGCTTCATGCCAAAGGCCGCGTAGATTCAAACAGCGCGGATTTGCTTCTTTATAAACTGGAGAATGTCATTAAGGAAAATCATAACAACATTATTCTTGACATGTCGCAGATTGAATATTTAAGTTCAATAGGAATAAGGGTTATTTTAAAAATATTTAAACAGGTAACGCAGGAAGGCGGATCATTTAATATAGAGCATCCGTCAAATATAGTCAGAAATGTGTTGGGTATGGTAGCCTTAAAGGAAATGCTTGTACCCGAATAATTGAGCTTGTTCCAAAACCCGGTTGGTTTAGGAGCAAACTTTGGAAGAAGCGGTCAGAAGCCCGCTTTTTCAATTAATATGGACAATAAATGACGCAGGTTTATTCGCTGAGAACCAGAATTCTTGTTATAGTATTTGCGTTTATTTTGGTGAAAGGTTCCGCCTTTTTTGCATACACAATTGTTACGTCGGTAAATTATAAAATACTTCGCCTGGAAAGCATTGAAAAAACAGTTGAGCTTGAAACAGAAAAATTAAACAAGACAGTATCGGAAATCGAAAAAGGAGCGGTGTTTTTCGCTATCGGCGGAATGTTAAGTTACGCGCAATCGCAGGAAGAAGGCTCAAGCGCTGTTTATGAAAAATTTTCACAGGATTTTCTTTCAGGTTTTCCGGTTCCTGTAGGATGCGGTCTGTGGTTCGAACCTTATTCCCGTAATAACGATATGGTGCGCGCCGGGTTTTATGTTTTCTATGACAAAACGCTCGGAAAATACAGGATAGACGATTCCTTTTTTATTAATGATTACGATTATCACCAAAAAAATTGGTATAAAGAACTTACAGAAGCGGATTTACAGCCCAACAGGGTTGTCTGGACAAAGCCGTATGTAGACGATTCAGGATCATTCAGCCTGATGACTACTGCCGGTTCGGGAGTTTTTGATGAAAACGGAAAACTAATCGCTATATCAACCATAGACTGGGAAATTGATAAAGTATTGGAAGAGTTAGCTGCAATTAAGCCCACGGAAAACAGTTTTATTATGTTATGCGCTCCAAAAGATGATTATGTCATTTCAAGCACAAGAACAAGGAGCGTGACCGGGGCTTCAATAGAAAGCATACCCTGGGATATAACAGCAGATACTTTCGAATTTGAAGGAATTTCATATATGCGTTTCGGCAGATATATCGATAATGGTTGGCTATTATCAATTCAAATTCCAGGAAACGAAATTTTTGCCGAGATGGAAAGGGATAACAGGATTTTTTCCGTTTTTATAGGCGCTGCGTCGATAATGATGCTTGTTTTGGCGTTTTTCCTGATATCAAAATTTATCAATAATCCGTTAAAGCGGCTGACAACAGAAGTTTCGCAGCTTGTGTTCGGCAATCTTGATAAACAGCTTGAATTTACTTCCAAAGACGAACTGGGAGTGCTTGCCGGCGCTTTTAATAAAGTTACAGGTCAGTTAAAAATATTCGTTGAAGATAATATACGCGAACATGCGGAAAATGAACGCATTAAGGCTGAATTAAACGTAGCGACGGAAATTCAGGAGAGCATGCTTCCCGGCGTTTTCCCTCCGTTTCCCGGCAGAGATGAATTTGATCTTTACGCTTCCATGTTCCCCGCAAAACATGTAGGCGGAGATTTTTATGATTTTTATTTTGTAGACAGGGACAATCTTGCCCTTATTATTGCCGATGTTCTGGGAAAGAGCATTCCGGCGGCTCTTTTCATGGTTGTTACAAAAACGTTAATAGAAACCTGCAGCAGCACCAAAAGTCCAAAGGAAGTATTTGAGATAGTAAACAATAAACTCATGCAGAAGAACAAGGCGGAAATGTTTGTCACGGCTTTTATGGGAATTTACAATATTCCAACCGGCAGGTTCGTATACGCCAGCGCGGGTCATAATCCGCCCCTTATAAAAAAACGGGACGGCTCTTTTAAATGCCTGAAGACTGATCAGTGCATTGTTCTGGCGTGGATGGAAAACGCAAAATATACTGAAGATGAAATAATTCTGGAAACAGGAGATACGCTTTTTATGTACACAGACGGCGTTACAGAAGCGATGAACATGCGGCTGGAGCTGTTTTCAGAAGAGAGGCTTGTTGATGTTCTTGACAGAAACAGGGATGCGTCTGTAAAAGGATTATTGGACACTGTAAAAAAAGAACTGGATCTTTTCAGGGGAGAAGCCGAGCAGGCGGACGATATCACAATGCTTGTGTTTAAGATAACTGATCAAAAAGAAAAAAAACAACTTGAGCTTGAAGCAAAACCTGAAAATTTAAACGATGCATTGAATTTCATAAATAACGAATTAAAACTGGCAGGAATGACAGCGGAAAAAATAAACGAGATGGATATAGCCGTAGAAGAAATTTTCATGAACATTACAAATTATGCGTACAAGCCTGAATCGGGAAACGCATGCATAACTGTCAGTACGTTTGATAAAATTTTGATAATATTTGAAGATTCAGGGAAACCCTATAACCCTCTTGAGCAGGCGCCGCCTGATCTTGAAAAACCCCTTGTTAACCGCGATGTCGGCGGTTTAGGCGTCTTTCTTGTAAAAAAAATAATGGATAATGTTGAATATGACCGCCGTGACGGGAAAAATATCCTTACAATAATGAAAAACAGAACATAAAACCGCATCAAATTCCTTAAACAAGCGTTTTTATTAGCCGATACATAGAGAGGGGAATTGTCACAAGATTCCTTTAAATACGCGTGTTAAATTGAGGTTATGAAGATGTACGAAAAATGCAGGGATATTCTGCTTCAGGAGTGTGAGCTGATTCAAAATGCGGCTGTCATACACGAAAAAATCCGAACGGCTGTAACAGGAAAGGACTGGACTGTCTTTGACGATCAACTGTCGGCGATGAATGAAATTGAATTAAAAATGGAAGCTCTTGAAAAAGAACGGGAGCAGTTATTTGTCATTTATGAAGCAATGGTTCATCAGAATAATTTTTCGCAAATCCTGGATGCGAAGGGACGATTTTATAAACTTGTCTCTGCGCTGCCTGAAGATCAAAGAAATGAACTGACGTCAATTTACCGCAGCCTGAAAATGGAATCAATAAAATTGCGTATGGCGAACGATACGCTTATGACATACCTGAACGGATTGAAAACCGCGCTTAAGGATTTTTTCGATCTTGCCTTTCCGGACAGAGCGGTAAAAACATATACAAATCATGGAACGCATTTTTCGCATGATATGCGCAGTATGGTTTTAAACAGCCAGTTTTAACAGGAGATAAACATGACTTCAACTTTTATGGGATTGGAAATCGGCAAAAGGGGCATTCAGGCGCATCAAAAGGCGCAGGCGGTAACAGGTCATAACCTTAACAATCTTGAGACAAAGGGATACTCCCGGCAAAGAGCCGAATTTTCCGCATTCGAGCCGATTTATCTTCCGGGGCTTAACCGTGCGGAAACTCCGGGTCAGATAGGGCAGGGTGTAGTAGTTGAACGTATTGAGCGGATAAGGGATCAGCTTCTTGACAAGAGAATAATTGCGCAGGCTTCCGAGCTTGGCTATTGGACAGCCCGCGATCGTTACATCAGCGAAATGGAGCAGCTTCATCTTGTGCCGGGATTAAATTCTGTCAAGAGCAAGATGGACAGTTTCTGGGACGGATGGCAGGAACTTTCGCAGCATGCCGCTGACACAGAATTCAGAACGGCTGTCATCGAAAGGGGAAAAACGCTGGTTGACGGCATTCATAATCATTTTAGCGGACTACGCCGTCTTCAGGATCAGGTGGATTCTGATATTCAGATGAACGTATCAAGAGTTAATGATCTTTCGCGCCAGATTGCCGCTCTTAACGGCGACATTCAGCGCATAAAAGCGCAGGGAGACAATCCCAATGATTTAATGGACAGGCGCGATTTATTGGTTGATGAACTGTCAACAATAATTGACGTAACAATAAATCAAAAAGACCCTGACGAATACATGGTTCATACATCAGGACATATTCTTGTTCAGGGACAAACAGGGCGCCAGTTTGAAATGAGAAAAGATATTGACAGCGAAGGTTTCGCCCATATTTTCTGGAAAGACACAAGAAATGAAATTGTTTTTGCGAAGGGCAGCCTCGGCGCGCTTCTGGAACTTCGGGATGGAACTATCGAATTTGAAATACAGAATCTTGACAATATGACGATGAACTTCACCGATCTTGTAAATGAGATTCACCGCAGCGCTTACGGCGCAAACGGAATGACAGGATTGAATTTCTTTTCAGAATATCCGTTTGTGACCAATGTAAACGGAAATTATGATCGCTCCGGCGATGGAGTATTTGATTCAAGTTATATCTACAGAATAAACGGGACCAATAAACTTGAACCCCAGGCGCAGATTGGCTTTGACGGAGTGATAACGCTTTCCGCTTCCGACAGGCAGGTGCAGGTTCCCTATTATTCAACAGACACCGTTACGGATGTCATTACCCGCATTAACAATTCAGGCGCGGAAGTTGTCGCCCGTCTTAATAGGGAAGGCAGTCTTTCGCTAAAGGGAACGCCCGCGGATCTTGTCGCAGGGCAAAGGGTTAACCCCGATTTTGTTATACGTCATGTTGAAGACTCAGGGTACTTTTTGGCGGGATACGCGGGAATTCTTCAGCAGTCAGGCGCTGAAGGCGCTTACTCATGGACACAGGCGGACGCTGTAGCTGTTCTCGCAGGCGGCGCGGAAAATTATGCGCTGGCTCCGATTGCACATCCGTCAGGATGGATCGAGGTAAATCCCTCGATTCTAAAAGATCCGACATCAGTTGCGGCAGGATTCGGCTATAACGGGAATCCTGCAAATCCTGGAAACGGAGATGCCGCCGCCGCCATTGCGTCAATCAGAAACACCCAGGTAATGGTAGGGCGTCTTGCCACCTTCGACGATTATTTTGCGGATTCTACAGGACGCATCGCGCTATTGGGCGAGCAGTCGGGAATCAACCGCGCAACCCAGGATGTTATGATGAAAGATCTGTATGACAGAAGGCAGTCAATTTCCGGCGTCAACATAGATGAAGAACTTTCAAACATGATCCGCTATCAGCACGGATATAACGCGTCAGCAAGATTTATAACAACTGTCAATTCAATGCTTGATACATTGATTAACCGCATGGGTGTTTAGCCGGCAGGACAACCCTGCTGGCTAAAAAAAACGGAGGCTTAAAATGAAAAGAGTGTCAAATGATATGCCGGTAACGGATATGAGTTTTTTTCTGCGCAGGCAGGAAGAAGCGCTGTCCAATATTCAAAAACAGATCGGCAAGCAAAGCAGATTGGCAAACTTAAGGGACGATCCGATTGCCGCATCCCACGCGGTCAGATACGAATCATTTCTTGTCCGGCTGGAAAGATTTGAGAAAAATACCCAGTACGCGATGGAGCATTTTGACAACACCTATACCCGCCTGGATGAATCAAATTCAATTCTCCAGCGTGTAAGGGAGCTTGCGGTTACAGGCGCTAACGGAATTTATTCGTCTGATGATCGAAAAATCATGGCAGTTGAAATTAATGAACTTTTAAAAGAACTTGTGTCAATATCAAACGCTTTAGGTCCTGATACGAAACAGGCGTTTGCCGGAGACAAGGTTTTTACAGAGCCTTTCAGAATTGTCGAAGGAACGGCGGAAGGCGGCGGTGAGACAATGATTGTCCGCGTTGAATACCGCGGCGCAGGCGCTACAAGAAGGGCGGAAATCGGCGATAATATGTTTGTCGATCTTGATCTTGCAGGTGACACGGCTTTCTGGGCGGAAAAAATGCGCATAATGTCTACAGTAGACGCTACAAATTACAGGGTGCAGGAAGCAAGTTCTTTTTATATTGACGGAGTTGAAATAACAGCCGCGATTGGAGACACCCTGCCTGCCATTATTGCAAAAATAAATGATTCCGGCGCTCCTGTAAAGGCGTCAATCGATCCTGCGACAAGGGGACTTGTTCTTGAAGGAACAACCGCCCATCTTATCCGCGCCGAAGACAGTGTAAACGGCTCTTCTGTTCTTCGCGATTTGGGAATAATAAACGGCAATATGGTAAATAATGCACCTAACTGGAACAATACCGCGATGGTTTCAGGCGGCTCTGTTTTTGACATGGTTATCCGCCTGCGCGACGCAATGCTGCGCAATGACAGCGATTATATCGGGAGCCTCGGCATCGGAGGAATTGATCTTGCGCTTAACAATATAAACCAGAAAAGCGCGGAGGTCGGAAGCAGACAGGAACGCGCCGAGTTTGCGTGGCAGAGGATTAATATGGAAATACCGAATATTTCCGCCATGCTTCAGAGGGAAGCCGGTCTTAACATGGAAACAACGGCGATGAATCTTAAAATGGCACAGTTTGCGCACCAGGCTACACTGCAGACAGCGGCAAAAGTTTTGCCTCCCACCTTACTGGATTTTTTGCGGTAATGCTGTAAAATACTGATACGGAGTTGATAATGACGGTAAATACCAAGGCCTTTGGCCGGATTGAACTTGATGATAAACAGAAACTTGAAATTCCTCTGGGGCTTTTTGGATTTGAGGATTATAAAAATTTTATATTATTTGACGCTGAACATCAACCTTTTTACTGGCTTCAGTCGCTTGATGATCAGGAAATAGCTTTTATCCTTATTAACCCCTTTCTTTTCCGTCCTGATTATGAAGTTAACCTCAGCAATGAAGATCTTGCGGACATAGGAATTACATCTCCTGAAAAAGCGCTGATATTTGTAATTGTAACGATTCCCCAGGACGGAAGTTCATTGACAGCTAACCTTCAGGGACCTCTTGTGATTAACAGGGAAAAAATGAAAGGCATGCAGGGAGTTCTGTCTGACAACAAATGGAAAACCAAACATGATATCATGGCTGAATTTAAAGAGTCGGGGAAATAAATGCTGATACTTTCCAGAAAAATAAACGAAAAAGTTGTAATTGGAGACGATATCTCAATATCAATTATTGAAATCCGCGGCGATCAGGTCAGAATCGGCATTGACGCTCCGAAAAAAGTAAAAGTTTTCAGACAGGAAGTTTTTGACGCGATAATGATGGAAAATAAAGCCGCTTCCAAATCGACTCCTGTTATACCGCACCTTGATTTTGGGAACGTTAAACAGCCGCAATAAATCAGCCCGGGAAAAAAATTGAAATCTCTGCCTCCTTATGAAATTGTTTATGAAGATGCGCGTATCATAGCGGTAAATAAATCATCAGGAATTTCTGTAGGTCAGGATCGATGGGATGAAGCGAAAGACAGGCTTGATAAACTTATTGAAAAAGACTTGAATATAACAAAAGTTTTTACAGTTCACAGGATTGATAAAGAGACATCGGGATTAATTATATTCGCAAAAGACAGGGGAAACCATAAATTACTTTCGCTTGCCTTTGAGCAAAGGGAAGTTATTAAAAAATATATTGCCATTGTACGCGGCAGACCGTCATGGAAAGAGACAATCTGCGATTTACCTCTTGTTCCGGACGGCAATAAAAAACATCAGACAATTATTGATAAGTACAGGGGGAAAAAATCGTTAACGCGTTTTTTATGCACTGCGAACGCGGGAAATTACAGTATTCTGGAAGTTTTTCCTGAAACAGGAAGAATACATCAGATAAGAGTGCATGCCGCCGCACTGGGTCATCCTGTTGTTTGCGATGGTTTATACGGGAAAGAAAATCCTGTTAAGCTGTCGTCGTTCAAACGTTCATACAGGGGCGATCCTTACGATGAAAAACCTTTATTATCAAGACTTGGGCTTCACGCTTACGAAGTCACTTTACCTTCAGGTCAGACATTTACAGCACCTCTTGCGAAAGATATGTCCAGTTTGAAAAAACAAATGGTAAAAAACAATAAAGTTGTTCGATAACTTCAGTTATTGAACAACTTCTTTATAAAAATGCATTTTTGTAAAGCTTTAGCCTGAAAAAATGCAGGACTTGTAGACAACCAACCGGGTTGTCGAACAAGTCCAGTAAATAGATTCTGTTTATAATGTCGGTTACTTTACGGAAAGACTTCCGAAAAGATATTTCAGATTTTTCTTGAGCCTGGTTTAACGGCTGGAATTCCCTTTTTGCATAATGCGCATTCGGATACGTCCCAGTTACCGGCTGTAAGCCTGACAGAAGGATAGAACGGCCATAAAATATCGGATGCCTCTTCTGATCTTCTGTCCACAATGCAGGCAAGAGAAGATATTACAGCCCCAGATTTTTCAAGAGCGGCGGCGCATTCAAGCGATGATTTTCCGGTTGTTACAACATCTTCGGCGATTAAAACATTTTGACCGTTTTTTACTTCAAATCCGCGCCTCACTGACATTACTCCGTTTTCATCCCTCTCCGTAAAAATGGCAGGAAGGGAAAGCTGGCGGGCTATCTCCCACGCGGCGATAATACCGCCCATGGCAGGTCCTGCTACAAAATCAATTTTGAGTTTTCCGTTTTTTATATCTTCTTTTATTTTAATTACGACATCCTCAAATACAGCCTGCGCTTTTTCAGGGTATTGCAAAAGTTTCGCGCATTGAAAATACCTGTCAGAGTGTCTTCCTGAACTTAAAAGAAAATGTCCTTCAAGCATGGCGCCTGTTTCGCGCAGTAACTCCGTTGTTTTTTCCATAAATGCTAATTCCTTATTGATATTTCACTTAACGATTTTATTTTATTGTTTTTCATGTAATTCTGTAGACAATCAATTATTTCAATCATTGCATGAGGATTGGAAAAGACAGCGGAACCTGTCTGAACCGCGCAGGCTCCAGCCATAAGAAATTCAAGAGCGTCGTTGAAATTTGAAATTCCGCCGATACCGATCACGGGAACCTGCGCGTTTGCGTTTTTTAAATCGCTGAAAAGCTCCCAAACCATGCGAAGAGCAATAGGTTTTACGGCAGGTCCTGAAAGCCCCGCTGTTATATTGTCAAAAACAGGTTTCCGGCTGCCGGTATCTATTGCCATAGCCTTAAACGTATTAACAAGAGACAAAGCGTCGGCTCCTGCGTTAACGCAGGCAAGAGCGACAGAAGACAGAAAGGGAGCGTTAGGCGAAAGTTTTACAATAAGGGGTTTATCGGCGCATGCGCGTCGGACTTCAGAAACAAGAGAACCGGCTGTTTGCGCGTCAAGACCGAAAGCCATCCCTCCTTTTTTAACATTGGGGCAGGAGATATTAAGTTCGATCATGTCAATGCACGTTTCATTTAAAAGAGACGCGCCCTTTATATATTCGTCAGCATCGGAACCTGAAAGATTGGCGATTACCGCCGGTCCCAAACCCGTGAGGAAAGGCAGTTCTTTTTCAAGGAAAGTAGGAATGCCTGGATTTTCAAGCCCAATCGAATTCAGAATACCGCCCGTTGTTTCCCAGATACGCATCCCGCTGTTTCCTGAACGCGGAAAAAGGGTAAGAGCCTTTGTGCAGATGCCTCCAAGCCGGGAAACGTCAAAAATATCCGAATATTCACGCCCATAGCCAAAGGTTCCGGAGGCGGCGATTACAGGGTTTTTTAGAATAACGCCAGATATGTTTACGGATAAGTCAATATTTTCATTCATCAAGGATTAAATCTCCCGCCGGAAAAACAGGACCGTCCGCGCAGCAGCTGCGGTTTCCGTTTTTGGTTTTTACCGTGCAGCCAAGACAGGCGCCGACTCCGCACGCCATCCTGCTGTCAATTGACACATAACAGGGAATATTCGCTGTTTCGCAGAATTTCACCGCTGCTTTTATCATCTCTCTTGATCCGCATGCCAATAAAGCATCGTAATTTTCTTTGATGTCAATAAAATCAATAACCCGTCCTTGTACTGCGTTTACTCCGTCTTCAGCTGTAATTACAAGTTTTTGCGCTTTTAAAGCGGAACCGAGAACAGTGTTTTCATTTTCCTTGTTTGTAAAACCGTTTTTAAAACCGGCGTAAAAATGAAAATCCATGTTTTGATTTTCAGCGATTAATGCGGCAAGAGGAGCGATTCCCGCGCTTCCGCCGACAAGAGCGATCCTGCTTTTTTTGGAATCAGGCAGAAAAGAAGCCCATGAATTTCCAAGAGGACCTGTCAGCTTTAATATTTCTCCTGTTTCAAGAAGCGCCATTTCCCTTGTTCCTGTTCCGACTTTTACAATAAGGAATTTTATCACTTTTCCGGAAGGGTCATACTCAAAGACGCTGACAGGGCGCGGAAGAAAAACAGAAGTGCGCTGCGGCTTTAACATGAAAAACTGCCCGGCTTTTGGTGGAACACCTTCCCAGCCTGCTTCCAGTATAAAAAAATCATCATTTACCTGGATATTATTTTTAACTATGCAATCCAAACTTTTTTTCAAGATAATTCTCCGGATTAAATCATAAAGAAATTGAACCAACCCTAAAAATGAAGTTTTGAAACAGCTTCAATTGTTTATTTCAGATAATATTTCATCGCGCATTTTTACAGCAGCTTTGTACGCGCAGGAAGCGGCAAAAGCGTTGTCCGCATTATCCGGATTTTCTTCCTTTTGCCAGGAGGTGATAATTGAACGCGAAGCGTTTACAACGCCGCCGTTTCCGTCTTTTAAAAGCAACGCCGCGTCTCCGGCTGCGCCTCCCTGGGCGCCGTAACCCGGAACAAGAAAAAAAAGATTGCCGCATGTCTTTCTTATAAAGGAAGCTTCCTCTCTTTGCGTACAGCCTACGACAATTCCGAACAAGCCGTAACCGTTTTCGCCTTTATGCTCTCCGGCAAGATCAGATATTTTCTCTCCGACTGTATGATAAAGACGTTTCCCATTTGCAAGATCAAGATACTCAAAATCCTTCATGCCGGGATTGCTTGTTCTCATTATTACAAAAGCTCCTTTTCCCCTGGATTTCGCTTCCTTAAGCCAGGGTTCAATTGAATCCATTCCCATATAGGGGTTTAAAGTGACAAAATCCGCTTCAAAATCGCCGGAATAGTGCGCTTTCGCGTAACGTTGCGCGGTATCGGCGATATCGCCCCTTTTAATGTCGGCGATTACAAGGCATCCTTTACTGCGGATATATTTTAAGGTCTCACTGTAGGCACGGAGTCCCGCGACTCCCATTTCTTCGTAACAGGCAATCTGCACCTTAAAACATGCGGCTGCTTCCGCAGATGTGTCAATAAGCGCCTTGTTAAACGCAAGAACAGCCTCGGCGTCATTTGCCGCTCTGCGCCTTTCGCGTGAGGGAACATAATCAGCGGCGGTATCAAGACCGATACATACATGCCCTTTTTCTGCGACAGCTTCATATAACAGATCAACGGCGGGCGTCATTTAAAATCTCCGGCAAAAATTATTTCATCGCAGTACTCGCAGCGGTACGTACGGCTTACAGGATTTTCAAGATGAAAGATATGTGAAATATATTTTTCGGTTGAGCTTATACAGCGGGGATTTTTGCATATTAATACGTTTTCTACTTTCTGCGGAAGCTGAAGTTTGATTTTTTTCTTTATTTTTTCATTTTCGATAATGTTAACGGTTATATTGGGATCGATCAGTCCGAGAACATCAAAGTTTATGGAGATGGTATTGTCAATTTTAATAATATCCTTGCGTCCGCTTCTTGAAGAGGCTGCGTTTGCGACAAATGCGACATTGTGCGGAGTTTTGTCGAGGTTCAACCAGTTATAAATACGAATGCCAAGTCCCGCTTTAATGTGATCGATTACGATGCCGTTTTTTATTTCATCAATGTTTAACATCAGAGCGCTCCCAGAATTGAAGCCAGTAAAGCCATGCGGACATACATTCCGTATTTCGCTTGTTTAAAATACGCCGCTCTTGGATCAGTATCAATTTCAACTGCAATTTCATTAACTCTGGGAAGAGGATGAAGGATTATCATTTTTTCTTTTGCCGCTGACATTTTTTCTGTATTCAAAACATATGTATCTTTCAGCCTGATATAATCATCCTCATTGAAAAATCTTTCCCTTTGAACCCTTGTCATGTAAAGGACGTCAATTTCACCCACTGATTTTTCAAGACTTTCGGTTTCATTAAATTCAACATTATTTTTTTTAAGGATTCCCTTAATGTATTCAGGAATTACAAGTTCCAAAGGAGATATAAAAATCATTTTGATATTTTTATAACGCGCAAGGGCTTTTGCGAGGGAATGCACTGTTCTCCCGAATTTCAGGTCTCCGCAAAAACCGATTGTAAACGATTCAATCCTTCCCAGAAGCTGCCTTACTGTCAAAAGGTCTGTGAGGGTTTGCGTTGGATGATGATGACCTCCGTCTCCGGCGTTTATGACAGGTGCTTCAGAATAACGGGAAGCAAGAAGAGCGGCACCTTCCTTGGGGCTTCTCATTACAATGGCATCAGCATAACTTGCCGCCATTCGTATTGTATCGGCAAGACTTTCACCCTTTGCCGCCGAACTTGAGCCGGGATCGGCAAAACCTAAACAGCTTCCGCCAAGGCGCAGCATTGCCGCTTCAAAACTCAGGCGGGTTCTTGTACTCGGTTCAAAAAAAAGTGAGGCAAGAAGTCTGCCTCGGCAGCTTTCGCGAAGGTAATCTTTGTTATTTTCAATTTTTTCCGCGAGAGAAAAAAGATTTTCCATTTCCAAAAGGGAAAAATCTTCAGGTTCTATAAGGGATCGTCCTTTAATCTCCGGTAAAAGCGGCATTAACCCTCCCTTTTTCGAAATAATAAACAAACATCCCTTTTTTTTCAATAGGTAAATCCATTATAATCAGTTCATGAACGGCGATTACGGGAAAATTGTTAATACCCTGAAAAAAAGGAAGAAAGGAACAACCGCCGCCGATTTATGTGCAGATACCGCTCTTCCTCTTGAAACAGTGCGCGAACTGCTTCCAAAAGCTGCTGATGAATATTCAGCGCATCTTCAGGTAAAGGAATCAGGAGAGATACTTTACAATTTTCCGAATGGTTTTTCCAGCCGCTACCGGGGAGCGGGCGTAAAAATAAAAAAAGCGTTTTCAGTTTTTAAAAAAGTTTCAAAAACCGTTTTGGTTTTTCTTTTTAAATTCTGGATAATGATGATGTTGATAGGGTATTTTCTGCTGTTTATAGCGCTTATTCTCGGAAGTATCTTTATATCAATCGCCGCGCAGTCAAAATCGTCTGATAACAGAAGAGGAGGATCCTTTTTTGGATTTGACCTGTTTACGCTTATATGGAGGATTTGGTTTTTACAGGAGATGACAAAACCCCGCGGTTATGCCCAGGTTTATGTCAAAAAAAAGAATACAAGAGCCATGCACAAAGCGATTTTTTCTTTTGTATTCGGTGAAGAGGATGCCGATAAGGACTGGCAGGAAAATGAAGACAAAGCCGTTATTTCATATATTCAGGCAAACAGGGGAGTAATATCTCTTGCCGAGTATATGATTTTCACCGGCAAAAACAGTCTCGAAGCCCAAGAGGGTCTGCTCTCGTTCTGTTCACGTTTCAGCGGCAGCCCTGAACCGACAGATGAAGGAACTATCGTCTACCGTTTTGACGATCTTCTGTTACGCGCAGATTCAAAAAATTACGCGGAATTATCGCCTATAGTAAAACATCTTAAAATATTTTCATTTAACAGTAAAAAGATGAATGTCTGGTTTATCATTATTAATGCTGTAAATCTTGTCTTCGGTTCATATTTTTTATTCAACTCGCTTAATACAGGCATGCTTGTAACCCAGGCGCAGTATGAAAGTGCGTCCTATCTTTACGCTTTTACCCATATGCTGTTTGAATTATTCACACAGTATCCTGCGTTTGTTATGTTTATCGGTTTGGGAATAGTCCCGTTTATTTTTTCCCTTCTTTTCTGGATAATTCCCGCTGTGCGCAGCTGCCTCTTAAAAAAGGAAAATGAAAGCATAAAATTTTCCAATTATAAAAAACTGGGGTTTAATAAAATATGGTCAAATCCTTTTAATTTTCAAACCGGTAAAATTAAAATCCCCTCTGATGAATTCTCCCCGAAAGATATCAGCGGCGCACAGGATCGCCTGATAAAAGAATTCGCAGCTGTATCAAATGTCGAAGTTGAACAGAGCGAAACAGGAGAGATTTTTTATTCTTTTAACGAAGTCGACGCTGAAAAAAAAGCGCTTGAAAAATACCGAAGCAATATTGATCCAGGGCAGTATAAACTTGGAAGCACGGTATTTGACACGACAGAAAGAGTTTAAATAGAGTCTGTCCGTAAAGTAACCAACTTTATGGGCAGACACTAAATATTGACCATTAATGTTATTTAATATAGATTTTAAAACACTTAAGACAGACTAGCTCATTTGGATAGAGCGTCAGCCTCCGGAGCTGAAGGCGGCCGGTTCGAATCCGGCGTCTGTCAATTTTTTCTATACAAAAAAATCCCGCTGCTGACCTGTGCTTATTTTTTCTAAGTTTTTTATCGTTTTGCGTCTGACTGATTCATTTGATATATTGGGGATTTCATTTTTAATCATGGAGGCGGCTTTCTCCCTGAAATGAGCATCGCCGTAATCAATGGAGTACTCGCAGAGAGTCATAAGCGCGTTCGGAAGACATACATTCCCGATTTGCCCTGATTTCGCAAGGGACATAAATCTGTCTCCCGTTCTGCCGCTTCTGTAACAGGCTGTGCAGAAACTTGGAATGTATCCGTCGTCAATAAGTTCTCCTATGATCGAAACGGCGCTTCTTTCATCGTTAACGAAAAATTGAGGGGTTATTATTTCATTTCGCCGTCTTTTTTGATAGCCGCCGACCTCGGTAGCGGAGCCTGCGCTTATCTGCGATATTCCAAGCTGCAGGAGTTTTCTTCGCATATCGCGGTTTTCTCTTGTTGAAAGAATCATGCCTGTAAAGGGAACAGCAATACGGATTACTGCTGTGATTTTCGCGAAGGTTTCATCATCAACAAGATTTGAAAAATCATTGATGTTCATTCCCGAAGCAGGACATAAACGCGGAACAGAGATCGTGTGAAAGCCGGTATTGTATTTTTTTTCAAGATGCTCGTTATGAAGCAAAAGCCCCATGACATCAAAATAAGGATCAGATAAACCGAAAAGAACGCCGCCTCCTACATCGTCAATTCCCGCGTTCTGCGCACGGTCAAAGGCGTTAAGATGCCAGTTAAAATCCTTCTTCGGTCCTGAAACATGAAATTTATTATATACAGTTTCATTGTATGTCTCCTGAAACAATATGTAAGTTCCAATGCCTGCGTTTTTTAATTTTTTATAATTTTCTTCTGTAGTTGCCGCTATATTAACATTGATGCGGCGTATCTCTCCGTTTTCAAATTTCATTTCATATATTGTTTTTATGCAATCAAGAATATAATCAATGGAGCACTCCTTTTCAGATTCGCCTGCTTCAAGCGCAAGACGTTTATGTCCCATTTTTTCAAGAATTTTCACTTCTTCGCGGAGCTGCTCCATTGTGAGTTTGCTGCGTATAAAATCATGTGATTGATTGAAACTGCAGTACGTGCAGCGGTTTACGCAATAATCGCTCACATAAACAGGCGCGAACATGACAATCCTGTTTCCGTAAATTCGCCTTTTTATTTTTCCGGCTGTTTTATAAATCCGTTCAATGAATTCCGTATTTTCCGTTTTTAATAGAGCGGCAATCTCGCTGTGAGCAAGAGTTTCTCCGCTGTCCGCTTTATCAAGCGCTTTACTGATTATTTCATCGTTTGCATTTTTTGCGTTTTCAAGAAGATCAAGAATATATTTTTGATTAATAAAATTCAGTTCCATCCGGATAATTATAATGATGTAAATAATGTTTGTCAGTATGAGGTCTTTTCAAAAATTCAGTTTTTTCATACGGATAACAAAGGCGATGACCAAAGGCACCAACGCGCCCGCCCAGGCAAGAGGATTTGCCCAGCATATGCCTGTAAAACCAACCGCTCTGCCGAGAATAATGGCGGCGAAAATACGCATTACAAGTTCCATAATACCGGCGATTGTCGGCGTTACGCTGTCTCCAAGACCAAGCAGCGACTGTCTGATAATAAAAAGCATGGCTAGTAGAATATAAAAACTGCTGTTTATAATTAGATATGTATGCGCCATTGAAAGTATTTCGATGGAATCCCATCCAAGGAAAATGCCCGGAAAAAAATAACCGGAGAATAAAAAAACAAGCGCGATCGTTACGCAGTAAATGACGGCAATGATCGATACCTGCGCTATGCCTTTACGAATGCGGCCGATTTGACGGGCGCCGTAGTTCTGGGCGGTATACGTTGTCATTGCTCCGCCGAAAGACATTAGCAGCATGAAGGCGATAACGTCGATTCTGTTGGCTGCGGTAAACGCGGTTACAGCCGATGTGCCAAGCTGGTTAAGCGCGTACGTTACGGTTATTGATCCGATGGCGATTATGCTCATTTGAAATCCGACAGGAAGCGCTATTTTGAGATGGCTGGTTATTTCCTTTAAATCAATGCGCCATTCTGCGGAAGTTATATGCAGTATCGGCATTTTTTTTATGATGAAAACAAGGCATAAAGAGCCTGCCGCAAATTGTGATATAACTGTAGCAAGCGCGACTGCGCGCAGTCCTTTTTTTAAAACAAGAATAAAAAAAAGATCAAGCAGAATATTCAGGATACAGGCGATACCAAGAAAATATAAAGGAGTGCGGCTGTCGCCTACAGCGCGCAGAATATTGGCGAAAAGATTAAAAAACATGGCTGTCGGAATTCCCCAGAAGATTGTAATGATGTAAATATGCGCATTATCAATAATTTCTGCGGGTGTCTGCAGAAACTCAAGCAAGGGACGGGCTGATAGAACGCTTATAAATGTCAAAACAACAGCAAGCCCTATGCTTATTATAATCGTTGCCGCGAAACTTTTTTTTACGCCTTTTATATCTCCGGCGCCGAAACGCTGGGAAGTGATGACGGCGGCTCCTATTCCGAAACCGTTTATAAAGCCCAATATCAAAAAATTGATGCTTCCCGTACTGCCGACCGATGCAAGAGCGCCAAGACCGATTGTCCGTCCGACGATGTAAGTATCAAAAATATTGTACGACTGCTGAAATAAATTCCCGAAAAAAAGAGGAATGGTAAAAACAAGAATTACAGTTAAAGGATTGCCGACTGTGAGATTTTTAACCATGATGCAGTATTCTCCTTACGCACACACTGGACTTGTCCTGCAACCCGGTTAGTTGTCATGCAAGTCTTGCATTTTCCCGCTTTAGTACCTTTGGTACTCAGGCTGCAAAAAATAATTTTTTGTATGGAAGCCGTTCAGAAACTGAAGTTTCCGGACAACTCCATTATTTTTTAAACACTTCAATACTGCGCTTCAGGATTCCCTTTATATGCGCGATGGTTATACCGTAATTGGTAAAAGGAATATTGTTTTTTTCCGCGTGATATTTTCTGTATGACATTTCACGCTGGTTTAACATGCATCCGCCGCAGTGAATGATAATGCTGTACCTGGAAACATCTTCAGGAAAATCGCCGCCCGAACAAAATTCAAAAACAGGCTTCCTTGAAATATGTTCTTCTATCCAGCAGGGAAGTTTAACCGTGCCTATATCGTCGCATTGTCTGTGATGCGTACACCCCTCGCAGACAAGAACTTTGCTGCCGTCTTTTAGTTCATCGATCGCTTCAACGCCATTCACCGCGCTTTTAAGGAAACCCCTGTAACGCGCGAATATGATCGAGAAGGAAGTAAGAGGCATATCCTCTGGAACAATCTGCGAAACCCTGCCGAATACCTGACTGTCTGTAATCACCAGAGCCGGCTTTTTGCCGAGTCCGGAAAGCGTTTCTTCAAGTTCAGTTTCCCTTACTGCGATTACTACGCAGCCTGAGTCAAGTGCGTCCCGCAGCACCTGCTGCTGCGCGAGAATAATACGTCCCTTCGGCGCGGCTTTATCAATAGGAATTACAAGAACGATAAAATCATTGGGACTGACAAGATCGCTTATAAGTTTTTTATCAGATTCATCTTTAACGGCAAGAGACGCTATTCTTTCCTTTAATAAATTGACGTTGACGCCTGTTTTTGCGCTTACCGAAAGCACATCAGTAAAAAAATCAGGTAACTTCCTTTCATCCGGGAAAATATCGGTTTTATTTCGCGCAATCAAATAAGGTACATTTCTTTCTCTGAAAAGATCAATAAGCCGTGTTTCAGGCTCAAAATCGGAATGAATTTCACCGTCAAGGACAAGGATCGCAACATCGGTTTTATTAAGAATCTGCCTTGCTTTTTTAACGCGCTGTTCTCCGAGCATCCCTTCATCATCAAAACCAGGAGTATCAATGATAACAACAGGACCTACGGGAAGAAGTTCCATGGATTTTAACACAGGATCGGTTGTAGTTCCCTTTATACTGCTTACAATTGCCAATTTTTGGGCTGTTACGGCATTAACAAGGCTTGATTTACCGGCATTCCGGCGTCCGAAAAAGGCAATTTGAACACGGTCAGAAGAGTGCGTTTGATTCAGGTCCATTATGGTATTATATACAGAAATTTCCATCAATATAAAGAGACGGAAAATGCCGATAAGGTAATAATATGATTTTTTTGTTCTTTTTCCTGAAATTCAAGTCGCAATTAAAGCGGACAAGACCGGATATTATAAGGCAGCTTGATGAAACCCTTATCCGCGCTATTAATGACGCAGGCGGTAAAATAACGGGAGACAGGTTTGTAATTTCAGCGATTTTTGATGAAGAATCGATTGGTTTCTGGCTTGATATTTATATCCTGATTGAAAACCTGAAAAAAATTATGGAAAACTCCAGGGAATATTTCGGTTATTCGCTTGTTATCACAAGTAAAATCCCGAATTCTCCGGAACTTTTAAGCCGTTTCCTTGCAAATCACAGCGGCGTTTTTATTGACGATAAATCTGCAAAAAAATTTGTTCCTTATGCGAAATTTGAAAAACCTTCACAGTGGCTGAAAGGAATGAAGAGGCATAAGTATTCAAGCGGAAGTTTCTACCGGATTAATGAATTAAAAAATTTCAACAGCACGATAAAGGATGATTTGGATTTACAGGATGAGATAACCAGATTATTCGAACAGAGCGAAGATAAAAACATAATGATGATCGCTTTTGAATACGCGCAGGCGAGATCGGGATTATACAATTACTGCAGATACTTGAATAATGATTTTCCTGTGCTGTCGATAAGTTTCGGCAGTATAGGGATCGGCTCTATCGTTGACACATGGTCCCTTAAAATCCGTACAGTTTTGGATGCGGAAAAAACGAAAAAAACGGAAGCGAGGCAAAATACCGAACTGGAAGAAATTGACAGATTATGGGAACTTCTGTTCCGTGAACGAATCAGGGATGAGGTCAGCGAATATACAATCCGCTGTATCAGGCGTTTTCTGTATCTTATTATGCGAAACTATCTTTATGCCGCTTTAAGGAAAAAACGCACGCCGATTCTGGTTTTGGAAAACATGAATTTTGCAAGCAAGATAATCGCTGATATTATCCTTGAAACCATGGAAGTGATCAAAAAGGAAAATATCAGGGAGTTTACGGTTTTTGGAATTGCGGATAATGAGATTTCGCAGGACAAGCTCAGAAACTGGGAAACATTATTCAAAAAAACACTGAATATTGACGATAAAAACAGGCAGAGGATGGCATTTCCGAGGCTTTCAACCGAATTATGGGAAATAATTTATTCGATTTCATATTTCGGAAAATATTTTTCTCCTGAAATATTCACCCGTCTTTTTGAGGAAAGCGATGTAAATACCGTTATGATTAACAGGGCTTTTTCGATTCTTGTAAGCCTAAGATTAATTGACAATATTTACGAACCAAAAATCATTAACAGACACATGGATGAATATTCTGCGGCTGTTCTGGAACAGAGGGCAGGCAAGGTAAAAGAGCTTGTTTGCAGCCGTCTCTTAAGCTGGGCAAAACGGCAGAATTTAAATCCCTGTTTTCGTCTTTTATCGATAATTTCCGGTCTTGATGGTTTGAATAATGTCGATGAAACGCTTCTTTTAAAATCATTTTTATCGGATGTTATCAACAATACTGTTACAGGAATTAAAACGTCAATGACAAACGGGCAATTCACCGGGATTGTTCAGGAAAAAGAAACAGTAATGAGATATATCTTTGATACTTCAATGGCGCTGCATTCCGGCGGCGCCGAAGACATTGCGAAGGTTTTTTGTAAAATCACCGACGATAATATAAACAAACATTTTGAATCAAGTCCTGTATTAAAAGCTCAGATATATATTAATTTCAGCTCATGGTATCTCGGAAAGAACGAAAGAAACGAAGCGCTGAAAAAAGCAAAAGAAGCTGTTTTAATAGGACAGGACAATAATGCCTTCTGCCTGCCGCAGGCGTACCGTATGTTTTCCCTTGTATGTCTTTTGCAGCAAAAACCTCTGGAAACAATTGAATATATCGGATTTGCACTTTCAAATGCTGAGAAAATCGGAAACTACAATGAGTTGTCAATATCGTATTATTACGCGGCGGCAGCGCAATTTCTCTACGGAAATATTTACAGCGCGTCAAAATTTATTCAGAAAGCGATTGAGAAATCGCTTGAAGCCGGAAGGTGCGAATGGGCTGATAGAAGTTATTTTCTTGAAGGAAGAATAAAGTTTGAACTTGGATATTATCAGAACGCGCTTGAAATATTTGAATTTATTAAATATACGCCATTTGGAAAAAGATCAAAGGAAAAAGACGATTTATTAAGCGCGTGGATATACCGCAGCAAGGTATATATCGGATATCCTGATACTCCAAAACCCGCAGGCTCAAGTTTTGATAATGATTTTTTTGAAATAGAAGCGGCTTATTTTTCAGGCGAATACAGAAAGGTTTTGGAGCTTGCAAATTCAATCAGGCAGCCGGCTGAAAAAAACTTTCTTTACACAGAGCAGGCGGACTGGAGCAGCGGATTTGCGCAATGCGAGTATCTTTATTTTACGAACGGTGAAATACAAAACAGAATGATCTGTCTTTTTTATTCGCTTGCATTATGCAAAGTTTCTGCCGGAGGAATTGATGACGCCATACAGGGAATTCAAAACATTATTCGTGATGAAAATTTATGCGAAATTGATCCATGGGACGCTTTTTATTTCTTTGCGAAGTACATGGTCCTCGAACAGACAGGAGCGGATATGGTTGATTTAAGCACCGCGGTCAGCATGGCTTTTAAGCGGCTTCAGCGGCGCGCAGGACGCATAGAAGATATTGAAACCCGCAGGCAATACCTGAACGGTCCCCGATGGAATCAACTGCTCAGCGTTGCGGCAAAAGAATTCAAGCTGATTTAAAAAATTTTCCAAAAAAAATTTAACACAGAAACACGGAAAAAAGCAGTACTTGTAAAAAGAGTGCAGGTTTATCCTGTAATGTTGACACTTTTTTGGAATTATTATATATTGTGCGGTACATGGCGGTGTAGCTCAGGTGGTAGAGCAAACGGCTCATATCCGTTCGGTCGCAGGTTCGAGTCCTATCGCCGCTATATCCTGATTAATCCGGCATGGATAAATCAGGATTTTTTTTTGTTGTATTGATTATAAAAGTAAAAATCAATATCATTATTCCGTACCGGAGGGTTGGATAGTGGCTATTCCGCCTGGTTTGGGACCAGGATGTCGGGGGTTCAAATCCCCCCTCTCCGAAATTACCGCCACCTTTTAACGCTGCTTAGGTATTCTATTACTCTCAGTCCGTCGATTGCTCCGGATACAGGCGAAAGCTGCGAATTGCGTACACAGGAGACTGCGTCTTCCAGCATGTTGGCGAAATATCCTGTAGGACCGCTGAATTTTTCGCCTGTGTCTTTTAATGAACGGAATTTTTCCGCGTAAGGGCTTGGAACGCTTTCGAAGACTTCAAAAACGCCGTTCCCGATACGAAGCCGTCCTTTTTCGCAGGAAAATTCAATCTCAAAAACCAAATGATCCCGTCCTGAGCCAATTTCCAAAATAACCGGAATAGGTTTAATTTTTTCCGCGTTTTTACGCTCTGGCGGCAACGAATTTGGATATAGTTCACCTTCCAGCCAGGCGGTTCCGTTATGCGAAGAAAGTTTCGCTCCCCATCTTCGCCTGTGTTTAAGTATGCCGCCAGTTAGAAACATAATTGTGTCCGCAAGATGAGTTCCGTCATGCCAAAATTGATCAATAAGCCTTCTTGTTTTTCCCATGTACAGAACCGCGCGGACGGAGGCAAGGGAACCATATTTTTCTTCTTCCAGAATTTTTTTAACGCGGATATAATCAAGCGAATAACGGCGCTCATGATTTACGATGATTTTTGTTTTTCCCTTCCGGGAAAGATACGCAATCTTTCGTGCATCCTTAAGGTTATCTGCAAGAGGCTTTTCGCATAGAACAACAGGAACCTGCATATCTGAAGCAAGCCTGCAGTAAAAGTAATGGCTGTCCGGATGAGTTGCTATTACAAGAATATCTGGTTTTTGGCTTAATAGCATTTCCTGAGCGTTTTGAAAAACAGGAACATTCCATTTTTCAGAGAAAAGACTTCGGCGCTCCCCGTCAATGTCGCAGCCCGCGGCGAGCATGCAACCGCTGTTAGCTGCAATTGCGCCGGCATGTGTACAGGGTTTTTCGCGAAGGGAATCTTCTTCAAGAAGCGACGCTATGCGTCCAAGCCCGGCAATGACAGCTTTAATCTTCTGCATTTTCAGGAGATTCCTGTTCCGCGCCTGACGGCAGTTTCATTTTGTTTTTTTTGCTGCGCCACGAATTAAAAACTGAATACATAATCGGCGTAATAAAGATTGTCATGAACGTGCTTACCATCAGTCCGCCGACAAATGTTTTTCCGATAGGCTGAATTGTATCCGCTCCTTCTCCGGGGAAAAATGCGATGGGAGCCATGCCGAGTATTGTGGTAAGGCTTGTCATTAAAATCGGGCGCAGACGCCTTCTGCCAGCTTCCGTAACGGCATCCAGAACTGTCATGCCCCGCGCACACAGGGTATTTGTGTAATCAACAAGCACAATACCGTTATTTATTACAACTCCTACACAGGCAATGATCCCCACTATAGAGAACATTGTCATGGCCTGCGCAGAAAATTTATATATCCATATTACTCCTATGAAAAGGAGAGGTATCGAAAAAATAATTATTAACGGATCGACAAATGATTCAAATTGGCTTGCCATTATGCCGAATATCAGGAAAACCGCCGTCAGTACAATTATTAAATACAGATTTGTATAGGATTGAATTTCCGACGCTTCACCCAAATAACGTATCGTCACCCCTTCGTGCGGAACATGGCGATCCCTTATTGTTTCTTCAAGACGGCGCTGCATATCAGTGACGGCAATTCCGGGCTCCAGCCCTCCTGTTACGCGAAGAACGCGTTCCTGTTTTTCGCGGCGGATTGAAGATGGAGCCCTTCCTTCGGAAATGTTGGCGACATTGGAAAGCGGGACGCGCGTTCCGTTGCGGCTGATGACAGAAATTGCGTCTAGATTGGGAAGTCCCTGCCTGTCTTCTTCCCTAAGACGCACCTGTATATTCAAAAGTCTGCTTCCGTGACTCATGGTTGTCGCTGTCTCTCCGTCTATTGCCGCGCGTATTTCCTGGGCGATGGCGGAAAGGGAAAGTCCGAAACTGGAAGCGCGGTCACGATCAATTTCTATAAGCAGTTGAGGCGCTCCTTCGTCAAGATTTACGGTTGGATTTTCTATTTCCGGCAGATAATTCATCATTATGTGCTGGATATCTACGGCTGTCGCCATTAAAGCGCTGTAATTTTTTGAGCTGACAGCTACGACAATAGGAGATGAACTTCCCATTCCACGCCCGGCCCTGAAGCTAATCCGTGTTCCGGGAATTGAGTTAAGAAGGGGAGTAAGTTTTCTGATTATATCATCAGGCGTATCTGTCTGCCGGGAAGGAGGGGGAAGGGTAAGCTGAATAGACCCCTGGTTTGTTCCGCTGCGAGAGGCTGTCAGAATTATGTTATTATAACCCTGCACTTCGTGTTTAACAACCTCTTCAATGTCAAATAAAACTTTTTCCGTTACATCTATAGCGGTTCCCCTGGGCAGTGATACGTTAAGTGTAATATTATCGTCTGTGCGCATGCGGACATACATGTTAAGGCCGATGCCGCCGAACTGAAGAAGAGAATACGCAAGAATTAAAACGACAAGGGACAGAATTACAAGCTTGTGCGAAAGGCAGTAAACAAGAGCCTGTTTGTATTTATTTTCCAGAAGCCTGAGGAAAGATTCAATTTTATCGTCAATAAATTTTGCGATTCTGTTTTTCAGGGGTTTTTGTTTTCTTGTGTTTAATTTGAGGATGGAACCTGAAAGACTGGGAACAAGCGTTACGGCGACAACAAGGGAAACAGACAATGAAATGACTACTGTAAATATCAGGTCGCTGAACATAAGCCCCATTTCCTTAAGATCATACCTGTAAATGATTATCGGAATAAAAACGCAGAGAGTCGTAACTGTCGATGTTGTTATTGCGCGTAACATCTCGCGGCTTCCTAGAATTGCGGCGACGCTGCTTTTTGCGCCTCTTTCGCGGTAGCTGTGTACGTTTTCAAGTATTACTATACTTGCATCCAGCGTCATGCACATGCCCATGATAAGACCTGTCAATGTCATCAGATTAAGGGTAAAACCGAAAACAGACATTGACATAAGCGTCAGGAGAATCGAAATCGGAATTGAAAGTCCTATGATAAGGGTTGCCTTGATATTACGAAGGAAAAGCATCAGTATAATCATTGCCAGCGCCGCGCCCTGTATTGCATTTGCGTATACCTGGCTTAACGTAGCCCGTATCATGGACGTGTTATCTGAAAGAATCTGCAGGGTAATTCCCTGCGGAAGGGAATCGTTTATCTCTTCAAGAGCCGCCTGAATCCTGTCCGATACGCTGATCTGATTGCTTCCGCTTTCGCATGTCACCTGAATATAAACTCCGCTTTGTCCGTTTACATGAACCCTGGAAGCGTTGTCATTGTAACCCATTGATACATCGGCGACATCTTCGATTCTGATTACCTGATAACGGGTGGTGTTGGGTGTATTGATCGTTCTTACGGCAAGTCGCTTGATCTGTTCAATGTTTACAAGTTCCTCCTGGGTCATTATCTGGTATTCGCGAGTTCCGCGCCTTAGATTTCCGCCTGAGGACAGAACATTCTGTCCTTTCAGCGAAGCGGAAATATCGCTCAATGTAAGATTAAAAGCGGCAAGTCTGTTGAGAGAAACTTCAACCTTGACTATCTGGGTAGTGCCGCCTGTAACTTCAGCGGCGGCGACCCCTTCAATTCTTTCAATTGCCGACTGTATTTCGTCTTCTGCGAAAAGACGCAGTTGATCGGGAGGATAATTTCCCCTGACAACAAGGCGCATAATCGGCATCGCGCTCATGTCAAAACGGCGCACTATCGGAGTCTGAACTCCTTCGGGGAGGGAGTTAACAAGCCTGTTTAAAAGAACCTGCGCGTCATTAACAGCCTTGTCCATATCTGTGCCGTAAGCGAACTCAAGGTTTATCGAACTTGATTCAAATTGGGAGTTACTCGTCATGTTCACAAGCCCCCTTGATGAAGAAAGGGAACGTTCAATGCGCTCTGTTACGTTTCTCTCAACATCGGCGGGTCCCGCTCCTGGAAAACGCGTCCAGACCGATAATACCGGTCTGTCAACGGAAGGATATAAATCCATTGTGAGATTTTGAAGAAGAGTAAAAGATATGCCTATTATCAGTATAAAAAGAATAACGATTGTAACAGGACGCTTGACTGAGTATTCAATAATATTCACAAATTAAAAACCTTCCTTTGGCCGTCAGTCAGCCCGGCTGCCTAAAAAGCTATGCGAACAGGATCGCCGTCTGAGAGAAAATTCTGTCCTGCGCTTACAACATTTTCTCCAACGCTGACACCGCCCAGAATTTCAACATAATCTTCGCTGTCTAGTCCGAGAGTTACCTCCCGCCGCCTTGCAATATTGTCTTCATCGACAACAAAAACAATCCAGGAACCGTATGTGCTGATAACGGACGTTCTCTGAATGACAGGAACATCAACTTTTCTGTTTGTAATGAGGCTGATAGTCGCAAACATCCCTGCCTTGATGCGCGGATCCAAATTGATAAAACGAAGCCGTATTTTTATTGTCCTTGTTACCGGATCCAAAACAGGACTTACTTCAAACACTTCGGCGTTAAATGTTTCGCCGCCGGCGGCTTCAAGGGAGACCAGAGCCCTCATACCGCCTGTTACAGAGGAGGCAAATCTTTCCGGTACAAATGTTTCGATGACAAGGGAAGAAAGATCTCCGACAGCGTAAATTCCTGACTGCGCTGAAACAGTGTCACCCGCGCTGAAAGGAACGTTTATTACTGTTCCTGAAACTGTGCTGACAACAGGACTTTGTGAATAAACTTCACCCGGTCTTGAAGGATCGATCATCGCCACAATATCGCCGCGGCTTACCCTGTCTCCGATTGCAAATCTTGTCTCCGCGAGCCTTCCCCCGACAGCAGGAAAAATCGTCACCTGGTTACGTGCAAGTATTTCTCCGTTTATGATAACGCTTTTTTCAATCGTCCCCAGCGATACAGGCGCAACACGAACGGTAGTCGCCGATGCCCTGGGTCTTTGCTGCATTCCGCTGTTTTCCTTATTCTCCGGAACAAACATGTTCAGAAAAATCAAAACAGCGAATACGGCAATAAGGAATAAAATTACAATTGTTATTATTTTTCGTTTATTCACCTTGGACTCCGTAATTATCTATAAGATTTTTCCAGTCGATATTAAGCGCGGCGGACAGATCCAGAATCATGTTAAAGTAGGAAAGTTCCGTTTGAATTAAGCGCCCTCTTGCATTTGTCATGTTGTTACGCGCATCTTCAAGGACAAGCGATTCAACTGATCCGTTGTTAAACGCGTGTTCAGTCAGCTGGTAATTCCGCGTCGCGGCTTCAAGACTCAGGCGCGCAATGAGGATGCTGTCCCACGAATTGTGAAGGAGGGCGGAAAGCGAGCTTATCTGCGTTTTGGCGGAATTTTCTGCGATAGTCAAATCAATCTTCGCTTTTTCAAGCGTATCAGACGCCCTTGTTATACTTTGGTATCTTGAGGTTCCGGGAATCCATGAATCAACAGGAATGGAAAGACGTGCGCTTGCGCTTAACGAATCAGCGAACGGATCAAAACTGGAGCTGCTCCAGTCAATGCCCAAATTAAGGGACGGAGCGCGGTTTTGCCAGAAGGTCTGCCTTTCAGCCATCGCAAGCCTTTCAATTTCCTGATTGCCGCGGATAATATCCGGGCGGAGAGGCAGGTACTTTTGGATGAGGGAGCACGAGTCAGCTTCAATTCTGACAAGGCTGGTTTCACCGGACAACTCCAAATTATCATTTGCGCTGATGCCGAGCATGGCGCAGAATTCAGACATATTATTGTTATGCGCAATTCTTGCCGCGCTGAGACTGTACCGCGCGTTTTCAAGGGCAAGCCGGCTTTGAGTGAAAGAAAGTTCGCCGACAAGTCCGTTTCTGAAAAGCGTTTCGCTTCTTGAGTACTGCCTCTGCGCAAGAGAAAAAACTTCTTCAAGAAACAGGAGGTTGTTTTTTTCCGCGACAAGCGAAAAAAATATTTTTATAATCTGGATTGATAATTGATTGCGCGCGTCTTCGTACTTAAGGATATTTCCCTGATGGGCAAGCTGTATACTTTTAATTGTAAATGAAATTCCTGCGTTAAGACCGAGACTGACGCCGAAACCGATGCTGTAATTAAAGCCGTAGCCTGCTGTCTGAACCGGATCACTGAACGGAGACCATCTGTAACCTATACCGGCGTTTGCATTTATGGACGGGAAAATTTCCGACCAGAGATTTCTTTCAGAATAACCGCTTGAAGCAAGGTCAATCTCTGTTTTTTTAAGGGAAAGGTTGTTTTTTAAAGCTAGTGAAACGGCATCTTCAAGGGTAAGTTCGCTGCGCTGTGCAAAAATGCATAAGGAAACGCAAAAAAACAAAAAAAAAGCAAGAAAAATTGAATTTTTGCGCAAATTTAACCTCATAAATTAAAGATATACCATAAATAGAAAATTTATTACAGTCATAATGGTTACACAGAGCGAAATTATGAAGATTTTAATCTAAGGCAGTTTTCCCAAAAGCTGAAGTTTTGGGAAAGCCTCGATTATTTTATTTTTCCGGTAGGTATTTCCAATAGCGTTTTGGCATTAACTGGCGCTGTAAGCCGGGATTGTTCCGATCTTCATTGTTGATCGTCTTGTGGTAATGTTTCCAGAGTTCTTCCCAGTCATCAGTTTTATTTTCTTCGCATGAAAAAGTTTTTGCATGCAGGATCGAAATTTTTGCTTTTTTTCCGGGAGTACGGGAAAGGGACAAACTTCTTTTTTTATCAGTGACAGACCATGCGCTCTTGCCGAAACGGGAAGTAAAGTACATGCCAAGGCAGGGAAGTATAAAATGATCGGGTTCGCATTCAGCGGAAAATACGCCTTTTTGATCAGGGGAAAAACGAAGTAGCCCCATCATCCTGTGAACTTCATGTCCTGTTTTTCCGGCGGCGTTTAACACAATACGGGTATCAGAATCAGTGCGGTCAGTGATTATTCTGTTTGCCGTGCGCTGCTTATCTTCCTGATTGGGAAGATTCCGGCAGGCGTCAAAAATTTTTCCGCCGAAAGACAGTATTTCCTTTTCTACGGGCAGTTCGCTTAACCATGCGTGAAGCAAAATATCAAAGGCGTTAAATGAAATATTAAAAAACACATTCATGCTGGCATCAAGAAGGCAGCGGTTAAACCCGTTTGAAAAATAGGATGTTACAAATTCAATGTCAGTGCTTTCATACCGGCAGGATACATCGTCATTCAAATTAAAAAAATCATCGCCGCTACCGCAGGGTTTATTATCACATAACGCTGAAAAAAAATCGCGCAAATTCATGTTTATCAAAACTCAAAGAGGGGCAGTTGGAGTCCCGCGCCGTCAGTATCAGAGAGCAGGCGGCGGATACGCGCAGGATCATCAGGGCGTTCGATATAGTTCCCCGACGCTGTCATGAAATAACGGGCGCGTTTTACCGCCGCTCCGATTTTATGAAGGTTTTCAATCGTTAAACTGCGGGACCTTCGCATCTCAATTACCCGCCTTGCGGTCTTTGCTCCAATGCCTGGAATACGAAGAAGGGTTTCATAATTGGCGCGGTTTATTTCTACCGGGAAAAAATCCAGATTGTTAAGCGCCCAAACTGTTTTCGGATCCAGTTGAACGTCGAGGAAAGGCTGATCATCAGTCAGGATTTCATCCGCGCTGAAATGGTAGAAACGAAGAAGCCAGTCAGCCTGATACAGGCGGTGCTCCCTGACAAGCGGCGGGCTTATTGATTCAGGCAGGCGGGGATCTGCGTAATTGGTATTGGTTGTTCTGTGTGTTAAATTTCCAGGATGAATAAATGCAGAATAATAAACGCGCTTGAGCGAAAACTTATTGTAGAGCGAACTGGTTAAATTTATGATACGCCTGTCGTCTTCACCAGTCGCCCCTACAATAAGCTGGGTGCTTTGTCCCGCAGGAGAAAACCAGGGGGATGAAACTTTCCCCTGCGGAAGGAATCTGCTTTTTTTCTTCGCTTCTTCAGTTTCGCATCTTACATTTGAAAAATCATTCATGGCTCCGATAATATCTTTTTTTGATTTTTCCGGCGCAAGACAGTTTAAACTTTTTTCGGAGGGAAGTTCAATATTAACGCTGAGCCTGTCTGCCCATTTTCCGGCTTCGCGGATCATTTTTTCGCCAGTGCCGGGAATAAGCTTTAAATGGATGTAACCACCGAAACCCATTTCCGTGCGAAGCGTTTTTGCAGTTTCTGTCAGTTTTTCCATCACGATATCGGGGTCTGAAAAAATCCCCGATGATAAAAAAAGCCCTTCTATGTAGTTACGTTTGTAAAATTCACATGTCAGCTCTGCAAGTTCCTTTACGGTAAAACTTGATCGTTTAATATCAGCCGATGCGCGGTTTACACAATAGGCGCAGTCATATTTACATGCATTGGAGTAGAGCACTTTTAAGAGGCTTACGCATCTGCCGTCCTGCGTCCAACTGTGGCAAACACCGGAGGGAAGGGTAGCGCCCATTTTCCCGCCTTTAAACCCGCTACTTCCTGATGTCGCGCAGGAAGCGTCATATTTTGCAGCTCCTGAGAGTATGGAGATTTTTTCGTGTAGATCGACCGCGCCCATTTAAAGATACTATACAATAGTATAGATAATCTGTCAAGTGAGCCTTTTCCAAAAACTGAAATTTTGGAAAAGCCTCAAGTAATAAAGTTTGTTTCAAAAATTAAAATTTTTGAACAACCTAAAATTTTAACCAAATAAGCGTTTTGCGGATAATCCGGTGTTATCAAACATCCCTGGGTCTGTTGTCTTTTACGCGGACAGCTTTACCTTCGGAGATTGGCAGCGAGCCGCTTTCATGGAGTTCTACTTTTGGGTTGATTGATATCGAAGCCTGTAAGGTATCCTTGATTTTTTCCCTAAGCGCGTTCAACGGACGGGAGTCGTCCATGAAAATTTCCGCGCTTACTTCCGTTTTAACTGTCAGCTTGTCAAGAGCGCCGTCTTTTTCTACAACGATCAGATAGTTGTTCCCAACTTCTTTCATTGCCATGATAACTTCTTCAATCTGGCTGGGGAAGACATTGACTCCGTTAATTATGAGCATGTCGTCGCTTCTGCCTGTTATGCGGTGAAGTTTCCGGTGGGTTCTTCCGCAGGCGCAAGGCTCAGTATAAAAGGAAGTGAGATCCCTTGTGCGGTAACGTAAAATTGGAGTAGCTTCACGGCAGAGGATTGTAAGAATAAGCTCTCCTGTTTCGCCATCCTTGACAGGTTCAAGGGTATCGGGGTTTACAATTTCGGCGATGTATCCGTCTTCCCAGATGTGAAGACCGTCCTTACACTGGCATTCAAAAGCAACGCCCGGTCCGTTCATTTCAGATAACCCATATGAATTATAAACATCGACTTTTAATAAAGTTTCAATTCGTTTTCTTGTGTCTTCAGAATAAGGCTCTGCTCCCCCAAACGCTTTTTTAATGGAAAGACTGCTTCTTTCCACGCCCGCTTCCTTCATTTTTGTTTCAAGGTGAAGAAGGAAACTCGGCGTTGCGTGTAACACTGTCGTTCCGTAATCCTGCATCATTTTAAACTGGCGCGTGGTGTTTCCGGCTCCTGCGGGGATTACAAGCATTCCCACTTCTTCGCCGCCCTGATGGAATCCAAGTCCTCCTGTAAAAAGACCGTAGGTTATCATATTTTGAAATACGTCAGTCTTTGTGCATCCCGCTCCGTAAATGCAGCGCGCCATAAAGCCTGCCCAGTTTTTTATATCCTGCCGGCTGAAATAAATTACAGTGGGCGTTCCTGTCGTTCCGCTTGAAGAATGAAGGCGAATAACTTCGTCGCGCGCAATAGCCAAAAAACCGTACGGGAATCCGTCCCGCAGATCGTTTTTTGTGGTAAAAGGAATCCTGTTAAGGTCTTCAAGGGTTCTGATATCGTCCGCGCTTTTTATGCCGTTTTTTGAAAGCCGTTCTTTATAAAACGGCGCGCGCAGGGAGATCTCTATTTCTGTTTTAAGTTTATTTAACTGGAGGGATTCCAGTTCATTTCTCGGCAGTTTCTCAATTTCAGGATCCCAGTATTGAAAGTTCATTTCTTTGCGGTATTGTGTTTACAGGAATGCTGCCCGAGCTTGAATGCCTTTTCGTTAGCTGCAATAATATTTGCGTCTTTTTTTGAAAAGACGCCGATGATTGTTTTTTCCAGCGTTTTTGCTTTTACCGGAAGGAAGCGGGAGGCGGCTCCAACCATCACTGTATTAACGGTTTTCGCGTTTCCCGCTTCTTTTGCCAGATTTTCCGCATCAACAAGCTGCCATGCAGGAAGACTTTTTATTGTTGACGTAATTTTTTCGATATCGGGATAGTTATCAATATTTTTAACAGGTTCGGTATTTGTGACAAGACTGCCTGACGGTTTCAGATACGAAATATAACGCAGGCTTTCAAGAGGTTCCATCGATATGACAAGATCGGCGCTTCCTTTTGGAACAAGGTCGCATGCGATTTCACCGTCGGAGATGCGCAGATGGGAGAGGACGGCCCCTCCTCTTTGTGCCATTCCATGCACTTCGCTCTGACGCACATTGAAACCTTCGCTTAAAGCGGCGTGGGCAATTATTGAAGCGACAGAAAGAACTCCCTGACCTCCTACGCCGGATAAAATTACATCAAACTTCATGTGAGAATTATCAAACAAAACAGGAAAAGTATCAAGGAAGGAAAGATGGAATATAAGACGCCTTTGATATGTTAATTTCCGTCATTGACTAAATCCCGGTTTTAAAGTAATCTTGTATAAATCAGTTCAATTAAAGGAGATTTTCATGAAAGTTGCGATTAATGGTTTTGGGCGTATCGGACGCCTGGTTTTTCAGTCTCTGGTCGGCCAGAATTTACTGGGAAAAGACAAAATTGACGTAGTAGCGGCTGTTGATATCGTCACAGACGCCAAATATTTCGCCTATCAGCTTAAATATGATTCGACCCAGGGTCAGATGAATGCTGATATCAAAACAAAAAAGAGCGCCGGCGCCGAAGATGACGATATTCTGGTTGTAAACGGTCATGAAATTCAATGCGTAATGGCGGAAAGAGAACTTAAAAACCTGCCGTGGGCGAAACTTGGGGTTGAATATGTAATTGAATGTACAGGTCTCTTTGTTGACGACAAAGCATTCGGACATATTGAAGCCGGAGCAAAAAAAGTCATCATCTCCGCTCCCGCCAAAGGCAAAGAAAAGAAAATACCAACCTTTGTAATGGGCGTAAATCATGAAAAATATAATCCTGCAGAAGATCATGTAATCTCAAACGCAAGCTGTACAACAAACTGTCTGGCTCCTCTGGTTCATGTCCTTCTCAAAGAGGGTTTCGGAGTTGAAACCGGTCTTATGACAACAATCCACTCCTACACAGCGACCCAGAAAACAGTTGACGGTCCTTCCAAAAAAGACTGGAGAGGCGGAAGAGCCGCTGCTGTCAACATCATTCCTTCGACAACAGGAGCGGCAAAAGCGGTCGGCGAAGTACTCCCGGAAACAAAGGGAAAACTTACAGGCATGAGCTTCCGCGTTCCGACACCGACAGGCTCTGTTGTTGACCTTGTTTTCCGCACAACGAAAGACACTTCCATCGAAGAAATCAATGCCGCTTTTAAAAAAGCGTCCGGTTCATACCTTAAAGGCATCTTGCAGTTCCAGGAAGATGAAATTGTTTCCACTGATATCGTCCACAGCACCTACACATCGATTTACGACAGCCTCGCTACATTACAGAACAATCTCCCGGGTGAAAAAAGATTCTTCAAGATTGTATCCTGGTATGATAACGAATGGGGTTATTCAAACAAAATCGTTGATCTGTTAAAACACATCGGCGGAATGAAGTAATTCGAAATATCT
>WQTD01000018.1 GCA_009786455.1 Treponema sp.
TGAGACGGCTGCTGCCCCGGAAAAAGCCATTTCTCTATTTCAAAAAAATCACAATATTCTTCAATAAATTTAGCGGCTCTCTCTGATAATAGAGTGCTTCGATCTTTTCGCCCTTTTCCAAGACGGACATAAATCACCTTGCGGGAAATGTCGATATGCTCCTTCTTCAAAGCGACAACTTCGCTGACCCGCAAACCTGACGAGTAAACAAGCATCAACAGCAGGCGGTGTTTCGGGTTTTTCTCCATGCCAAGAATTTTGCCGACTTCCTCTTTCGACAGAACCATTGGAAGCCTGCCGTCCTGATGCGGACGGTGACGCTCGCTAATATCATCCTTTTTCAGTATAAACCTGAAAAAAAATTTAACCGCGCTGATTGCAAGGTTCATGGCTGAAGCGGAGTACTTCCCGCTTTTTTCCATCGAGGCAAGAAACTCAGTCACATCGTCAGAGCGGATTTCTTCAGGGGTTTTTTGAAGAGATCGGCAGATCAGGCGGTTGTAGTAAATGTAGGCGCGCCTTGTCTGGATGCTGTACTTCCTGGCGCGAAGCTCGGTTTCCAGCCGGTCTTTCCAGCAAACGGAAAATTTTTCAGGCGGCAAAGACAGCGAGGGAAATTCAAATGGAGAGCCGGCTGTCTTTTCAGGTAACGGAGCATCAATACAATTTTCGTTAGGTGCAATTTCTACAGGCTGATTAAGAAAACCGGAAACCTGTATGTAATTCGAATCCTCATCAACCTGCACAAAAGGAACATCCGGAAAAAGCGTTTGAAGCTTTTGAATCTCAATACAATGTTGAAAAATGAACATTCGGCATTCATTGTTCCATCTTCCGCCGTTTTGAATAAGCTGACGAAAAACCGGCGGATTATACCTGTAAAACGGAAGATGAACCGAACCGGAGCCGCGAAAAAAATAGAAAACATCCATAAATACCTCAATGTAAATTTAATATGTTTATTACTAATTGCAGACAGAAAAAAAACATTGAATATATAGGTCAGAATATAATACTATTATTTATTGAGGAGAAAAGCAACTTGTGAATTTTGATAAAATGACAATAAAAGCGCAGGAAGCGCTGGACGCCGCGACAAATATTGCGCATAAAAACGATCATTCCCAGATTGATACCGAACATGTACTGCTTGCGATGCTGCAACAGGAAAACGGGGTTGTCGCGCCGTTAATCGAGAGAATCGGCGGCGATGTTTCCGCTCTAACCTCCGGCATTGAAGCGCTTGTCAAACAGACGCCGAAAATTTACGGAGATGCTGCGCAGATTTTTTTCTCGGCGGCGGCGTCAAAGGTTTTTGCCAAAGCAGAGGCTGAAGCCTCGGCGCTTAAAGATGAGTTTATTTCAACAGAGCATATCCTGATCGCCGCAGCGGGAGGAGACGGCAAGGCAGCTGACCTTCTTAAAAAAGCGGGCGTTACAAAGAACGCGATACTCGGCGCACTCAAACAGGTAAGGGGAAATACGCGGGTAACCGATCAAAATCCCGAAGAAAAATACAAGGTGCTTGACCGCTACTGCCGCGATTTGACTTCGCTTGCAAGGCAGGAAAAACTCGATCCAGTGATCGGCCGCGACGAGGAAATCCGCCGCTGCATGCAGGTGCTTTCGCGACGGACAAAGAATAATCCCGTTTTAATCGGCGAGCCCGGTGTCGGCAAGACGGCGATTGTTGAGGGGTTGGCGCGGCGGATTGTCGAAGGCGATGTGCCTGAAGGCCTCAAGGGGAAAAAACTTCTCGTGCTTGATTTGGGCGCTCTTGTCGCCGGCGCGAAATTCCGCGGCGAGTTTGAGGAACGCCTCAAAGCCGTTATTCACGAGGTGCAGGCGGCGGATGGAAAGATCATACTTTTTATTGATGAGCTTCACACGCTTGTGGGAGCCGGAGCCGCAGAAGGCGCGACTGACGCTTCCAATTTATTGAAGCCAGCTCTCGCGCGAGGAGAGCTTCGCTGCATCGGCGCGACAACGCTTGATGAATACCGCAAGCATATCGAAAAAGACGCGGCGCTCGAACGGCGTTTCCAGCAGGTGTACACCGCGGAGCCTTCTGTCGAAGATACAATCGCGATTCTGCGCGGACTGAAAGAACGGTACGAGGTTCATCACGGCGTGCGGATCAAGGATGAAGCGCTGGTGGCGGCAGCAAGCCTTTCCAGCCGTTATATCACAAGCCGCTTCCTGCCGGACAAGGCGATTGATTTGGTTGACGAAGCCGCAAGCCGCCTGAAAATGGAACTGGACAGCCGCCCGACAGAGCTTGATAAAATCGAGCGAAAACTCCTCCAGCTCTCAATTGAAAGACAGGCGCTCTCCCGCGAAGAGGATCCGGCGTCGAAAGAACGTCTGGGTAAACTGGAAAAGGAAATCGCCGAGCTTTCAGCCGAGCGTGATGCGATGAAAGTCAGATGGGAGAGCGAGAAAAAAGACATTCAGGAAATACGCCGGCTAAAACAGATAATAGAAGAACTAAAAATCGAAGAAAACCGATATGTGCGCGAAGGCGATCTTTCCAAAGCGGCGGAAGTAAAACACGGCAGGATTCCTGAAACAGAAAAAAAACTTGCCGCTCTCACAGACCAGATGGAAAATAAAAGGCAAAGCAGCGGCGCGGCTCTGTTACGCGAAGAGGTATGCGAAGAGGACATCGCAGGCGTTGTATCGGCGTGGACGGGGATTCCTGTTTCAAAGATGCTATCAGGCGAACTGCAGAAATACCTCGATCTTGAAAATGTTCTTGAAAAGCGCGTTGTCGGTCAGGATGAAGCACTTGCCGCTGTCGCTGACGCAATCAGGCGCAACAAGGCAGGGCTCTCCGATGCGGCGCGCCCCCTTGGCTCATTCCTTTTTCTGGGACCGACAGGCGTCGGGAAAACAGAGCTTGCAAAAACACTTGCGGACTTTTTATTCAATGACGAAAAAGCCCTGACAAGAATCGACATGAGCGAATACGGGGAAAAACATTCCGTCAGCCGTCTTATCGGCGCGCCGCCGGGATATGTCGGCTACGAGCAGGGAGGTCAGTTGACAGAGGCTGTAAGGCGGCGGCCATACAGCGTGATCCTTTTTGACGAGATCGAAAAAGCGCACCCGGAAGTTTTCAATGTCTTTTTGCAGATACTCGATGACGGCCGCTTGACTGACGGGCAGGGGCGTGTCGTCGATTTTAAAAATGTCATCATTATAATGACGAGTAACCTCGGCTCCGACCTTATTCTTGAAGCGAAAAATCCCCAGGCTATCCGCGATTCACTTTTGGAAATGCTCAAGCAAAGTTTCAGGCCGGAGTTTCTTAACCGCATTGACGAGACTGTTATTTTTAACAGGCTGGGAAAAGGCGAAATCGGTAAAATCGTTGATATTCAACTGGAGAGACTTGTTAAACGGCTTGAAGAGCGGAAGATCACCCTCAATGTAACAGAAGCGGCAAAACAGCTTCTTGCCGAGCGCGGATATGATCCGATGTTCGGAGCGCGGCCGTTAAAAAGAACGATTCAAAGCGATCTTGAAAATCCGCTTGCAAAACAGGTAATCTCGGGAGCAATCAAGGAAGGGGAAACTGTTACAGCTAACGCGGTTTCAGGAGAGATTGTTTTTAAAGAGACGTCTGCAAAGTCAAAAAAGTAATCACAGCAATATCACCCGAACCGTATTTACCGGATTCTTGCTTTGAATGGGAAGACCGGCGACAAGAACTATTCTGTCCGAAGCGGCCGCCATTCCGGAATCGAGAGCGACCTTTATTGAGTTTAAAATCTTACTTTCCGTTTCATCGGTAAGCGGCGCATAACAGGGGAAAACACCCCAGTACAGCTGCATTATGCGCATTACTTTTTCATTCGGCGTAACGGCAAGGATCGACTGATCCGGTCTAAAAACGCTCAGTATTCGCGCTGTATTTCCCCTGAGAGTCGGAGTTACAATCGCCTTGGCGTTTACCGCGGCGGAAATATCAACTCCCGACCTTGCCATGATAATTCCAAGGCTGTCTCCGGGATTGTAATCTTCGGCAAGACATTCGCGGCGGAGGTTTTCCATGTGTTCCCTGAACTCATACGACTGCTCGACATTACACGCAATTTTATCCATCATCTGCACAGCCTCGACAGGATACGCGCCGTTTGCAGTCTCTCCTGAAAGCATGACCGCGTCCGTTCCGTCAAAAATCGCGTTGGCAACATCTGTAAGCTCCGCGCGCGTGGGACGCGGATTTACAATCATTGACTCAAGCATCTGCGTCGCTGTGATAACGGGCTTGCCTGCTTTTCGGCACACATTGATTATGTTTTTTTGTATAAGGGGAATTTTCTCTGTGGGGATTTGAACGCCAAGATCGCCCCTTGCAACCATCACGCCGTCAGCGACTTGTACGATTTCCCTTATGTTATCAACGCCTTCGCCGCTTTCAATTTTAGCGATTATTTTTATGGAAGCGTTCAGGCTTTCGAGGTACTCTTTTATCTGGGTAATTTCATAGGCGAAACTTAAAAAACTCGCGGCGATATAATCAACATCCATTTTAACGCCGAATGCGATGTCCTTTTTATCCTGTTCGCTCATTATAGGAAGCCCCGAATGAATCCCCGTCAGATTAACATTTTTTTTGCTGCCGATAACGGCTGTGTTGTTTGCGCGGCAGTTGACGGTTTCACCTGTAACAGAAAGAACTTCCATATCCAAAAGCCCGTCAGCCACCAGAATGTGATTTCCGTTTTTCAGTTTTAGGGGAGCTTCCTTCCACGAGATTGAAATTCGCGCGGGAGTATTTCCATGGGCGGCGGTTGTAAGGCAATCGTCAATTGAAATATTAACAGAATCACTTTTATTGATCGTAACCTTGCCGTCATTTTCAACCATACCTGTTCTTATCTCAGGACCTTTTGTGTCCAGAAGAATAGCGACCGGTTTACCAAGTTCCTTTGATATCCGCCTGACACGCTCAATTGATTCGCGGTGGGTATCGTGGGTTCCGTGGGAAAAATTAAGCCGGGCTACATTCATTCCGGCATGAAATAAATCGCGCACAACATCGTCAGTAAATGAAGACGGTCCAAGTGAACATACAATTTTTGTTTTTCTGTACTGCATTAGTTTCCGATCCTCCTTAAAATGGCGAGCGGTCAAACCGCTCGTATATGATGCGTTTCATAACGCGTCGAATAAAAAAATTAACTCTTTTCTGATATTTCATATTTCTCCATTCGAGTTGTTTTGCGACTAACCGAGCTGTCTTTCTAGTCCATTACCTGAACTGCCAGCGGTAAAGCCGCCTGTCCGCTCCCATGCCGAAAATTTCAGCTTTTCTTCTGTTGGTGAGCGGACTGCGCGCTTCAACAAACAGAGGTTTTCCCCATGCTGGAAGCGGAAAACCTTCAAGAGAGCGGAAGTTACGCGTAAAGGCGTAAAGCGCGCTGCCGTCTCCTGTGATAAAAATTTCCGGTATCCTGTCATTATCACAGTCAAAAACCGCTATATGACCTTCTTCCTTCACAGAAAACCCCGGAATGTTCTGGGACAGCAATTCTCCCTGCATACTGACTCTGTAAAGCGTTCCTTCCGCAGAAACAAGCCAGAGATATTCACCGTCAAAAACAGGCTGAAGATAAAAGCTACCTCCCAGATCAGCCGGGAACGGCTTTACCATATAACCGTTTTCGTCATATATGACAAGCTCTCCTGTCTGACAGACAAAAGCGGCGTAAACGCTGCCGTTATGCGCAAATAAAATCGGAGAGCCGAAACCGACAGCCGAGCTTTCATAAACCGAAATCGGCGCAGGCCAGCCTGCCAGCGCATCCCCGCCGGAGTCGGCGTCCAGAAGCCATATCTCGCCAAAGAAACTCTTCGGATAAACTGCGGCATAATTGCGCGTAACTCTGCCGGATTGAACTGACAGGAATGAAGGCGGAGAGCGGACTGCTGAAATAAAAGAAGTTCTCCATGCGGTTTTAACGCCTTTTTCATTTATCGTGTGAATCTTTCCTTCCTCGTCGCAAAGATATACCTTGCCGTTAAAAACCTGAGGAGCAGAGGAGATGCGAAGCCCCGTAACAACGGGAAACCCTTCGGCGGCTTTCATGTTTCCGTCAGCAAGCGTTACGCGCCCACGATCGCTTACAATCCATGCGTATGCGTCATCTGCTTTTCCAATTCCTTCGGCGGAAATAACCCACTGCGTCCCCTGCCTTTCAAGTTCATAAATACTGTTATCCGCTATGCTGACGGAAAAAGCCGAGCTTCCTGAAGCGAAAAACAATCTTGCGTTTGCGCCTTTTCCCGCCGCATACACGTGGCTGGAAGGGTTCCCTCCGATATCCAGCGGATACCCGCTGACAAGAGTTACGCCGTTTCCCGAACCGGGAACAAGACTGAACGAAAGGGAAGCAAGTCCGCTGTTGAAACTCAGGCGGACAAGACCCTGCCTGTAGAGAGACAAAAAAGCGCTTAGGGCTGTATTTCTGCGCAGAAAAAACGGTACCGAAAGATCGAGCGAATAGTACAGGCTGAACGCGCTTGCGGCAGGTTTTCCGCCCGCGACAGCCTGCCATTCAGAAGTCTTCGGCAGCACATTGTATCCCTGCATTTCGCGTAACACAGAAAGAAGGGTGTCCGCCGATTCGTTTAAAAGGAGAATATCGCCATGAATCGCATAATACGGTGAAGGAATAAAAATATTCCATCTCCTTAAAAGATTCTGTAAAAATTCAGGAACAACGATCCTCGTCATCCGCGCTCCGTCAGAATTCAATCTGATATCTTCATTAGGGAATATCGATCTGAAAGCCTTTTCAAAAACATCCTGCCTATTGCGTTCATCGGCGATTTGAACCGCAAAAACAGGATGCGACCGCCCTTCCATTCCAAAAACCGCGAATTCTTTTCCTGACCATGAAAAAAGAATATCGTTAATACTCAGACCCAGCAAGCTGCGTGATGCAGAATCCGCAGCAATAAAGGTGTTTTCCAAATCAGAACCGGAGAACACAATGGCTGACTGGTAAAGTTCCTGGAGCGTTCCCGCAGAAAGAACAGTCGCGTACCGCGCTGAAGAAGGAATGTTTTCTGTCATATACGGAGAACGCGAACGCTGTTCCAAAAGCCGTTTTAATGACGATTGCCCCGAAGACAAATGCGTTTTAAGATCAAATTCAAATTTTCTTGATGTTATTAAAATCCCCGCTTCTGCGATGGAATCAATTTTGATATTTTCAAGTATTGTAGCAATTCCCGTATCCTGCCCGGAAAAAAGATTATTAATGTATTCAGAGGAAACAAGAAGAGAAGCGTCATACGCTTCCGGTTTGATGTAGTTGAATAATATAGAATAATCAGCAGAGCGTGATTCAAAAACATCCAAAGTATTGGAAACAAAAAGCAGATTACGGTATGACCCGATAAACAGCGTCATGTCTTTTTCCATGCGGTATTCAAAACGGGAATTCCCTCCCGCACGCACATAATAAAGACCGGGTATCTTTAAAAAAGCGGATGCAGCGCGAAAAAACTTCATCGCAGGCGAAAACAATTTTAAGTCGTAAGCAGCCGCGAAAATCATTTTTTCAGAGTGCGAAGGAAGAACAGCCGCTTCAAGCCTGCCGTGCAGTAAATTACGAAAGAATTTCTTTTTATGTACCTGCGTATCATGGAGCAGATTGATGGCGGGAGCCGCTCCCGAAAGCGCCGGTACAGACGAAATTTCATGCATGGTTTCATGTTCCATGATTCCGTCAATAACGCGTATCAGATTGGGAATGCTTATCCGGACAACCGCGTGATTGGGAATTACTTCGGCGGCATCAACTCTGCCTGCAAGCGAAAAAACAATCCAGATCGCGCAGACAGCGGCAGTTACGCAGACAATTATCAATATTACTTTTACAAACGTATTAATTTTTATACGCTGCGCCATATTCATAAATCAAATTGTAAACTATCAAAATAAAAATTTCATTACGGGTTCCTGTTGGAATTTCCATTTTCGTAATTATCAGATTCGCCTTGATTGTATGAGCTTTTCGCAAAAACAAGAGCCTGCAAAATACCCAGAACATAGTCCTGTTGATCCTCATTAAGCAGGGAAAAATCCTCGCAGATTTTTTTAAGCTTTTCATCCTGTACCATTGATAACTCCGCTGCTCTGTATGTGAGTATATTATATGACATATGTGAGAATTGTAAAGACGCAATTATACAAATTGAAATTATCAACATTGCATAGTGAGTATAATTCATATATCATAATTATATGTCAATCAGCAAACGCATAAGACATTTACGGCAGACACTGAATATGTCGCAGGTGGAATTCGCGAAAGCTATTTACATAAGCAACGGATACATCGCTGAACTTGAATGCGAACACAGGCGTGTCAATGAACGGATACTTCATTTGATTTCGCTGACATTCAGCGTAAATGAAAAATGGCTTAAAACAGGTGAAGGAGAAATGTTTTTTAATACGCCGGGAGAAAAATTACAGCGGATGGTCGGGCTTTTTAACGAACTGCCTCCGAAATTTCAGGATTATGCCATGCAGCAGATTGAACAATTGTTAAAACTCAATGACAGCCGGCGATAAAACATGATTCCCCTGTACAAACTTGAAAAACTTCCGAGAATACAAAGGCTCAGAAAAATTGCCAAAGTTTTTATGTTTGCAGAAAACCGACTCTGTACGGCTGTTGAAAAAAAAGCGGATATTTTTACCGAAGCGGAATTTATTTTTTATATTGATGCCTCTTCCCTGCTTTCACTGGACGTTTTATTTTCCGAAGAAGCGCGAAAAGTTTTCAGGGAGGCGTCTAACGTTTTCAGCCGGTACGCAAATAATGACGACGCTGATCAAAATTTTGCTATGTTAACAAGAGCGTTTAATAACGTAAAACATCTTCTTTTAACAGAGACAGGCAAGGATCAGGCTGACTGGGACTTCACAGTCTCCAGCGGCTCTCTCGATCCGGCAGTGCGGCAAATCAACGAAGGAATGTACGTGTACCTTGAAGACATACGTTCCCCATTCAATGTAGGGGCATTGTTCCGCACTGCCGAAAGTTTCGGCGTTGAAAAAATAATCCTGTCCCCCTTCTGTGCAGATCCCCGCCACCGCCGCGCGCAAAGGACAGCCATGGGCTGCATAGACATAATGCCGTGGGAAAGACAGCCCCTTTTTTCTGAGATTGAAATTACGCTGGCTGATAATAAAGGAGAGCCGCTTCCTGTTTTCGCTCTGGAAACAGGCGGCATTCCAATAAACGAATTTCACTTTCCTCGGCGCGGTCTATTGATAGCAGGCTCCGAGGAATTGGGCGCAAGTCCCAAAGCGCTTGAAGCCGCCGATGCTTCACTGGGCAGAGTGACAATCCCAATAAACGGCGTAAAGGCGTCGCTTAACGTTTCTGTCGCTTTCGGAATTGCATTACATAACTGGCGGCAGTCCATTAAACAATCATTATAAAATCCGGTATTGCGTCTGTAATAAAATAGATGAGATAATATACATGTGAAAAAAATATTTATTTTAACATTATCGGTAATTTTTCTCGGCAGCTGCGCCAACTTGCCCAAACATTTGTATGACAGCTTTATAGATGATGAAATAAATTTAAAATATCCTGTTATTTTGGCGCATGGAATATTGGGAAGCGACAAAAATAAGTATAGTCATTATTGGGGCAGGATTCCGGATGTTCTTATAAATAACGGGATAACAGTATTTTACGGAAATACCGACGCTCTCGGCAGTATTGAATCCAACGCTGAAATGTTAAAAGAAACTGTTGACATGGTACTAATGATAACAAACAGCGAAAAAGTAAATATAATCGCCCATTCAAAAGGAGGTCTTGATTCCCGTTATTTTATCTGGAAATATGATTACGGAGATAAAGTCGCAAGCCTGACAACCGTTTCTACTCCGCATTACGGCGCCGCATTGGCGGACATGGCTGATCATTTAAATATTAAAAGAACAAGAGCCGCACAAAGAGCGTTCAGATTTTTGGAAAAAATGTACGGTGATGAAAACCCCGACACATTAATATTAATATCTGAATTAACAACTGATTACTCGGGCGTATTTAATGAAATTGTAATAATGGACAAAAGGGTTTATTGCCAGAGTTATTATTCCGTCATGAAAAACGCGTTTGATGATTTTAATTATTTGTTTACACATGGGTATATAAAAAAAAGAAGAGGCGCAAATGACGGAATAGTGGCGGAAGTTTCTTTTATCTGGAGTGAGAATATAACCAGAATAGAAGGAATGTCACATACGGAAATCGTAGATCAAAAAATGAAAAAAATATCGGGACAGCAGATTCCTGAAATTTATCTTGACATGGTGAAAAAACTTGGAAAATTGGGGTTTTAATAACTAAAGTAACCGGCTTTATGGACAGACACTAACTAGCCGCGGTTTTTTTCATTTTTTAAAAATAAAACCATATTACTCATTAAATAATTCCTTTTTTATAAAACAAATACAACTGGGTGACACTCCCCAAAAATTTTTCGTTTTTAGTAAAGCAAAACCACATGTCCGCACCCATATAGAGTATAAAAACTTTTTCATGGAGTTGCTTATGAAAATCATTTTTCAATTCTTGACTTTGATCTTTTTGCTGCCGGTTTTCACCGCCTGCGGCGCAGAAGAATCACAAACCGGTTTGCAGGAAATTCCGGCTGTATCGCTGCCGCCGCCTTCAATCGGCAGGGAAACGCTTTTGAGATCGCTTGATGAGCTTGCCGAGATCGAAAGGGCAGGCTCCTGGCTGCAGGGCATGGCTGTAAGGGAATCCGGTATCCGCGAAAACGCTGGCGATTACACCGGCGCGGTTGCCGCTGCTTACAAGGAGCTCTCCCTTGCATACGGCAGGGGTTTAATCCTGAAAGAAGATATTGAAAGAGGTCTTTTCAATCTTCTGGAAACAAAAAGCGATGATTCTGTCGTTTCCGCCGCAAACGCAATTCTCGCTTTTGAAAGAGAGCAATGGGCGGATGCTTCCGCAGGTCTTGAACTGCTTTTTGACAGGCGCGATGAGCCGGACAGTTTTACAAGCTGGATGATTTTGGTCTGCGCGCTTGAAAAAACCAAAGCTTCTTCAGAAGCAGAAGACAGACGCATTTCAGCGGCATACAAATCGATCCGCGCTCGTTATGCGCAATTTCCGGAGTACTGGTACAGGGGAGCGCGGGCTTTTTCCGGTTCAATCGCCGCTGAGTTTGCCGAGAACTGCATCAATTCGGCTGTACAGGGACCCTTCGCGGAAGACAGTAGAAAAATACTCGCCGTCCACTGCGGATTAAAACCGGAAGACGGTTTATTGATAAAAACCAAAATGGAAATTGAAGCCATATTCGCAGAATCAATAAACGCAGAAAATCCGCGACTCCTGGAGCCGTTGTTTCCCCTGATAAGCCTTCCTGAAAATCCGTACACGGTTTATGCTACAGGCGTTTTACGTTCATTAACCGCGGTTCAGTCCTTCCGCGAATATTTTACAGATCAGTCTTCTGTCTCAAGCGGGCGTTTAGCCGAGAGGCTTGCCTACATTTGCAGAGGATGAAATGAAACAAACAGTAATTTTATGCGTCGCTGTCATTCTTTCAATATCCTGCACCCAGGTTCCGGACGGGAAAACAATCCGTCTTTATGTCCGCGCCTGCGAAACGTATGCGCAAGGAAAGTTTATTGAAACTGCCGGAATTCTGCAGGAGGAGAAAAAGTTTCCTCCATCGTTACTGCTGCGCGCAAAGGCGGAATTCTTCGCAGGCGATCTTGATACAGCGGAAAAAACATTTCACAGGACAGTAAAGAAACAGCCTTCCTCTTTTGAGGCGAAACTTTATCTTGCAAGAATCCTCCGTGAAAAAGACGATCTTTCAGGCGCGCAAAAGTTAACAGAATCGCTTTTAGCCGATAACCCGCAGGATATCCGTGCCCTGCGGTATGCTGCAAATCTTGCGCTTGAAAAGGGAAAAAACGATGAAGCGATTGCCCTTTTGGACAGAGCGGCGGAATCATCGGCGGAAAGCGCAATGGTTCTTCTGGACAGGGCAAGACTTCACTGGACAGCCGGAAAAGCCTATAAGGCGCTTGAAGATTTAAGCCGCGCAAAAGCAATGCTTCCGTGGGAGACTCCCCTGATTGGAACAATATCAAATCTTGAAAACACGATTAATAACCTGCTGAAAGCGCCGCTTCTTCCGGATACTCAAGATTTGCCTGAAACTTTTCATTCTTTAGAAACATTAAATCCCGAACAGGACAGGGAATCAATACGATGAAAAAAACAATAGCTGTGTACTTTGTTTTATTTATTATTTCATCAGCTAACGCTGAAAAAAACCATTCTTTAACATTCGCGCAGGCAGCGGAATTCGCAGTTTCCTTTTCTCCCGAGCTAAAGCACGCGCAGGCATCCCTTGCTCTTTCGGAAGGAACGTGGAAGATGGGACGGCGCGTTTATTTTCCGAAATTCAGCCTAAGCGTTTCAGAAAACGATCGCCTGCAGGAATTTGGCCCTGATTCATTTTTAAAAAATTACGGAATCAATTTGGATCAATTTCTCTGGGACGGCGGAAGAACAGCATTGTCCCGCAGACTGGAAAAAGCAGAACTTCAGCTTTCATCATCAAAGCTTGACAGAATGGCTTTCGAAATTGCGGAAACTGCTATAACGGCATACCGGAACCTTTTATCGTCAAGGGCAATTCTGGAAATAAAGAAAAGATCGCTTTCCGTTCTGGAAGAACAAAGACGTATTTTAAATGAAGAAGTTCAGCTTGGCCTTGCTCTGCCTGTCGATCTTGCAAATGCAGACATCAATCTTGCCGACACAAACCTCGGCATTTACTCGCTTGAGCTCGATTTGTCTGAAATGGAAAAACAGTTTATTGAACTTTTGGGTCTGGACTTTCTTCCTGAGCTTATTGAAAAAGTTGATATAAACCGGTCTGTTACCCTCCCGTTATCCGAAGCCGCCTCGGCTCTGGCAAAAGAAAAAAATCCCGATCTTGCTGAGGCGCGTTTTTTAATTACAAAAAGACAAGCGGAGGTGAAATATCAATCCTTTTCATGGATACCTTCCCTTCGGCTGACAGGAAATTTCGGACTTAGCGGGCAGCGTTATCCGCTAACGCGTTATAACTGGAGCGCCGGCGTCAATATTGAATTTTCAAATCCGTGGTTTCAAAACCGGATCACTGCGCAGGCAGGATTTGAGCCTCCTCATGACAGAACGGCGGTTTTACAGAATAATTTCACCCCCCTGCCCGATCCGGCTTCGGCAGCCGGAAAAAAACAGGCAAAACTTGCGCTTGCTCTTGAACAGGAAAATTACGAAAACCTTTTTAGCCGGATCGGGCGGATAGCCGCCGCTGCTGTGGAAAAGTGCGCGTTAGCTGAAAAAAAGAGGCTGCTGGCTCTGGAAGCCATTACGCTCGGCGCGGAAAGGTGCCGTATCGAAGAGATAAGACTCAATCTTGGGCAGATTACAAGACTAAAACTGATGGAAACCTTGATCGAACAAACTCAAAAGGAAATTACCGCAGTGGAAGCAGCTGTCTCGCTTCTGGAAGCGCAGCGGCAGCTTGAACAATTAATGGATTTAAAACCAGGAGAACTGGAATCGTTCTCCAATACATCAAATAATTTACAAAGGAGAAATTAATGAAAAGAAAAATACTGATAGTTATTCAACTAACAGTCTTTTTGCTTTTTGCCTGCGGCAAAAATGACGCGGGCTTTGATGAAGTAAAAAACGTAAAGGCGGCAGCCGCCGTCATGCGCGAAATGCCGGATGAAGCATCCGGTTTCGGAAGCTTATCGTTTTTATCCAAGGTGGATATCGCTTCTCCCCAGGAAGCTGTTATAAAAAAACTCCATTTCCGCGAAGGAGATGAGGTCAGGCAGGGAGATGTCATTTTGCTTCTGGAAAATCCGCAGATAAACCTTGCCGTAGAAAGAGCGCATAACAGCTTCTCTCAGGCTCTTGCCGCCTGCAATCTTGCCGGCTCAAGGCTTCTGGAAGGAGTATTCCAGTCCGAAGCGCAGCTTTTGGCTCTTGAAAAAGCGGAGGCGGAACTGACGCTTTCCAAAAGAAGGTGGGAAGAAGATCGCCGTAAACATCAAAATCAGGAAACTCTTTATGAAGCAGGCGGCATTCACACAGAGGCCATTCTTGTCAGCCGTTTCTCTCTTGATACCGAATGGGAACAGCTGCTCCTTCTGGAAAGGGAACTTGAAATCCGGAAAATCGGCTGCCGTGACCAGGATTTAATTAAAGCTGGAATTTCGGTTCCGCGCGATGAAAACGAGCGCAGAGCCGCTCTTGTAAACCTTATGACTTCGAGCCTGCGGGCGGAACTTGAAGCGGCAAAAGCAGGACTTGAAGCGTCAGAAAAAGAACTGGCTTCCGCCAACATCGCTCTGGGCGAGCTGACAATCAAAAGCCCGGTCACGGCGGTTGTAGGCGCGCGGTATCTTGAAGAGGGAGAGCGCGTCAGGGCACAGGATAAAATTTTGAGTTTAATCGATACAGCATCGTTATACGCAATTTTTCCCGTGAGAGAAAAAGACGCGCTTCGCATCAAAAAGGGAATGAGCGCGTCTGTGCTGGTAGACGGCACCGGAGAAAAACTGGGCGGAGCTGTCGATTTGGTTTATCCGCAGGCGGACAGCCAGAGCATGAGTTTTTTGGTTCGTGCGCTGCTGGACGCTCCTTCTGCGGATACTAACAGGTTAAAACCGGGGATGTTCGCGCGCGTTACTGTGAAACTCGGCTCTCCAAAAAGGGCGGTTTTTATTCCGGAAAACGCGGTGTTTATCGGCGTCGGCGGCAGCGAAGGCAGCGTTTTTGTCGTTAACGGAACCATTTTGTCCGAAAGAAAGTTGACTCTTGGCGCTGTTAACGGAGAAGAGCGCGAAGTTACATCAGGTCTAGCCGCAGGAGATCTTGTCGTACTACGCCCTGATTCAAGTTTGAGGGAGGGAAGCAATGTTTCGCTTGCTGATTTATAAACTGTCTGTCATTTTATTATGCGCAATAAGCGTTATATCATGCGGGTTTTTGGATCTTCGCAGAATTGAATACAGCATTGAGCCGGGTCTTTCCGGTTCTGTTTTAGACAATGCTTACAGCCCCGTAATAATCAGGTTTGACACAGAGATGGAAAAAACCGCAGCCGAAAGATTTTTACAAATCAGCTGCGATGAGGGAGTTATAAGGGGGGATCTTTCATGGGAAGAAAACGAGCTTTATTTTATACCGCTTGCCGGATGGACAGCAGGCATCAGGTACACCGCAAACCTTACAGGGACAATTAAATCCGCTGACGGAAGAGAACTGCGGCTTTCGCAGTTTGTTTCATTCTACGCGATAAATAAAAGTGAACCGCCTTTACTTGATCGGCATTATCCCGCTTTGGGCGAATCTGTCGGAACAGGCGGCATCGTTTTGAAATTTCATTTTTCCCGTTCAATGGACAGATTAACGTCAGAATCGGCTTTTGGTTTTGACGTACCCGGAAATAAAACTTTTGAATGGTCAGATGACGAAAAAACGTTAAACGTCATTATGGAAAATTCACTTTCACCGTGGACTTCCTGCAAATGGACAATAAGAAATACAGCAAAAAGCGCCGATGGAGTGCCGCTTCCAAAAACATATTCGGGTTATTTTACGACCGACCTTGACAGGACTTTGCCGCAGGTTACGGAAGTATACCCTGTTTTATTTGCAGACGGCGCATGGTACCCGACAGGCGCGGATATTGAAACAGGTCTTGCCCCGGATCACGGAATCGCGGTTGCATTCAATAAACCGATGGGAGAAAACGTACTGCGCTCCCTGCGTTTTGAACCTGCGTTGATCGGGAAAACAGAATCGTTATCTGAAAACAGCATTGTCTACATACCCGCAAGAGAGCCGCAGCCACAAACAATATATACCTTGACAGTTTCTGCGGACACAAAAGACAGCGAAGGGCTTAAAATCGGCGCGGATTACAGAATCTCTTTTGTTCCTGACCTTCCCTTTTTGAAAGTGCTGTCTTTTTCCTTTCAGGAAGACCTCGCGGCGGAAAATATTTCGTTTAACAGCGTTCTGCCTGTTTGCGCGAAAAGCGGAACGGATGAATTAACCTTTTCAACCCGCTTTTCCGCCGGTTTTACCACGGCGGAAAAAATAAACGCCGTACAAAGAATTTACATCGCTCCTTTTTTCCCAGGGACGCTTCCGCCTGCCGCTCTTCAATATGTCAACTGGATTTCTGACGACTGTGTACTGATGCGCTGGGAAGGAATCTCAGGCGGCAATGAAAAATCAAATCACTATTATAAACTTGTAATTCCCGGCGGCAGAACAGGAATTAATAATGGCATGGGAATGTATATGAAAGAAGATTTAATTGTCTATATGGAGGCAGTAAATGAAAATTAAATTCATGTTTCTAACAATAATGTTTTTAACATTGGCTTTACTTCAAATTGTTTCATGCGATATATTGAGACTTTCTCAGTTTGAAGTAATATCATGGACTCCAGGCGAGGGATATTTTGATGAACCGGAAAAAATTGTCGTTTCTCTTGATTTTTCACGCGACCCCGACATTACAAGCGTTGAAAGAAATTTCTCCCTTACAGCCGACGGAAACCGCGTAAAAGGAGATTTTTTCTGGAACGAAAGAAAGATGACGTTTGTTCCGCTTTCGCCGTTAGAAAAAAATACCGATTATATTTTAAACCTTACAACTGACGCTCATGACCTGAAAGGACTTTCAATGGATGAGGCTTTTCAGCGCGAGTTTACAACAAGATCGGGAAACGAAAGACCGGCTGTTCTCTCCTGTTATCCGCAAATGAATTCCAAAACATCAGAACCAAGAGAAGAAGTACAGCTTGTTTTTTCACTTCCTGTTTCAACAGGAGCGTTATATGATAATGTCTCATTCAATCCTTCAATGCAAGGTTCATGGCAGCTTGAAGACGATGGGGAAAAAGCGATTTTTATTCCGGCAGAGCCGTGGAAGCAGCAGCAAAAGTATGAGATTCGCGTTTCATCATCATTGACAGATAATAACGGAATGAATGCAGGGAATGAATTTATCAGCATATTCACTACCGGCATTGATTCTGAAAAACCTCGCTTGATAAGCATAAGCAGGATCGCTAAAGACGGCTCTGTTTCTGAACTCACTCCCGGCGGAAGTTTTTCCGGCGCAGCTCAAATGCCGGTTGAAAACAGCGGCTGGGAAAAAGAGGATCGCCTCTCTCTTGTCTTTTCAAAACCTGTAGAAGGACTTTCCGTAAAAAATTGCCTGACTGCGGAAGACGCGCCTTCCTTAATAATGGAAACATCTTCAGATTACAGCAGCGGGTTTATTTTCAGATTTGAAAGCATTCCGTCTTATGAAAGCAGATTTACCCTCAGGATAAAAAAAGGCATTAGGGATCATGCAGAAAACGAATCAGATGACGAATACCTCTACAGGATTTTTACAAACGGAAAATATTCAAAGCCGCCTGAGCTTGCCGGAATTAGAATGCCGATGTCTCCTGACTGCGATGCGGAACTTTTTTCGGTATCAAAAGATTCTCTATTGGCAAACATACCGATAATGGACGAGCATTATCCGTCAGGTGAAGGCAGACAATCATGGATCGAATTGTATTTTATCACAACAGAAAATGCCTTGATCGATCCTTTTTCCGTAATGGAACATTTCAGAATTGATACCAGCAACAATGTGATTACTTTTTCGTCCCATAAAGTTAAATCGTCTGGTTTTACAATAAAAGAGCCGCAGATCGGCTGGGAAGATTGCATAAGGCTTGAAATAACAGGAATCCTTGTAAACTCGGTAAACTTCGGATTAGTCAATTTTATTATTAACGCAGGATTAAAAGACAGCCTTGGAAACAGAAACGAAAAACCGCAGTTAATATCGGTCGTAAAGTAGGATGGAATGAAAAGCCTGATCAATCTTTTTATCCGCCGCCCCGTAACAGTCATTATGATTCTGGCATCTGTTATAATGGCGGCGAGCATTTCGCTTGTCTCGCTTCCTGTAAACAGGCTTCCTGATTTTTCTGTGCCGAGGGTTACAGTAGAAACAATATATCCCGGCATGGCAGCTAACGAAATCAGAACGCTTGTCACAATTCCGCTTGAAGACGGGTTTTCCCCTGTAAAGAGTCTTGAAAGAATACGAAGCGTTTCGCGCGATAACCGCTCCGTCATAAGTCTTGACTTCCGCTGGGGCACAGACCCAATGGCGGCTTCTGTCCTTGTGCGCGAAGCGATTGACTCAGTGTATCCATCCCTGCCTGAAGGCGCCCGCAAGCCTGCGGTAACTGCGGGAGATTCAGAGAATGAACCTCATGCCGTTATCGCTGTATGTTCACATAACGGAGAGTTTGCCCGCAAACTTGCAGAATATGAGCTTCGCGCGCGGCTGCGCCGCATCGATGGAGCGGGTTCTGTCATCCTTTGCGGCGGAGAAACAGCGGAAGAACAAATTGCGCTCGATGTACAGCGGTTAGTCGCTCTTGGCCTCTCTCCCTCCCAGTTTGCGAATCTCCTTTCGCAGGAAACTTCCGACATTCCCGCCGGAAACGCACAGGAGGGAAATATGGAACTTGTTGTAGTCGCGTCTGGTAAACCGGAATCTGCTTCTTCGCTTGCGAAGATCATCCTTCCTGTGTCAAATGGAACGCTTTCCGTAGAAGACGCAGGGAAGGTAAGCCGTGAATCTGCGCGGCGGGAAAGCATATTTGTATATGACGGGAAAGAGGCTGCGGCCCTTGAAATTTACAGAAGACCCGGCTCTGATCCGCTGCGGCTTTCAAGGGAAATAAAAAAAACCATTGAGGAAGCAGCCGTCCTGTTTTCGCGTGATGCGCAAATAGAGATTGTTTTCGATTCTGCCCCTTCGCTTTTAAGCGGAACAAGATCGCTTGTAGTCTCCGCAGTTCTCGGCGCAATTGCGGTTTTCGTCGTTCTTTTGATTTTTATCAGGCGTCTCAAATACAGCCTTCTTGCTTCCATGTCGATTCCTTTTTCAGCCGCAGCGGGCATTTGCGCGCTTTCCATGACGGGAAAATCGCTTAACAGCATGAGCCTCTGCGGACTTGCAATCGGCATCGCTCTTGTTTCCGATGTAAGCGTAATTGTGCTTGATCTTCTACACCGTTCCTTCCGGAAAAAAGAAACTGTTCCGCAGATACAAGAGATAGGCAGCAGAGCGGCGTCAATTGCAGGATCAAGCATTGCTTCCACTGTCACTACAGCTTTAGTTTTTGTACCGATTGTTTTTCTGCCGGGTCCTTTGGGCAGCCTCTTTGGAGATTTATCAGCCGCTCTTGTCACATCCGTATTCGCTGGATGGTTTTACGCGCAATTCTGCCTTCCTTCGATGTACAGGCTTCTGTTCGGCGTTTCCATAACTTTTATTCCATTGATACCAAAATCAGATATAAAAAGGTTTTTTCAAAAATTTCAATTTTTAAACGGCTTCTATTCAGAAAAAATAAAAATTTCAAAAGAAATATTACGCAAAATCAATTCTTTTTTTATAAAACAACAAGCCGGATTGCTGAACACGTTTAATTTCAGGAAAAATAAAATTAAAAACGGAGGCAGCCTTGAGAAAAAATACGTCTCTTTTCTGGTTTTTCTCCTTCGCCGCCCTGAAAAAACTTTTCTGACAGCATCAATTCTTGTTATCTTTGGAAGCTTCAGTTTAATGACAAGACCTGCGGCGTTCATAAATCCTGATGAAGCCGAAGATGTGCGTGTTTCAATCGTGTTTCCTCCGGGAACATTACTTGAAACAGCAGAGTCAACAGGAGTTTACATAACAGAAATTCTATCAAAACTTCCATCTGTAAAAACAGTTTACGGAAGAGCGGGCGCAGAAGAAGAAGACGCAGGCCGCAGGGCAGACATTGACTACATAAGGGAAGAACTTTCTCTTCGCTGCGTGCTTAAAAAAAATTCAAAACCTGAAAAAGCGTTAGCTGAAATAAACAAGGCTCTTGCATCTGCGCAGGATTTGGAAATGCCTTTTTCTGCATACTATCCCAAAGACAGAACGGAAGCGCTTTTGGGTTTATCGGCAGAGAATGCTTTTGTAATAAAGGCAAAGGACAGATCGGAGCTTCTTCAGCGTGCGGAGATTGCGCAAAACACCCTGAAGGAGACAGCGGTAAAATTCAGACCGCGCGGACAGAGACCGCAGCTTCGGTTTTTCCCGAATAGGGAAGCCGCCGCATATCTTTCAATGCCGGCAGCGCAGATAGCGGAAACTTTATATATTTTAAACGAGGGGGTAATCGCTTCAACTCTTGAAATTGAGGGAAGACCAATTGATGTGCGCGTAACGGCGGAAAAAACCGCCAATGAAGACCTTGTTCAAAAACTGGAAAATATTCCGTTAAGAACATCTCTCGGGAAAACGGTATATCTCGGTTCCCTCGGCACAATAGAGAAAAAGGAAGAGGAAGCTTCTCTTGCGCGGCTGGATCGAAGCGACGTCGTTTACGCTGATTTTCTTCCGGCAAAGAAAAATTCCTCTAAAATCAGGGAAACTGCCGCGCGGTTTTCCTGGTTTACAGCAGCTGACGAATCTGTTTTTAACCGCTACAGGAACTCTTTGATTCTTTACGTCATCCTTGTTCTCATCCTTTTATACATGACAGTGGGGGCGCAGTTTGAATCGTTTCTGCTTCCGCTTATTTTAATGATGACAATTCCTTTTTCCCTGGCAGGAGCGGGACCGGCGTTATTAATTTCAGGAATGAAGATAGATTCCAGCGCTGTTCTGGGACTGACTGCTCTTTTCGGGCTGGTACTTAACAACAGCCTTGTCCTTTTTGAAATATGCGATGAAAAAATAAGAAACGGTCTATCGCCCTGCGCCGCTGTTATAAGGGGAGCGTCCGAGAGAATGCGCGCGATTATTATTACGCTTTCAACGTCAATTTTCGCNCTTCTTCCGCTTGTAATAAGTCCGATGGGAAATTCACAAAAGTCAATGGCAGTCACAATGCTTGGAGGGCTTGCGGCGTCAACACTGATTAGTTTATTCGCGATACCTCCCGTGCTTATCAAATTTTTTAAGCATAAATTGGGGGAGGCGCAGTGACAGCGTTATCCTTGTGGATGGAAAGAAAAAAAGCTGCGCTTTGCATTCTGATATGTATTCTCTCAGTTTCGCTGGCTGTCATTGCAAATTCAAGAAGCAGAATTGCCGAAAACAACGGAGGAGCGTATGCGGTAAAGATCAGGCATTACGGAATAGACGCCCCGGAAATTGAAAGGAGCATCACTATTCCGCTTGAAGATGCGTTATCTGCAATTCCCGGTGTATTGTCGGTCATCAGTTCAAGCGAGAACAGCCTTTGCAGCGTTTTTATCCGTTTCAAACCCGGAGGAAGAGGGAGATACGAAGCTGTCCGGGATGCCGCGCAGAAAGTTTACGAAACGCTGCCTTCATCGGTTCAGCGCCCTGAAATTCTGAGCACAAATAATTCAAGGATTCCTGTCTGGTCCGCCTCGGTTTTTCCGGACAATTTAAAAGAAAATATTTTAAATATTCAAACGCCGGAATCGTTTTTGGAAAAAATATTAAAACCCCGGCTTGAAAGTCTTGAAGGAACAGGAGAAGTAATTGTTTCCGGGACAGGCTTAAAGCAGATTTTTATCATTATTGATCAGGAAAAAATTTCTTCCATCGGACTTGATTCCTCTGCGGTTACCTCTTTTCTCGCTATGAATGATTCCATTTTTCCGGGCGGTTCAATTACGCACCGGAACAGGGAAATAATTTTTACAGTAGACGGCCGCCATGATTTGGAAAAAGCGTTAGTTCCGCTTGGAGAGGGAAAATATATAGAACTCTGTGAAATAGCGCAGATTATCGAAAAGGAAAGAACTCCGGATATTTTATCAAGGCTCAACGGAAAAAAAACAGCAGCTATCGCCGTTATGGGACGGTACGGCGCGGATCTGCGAAAGCTTTCTGCGGATATAAAAAAAGAACTGTCTTTGCTTTCTATTCCCGGGGAGATTGTTGTGTTGTCTGATCTCGGCGCGGAAGAAGCCGCCGCTTTCCATTCTGTTTTAAAAGCGGCATTGTCAGGCGCGTTCATGACGGCGATTATCTGTTTTTTTCTGAACAGAAAAACCAACTGCCGGTTTGCGGGTTTTCCATGTGCGCTTACAATTCCCCTTATCTGCATCGTGTCGGCGGCAGTTCTTTCAGCGGCGGGCTTTGCAATTAACAGACTGATGCTTGCAGGAATCGCCGCAGGAGTGGGAACCGCAATTGACTCAGTAATACTGTGCGCAGAAAAAATTTCAGAAAACAGGGATTCCCGCCCGGCATCAGAAGCGCTTTCGCAGCTTGCAAATCCTCTGATCGCAGGAGCGGCGACAACTGTTGCAGCTCTTCTTCCGCTGACAACGATTGAAGACAACGGAGCGAAAATTATTGCAAGCGCTGTCGCTGTAATAACGATAGCTTCTCTTGTAATAAGTCTTACTCTCCTGCCTCCTCTGCTTTTGTGGAAAGTTAAACCTGCAAAAAAACGCCAGTTTTTTATCAATGAACTAGTTCAACAGCCCAGATGGCTGTCGAAATTAATCAGGGAATTTTACTTTATAAAATGTTTCTATATTACCCCTGCCTTTCTTTTTTTATCATGCGCAAAACTGCGTCTTTCCCGCATAATCAACAGGTTTCTTGCAGCTAACGCAAGGTTCTGTTTCCGTTACCCGTTAAGAATCGTCTCTGTCAGTTTCACCCTTGCCCTTGCGGCAATTATTTTACTTTTCATTAAAGGCGCGGATATGGGTAACAGCGGCTCGGAAGATTCGCTTTACGCGCAGGTTGAGTTTGACGGAGGGCTTCTTGCCGAAGAAACAGACAGACTGCTTGCCTCCTACAGCGAACAGCTTGTGAAAAACTCAGCGATAAAAAATGTTGAAACTGGAGCGCGTACAGGTTCCGGCTCTCTCCTTGTTTCGTTTGATCCAAAAAAGACAAAACCGTCTTCTGTAAGAGATCTGGCAAGAAGCATTCCGATTCCGGGAGGGTTTGTCTTTTTCCCGGAAAACTCCGCGAGGGATCGCTATTGGGAAATAAAAATTTACGGTGACGAAGATCAAAAATGCAGGGAGATTGCGCGTGAGTTTGCACATATAAGCGCTTCTCATTCTTTAATCAAGGAAAGAGTTTTGAATTTCAAACAGGACGGGAAAAAAATGATACTGCTGCCTGACAGGGAAACGCTTGCTGAACTGGGGATTACGTTTTCCTCTGCGGCGTTAACCCTGCGTCAGGGAGTGTATGGTCCTGTTGCCTACAAAAAAACAGATGAAAACGGAGAAACAGATGTCAGAATCCTGACAGCAGGGATGGATTTCCCCGGCATTAATTCGCAGAATGTTATGCGCCAGACAAAAGAGGGAACGCTCGGACTTCTTGTTCCTGCTGTTAATGAAAACGCAGACGGCTCACTGACGGCAGGTTCAGTAGCAGCAGGTTTCCTCATGAGGATTAAGGAAGAAATAGAGCCTTCAAGCATAAGGAGGGACAACAGGCGCAGAACCGCTTCAATAACGATTACTACCAAACCGATGGACGCACGCCGCGTAAAGAGCGCTCTTTCGCCCCTGTTTAAAAATCTGGATCTTCCGCCTGGATATTCCATCGAGTTTGATCCTGACGCGGTTAAACAGGCTGAGGATTTATCTTCAACAGTGCTTTCGCTTTTGACTGCTATTCTTTTCTGTTACATGATCATGGCATGCATTAATGAATCCTTTATTATTCCGCTGATCGTACTTGCGGCGATTCCTCCCTCGCTGTCAATTCCCGCCCTTTGCCTTGGCTTCACAGGCGGCGCATATAATTTGTCCGCCGCATGCGCTTTTATAGCAGTAAGCGGAATGACAGTTAACGCGGCGATTCTGTGCGTTGACAGCCTGCGCCGCGCAAACCAAAATGGAAGAACATTAACTCCTTTTGTTATTTATTTTTCATTAAGAAAAAAATTACCGGTTCTTCTTTCAACAACAATTACAACCATTACATGCGCCCTTCCTTTCCTTTTTTTGGGAGGGGAAGCGAATGCTTTTATTAAAACAATGTCGCTGACAGGAGCTTTGGGAGTGGCATCTTCCTGTTTCTTTGCGATAACCTTAATTCCGTCACTTTTTATCATTATTAAAAAATTACCAATCTGCAAATCAATCCTCCCTGCTATATAAAGGCAGGGCTTTATTCCGCTTGTGCGGAATATAAAAATCCAACATGGATAATAAAATGTTAAATAAATCTCTTAATAAATCAGTTGCCATGCTTCTCACGCTTGTTTTTATCTTTACATTGTTTCCGGCTTCGCTATCGGCGAATCCTCTGCCCTCTGACATAAAAGGCTTTAACAGGTCTGTTTTTGACAGCCATTTCAGCAGAGCGGACAGGGAGATAAACCCCGGACGCTGGTTTTCTGAAGCCGAGTTTGGCGTAACGCAGGCGATAGCCGCATGGGAAACGTTTGCCTTCGGAATGTACGGAGATCATTACCTTTTTAAAGAAGCGAAAATCCGCGTCGAAGAATGGAGCCGTCAGGAACTTGAAGAACGTTTTTCAAAATGGCTTACAGGACGATTCTTCGGCGCAGCCGCTGAAAGAGCGCTTCTTGATTTTTCTCAGGTCTTTGATGAAATAAATAAAAATTATACGTGGAAGCTTGACAGCGAAGGAAACATTATTTTCGACGATAGAACAGGATCTCCACTTATTATCCGTCCTGACGACGGCAGGGAATTCTCCGCTGATCTTTTGATGTGGCAGAATGAAGCGGAAGAAACTGTAGCTGCAAAGGGCAGTTCTTCCGACATAATGATCTCTGGTTTATTTACCGAACTTTTAGCGTATATCCCAAATGAATTGCGAGATTCTTTCAACGCTGTTATCAATGAAACAAGCTCCAATTTTAAGGGAACAATCAGACAGGAGTTTGAAAACCTGGCTGCAAGGGAACAAAGAATCTTTACAAGCAGGCGGACAAGAGACATTCAGAGTCTGCGGAAAAAAAGCGATGATGAAGCGGCAAGACTTTTTACTCAGGTGTTAATTTCTGAAACAGAGGAAATATGCTCAAGAGGAACAGAAGCGCTTAACGCAAGAATTGAAGAGGCGGCTGCCGGTAATGGCGACCTTGCGCTTTTGGGTGAAGACTGGCTTCGCCTTTACAGGGAGCAGTTTGAAAGGGGGCTTAAGGCATGGGAGGAAGCTGAAGAACGTTTCTTTATAAGGCGCATTGAATGGGAACAGGCGTCCTTTAAATTATTCTCCGAAGGCGAAGAAACATGGCTTGCGGCGTTTAGCCAGTTTGAAGATGAAAGGCGAAAATGGGAACTGAAAGCAAAAGAACTTTTTGACACAGGCGAAGCCATGTTTAAAAACATAGGAGAAGATTTTGAAAAAAGCGTAGCGGAGGCAAGAAAGGAATTTGAAATAAATACGGCAATGCGCATCGGAGAAGGAACTGAAAAAGTCAAAGCGTTAGTTGATATGTATCTTCTCTGCTCGTCAGCCGCGATTTCTGTAATGGAAAATCTTCAATACTGGCATGATCAGTATGCAGGTGCGGGAAAAATCAATCCGAAAGACCCGGATTTTAACGCATGGCTTATACGCGAAGAAGCAAGAACAAAAAGCGTTTCCCTTGCGGAAATCCGGAAATCATACGATTTGTATGTTTCTTATATGGAAAAGGCTTCAGATGCGCGAGATCGTATTTTAAAAAATTATGCGGAACTTATCGGGACAGGAGCGTTAAAAGACATACTTTCTCCGGATGCTTCAAGCGAAGATTTTCATCTTGATGAATATCAGGTCGCGCTCATAAGGGCAAAAGCGCTTGTCCTCTACTGGGAACGAAAAACCGCCGTTACAGAGGCTGTTCTTTCCTATGCAGAGGATCTTTCTGCTGGCAGAATGACAGAGGCTGAAGGTCTGCGCGCATGGGAAGAAGCAAAGGCAGCGTATAACGAATCAATATTATTTTACGAAACTGAGTTAAAAAAGCTGGACTCAATAGGCGGAGATATTCACGCGCAAAAAGAAATTCTTCAGGACATTGCCCTGAAGATGTTTCATGAAGAAAAAAAACTGAATGAATTAAATGATGTATATTCAGCGTACTTTAACGCTTCAATTATTGACCGCGCGGATTATTATTTAAGTGATTTAAACCAGTTATACAAATATCTTGAAAAAGAATATATTTCTTTTTTATTGTCGGGAACCGGCGCTGTATACAAAACAATTTTGGAATACGGCAATAAATGGGATAATGCCGAACGACGCGAAGCTGCAAAAACCGTTCTTGATATGATGATAAACGGATTAGGTCAGCAGCTTCCTTCTTTGGCTGAACTGGAAAAACTTGTGCAGGAAGGAAAAGAATCTGGCATCAACCTGACAATCCGGCTTGCCGGAATTGATCTTTTTTCAGATAACACAAGCGGCGCAGACTGGTATTCCAGGGCGAAAGGGTTTGAACCAGGCGATGAGGAAAAAGCTTCTCTATACGGAGAAAAGTTAAGCGCGAAACTTGCGGAGGATTACAGCAGCAGTTCAAATATTCTTTTTGAGAAACGGCTTGAACTTGAATTAAATTCACTTGGCAATTTATTAAATTTAATTCCTCTTTCCGCCAATTTAATTTTCGTCCCGCCTGAAAACTGTTTTATTGACTCATCATTTGCATCCCGTGTATATCAGGCATTACTGCATTTAAAAGAACGTCATTATTACGGGAAACCGCTTTTAACAGAAAATGATAATGAAAATGAAATCATAAACATATTTTTATCAGGAGGTTCATTCTTTTCAGGATCAGAACAGGTGCTTGCGGAATATTACAACGATTACTATTTATGTCTTGGCCTTTATGATCTTTATAACGAATATGCGAATATCAGTTCATTTTCGCAAAAAGAGTTATGGTTCGATTCATTAAACTCTATGTCTTCTCTGTTGGCTGAACTGGGTGTGGGTCAATTCGCCGGCTTTCTGCCTGATATTCAGGAAATCTGTCAGTCCATTTACAAAAAAAACGGTGATTTTATCCTTAATGCGGCTCAATTCCTGATGGAATTTGATAAGTGCTTCAGCGTTATGCCAAAATGGCTGGAAACAGAAACAACTTTCTGGAAAAATGCGTTGATTGAATACATCGCCTCTTTTTCATATTACATCAATCTGAATCTGGAGAATCTTGAAATAACGCTTCTAAATAAACAAAACGAATTGGATGAAAAATGCAGTGAGTTTTACGCATATGCCGGTTCAATTGCAAATTATAATGATAATGAAGCTGATAAAATAAACAGAGCCTATGCAGAAATAAAGGATAGGGCTGTTTTGCTTTTTTATGCCGAACAGATAAAACAGGTGCTTGAAAGCATAAATAATAATTCAAATGAAGAAGAAAAACACTGGCGCCAGTTTATAACAGCCGATTATCTTAAAACAGAAGAATTCGTTATCGAAACAGTTTCCGCGCGGAAAGACGGCGTTTTAAAAGATGCTTCATTTAAGGCGTCATATTATTCAAACAGGTTAAAAGATTCATTTGAAATCTATTCGCATAACAATTCTGAATATACAGATGAAAACAGCGCTCTTTTGTTTGAGTTGTATTATGAGAAATTATCGGAATTGAACAACGGATTTAATTTGCTGGCCTTATTGCAAAACGAAATTGCAAGCGCCGGAAAATCCTATGAAATTTCCAAAATATCACCGAAAGAAATGGAATCGCTTCTTAAGCAATCTCATGAAGCTTTAAAAACCCAGGAAGCCGTATTTAACTCGGTAAAAAATATTTATTTTCATGAAGCTGAAACATTTATGAATACAGGGCTGTTATATGACAGGCAATACAGCATTTTAAAAAAAGCGCACGAGGATTCGGATAAAAAGCGTTTTGAATATGAAAAACAGGACGCGATACAGGTATGGGCAAGCACAGCGTATTCAGGTACAGAAAAATACAGCATTGAAAGCTGTTACTCCAGTTTATCAAGGGCGCAGACCGTGCTGGCTGTTCTTTCTGATTTATACAGCGGAGAGAACCGCCGCCTTTATGAAGACGCAGAGTATAACGCGTTATATTCAGAATATGAACAGAGCTTTGGAAGAAAAATAAAGATAATGGAAACTGCCGAAACTTTAAGAATTGCAGTTGAACAGGAAAAATTAAATAACGTAAAAACTTATAATGAATATCATAAATCCCTCATGCAGCTTGGAGGCGTTGATCAGGATTATATAAATTACATTTCGCCCGGTTCAAGATCACAGTGGGGGTTAAAAGACATTATAACGCTTAAAGACGGACGCCTTGTTTTTTCAAGAGATAATGCCATGAGACTTACAGGAATTGATGAGGAAAAGGCAAACGCACTAAACGGTTATTTTAACTCTGATATAAACCCTGACGGAGAAAGATTTGAAATAAGCGCTTTTGAAGAAGCAATAAGGGGATTGAGCCAGAGGATGTCCGGATATCTTGGTAACTCGGATAAATACAGACAGTGGGGTCTGGCACGCGATTATCTTATAGCTTCATTAATTAAGGCAAATGCAGACCTTTCATTTTTAAACAAGTTTTATTCAGGAACAGGACAGCTAAAAAATGACAGTTCATTGGGAAACTTGCTGATAAAAAGCAAAATATTCGAAAAACCGGAGCGTCTTTCTTCCAATGACCATATTGATTCTTACGGATTGATTCTGGACAGACTGCCTTTATCATCATGGCAATCCCTGAGCGAACAGGAAAAATCGGATCTGGAATTTTACGTTATATTAACATTGTCAGGCATCGGGAATAATTATCTTGCCGGTTTTTCGCAATTCCGCACGATGGAAATGTACCAGCATTCATATAATTATGTGAATGATCTATATCAATACGCGGAAGATGAAATTGACAAATGGTACAAAACCGTCGGATTAATAATAATAATTCCAATATTTGGAATTCCCCGGATAATTTCATTGCTGGAAATGCGGGATTTAAATTTGTCAACGCTTGAACGAATTGAACCTGTATTGTCAAAAACAGGGAACACTGTCTCAAAATGGATGTCCGGATTACAGGGGAATCTTTCAGCCATAAAAAAACATGCTGTTGCGTATAACGCTTCCTGTAAAAAACTTGATATTCTTGAAGGAAAGAAAACAAACGGTGAAAAGGTTGTCTGGGATGATATAAAACATGTTTTTTTGGCGGCAGAAAAAATAAATAACGCCGATATTAAAATTCTTGAATCGTACTGGAATTTGATGTTGTCAGAATCCGATGCGGCTTTTTCTGATGTTTCACAGGCGCTTGACGGTCTTCTTGACTGGGCGAGAAACCGCGAAGAAAAAAATAAAATTGCTGTTGATGCACGCTGGCAAAATGATTTGCAAATTCAAAAAAGAAACGATGCGATTCTAAAATCCTTAACAGATGAATATATGGCAGGAACCGTCAGTATCGATACGTTAAAAACCGCAGCGGAAAATGCTTACGGAAAAAATGCCGCGGCATGGAAAAATCATCATGAAAATATATACTCAGTTTTGTTAAACGATCTTTCTCTGTATTCAAAGGCAAAGTATGATTTCTACCCGGAATTTAGTATTCCCGGCGAAGAATTGGCAAAATTAACAATTAAGCTTATGGAAAACAAATTCGCAGTTGAATTGGCGTCCAGAGAAATCGAATGGGAGCAAACACGCTTCGATATAAGTGAAAAATACAAAGAATGGCAGGATTCAATTGCAAAGATACTTGAAAACGGCAGAGCTGACTGGAACGCAAGCGTTCTTAAAATGGAAGAAGCGTATAAACAGTGGCGGGGAAATTTTCAAAGCGAATACAGCCGCGTAAGCGATGAATGGGCGCTCGCTTATCTTGCCGGTCTTGAAGACAAAGAAAAATGGCTTGAACAGGCGGCGATGGCGGCAAATCAGGCTTCATCGGAATCTTTTTTAACGCTTGTCGGCACAGAAGGAGAGCGGTTATCCCTCTTCCTTGATGCAAGAGAGCCGATGGGCATTCGCGGCGCAATACCGGAAACAAACAGCCTTATGGCGGAACTGCTGCGGTCATCAGGGATTGCCAATTTATACAGCGCGTTCAGCTTGTTAAACAGCGCGGCTGCAATTGCGTCGCCTCTTGTAAGGCGGGGAATTGGCGGCGCATCTGCATGGGACGCGTCGCTTACAAAAGCGGCGGCAACAGACATGGCGAGAAAAACCAATACTGAAATTGCGGACAGAGAATCCAGAAAAATTGCAAATAACGTACGTCTATACGCTGAAGAAGCAATAAATAACTTAAAACAGGAAGTTGAAACAGCAAACTCAGGCTTTCGGGACAGTATGGATAATTATTTTATTCTGGAAGGGTTATGGAGAAAGAGCGGAAATAATTATGAAAAAAACATAATAAAAGGCTCGACGCTGATTACTCCTGTGGTCAATGAAGCAATAACCGTTCCCGGTTATAAATTCTTCAGAATGAATCATGTATCCCTAAAAACAAATTTAGGCATGGATTTTCTTGCCGGACTTGATTCAATTACAATTATGCTGTTACTCGAAAATGCGGAAAAAGAAATGGGAACAATAGCCGCAGAAATATTCGGAACAGGCAGCGATTCAATAATTATCAGAAAAAATTACACAGGAGATCGCAGTCTTGCTCCGGGAAAATTCGGCGCGCATATCGGATATACGCCTGCTGTCAAACCGTCAAGTGAAACGGGCAATACAAAAAATTCAATGTTTTATGATGAAGGCTCCGGAGAACTAGGAAGGCTTATAACAGAATATATCTATTGGGCTTACATAGACAGCAAAGGCAGTCATGAACTCACCCTTCCTCCCTGGGATAAAAGAATATGGAATGACGACGGCAGTTTCTTTTCAGCGCCTTCCCTTCGCTCCGCCGCTACGATGGCAGGATCAATTGCAGCTACTGTTGTCTCCGCCGCTCTGACCCCTGTTACGGGAGGAGCAAGTTTATCTTTAATACTCGCAACAGCAGCCATCAGCACAGGCATCGGAGCGGCAAGCGAATTTGTATTTTCAGCCATGGACTATTCATTTGGCTATAAAACTCTTGATGAAGCCACGTTTTCGTGGGGAAAATCCACATTGATGAGCGCCGTAGGCAATTTTGGATCTTGTTTATTCGGCTACGCAGGCAGCGTTTTAACGGAAGGAATAACCAGCAATATAATAAAAACCGCCGCAAATACCGCAATAACCGGAGTACAAAATTTTACGACAGGAACAATAAACAGCGCTCTCGGCGCAATTACCTACAGCCGCGATGACAAGTGGGGATTCTCTGGCGATGCGTTCAGCACCGGAATGAAAGGAGTGATGACAAACTCAATTTCATCCATGACAAGCGCATTTACAACAGGAACGCTGCAGGGCATTAACAGCGGTATAAAGCTGGATAAATTATCCGGTTTCAGCAATGAAAATAAAAACAATCTTTTAAATTTAAACGGACTTATCGGTTCTCTTGCAGGACAGGGAGTAAATTATGCGATGGGAAGCGATTTTACGTTAAATGTATTAAATCTAAACCTGCTTACACAAGGAGCCTACAACAGCGGATTAGTCGAACTTAATATCGGCCGTGACGGTGCAAAAATGAACCTTGGAACAGGCGGAGCAAATGTCAGCCTTGAAAATCTGGCTTCGTCGTTGAAGGGAGCAATGGTCTGGAATGTCAACAATAAAATTGGAAGCTATACAGAAAAAGAAATTCTTGACATGGCGGTTGCGTTACGCGCACAATACGGTTTCGGCGATGACAGGCAGACAGAACAGCTTTGGGAAATATTGAAAGGCGTTACGGATATCAGGCTTGTTGATAATCCGGAATCTCCTGCACAAACAATTATTGACGGGAAACGCACCATCCTTCTTAACAGCGAATTATCCGGGTTAAGCAATGAAGATCAGATGCGCCTGGCTGTCATTCTTGGGCATGAAGCGTACAGGGACGGATATACAACGGGAGATAATAATCTTGAAACCGAATTGGCCGCATTCACACATACCGAAATGGCGCTGAGAATGATTAAAGATGGACAAACCCTGTCACTCGATGAAAATTTAATTATGGACATTATCGCTTACAGCATGGGAGCAGAATTCTTCAATCAATATGCTGATAATTATTATGACTCAAGCGCGGACTACTGGAAATTATTACGTAATGGAACTTTGGTTAATGATAATTCCGGCTGGTTAACAGATGAAACCGGCAAGCCGATTTTGAATGCAAACAATGAAAAAATAGGCGCAAGCGGAATAGAAACAGGTCTTTTAAATATACTCTTCGGCGGTACCAGCGGAATCAAACATGACGAGTTCAGTGACGATCAGGTATTATTTGCTCAGATGTTAATGAGAAATTCAGGCATGAAGTCTGCGGAAGGAGAAAAAAGCGGATTTCGTAATTTTCTGTGGAATAACAATGAAGCCGGTCAATCATTAAACATGCAGCAAATAATGCAAAGCATTGGTTCTGTTGTTGCGGCGCCGGTATTCGCAAGGTATTATGAAAACGACGCAACCTCCTATGCATTGTGGATTCTTGGAAAAAATCCCGGTTATGTTAATAACGCAAGTTTAACCGGAGAAACATTTTCACGCTTTACTTCCGTCTTACTGCCGTCAGTCTTAAATTTTTACGGCACAACCAGAAATTTTCTTGACAGTTCCGCCAATTTCAGGGTCACGCAAAAACATGCGTCTGATGAATATAAGTATGACAAATATGAAAACGACCTTCATTTCGGCACTGATTTTTCAAATAAAAAAAGCGGTGATTCTATTTATTCAGGTATACCGGGAATCGTAATATTAACGGCGCCTGAAATAAAACCGGGAGAAGGCAACGGAAATTGGATGGTAACAGAATATGGGTATATGTTTGAAGGCTCTTTTTTGGGATCTGGAATATACGGCGAATATATGCACATGGAGAATCCGTCTGAATTAAAAAATAAAACTTATTTGACCGGAAACCAGATAATAGGGACAGTCGGCAATACAGGCCGAAGCTCCGGCGCTCATTTACATTATTCAATATATACATTGGATAACTACCCATACTCTCAGACAAGCTTACAGACACTGTTAAATAAAAATATAACCAATACAGTTGTAAGCAAAAACGCAGGAGCATATGCAGGTACTTATAACGGCCAAATTGCAAAAAAAGTAACATATGACATCGAAAATTATTTGAGAGGTCTGAAATAACCGGAANCCCTGCTTTAAAAAGCGGGGGTTCCGGCGGATTTTATACAGGGTTGTTCAGAAACTGATATTTCCGGACAACTCTGATATTTAATAAGGAGGAATACAATCATGAAAAATTTCATGCTGTTCATTATCGTTTTATTTTTCAATAACGCTTTTCAACTGGCTTCCCAGAATATTCTCAGGGAATATATTGTTCTAAGCGATGATGTAAATATAAGAGACGAACCGGGGCTCAATTCAGGTATTATACGCAAAACATCATTCCCGGAAATTTTTATCATTTATGAATTTTCCGGAACAGGACTGTACAAAGACGGCGTTCTGGATAAATGGGCAAAAATTTCCAAAGAAAAATCTGAATGGATAAATTACTATTATATCGCTTCATTTCCTTTTGTTGTAAGTGCAAATGACGGATTTAATTATGATACAAGTGATTATAATACTTTAATAGTAAACAGTCTTTACCGCTGGAATAGAAGCGGAAAACTGCATTTTATGGTCCAGAGAAATTTCACCGGCGCTTTGGGTTATAAAAATATGGAATATACCATTGATGTTAAACCAATAATGGAAGGAATAAAAATTACCGACAATGCGTGGACGCGGTTATATAACTTCTGCAGTAATTTCCAGGAATATGTAAAAAAAATAGACAGTAAATTAACCGGAGGGAAAATAATTATTGAGAATAATATAATTTTGGATTATGGAATTCATGTAGGAATGGACATGAAGGATGTTACAGATATACTTGGCAGCGGATATGATAAAAAAGAGAATATTTATTGCTATGAAGCGATTTATCATGCGGCATATGGCTCCAGAATTTATTTTCATGCCATAAATAATAAAGTTTCAAAGATTGTTTATGAGATGGTAAAGTAAATACAAGCCAACAAGAAATAAGTATCAGACAATTAAACAACTATTCCTGTTAAACCGCTTCGTTATAAACAATTTTTAAATGATTGTTATATAAAAAAGTATTTTTTCGTTGACAAATACTCAATTTGAACAAATAATCTACAATAACAAGGATAAATATTATACTTTGAAAACAATTTACGTGGTTGATGACAGCGACACAAACCTCGCAATGGCTGAAGAGGCGCTGGAAAACCATTACAACGTAATGACAATGCCGTCCGCCGACAGGATGTTCCTGCTTTTAGAAAAAATAATACCAAATTTAATATTATTAGACATTGAAATGCCTATAATGAACGGCTTTGAAGCTCTGGAAAAACTTAAAAAAACCAAATGGGCTGAAATTCCTGTAATATTTTTAACCGGTACAATAAACGCATCCATAGAGAAACAATGCGCCGCCATAGGAGCAGCCGATATAATTGCAAAACCATTTTCTTCATCCGAGCTGCTCGATCGCATTAAATCACATATCAAATAAGAGGAGTTAATGCGTTTTAGTTCCATTAAAAGCAGGATTTTTAATTCCGTTTTTTTTCAGATATTAATAATAATTACCGCTTTTCTGGTAATGGGCGTTTCCAGTTTTATTTTTGTCAGTAATATTGAGCGTAAACATCTGACCAAAGATGCGGAAAATATGCTTGCATTAACCAAAAACATAATAAATGCGAAATTTCTGGAATATGAGGCTTTTTTAGACGGTTATTCCCAAACAATACGCAACATGATTTTATGGGGAACAGACGAGGAGACAGTAACCAGATCTATAAAATCAATTTCAAGTTACATTCTCAATGACACGGAAAATCTTGAAGACCTGCACAGTTTTTTTGGGTATTTTTTCAACTGGGATCAAAAATACATATCAAATTTCGATTTAAACATTCCTGATGATTATATTTTCCTGGATCAGCCGTGGATAAAGGCGGCTATTGAAGCGAACGGGAAAATAGTAATTTCGGAACATCGCTCAGATATATTCGAATCGGCAAATTCCGGAAAAAAAACAAACCTGTTCACTTTATCACGTTATCTGACATATGAAAATAACGAACCGATGGCTGTATTCAGTTTAAATATAGAATTTGACAGAATTATTAACAGCGTTATTAGCTGTAACATGACAAACAGCAGTTATGGTTTATTGTTAAATAAAAACCTTGAATTAATAGCGCATCCTGAACCGTTTTTACTTCAAATCAAGCTGCATCATATAAACAGCGGTCTTTCAAGCCTTGCTCCTGAACTGGAAAAGGGTATAGAAATTAAGGAACGAAGGTTAAAAAATTACCAATATAATGATTCCATCGTTTATTTTCAAAGAATCAGGCACGATTGGTCTTTAGGCATTGTAATTCCGGAACATGAATATTACAGCAATGTCACAAACATGGCAGTCTTCCTTGTCTTAATCGGATTAGTCATGGCCTCAGCATTGTGTTTAATGATATATAACTTATCCAGAGCAAAATTGAAATCTGACCTGAGAACGCAGCAGAAGAGCAACTTTCTGGCTACCATGAGTCATGAAATACGCACTCCCTTAAACGCAATTCTTGGAATGACAGAAATACAAATGCAAAACGCTTCTCACCCTCCGGCAACAAGCGAAGCTTTTATCAAGATAAATAATTCAGGCAATCTGCTTTTGGCTATCATCAATGACATACTTGACTTGTCAAAAATTGAAACAGGAAAGCTCTCTTTAATCCCTGCCAAATATGAAGTTGCAAGTTTGATTAATGATATAATTCAGCTTAATTATATTCGTTACGAAAGCAATCCTGTAGAATTTATAGCGGAAATAGATGAAAACATTCCATCAGTACTGGTCGGAGATGAACTTCGCATAAAACAAATAATGAATCATCTTTTATCAAACGCGTTTAAATATACAGATCAGGGCAGGGTATGTATATCAGTAAGGGCTGAATGTATAGGACGCGGAGGCGCTGTTCACGTAACGCTGGTTTTCCAGATAAGGGACACAGGACAGGGGATGACGCCGGGGCAGGTAAATAAACTTTTCGACGATTATACCCGTTTTAACATGGAAGCAAACCGCACCTCTGAAGGAGCTGGTCTTGGCATGACCATTACCCGTAACTTAATTGAATTAATGTACGGAAAAATTAATATACAAAGCGAAGTGGGAAAAGGAACAGCTGTTACGGTGCGTATTCCTCAAAAAACAGACGGCGTTGGAATCCGCGGAATATTGGGCAAGGAAATGGCGGAAAATCTGCGGCAATACAAACAAGGCAATATGATACAGCTTAAAAAGTCACAGGTTGCGCATGAATATATGCCTTATGGCAATATTTTAATTGTTGATGATGTTGAAACAAATCTATATGTCGCAAAAGGACTGATGACTCCCTACGGACTGAATATCGATCTTGCGGTTAATGGCTTTGAAGCAATTGATAAAGTCAGGAAAGGAACTATTTACGATATAATTTTTATGGATCATATGATGCCGAAAATGGACGGCATTGAAACGACAAAATTGATCCGTGAAATAGGATACACAAACCCGATTGTCGCGCTTACAGCAAACGCTCTTGCGGGACAAGAAGAGATATTTTTGAAAAAAGGGTTTAACGGATTTATATCCAAACCCATAGATATCCGCCAGTTAAATGTTATGCTAAACAGGTTAATCCGCGATAAATATCCTTCCGAAGTAATCGAAGCCGCAAGAAAAGAAAAGGAAGAGTTTAATAAAAAAAATACAGGAGGTTCTGCGAATCTTCAGGTAGATTCGCTTCTGGCGGAAATATTCTCAAGAGACGCTGATAAAACCGTTGTTGTTCTGGAAAACGTATTATTAAATAACTTGAAAACAGAAAGCGATATTCAATCATATGTTATCAATATTCACGCGATGAAAAGCGCTCTTGCTAATATTGGAGAAAAAAAACTTTCAGAGTCTGCGTCACGGCTTGAGCAGGCAGGCAGGGAAAAAGATGTCAATGTAATGTTATCAGAAACTCATGTATTCATTGATGATCTTCGAAAAGTAATTGAAAAAATCAAACCCGTTGATGATGAAAATAAATATGAAGAAAATGAAGAAGACAGGAAATATTTACGTGAAAATTTTGAAATAATTAAGGAAGCCTGCACCGATTTAAATAAAAAATTAATAAAAGATACATTGAGTAAACTTAGAGAAAAACAATGGTCGAGTAAAACCAAAGACGTGTTAAATACCATATCTGAACATTTACTGCACAGCGACTTTGATAACGCAGCCGCTCTTGCAGATGAATATATAAATATGAAAACCAAATAATTAAGCCTCTGTATAAATGCACCTGAAAGAAGCAAAAGGAATCCTAAACGCATCAAATGGAATGAATATAAGCCGGGGTTGTACTCACGGCTGCATTTACTGCGATTCAAGGAGTAAATGTTATCAAATTGATCATGACTTTGAAGATGTCATGATTAAATCAAACGCGCCGTCTCTTCTTGAAAATGCGCTAAAAAAAAGAAGAAAAAAATGCGTTGTCGGTACAGGCGCAATGAGCGATCCTTATATTCCTCTTCCGGAAAACCTTACAAATATCCACGCCTGTCTGGAAATTATTGATAAATTCGACTTCGGTGTGGCGATTCAAACAAAATCAGATTTAATACTCCGCGATCTTGACATATTGATCAGTATTAATAAAAAGGCAAAGTGCATTGTCCAGACAACGCTTACCGCTTTTAACGAAGACCTTTGCAGAATAATAGAGCCGAATGTCTGCGGCACAAAACGCCGCTATGAAATGCTGAAAGTCATGCAAAATAACGGTATTCAGACAATCGTGTGGCTCTGCCCTTTTCTCCCGTTTATAAACGATACTGAAGAAAACCTTCTCGGTCTTTTGGATTATTGTATTGATGCCGGCGTTTACGGAATTATCATCTGGGGAATTGGCATGACTTTAAGGGAAGGCAGCCGCGATTATTTTTACCAAAAACTTGATAAACATTTCCCCGGTTTAAAGGATGTCTATCATAGAAAATACGGCAATAAATATGAAATAACAAGCGATAATAACAACAAACTCATGAAACTGTTACGCGAAACTTGCAAAAAACATAATATTATTTTTGGAGCAGATAATTTGTTTGAATATATGCGTACTTTCGAAGGAAAAGAAAACATGCAAATGGAATTGTTTTAACTCAATTCGCTATATCCGATTACTTGACAAACATGGCATATTAAAGAAAACTGATAATTCAGATATACTAAAGGGGGTAAAACTGAACATGGCATATTTACCGTTAATTATTCCAATATTTGCGCTGTCTATACCAATTATTGCTATTATTCTTTCATTTAAACAAAAAACTCAAAATAATAAAATAAGGGAACTGGAACTTCAAAAAGAGATTTTGGAGCTGGAAATAAAAAAACAAAATATCAGCATTAAATTACTGGAAGAAGAAAACAAAAAGCTGGATAAAATTGTGTTTGAGTAAAAAAGTTGAGACAGAAATTTTAAAAACACAAACCGCCTGTGCGCTATACAACGAAGTTACCTGTGTATTTTTTTACTTAGTATATCGAAAGGTTCCAATTTGTATGGACAGTCAATAAAGACAATCTGCTCGGGAACAGTTACAGTATCGCCGTTAAATACAAATGTTTTTCCATTACTGGAGGAAGGAGATAAAATTTCTATTTCATCTCCTTTTATTATTTTATTTTTAATTCTGATATGGTTATTTTCCATTACTACCGCAACAATCTGATAATTCAAAACAATCGCCGAAGACTTTTCAAATTCCTTATTTTTATCATTAAAAGTAAAACCTTCCGTAAACAGGCGGTGAGGCAGTTTTTCCAACTCAGCCATATAATCAAAACTCTCTCCATTCATGACGCGCTTGTATGTATTTACAACGCCGCCGACATAATATTCGTTTTTCATCCTGCCTTCAATTTTAAAACTCGCGATGCCGGCTCCAGCCAATTCGTTCAATTTATTAATCAAACACAAATCGCGGCTGTTCATAATATATGTACCGTTTGAATCTTCCTCGATCGGGAAATACTCTCCTGGTCGCATCTCTTCCTGCAGAGCATATTTATAACGGCATGGATGCGCGCAGTCGCCTCTGTTGGCATCCCTTCCCGTTAAATACTTCGACATTAAACATCGCCCTGAATATGAAATACACATCGCTCCGTGAACAAAAATTTCTATATCTGCTCTGCCTTCCAGACATTTGCAAATTTCACCAATATCTTCAATAAACAGCTCTCTTGCAAGAATTATACGTTTTGCACCTAATTCAACATACTGCGCTGCGGCTTTTACGTTACAAACATTCGCCTGGGTAGATATATGGATTTCCAGATTTGTCAGTGTCTTAAATATTTTCAAAACCCCAAGATCGGAAATAATAACGGCGTCTACACAGGCATTTTCCAAAAACTCCGCAAATTTTTCTATTTTGCCGATATCATCATTTTTGGCGAAAATATTCACTGTAACATATATTTTTTTACCCAGCTCATGTGAATATCTGACAACTTCAATTATTTCTTCATTGGAAAAATTACCGCTTTTTGCCCGCAGCCCGTATTCTTTCCCGCCCAAGTAGACTGCATCCGCCCCGAAATAAAAGGCGGTTTTCAATCGTGAAATATTTCCTGCAGGAGCGAGTAATTCAATTTGTTTACCAAATATGTTTTTCAAGACAGTGATACTATAGCATATAAACTTTAAAGAATCAAAAGGGATAAAAGCGCCTCAAATGGAAATAAAACAGATTGAGTTGTTTCAAATTTTAAACATATTACTTGACGAGTATTACATAACGGTTGTATAAAAGAACTAACATTAATAAAAGAGGTTTATTATGCGAAAAATGCCTGTCTTGTTAACTATTTTCATACTAGGGTTATTTTTTACCGAATGCAAAACAGAAATAACAAAACAATGCAGAATCATTTACGATGGTAATGGAGGGACAAGCGAAAATCGTCCGCTTGATACTAATAATTACGCTCCTGGTTCCAAAGCTAAAATACTAACAAATACTTTTGAAAAATCCGGTTATACTTTTAAACATTGGAATACTCATTGGAAAGATACAGGCGATTCATACAACCCCGGAGATGAATTAGCGATAACCGATAGCTATTTTATTCATTTGTATGCAATTTGGGAATAGAAGTAATTAGTTTTAAACAATCTGAATAAAGTGTTACAAAACAAAAAAGAAAAACCATGAAGAAGCTTCTATTAGCTTTTTTCCTAACTTCTCTATTTCCTTCCTGCGGCATCCTCGCAGAGAACAATGCTACATACATTTACGAAGGCAGATATGGCGCTGTAGTCGCCTACCGCATCGAAAATCATTTAATCCACGTCGGCAGATACGGAACCGAAGTTTTCGGCAGAATTGAAAATAACTTGATTTACAAAGGCAGGTATGGCGCGGAAGTGCTGTACTGGGTTGAGCGGTAAAAAATAATGTACTAATCAAGATAATATCTGACACTTGTTGGTCTATTATACAACTATTTTGTAGTTTTTTTTCCAGTCTTTTTAATCCAGCAACAAACCTATCGTAATCGCTTTCAAACAATTTATCCTGAATAATACGGTACTTCTCAAATTACATCACTACGTTTTATTTTGCCGTCAGGCGCTTCATCCCATGTTGTTAAGCCCATATCTTCACGCTCTGCATTGGCTCGCTGTAAATAACCTCGGCGGCAGAACTACAGTGAACCGCAAAATACAGCTTATTTTGCACTCTGGCAAAAAATTCTCTGGTTGTCTTTGCAGTTTTATCATAATCAAGAGAGGTTGCGCAAATGTCTGTTATTTTTTGATAAAACCGCCGCTCAGATAAACGTATCTCACGAATTTTTTCTAACTGTTTCTCAAAATAATCTTCGGTTAAAATCGTTCCGCCATGTTTAAGGCGTTCCTCGTCCATTACCCAGCCTTGGATAGTGTAATCCTTAACGATTTTATTTGCCCATTTACGAAATTGTACTGCTCTTTCTTTATTTACCTTGAAGCCCACAGCGATTATCATTTGAAGGTTGTAGTGGTCAATTTAACGAGAAATTTGCCTGTTTCCTTCAGTTTGAACTATTAAGTATTTCTTAATAGTTTCCTTACTCTCAAGTACATTGTCATCATATATCTTCTTAATATACTGATTGATAGCAGCTATACTTATATCATAAAGTACCGACATCATTTTCTGAGTCAACCAGATATCTTCATCATTAATCAGCATAATTTTTTCCTTTCTGTTCTAAATCAATTGTTGTGCCAGTGGAACGACAATCTTTCTTTTTTTTCATCAGGAGAACGCCGGTTTTTCAGGTTAAAAGTCGGATTTGCCATGATGTATTTTACCTGCAAATCCTTATGCTGATCGGCGGTAAAAGAGGAATCGGCTTTCCCGTCATGGTTGCGGGCGATGCCTCGAATTGCGAGATTCATTCGTGCAAGCCGATAAGTATCGGGATTGGACTCCTGCCCGTAAACGGAAATATTTTTATGATTGCCCTTATGGTTGTCTACAAAATTGATTGACCGAACAAACATTCCACCGGAGCCGCAGCAAGGATCGTAAATCTTTCCATTATAAGGTTCTATACAATTCCGTAATTCAATCGACGATAAATTTTGGCGTGTAGAACTCGCCTTTTTCCTGCGCTTCGTCAATGGCGAAATTTTGCAGGAAGTATTCATACACTCTGCCGATTAAATCTTTTTCATTAAAACGCTGTTCAGATATTTTATTTATTTCGTCAATCAACGCTTTTATATCATTTTTATTAACGCCAAGGCTCGAGAAAAAACGCAGAGGCAGCGCGCCTTTAAGTGAACTGTTCTTTTCTTCAATATCAGCAAGCACTTGATCAAGCAGAATGGCAATGTCATCACGGCTTGCGTTCATAACGATATACGTCCAACGTGAAGTTTTACTCAAGTAAAAAACATTTTTTGCCTGATAAAACACAACTTTTTCCAGAAATATTTTATTATCGCCGTTTTCTTTAATTATCTCTTGCCTGCGGTTTTCAAACTTATCTCCTGCAAATTTCAGAAAAACAAACGCTAAAACAGCGTCTCTGTTGGCGGACTTGCTGCATTTATTCCGCAGAGCAACTCTGCAGTTCCACATGATTGTTTCGAGGGTTACTGTTTTTTCTTTTTTGTTCCTGATTTTGCTTTTGCCATTTATGCCTCAAGTTGTTATAGCAGGAATTTAACATAACAAAATTCTACTAAAAAACACGGGTCAATTGTATTTGAGAAAAAATAATTTAAAAAATGTAACTGCCAAATATTGATATTATCTTGTCAATTCTTTAACTCTGCCCTTTCGTCCCGTCGTATAACAGTGTTTGAATGTTATCCAGGCGTTCCAGGATGGTTGATATTTCGCCGAGTTGTTTGATTGCGTAGTAGTCGTCAAAACTTGGCATTTGTCCTACAATGGTGCCGCAGGAACTGCAGACGACCGGATTCCAGATATCGCTGTTTGGCATTTTAACCGGCGAGCAGGTAAAATCCGATGAACTACATTTTGGGCATACTGGCGCTTTGTTCAAAGCAAGCCTCCTTTTACAACGCATAAATAAAAAAGGGGCTTACCGCCCCTTGTATATAAAAACCGCCCTACTTCATCAAGGCGATCGTTAAGTGGAGAACATACTCCACAGAAGCATTATCCCCCGGAAGTCATATTTTGTCAACAGCGGCTTTTCCAAAACTACCCGAATTTTGGGAAAAACTCAACCCATTTTCAAATTTTATTTATTGATTCTTTTTCAAATCTTCATAAAAATTTGCAAGACTTAAGTACACATAAGGACAAAGCCAAAGCAAACCAATTCCAAAAGTAAAAACGCAGAGAATCATCCAGCCGATAAAACTTAGGCATAAACAGAATAATTTCCATTTGTATCCTTTCATCATTGCAATGCTTTGTTTTAATGCGTCCATCGCGTTTATTTCCGGATTATCACGCAGAATAAAAAACGCCATCGAATAACCAAGACATTTAATAATGCCGGGAACTATCAGTAATAACGACCATAAAAATATATAAATTGTCTGAAGCAAATATAGAATTAAAGCGGGAACGAAACGCTGAAAACCGTCAAACAAATTTTCAATTGCGGCAGGTCCTCCGCGGACTTTATTTAACAGGAAAATCACAAGACCAAGAAATAACGGACCTCCCAAAATAAGAGGACCAATCACAACCATGCCGGAAGCGCCGATAAGGATAAAATAGATCAAAAATACGCCGACCGCTATAAGCCAGCTGCCCTTCAACTGCGATCTTGAAAGCGCTCTTAATTCCTTGTTGCTGCTCATCGCTAACTCCTTTTATTAATTTTCCGGATAGCCAAGTCTATCACGAATTTAAACAAATAAAAAATCTTTCTGACAGCCGTTAAACGTCCAAATTCCGGACTAAAAGCGCGTTTTCTTCAATGAACTCCCGCCTTGGCTGAACAACTTCACCCATCAATGTGGTAAAAATGCGCTCCGCTTCAACGGTGTCCTCAAGCTGAACCTGAATGATGTTGCGTTTGCCCGGATCCATTGTGGTGTCGCATAACTGATCGGGGTTCATTTCACCTAACCCCTTGTAGCGCTGGACAGCGACTTTTTCCGCGTCTTTTCCGGACTCGGAGAGAAGACGGTCTTTTTCCGCGTCGTCGTATGCATAAAAGTTCTTTCTGTCGTAAGAGACTTTATAAAGCGGCGGCATGGCAAGATAGACATGACCTTTCTCAATAAGAGGCGTCATATAACGGTAAAAGAACGTTAAAAGCAATGTGCGGATGTGAGAGCCGTCAACATCGGCATCAGCCATGATTATAATTTTATGATAACGGATTTTGGAAACGTCAAATTCATTTCCGCAGCCGGCTCCTATGCTTGCGATAATCGGCTGCAGTTTTTCATTGGTGATGACTTTCTCAATGCGCTGCTTTTCTACGTTCAGCATCTTTCCCCAAAGCGGCAGGATAGCCTGCGTTCGGCGGTCGCGTCCTCCCTTGGCGGAGCCGCCTGCGGAGTCGCCCTCAACAATGAAGAGCTCGCACTTTACAGGGTCTTTTTCCGAACAATCAGCAAGTTTTCCCGGAAGACCGGCGGAGTCCATCGCGTTCTTGCGGCGCGTCGCGTCCCGTGCCTGGCGTGCTGCGATGCGCGCTTTTGCAGCTAACACTGATTTTTCAAGTATGTTATTAATGACATCAGGATGCTTGTCAAAATAAAGTTCCATCTGCTCATTTATAAAAGATTCGATAATACCCTTTACTTCCGAGTTGCCGAGCTTTCCCTTGGTTTGTCCTTCAAACTGCGGATTTGGCACTTTAACCGAAAGTACAGCGGTCAGTCCTTCGCGCACATCGTCTCCTGAAAGCGATTCGTCAATTTTTTTTGCGTGTTTGGACTTTTTCAAAAACTCATTCAAAGTGCGGGTCAGCGCGGATTTAAACCCGACAAGGTGGGTTCCGCCTTCGCGGGTGTTAATGTCGTTGACAAACGAGAACATTATCTCGTTAAAGCCGTCATTGTACTGGATAGCACATTCAATCTCGATCTCGCCGCCTGTCCCGTCTTCACGGCTGCCCTCAAGGTAAACCGGCTCCTTGTACAGTACGGTTTTATTTTCGTTCAGGTATTGGACAAAACTTTTCACCCCGCCTTCAAACATAAAATCGTGGACTTTGGGGACGGAAAGACGCTCGTCGCGGATAGTGATTTTCAGTCCTTTGTTGAGGAAGGCAAGCTCTCGCAGGCGGTTGGAGAGCGCGTCAAAATTATGGGTGGTAGTCTCAAAGACTGTTGTGTCCGCTTTCCAGCGGATTACAGTACCGCCGCGATCGGGGGAGTAAGCGTAGGGAAGACCCTTCGGCTCGATTTCCCTGGCCGGACCTTCTGCAATGCCGGTTTTATAACGCTGCGTGTAAACCCTGCCGTCCAGGTGGACATAAGCCTCGCACCACTCGGCAAGGGCGTTCACAACAGAAACGCCGACACCGTGAAGACCGCCTGAGACCTTGTAAGACTTCTTGTCAAACTTTCCGCCAGCGTGAAGCCTCGTCATGACAAGCTCCAGGGCGCTTACATGCTCTGTGGGATGAATATCGACAGGAATACCGCGACCGTTATCCTCAACCCTGACAACATCGTTACCTTCCAGAACAACAAGAATATTTGTACAGAAGCCCTGCATTGCTTCATCAACAGAATTATCAACTACTTCAAAAACCAAATGATGAAGACCGTCAATGCCGGTAGTTCCAATATACATACCCGGGCGTTTTCTGACCGCTTCAAGACCTTTTAAAACGGTGATATTTTGCGCTGAGTAGTTGTTTTCTGAACTCATTTTGCAAGTATACCGATTATGGAATGAAGGGTAAAGATAATGGATAAACATAAAAACATGGATTTCATGTAAAAAACTCATTATAAATTGAGGCTGTTCCAAAACTTCAGTTTTTGGAACAACTACCCCGGATTTGCCAAAAAAAAATAAATTTGATCTTGAAAAAAATATTGAACTGTGTTTATAATGCTTTCCTGTTTGCAATAGTTCCTTACACTAAAATATAAATAGTGTAAAACTTGTGGATAAATTATGGATAAAATTAATTAAAAATAAAAAAAAAGGAGTAAAGAAAAGGGTTTCCTGTAATTGTATATTATAAAACTGCTAATTCCTTATCCTGTAAGGATTTAGTATTATTATACTATTCAAGTATTAAGAAAAAAAACACTAAAATTTTATCAAAAAATCTATTGAAAAATATTGTGCTTGTGGATAATATGTTGATAAAACTCGTGGAAAACTTGGTTTTTACATGGTTTATTAATATTGTACAGTTTTTTAGATTTTAAACCAAAAAATGTCTGACGGTTAACAGAATTTTTTTTACTATTAATTTGAAGTTGAAGGGCTAAAATGGCTGATATGGATTGCGAAGGTTTCTGGAATGAAACCTTAATCCAGTTGCGGAACATCCTGGGGGAGGAGGAGTTCAGCGGCTGGTTTTCGGATATGAAATATATACGCACTGGTGAAAACAGTATTATTATAGGAGTTCCTTCCGCTTTTCACCGTGATAAGATTAAATCCCGTTATATCAGTATTATAAATAACAAGTTAAAAGATGTTTCAGGCACGGAAATTGCTTTTGAAATGGAAATAATTGGTAAAGCTGCAAGAAAAAATCAATCTGAAACACAATCTCAGCCAAAAAACAGCGAAACGGCAAACATTACAGAGGAAAAAACGCTAAAAATAAAGGAAAAACGCGAAAAACATTCTCAAATGCAGATAAATTTTACGTTTGACAGGTATATTATCGGAGATAATAACGGTCTTGCCGCAAACGCCGCGATTGCCATCAGCAGGAATCCCGGAAAGTCCTATAATCCTTTTTTAATTTTCAGCGATGTTGGGTTAGGAAAAACCCACTTGATGCAGGCAATTGGAAATTACATATATGAAAACTCAGATAAAAAAGTCCTTTATACCACATCAGAAAATTTTTTAAACGAATATGTTCAGGCAATCCAGGACGGAAAAATGAACCTGTTTAAAAATAAATTTCGTTATACTGATGTCCTTTTGATTGACGATATTCAATTTTTCCAGAAAAAAGACAGAATTCAAGAGGAATTATTTCATACTTTCAACGCTTTATATGACTCTAAAAAGCAGCTGGTTTTTACCTGTGACAGACCTGTAACCGAGTTAAAGGATTTTTCTGACAGAATAATTTCACGCTTTGGGCTTGGTTTAATTGTCGATTTACATCCGCCGGAATTTGAGGAACGCTGCGCAATTTTAAGGTCTACAGTGGAAAATAAAAGAGCTGATATTCCAAACGAAGTAATTGCCCTGATAAGCGAAAAAATATCTTCCAATGTCCGGGATCTTCTTTCCGCATTAAATACGCTTATAGCCTACACTGAGCTTATGGGAGTGCCTATAACTTTGGAAACCGCCCAACAGCGTTTAAAAAATGTTTTTAATGCTCCAAGACAGGCAAATTTATCCATGGACAATATAATAAGGGTAACTGCGGAGTATTTTGGACTTACTCCAAACGATTTAAAAGGGAAAAAAAGATCTCAAAATATTGTTTTTGCCCGTCAGCTTGCCATGTATATTGCCAGGGAAATGACAGAATATTCAACTACCGAAATTGGTCAGGATTTTGGAGGCAAAGATCATACTACAGTAATGCATTCAATTAATAAAATAAAAGAAAAATTGATTATAGATTCAACTTTAGAATCAACAATAGACAGTATAATACGTTCAATAAAAGAATTCAGTGCAAAACATTGAAAAAGGTGTTACTATAATGTGAAAAAAAATGATTTTCCAAACAATCTGTGAAAATTGTGGAAAAAACATTGCAATTTTCCATAATTTATAAGAATAGCAAGTATATAAGGGATATGGAATTAAGTGTGTTTTACACATATCCGGCTGCTTATTATTACTGTTATTATATATAAATTTAAATAATATATTATAGGAGAACATATAAATGAAATTTACATGCAGTAAAGAAGCTCTTTTAAAGGAAATATCCATTGCTCAGGAAATTATATCATCAAAAAACGCCATAATGATTTTATCAAATATTTACCTTGAAACAGGCAAAGATAGTTTGATTATTAAAGCTAAAGATATGAAAGTCAATTTTCAGACTGAAGTTCCTGTTAATGTCATTGAAAGCGGAGCGGCTACAGTTTACGGAGATAAATTTTTTGGAATTGTAAGCACTTTTCCTTATGATGATATTGAATTTTCACAAAATGATAATACAGCGGTTATTAAACCAATTAAATTGAAAAAACCTGAATACAAATTAAAAAGCATGGCTTCAGAGAAATTTCCTGAATTTCCTGTTTCAAGTTCTTCATTTTTTGAAATGCCTATAAAGGATTTTAAAGAAATGATACAACAAACCGTGTTGGCTGTTTCAGATGATGAAAGCCGTTATTTTATGAACGGCGTATACATGGAAAAAAACGATGATAAAATATGTATGGTTGCAACAGACGGCAGACGTCTTGCTTTTATTGATAAAAACGCAGAAAAAAACATTAATGATTTTTCAGGCATTATAATTCCTCCTAAAATTCTCACCACTATTTTAAAAAGATCGGGAGATGAAGGTCTTATAAGTATTTCTGTTAATGATAAAATGATATTTATAAATTTCGCTTCATATAAATTTTCATCTGTTCTTATTGAGGGAAATTTTCCGAATTACAAAAAAGTAATACCTGAAAGTCAGAGTTTTTCACTTTCTGTAAGACGCGATGAAATGCTCAATGTTCTTAAGCGCGTTTCCTTCATGGTAGAGAAAAAATCACACAGAATATTTCTTGGAATATCGCCTGGTAAAATGTCTGTTTATTCGGAAGAAAGCGAAATTGGAACAGTTGAAGATGAAATCCCATGCAAGTATGACGGCGAAGAAATGACAATCGCCCTTAATTACCGCTATCTGGAAGATCCTTTCAAAGTAATGACAGAAGACGAGATTAAAATGCGTTTTACCAACGTTATGAAAGCCATCACCATTGAGCCTGTTCCGGCAAAAGACTTTTTCCATATTGTAATGCCAATGCAGTCTTAAAATAATGCTTTTCTCTTCACTTCGTACATCCGCTTTCCGCAACCTTCGCGATGCGGAAACGTTCACAGAAGCGAAGGATGTTTTTTTAATCGGTGAAAACGGACAGGGAAAAACCAATTTTCTGGAAGCGCTTTATTTTTGCGCATACGCCTCTTCCTTCCGCTCTGTCCGGGACAGCGAAATGGCGCGTAACGCTTCTTCAGGGGGTGAAAAGGATTTTTCCGCCGCTGTTAAAATATCCCAGTCTGTAAATGATGAAATACTCGTTAAATATGAAAAAGGAAAAAAATCGATCTTCATCAACAGAAAACATACTGAAGACCGCAAAGAACTTCTTTCGATCGCGCCGTGTATCGTTTTTTGCCACGAAGATATGGAATTTGTGAGCGGAAGCCCCGAACGGAGAAGATGGTTTTTTGATCAAACCTTGAGTCTTTATGATCCAGTCTACCTTGAAGATTTGCGCCGTTTCCGCAGGGTTTTAAAGACACGTAATACCGTACTCAGGGAATATTCCCAAAACCATGATAAAACCTCCGCAGAGAAGGTTCTTGACGCTCTTGACCCCCAATTTGCCATGTACGGTCAAAAGCTGATGGAAAAGCGTGAAACCGCCGCGGAACAGTTTTCCGGTATTTTCGGACCGCTTTATGAAGAAGTGTCAGGCATTAGCGGCATTACAGTGCAGTATATTTCCTTCCGGAAGAATGACAGAAACAAAGACCTGGCGGCAGGGATTTCCCTTTCCGGACCTCACCGCGACCGCTATCTATTTGCACATAACGGCATTGAATTCGCGGGAAACGCCTCTACAGGGCAGCGCAGACTTTTGGCGCTGCTTCTGCGTACAGCCCAGGCGCGCCGTTATTCGCAAATGACCTTCAGGAATCCTGTCCTGCTGCTGGATGATGTTCTCCTTGAAATGGACGGCGAAAAACGCCGCAGATTTTTAACAGTTCTGCCTTTCTATGATCAGGCGTTTTACACTTTCCTTCCGGAAGAACCCTACCAGCGTTACCGTAAAGAAGATACGCTTGTGTATAATGTGGACGGAGGCTGTGTTTCGCAGTGAAAACCGCGGGTGAAATTCTTTCCGCTCTTTTTGACGAAGGATTTGTAGAAAAAGCGCAGGGTTACTCAAAACTTTTTGATTCGTGGACTGATGTAACGGAAAAAAACGGAATAGCCTCCGCTGCCGCTCACTCCCGCATTAAAGACCTGGACAAGGGAATACTGTTAGTTGAAATGGATCACCCCGGCTGGAAACAGATACTGCAGACAAAGCAGAGCAGACTGTTAAGCGATTACCGTAAACGTTTTCCGGAGCTGGATATTTGCGGCATTTCGCTCATACTTGGTAAATATAATAAAGAGGTTATTTCACAGGATATAAAGCAAAGAAACATTGAAACTTCGAATCACAAAGCAGAAAATAAAGAGAATGAAGATGAAAAACTTGCCGCTGAACATACCGTAAAAGGAATAGATACGATTAAAGACGATGATTTTAAAAAAATATTAAAAAACCTCGGGGAAACTGTGGACAGGAGAAAGAAAAAGTAAGGACAATTTCTGCCCCTCGACTATTTTTTATCAAAATGATAAGCTGTACGCGGAATGAAGCATTTTTCATAAACTGATATTTTGAAAAAGCCAAAATTTTTCAATTTAGCTCAATTTTAGGATAGAGAGAGTGGCAAAAACCGACACAATGGATGAATTAGCTGATAGTTTGCCTGCCGGAAAAGTAATTCCCATTGCGATAGAAGATGAAGTAAAAACAGATTATCTCAATTACGCCATGTCTGTCATTGTAAGCCGCGCTCTTCCCGATGTGCGCGACGGGCTTAAACCTGTGCACAGACGGCTTCTCTACTCAATGGACGAGCTTGGTCTGCGTCCGGGAGCTGCGACAAAGAAGAGCGCCCGCATTGTCGGCGATACAATGGGTAAGTACCATCCTCATGGCGACTTGTCACTGTATGACGCTCTTGTGCGCATGGCGCAGGACTTTTCTCTCCGTTACCCGATTGTTCACGGGCAGGGAAATTTCGGCTCAATAGACGATGATCCACCGGCCGCCATGCGTTACACCGAGGCAAAAATTTCTAAAATCGGCGATGAAATGCTTCGCGATCTCCACAAGGAGACTGTGGACTTTGTTCCCAATTTTGACGAGTCGGAAATTGAACCGTCAGTGCTTCCATCCGCCATTCCTAACCTTTTAATAAACGGTTCAAGCGGGATCGCTGTCGGCATGGCTACAAATATGGCGCCTCATAACCTGACAGAAATTTGCAATGTTATTTGCACCTATATCGATAATCCCACTCTTTCCAACGATGATTTAATGCGTTTTGTACAGGGTCCCGATTTCCCCACGGGCGGAGTGATTTTCGGCCGCCGGGGCATAAAGGAAGCGTACAGGACAGGCAGGGGTAAGCTCCTTATCCGGGGTAAATTCAACATAGAAACAACTAAGCAGGGTAAGGAAAAAATCATTTTTACAGAGATCCCTTACAATGTAAACAAAGCCCTTCTCCTTGAAAAAATCGGCCAGTTAATGCGAGACAAGGTAATCGACGGCATTTCGAATGCGAATGACGAATCTGACCGTGACGGTATCCGTATCGTTATCGAGTTAAAAAAAGGCGCGATTGTAAAAGTCATTTTAAACCAGCTTTTCTCGAATACCCAGCTTCAAACATCATTTGGAATCATCAATCTTGCCCTTGTAGGCGGAAAACCAAAACTGCTCACTTTGGGCGAGTTGGTTCATTATTTTGTCGAGCATCGTGTCGATGTTGTGACGCGCCGCACCAAATTCGATCTACGCAAGGCGGAAGAACGCGCCCACATCCTGGAAGGGCTCATAATCGCTCTTGCAAACATAGATGAAGTTGTCGCAATCATCAAGGCAAGCCGCGACGTAGCAACTGCGCGGTTTAAACTGCAGGAGCGTTTTAAACTTTCCGAAACGCAGTCAGAAGCGATTGTGGAAATGCGACTTGGCCGCCTGACAAGCCTTGAAATTGAAAAAATACAGAAAGAACTTGAAGAGTTAAAAGTGATGATAGCCTATTATAAATCGCTTTTGGCGGATGAAAAAAAACTTCGCGGCGTTATCAAGGATGAGACAAAGGAAATATCGGAAAAATTCGGCGACAAGAGGCGCACGGAAATTGTTGCGGGAGAAGTAGAAAATATCAACATAGAAGATTTAATTAAAAAAGAAGAAATGATGATATTAATTTCCAACCTTGGTTATGTGAAACGCGTTCCGGTTTCATCGTACCGCAATCAGGGAAGGGGTGGCAAGGGAATGCAGAGCGCGAAACTTGCCGAAGATGATTTTGTCGATCAGATTTTTGTCGCTTCAACCCATGAATATATAATGTTCATTTCCAGCGCGGGCAAGGCGTACTGGATGAAAGTCCATGAACTGCCGGAAGGCAGCCGCACAAGCAAGGGTTCGCACATCAAGAGCCTGCTTACAGTATCGCCTAACGAAGACATAACCGCGATTGTTTCGCTTAAAGACTTCAGCGACAGCGAATATTTGTTCATGGGAACCGCCCGCGCCGTTGTCAAGAAAGTAAAGACAAGTGAGTTCGCCAACGCGAAAACAAGGGGAATTGTGGCGATAAATCTCGATGAAGGCGACAAACTTGTCAGCGCTCTTCTGACAAAGGGAAATGACGAGGTTGTGCTTATCTCCCGCAGGGGACAAGCGCTGCGTACCCACGAAGAGCATGTCCGCGCAATGGGACGCTCCTCGCGAGGAATTTCCGGCATGAAGCTTTCAAATGGCGATGAGCTGACAGGCCTGATGCGTGTAGACATCCAGGGAGAGCGGCCCGCGTCTAAAGTCGAGAAAATGCTCATTCTCTCAGAATACGGTTTTGGAAAGCGTGTCGATTTCAGCGAGTTCTCGTCGCACGGGCGCGGAACCGGCGGGCAGAGAATTTACACTGTCAGCGAAAAGACAGGNGAAATTGTCGGCTGTGTCAGTGTGCTTGATGACGACGATATTATGTGCATAACAAGCCAAGGGAAATCCATCAAGTTAAAAGTCAAGGAAATCCGCGTTATGGGACGTTCTGCGCAGGGCGTGCGTCTTTTGAGCATTGATAAACCTGATTTTGTTATCGGTCTTGATCGTATTATCAAGGAAGACTCGGCGGAAGCAATCATTAATGATGAAATCGAAGTAAAATCTGAAAATTCAACTCAGGAATCCCTACCATTTATCGATGAAGATATGTAAAACTAATGTAATTTAAATGTCTTTTACTGGTTATAATAATCAGTTATGGAGGATAAAAATGAAAAAAATAATTTTTTTATTTATGGCGGTGACAATTATTATGTGCTGTTGTAAAACGACAGAACANCCTCCCAGCTCCTCTGCCGCCGATACGGCTCCGCAGGCTTCTTCACCAGTTACTACAACAAGTTTTAATACTGTAACAGGAAGCGAATGGAAACTGGACGAAGTTCTTATCAACGGCAGGCGCTCAGCTTATTCACGAAACTCCATCAACCGCGAAGGTTTTGGAGACGCTTTCACCTTAAGTTTTAATGACGGAACTCTCCACGGCAAAGGCGCTCCTAACACATATTCTGCCCCCTATACGCTCTCGGAAGGAAATACAATTAGAATTGCTTTAATGCGTTCTACCTTAATGGCGGCTATTCAGGAACCTGAAAGCCTCAGAGAACACGATTTTTATAACTATATGCAAAATTCATATAAGTGGAATGTAGTAAATGACAAACTGGAGCTTTATTCAAAAATAGACAGTGGCAGTGAGATAGTTTTAATTTTTGTAAAATGAGCTTGTTATAAAACGCGGTTAGTTTTATAACAAGCTTAAGAAAAAGCAATCTAAAGCCAGCTTTTTCATTTATACTAAAGAAGCTGTTCCAATAAACTGAAGTTTTGGAACAGCCGTAATGAGCTTTTTATTTCGGTTTGATTGTTAATTCACCAAGAATGACAGAGCCTCTGATCTTTAATTTTTTACCGTACCCGTTGTTCGAGATACCTTTTTTTACCGAAACCTCGCCAAGAATTGGAAGCGCTTTACAGTCTACGATGACACTTTCCTGAACATGAATTGTGACCGAACCCAGTAAAACAGATATATCAATTGATGTTTCTTCGTCAACTAGATCTTCTTCATCCAGATATATTCTGTGATCTCCAAGTATATTGACAACCGTTCCGCTTGATATCGGTCCTGTTGTTTTTCTTGATGAAAGCAGGGTAAAGAAATCCTTCTCGGCGTTTTCCGCCTTAATTGATCTTTTCTGGGAGGTTTGTGCATAATGTGTTTCGGCAGGACCATTAGCGGCGACGATTTTTTCAAGAATGTTTAGTTCTTTTGAAGTCTCAATTTTCTGGCTGTACTCAACAAGCCTTTCATATTCTTCAAGCGAGATATAATTCAATGAATACTGCGATGATAATTTTTCCGCGAGTTTGTTTTTTCTTTCGTTTATTACCTGTACCAAATCAAGGGGTTTATCCATATTATGCTTCATAGCATTTTTAACGAGTTTAGTAAAGGAAAGAGATTTAAAAAAATCATTTTAAGGTAAAAAAGGCGTACCAGCCTAATTAAAAAATTTGCATGTCAAGTGTCAGTAATGGTAAATTCAAATCGACAGTTGTTTTAAACTTTTTTAATCAACCTCAGGCTTTAACGCTCTTCCTGCTTTCTTCTGAGATTGCCGCTTTTTTATTTTTAATCGCTTTTCTTTAGCGGCTTTACCTGGCTTTGTGGGACGGCGACGTTTTGGAAGTCTTGCAGCAGCGACAATCAAAGCCTCCATGCGGAGGTAAGCTCTTTCCAAGTTGATACGCTGGGAACGTTCTTCAGCAGAGGTAATTACGATTTCTCCGTCATTAGAAATTCGGTTTACAAGGAGGTTTTTTATTCTTTCTATTTCCGGTTCTAAAAGCCCTTCGATGTCTTCAAGTCGCAGTTTTAAAGTCACTTTTGAATTTACTTTATTAACATTCTGACCGCCCGGTCCTCCAGAACGAGAAAAAGAGGTTTCTGCAAAAGAAAGAATAGATTGCCTTATTTTTAAAATGTTCATTACATTTTTTCCTTGAAAGATATGAAAAAAGTTTCACGTGAAACTTTTTTCCATAACAACGAAA
>WQTD01000019.1 GCA_009786455.1 Treponema sp.
ATTTTTTCGGGCATAATCAAGTTTCACATTAAAATAATTTATTGTAAATACAAGCCATGATTTTACTGGTACAAAACAGAACACTAGCTCTTTTGTTAAAATTTGGTTAAAATCAGATTATGGCATTATTCACACTTTTACTGCGAATGACAGGCGGTCTTTGTATGTTCCTGTTCGGCATGAAGGTTATGAGCGACGGTCTTCAGAAGAGCGCCGGCGAGCGGATGCGTAAAACATTAAATTTTATGACCGGCAACCGTTTTCTCGGAATCCTCACCGGTTTTATCGCCACCGCCATTATCCAGTCTTCGTCTGCATTTTCAGTTATAGTAGTATCCTTTGTAAATGCCGGTCTTGTAACACTGACCCAATCCATAGGCGTAATTTTTGGAATGAATATCGGGACAACCCTGACTGGTTGGATTATCTCCATTATCGGCTTCAAAATACATATTGATAGTTTCGCATTACCGGCGATAGGCATCGGTTTTATCGCAAGCATAATAAAATGGAAATACAGAAGCATCGGCGATTTTCTTCTTGGCTTTGGATTTCTGTTCCTGGGGCTTTTTTTCCTGACCGATGGAATGGCTAATGTAAATGACGTTATCGACTTCCATGCGGTAGGCGCCATGGGCGGTAACAGAACAATCGCGGTATTGGTCGGGCTGGGCGTAGGTTTTGTGATGACGCTGATTATCAATTCATCTACCGCTTCAATCACCCTGATAATGGCGCTGGCATTTCAGGATATTATCACTTATGAAATGGCGGCAGGCATGGTGTTAGGCGCAAATATTGGCACAACCCTTGACGCGCCTCTTGCGTCCATCGCAGGAAATACCGACAGCAGGAGAACCGCCGCTGCGCATGTACTTTTCAGCGTATTGGGCGCCGTTTGGGCTACGCCGCTATTAATCCCGCTGTTAAAATTTTTATCGATAATTCTGCCCGGCGACCCATGGTTGTCCAATGAAGCGATACCTCTCCACCTCGCGGGGCTTCATACAACATTTAACATAGTAACAACGCTGATATTCCTTCCTTTTGTAAAACAATATGTGAAATTGCTGACTGCCATTCTTCCGGACAGAAAAACAGATGAGAAGATTTCCGACGGTCCCTACAGGTTCGCTTATATCTCTTCCGGAAGCGTTGATTCGCCTGAGTTAAATATCGTACGCGCCGAGAAGGAAATAAGCAATATGGCGGGAATCGTCCTATACATGTTCTCACGTTTTACGACAGTGCTGCACAGCATGCACGAAAAAGAAGGAAACAGCGAAGAGGCGACAGCCTCATTATGCGAAGAACTCTTAAAGAAAGAAGAATATATTGATGAAATGCGCGAAATCTTGAGTAATTTCTTAATTGAATGCACAAGGCAGGATTTATCATCCAGCAAGCGCAGCGCAGGTTCGGACAAGCGCATTTCTTCCCTGCTTCGCGTAATTGTAGCGCTCGAAGGGATGAGCGATGAATGTTTCCGTATAAGCAGCCTATTGGAAAAAAGCGTGCGCAAGAATTACGCGTTCAAGAACAAGGAAATAAAACAGCTTATTCCCTATGTTGGAAAAGTTGAGGAATTCCTCGGTTTCCTGGAAAAACAACTGAATAATAAAGCGACAGCGGCGCAGAAAGAACGCGCTGAAAAGCTTGAAGAAAGCATCGACAAGAGAAGAAAAAAACTTCAGAAACTGGGACGCAAGCAAATTGAAGCAGGCGGGAATGTCAAAGCCGAGCTTCTCTTTATTGATCTTGTCCGCCGTATCGAAAGACTCGGCGATTATTGCTTTGAAATTTCGGCAGCTTATAAATAAAATAAAATTACTTTGCCCTTACTGCGATAATTCGCAATTGCTGCGCAGCCCAATGAGTAATTAAAAGGCGAAGACAGTTATAGGAACACAGTTCTTCATTAACGACCGTCTGTGAAAGTACGGATTTAATTACTGTTGCGTCCCCTCTTGAATGTTCATCAGGAAGTTTAAAAATCCATGGAGAAAGTTTAACTCCGTTTTTATGCTCCAAATATTCATTTATGATAATTTGAAAATTGTTTGTATAATCGTCAATATTAAAATTAAATTTGTTTTTTTTATTTCCTTTAACGGTTGTTTTACAGTATTCAAGAGCAGCTTCCACTTCATCCATACCGAGCGTTACAGCAAGCGAATTATTCGCCACGTACTTTACAAGCAAAGGATAAAATTTTCGCTGTGTGCCGAGAATGGCAGCCATTGAAAGAACAGCTTCATCCCTGAGATACAGATGCGATTCCGCTTTTTGAAGGACTTCAAGAAGACATAAAAGCGAATCCGCTTTATGGTACATCCCCAGTGCTTCTGCACCCATGATTTTTAACCGTGGATTGTCAGTTTCAAGAATAAGCTTTTCAATTTCCGGGCGAAACTCATCATCTTTCATTTTGGCAAGGGCAATCATCGCTTCCCCTGCAAGCATGTAATCCGAAGAAGCCGCGTTATTTCTTAAAAGCGGAATCGCGTCTTTGCAGCCGTGCTTTCCGAGAGTACGCGCGGAAATATAAGCGGTGGTATACTGATTGGACATCACATCGTCAATCAGCGCCTTTTCCGCTTTGTCATTGAGACGGCGAAGCTGTTCAAGCGCTCTGATCGCTTCAAGACGCGTCGCAAGCCGCGGAGAACGCGCCCTCTCAAGAAGACCGTTTATGGCAAGATGCGAAGGAGTATCGTGCAGCGCGCCGAGCAGGACAACCTCTTCCCCGGAATCTTCAGCTTTATTAAGCTTGTCAAGCAGGTTAATCGCGCGGAGATCCCTGAATGAAAATATAACTTCCAGCGCATCTTTTAAGGGAAGCGAATCCATGGATTTCATTTTTTTATGCATTGCAAGCGCCGCAGCCGCGGCTGAAAATAAAATGCCGTAAAGTACTTTAAAGGAAATAAACGGAGACAGACCAATCAAAAACATGAAATCAAGCAGAAGTCCTGCAAGAAAAGAACCTGCGGCTCCTGCGGCTCCGAATACAAAAAAATAAATAATGCCGAAGTCAAGCATTTTATCTGACGGTATTAATGCAAGAAAATAAGTCTGCGCAATTCCCTCCGATCCCAAAAATCCGAAATTTAACATGAAGAAAATAAAAACCATAAAAAGAATTGTACCTGTCATGTTCTCCAGCGCTGAGGCAGGAAAGAAAATTACAGGGATAACGCAGACAAGACCAATAATCACGCACACCAGAAAAAGAGGTTTCGCGCCAAGGCGGTCAACAAGGAATTTAACGCTCATTCCGGCGATTAAAAAACCTAGACTGCCGAAAACCGAATAAAGGGAGATCAATCCGTCGTTATGATGAAATACCTCGCGCGCGTATAACACGATAAATGTGCGTGAAACGCCGGAAACCAGAACTACAAGAAATAAAATGAGCATGAATGACTTAAGCGCGTCCTGAGAAAAAGCGTCTTTGAAAATGGCAAAGAGATTTGTCTTTTGGCTGTTTTTATCGCCGTATGGTTCAGGAACATTTCTAATAACAACTCCGCTTATAACGCCTGTAACTACTCCCATAATCAGAAGAATGGAAAAAATAAAAACCGGCGGTTCCATGCCTAAAACAAGAGCTATAAAAAAACTGCCGAACATACCTATCGCGCTGTTGATAATTTGTATCTGTGTCATATAACTGCCCCTATCCGGACCTGATGCAAGCTGGCTCAAAACAGGATTATTGCCGATCATTCCAATTCCCCGGAAAAGATGAAAGGAAAAAACTCCAAGTAAAATAAAGAGAAGCGCTGAATTTCTGTGACCGGCATAATCAAGAAACGGAGCAATTACCGCAAATATCATGCTGAGGGAACGTAAAATCCATGTAACGCTGAAAATGCCGATTATGGAAAAACGTCTTGCCAGCAGTTTTCCGATAGGCAGCAAAAATAAAGCCAGATAAAATGACGAGCTTAGAAGCCCGATATAAGTCGGAGAAGCTCCCAGCCGCAGGGCAAACAGGGTTATAATAATTCCTACCAGCAAATTCCATGAAACCGCGTTGAATACATTGAAATAATTATAGACATCGCGCGCTTTTTTCAGCCTGTAAGGAGATAAACTGACAGCCATAATACAATTTAACAATTTGAAAAATAAAAAACAAGGGAAGCCATTTCCAAAACCACTCATAGCTTACTTGTTTTTTACAGAACACATTGATAAATTAAAGTTATGATAAAAGAAGCGATAATAAAAGCTGCGCAGAGGGAAAACCTCTCTTATGATTGCGCCGAAGCTGTAATGCATGAAATAATGGAAGGAAAAGCCAGCGAAATTCAGATGGCTGCCTATCTTGCGGCAATGTCTGTTAAAGGCGAAACAATCAGCGAGATCACAGCCTCAGCCGCGGGAATGCGCAAACATTGCGTGCGAATTTTACATGATATGGATGTTCTGGAAATTGTAGGAACAGGAGGCGATCATTCCAACTCATTTAATATTTCGACTACATCAGCGCTGGTAATATCAGCAGCAGGATTTCCGGTGGCAAAACACGGCAACCGTGCGGCGACAAGCAGGACAGGATCGGCGGATGTACTCGAAGCACTCGGGGNAAACATCAATATCTCTCCTGAGCACAGCCTTCAAATTTTAAAAACCATCAATCTCTGCTACCTTTTCGCGCAGAATTATCATATCTCCATGAAGTATGTCGCGCCTGTCAGAAGGGAACTTGGAATACGAACGATCTTTAATGTACTCGGTCCGTTGGTGAATCCCGCAGGAGCGAACATGGAGCTGCTCGGTGTGTATGAGAAAGAATTGATAGAACCGATGGCAAAAGTGCTTTGCAATCTTGGAGTTCAAAGAGGCATGGTTGTATACGGGCATGACGGACTTGATGAAATATCGATGAGCGCGCCGACAACAGTCTGCGAACTGCGCGACGGCTTCATCAAGAGTTATGAGATAGAGCCGGAACAATTCGGAATGACGCGTTGTAAAAAAGAAGACCTTTTGGGAGGAACTCCAGCGGAAAATGCAAAAATAACAAGGGATATACTTTCCGGCATTAAAGGAGCAAAACGCGACGCTGTGCTTCTCAATTCAGCCGCCGCAATCCACATCGCAAAACCCGAAGTTGACACAAAAGAAGCGATTAAAATCGCATCTGACGCAATCGACTCAGGCAAAGCGTTAAAACAGCTTGAGCAATTTATTGAGTTATCTCAGCGAACTGATTTGAAGTAATGAAAAATCCGCCTGAAATACTTGGCAGGATTGCTGAAAGTACGTTAAAACGAGTTGAAAGAGCGAAAGTAACTTTACCTCCCGAACAAATATACGGGCAGTCAACAGCAGTTAAAAGTATCAAAACACAGAGTTTCGCAAACGCGCTTTCCGCTCCCGGGCTTTCTTTCATTTGCGAAGTAAAAAAAGCCTCTCCTTCAAAGGGAATAATCGCCGAAAATTTCCCTTATCTGGAAATAGCAAGGGAATATGAAGAGGGAGGAGCCGCAGCAATCTCGGTGCTTACGGAGCCTGAGTTTTTTCTTGGAAGCGATCAATATTTGCGCGAAATATCCGCAGAAACAAAAATCCCGACTCTCAGAAAGGATTTTGTTATCGATCCGTATCAGATTTATGAAGCAAAATTATGGGGAGCAAAAGCGGTACTACTGATTTGCGCTCTCCTTGAAGAAGAAACAATTTCCTCATTTATTAAAACAGCAGATGAACTTGCGCTTGACTGCCTTGTAGAAATCCACGATGAAACCGAAGCGGAAGAAGCGCTTGCAGCTGGAGCGCGTATCATCGGGATAAACAACCGCGACCTTGTTACCTTCAAAGTTGACACAGGACTGACATCCCGCCTTATAAAAAAAATACCTGAGGGGATTCTGACTGTCGCGGAGAGCGGGATAAAATCAAAAGACGATATCCTCAAAATAAAAGATACCGGCGCGGACGCGGTCCTTATCGGCGAATGTTTGATGCGAAGCGCGGATAAAAAGGGATTTCTGCGGGAATTATTATCCGTATAAAAAAACGTCTTATTACCGCATTATTGAAAATAACCTAAAAAACATGTTAATTTATTTTAATGAGGATTAAAATCTGCGGGTTATCACGCGACGAAGATATAGATATCGCAAATGAATGCCGTCCTGATTATGTCGGCTTTGTATTCACAGAAAGCTCAAGAAAGGTTACTCCCGTTTTTGCCCAGTTTCTGCGTTTCCGTTTAATAAACGGCATTATCCCTGTAGGCGTGTTTGTAGACGCGCCAATCAAGGAAGTCGCCCTGCTGTATTACAACAGTATAATTTCCATTGCCCAGCTTCACGGCGATGAAGATAACAGCTACATTGCAGCTCTTAAAAAAGCAAGCGGAGTAAAAACAATGAAAGTGATAAAAGCCGTTAAAAGCTCATTGATAAGCTCCGCCGAAAAATTATATTCAAACGCGGATTATCTTCTTTTTGATTCGGGAGCAGGTTCGGGAAAAACTTTCAACTGGAATGAGCTCAATGAAATGAAATTCAAAAAACAATGGTTTCTGGCAGGAGGCATCAATTGTAATAATATCGAACAGGCAATGAAACTTGATCCGTTCGCTATTGATGTTTCAAGCGGCGCTGAAACAAATGGCATAAAAAACAGGAAAAAAATTCAACAACTGACCGAAGCTGTAAAAGGGTATATATCGTGAATAACGCAAAAAAATTCAACGGAAAATTCGGCGAATACGGAGGGCAGTATATTCCGGAAACATTGATGAATGAAATTATCAATCTGGAGGAAAATTATCTCCGCTGCCGTGAAGACGCCAGTTTTAAAAAAGAACTTGACGATCTTCTGAAAAATTACGCTGGACGCCCTTCGCTTCTTTACTGCGCGGAAAAAATGAGCCGCGATCTTGGAGGAACGAAAATCTACCTCAAGCGCGAGGACATGAACCACACCGGCTCTCACAAAATCAACAATGTGCTTGGTCAGACCCTGCTTGCAAAAAAAATGGGAAAGACAAGAATAATCGCCGAAACCGGAGCCGGTCAGCACGGGGTAGCCGCGGCAACAGCGGCGGCTCTTCTTGGAATGGAGTGCGAGATTTTCATGGGCAGGGAAGATACAGAGAGACAGGCGCTTAACGTCTACCGTATGGAGCTTTTAGGCGCAAAGGTTCATCCTGTAACATCCGGCACTCAGACCCTAAAAGACGCGGTTAATGAAACAATGCGCGAATGGGTCAGCCGCGTTCATGATACCCACTATGTGCTTGGCTCGGCGATGGGGCCGCATCCTTTTCCGATGATTGTGCGCGATTTTCAGTCTGTTATAAGCAGGGAAGCGCGGGAGCAAATCCTCGCTGCGGAAGGCAGGCTTCCTGCAGCCGTTCTTGCCTGCGTCGGCGGAGGCAGCAATGCAATCGGCATGTTTTATAACTTTATTGAAGATAAGGATGTAAAGTTAATCGGCTGCGAAGCTGCAGGCGAGGGAATTGAAACTGGGAAGCACGCAGCTTCCATCGCAAAGGGACAGGTTGGAATCTTTCACGGGATGAAATCAATCTTCTGCCAGAATGAAGAAGGGCAGATCTCTCCTGTCTATTCAATATCCGCGGGTTTGGATTATCCAGGTATCGGACCGGAACATGCATGGCTTTATGAAACCGGGCGCGCGCAGTACATTCCGGTTACAGACGAGGAAGCTGTCTGCGGTTTTGAGTATTTGTCGCGCACTGAGGGAATCATCTGCGCGATAGAAAGCGCCCACGCCGTCGCCTATGCGCAGAAAATTGCGCGTAATTTTTCCCGTAATGAAAACATCATCATCTGTCTTTCAGGACGCGGCGACAAGGACGTATCCTCAATCGCCAGATACCGCGGGAGAAATCTGAATGAGTAATATTCAAAACGCTTTTAAAAAAGGGAAAGCTTTTATCGGTTTTGTTACAGGCGGCGATCCTTCAATCGAAAAGACAGAAGAGTTTGTTATGGAAATGACGAGAGCGGGAGCCGACCTGATCGAAATAGGAATTCCCTTTTCCGATCCGATTGCAGAAGGACCTGTGATACAGGAAGCGAACACCAGAGCTTTATCGGGCGGAGCCACAGTGGAAAAATTATTCTCTCTTGTTTCCGGTCTGCGGAAAAAAACCGCTGTTCCGCTTGTGTTCCTCACATATATAAACCCAATCTTCCGCTGCGGATATGACGCTTTCTTCAGACGATGCAGAGATGCCGGTCTTGACGGCGTGATTGTGCCCGACCTTCCTTTTGAAGAGCAGCCGCCTGTTAGGCAAGCGGCGGAGAAATACGGAATAGATTTAATATCGCTGATCGCTCCTACTTCTCAAGAACGGATCAAGGAGATAGCCAAATCCGCTTCAGGTTTTATTTATCTTGTTTCTTCAATGGGAGTAACCGGAATCAGAAGCGAGATAACAACCGACCTTGCTTCAATTACAGAAGCAATCAAATCAGTTACACAGGTTCCTGTCGCAATTGGTTTTGGAATTCACACGCCGCAGCAGGCTGCACAAATGGCTGCGATAGCGGACGGCGTCATTGTCGGAAGTGCAATCGTAAAAATAGCGGCTGAATACGGAAACAGCGCCGCGCCGCGAATTTACGATTATGTCAGCGGTATAAAAAAAGCAATTTCATGAGCCTTTTCCAAAACTCGGTTAGTTTCGGAAAAGCCTCTCATAATAAATACTTGCGCATCATATTGAAAAATTCATTTACGTCAATAGGCTTTCCGATATGATCATTCATTCCGCATTCAATGCATTTCTCGATATCCTCGCGGAAAACATTGGCTGTCATCGCAATTATCGGCACCTGTTTATATTCTGGATTTTTTTCTTTAATTTTTTCTTCAATCTCGCGAATCCTCCGTGTTGCTTCATATCCGTCCATTTCGGGCATTTGTACATCCATCAGGATAAAATCGTACTTGTCCGGATTTTTTCCAAACATTAAAACAGCTTCAAACCCGTTTTCAACACTGTCCATTTCAAGAAGCGTCGGTTCTACCAAAACTTCAATTATCTCCCTGTTAATATCAACATCCTCGGCAAGCAGAATCTTAAATCCCTTAAAAATGCCGGAATAATCGGCTTTTTCTTCTTCATGAATCTGCTGCACTCCGATTGCCTCGGCAATCGCGTCCGTAACCGAGGACGGGAAAAGAGGCTTGGATAAAAACTTTTCAATGCCGGCTTTCTTTGCTTCATCGGCAATACTGCTCCATTCTGCGGCTGAAATCATAATTATAACCGAGTCTTCAGAGAAACTGGATTTTTCCTTTAATTTCTTTACAAGCGTAATACCGTCCAAATCAGGCATCTTCCAGTCTATAAAATAAATATTGTGCATCTTGTTAGTTTCAATAATGGAAAGCGCTTCCTGTCCGTTTGATGCAATATCGCAGTTTGCGCCAAGACCATTCAGGATATCCTTAAAATAATTCAGGATTTCCCTGTCATCATCAACAGCCAGTACCGAGACATTGCTCCAGTTAATTCCGGCGTCGGATAAATTGTAAACCTTTTTGGAACCCCGTTTTGCCTTAAACTCAAAGGAGAATGAAGAACCTTTTCCCTGCTCTGATTCAAGTTCAATTTTTCCGCCCATTAATTCCACAATATTTTTTGAGATGGCAAGCCCAAGCCCTGTGCCGCCGAACTTCCGCGCTATCCTTGAATCAGCCTGTTTAAACGCTCTGAAAAGCAATTTCTGCTGATCTTCGCTTATGCCAATCCCTGAGTCCTTGATGGTAACCCTTACGGTATACACGTCATCTTCTTCGCTTACAAAACGGGTATCAAGCCTGATCGTGCCTTTTTCAGGAGTAAATTTTACCGCATTGCCAAGAAGGTTTGTAATGACCTGCGCCAGCCTTTGGTCGTCGCCGATCAATACGCGCGGAATGGATTTATCAACATAAACGGATATTTCCTGCTTTTTTTCATCAGCACGGAAACTAATAATATTTATAACGCGCTGAAGCATATTTTCAAAATTAAACTCGTCATAGGACAGTTCAAACATATTCGCTTCAATTTTGGACATGTCCAGAATATCGTTAATAACGCCCAAAAGATGCTGCGACGCGTTTTCGATTTTATCAAGGCAGTAATCCTTGCGCGGTATGTCATCGGCGGTTTTACCGATGTAGGTCATGCCGATAATTGCGTTCATTGGAGTGCGAATCTCATGACTCATGTTCGCAAGAAACGCGCTTTTTTGTTTGCTCTCTTCATCTGCTCTGGATTTTGCATGATCAATTCGTACCAGAAAAACAATAAGCGCTGCTGATACCAACGCGCCCAAAATACATAGGACTATAAGCATTTGAGACGTTCCGGAATAGTACTGATCCCTGGGTGTTAAAAGAATTAAATACCAGCCGTTGGGAAGAATGCGGGAAAAAGCGACAACATCCTCGCCTCTCCAGTTTTTCATTGGCTGTTCGTAAAGCCCGTCGCCGTACATAATCTCGTTTATAAAACTGGAAAGCGAAAGACCAGGATCATTAAGACGCTTACCGATAAAGTCCTTGTTTATATAGGAAATTATAGTTAAATCCTGGGTAGCGAGCATGCCGTATCCGCCTTCATTGAGGGCGGCATTCACGACAATTTCCCCTATTTTATCAAGCGGAACATCAATGGCGACAACTCCCACATGTTTTTCATTATCGTCATGAACACATCGCGCGTATGTTACAATGAACTGACCGGTAATAAAATCAATATACGGGATGGTCTCTATAATCTCGCCGCAGTTTTCCTCCGCCTTTAAGTACCAAATTCTTTCATACGCCAGATAATCGTCCGGCGGAATCCAGTTAAGCCCGTCAATATAACGGTTTTCACCGTTTAAAACGTTTAAAAAATAACCGTAAAGACCATTTACATTACTGAGCCCCGATTCCTCTGACATGGCATATAAGGTCATGGCGTTTGTATAGCGCTGTAAAACATCAAAGGAATTACCGTCAAGCATTATCATCCTCATTGTCTGGGCGAAAGTCCCCAGCATCATTTTTGACGAGATAAGCTCGGATTCGATCTGTTCATGCGTAAAAGAAAGGATTGTTTCCGCGTTCTTTGATAAATTTTCACGGACAGTTCTTGAATTAAATATGTAGCTTAATGCAACCATTAATGCAAAAGCCAGCAGCGTGATGACTATCCGGTTGTATAATGGATTGATTTTTCTTTTTTTCATAAGTTATCTCTTAATAATATATAAAAAAATGAAAAATGTGAGCGATATTTCATATTTATTTTTTCAGATATCTTTGCAGCATATTGAAAAATTCGTCTATATCAAGCGGTTTACCGACATGACCATTCATCCCGGCAGCAAGGCATCTTTCAACATCTTCGTTGAAAACATTGGCTGTCATCGCAATAATGGGTATCCGTTTACGCGGGTACATTTGAGTTTCACCTTCGGGCAAACCCGCGGCGGAACTTCCCGTTAAATTATCTTCAAATTCCCTGATTTTACGGGTTGCTTCATATCCGTCCATATCGGGCATCTGCACATCCATCAAAATTAAATCATATTCATCGGGCGATTTGCTGAACATGGCAACCGCCTGTACGCCGTTTTCTGCGCAATCCACTTTAAGCTTTGTCGGTTCAACAAGCGTTTCAACTATTTCACGGTTAATATCAACATCTTCTGCGAGAAGAATTTTAAATCCATCAAATATGATGTCATTACCGGCGGTTCCTTTTTCTTTGTTGCTGTGTATTCCAATCGCTTCGGTTATTGCATCTGCGACTGCAGACGGGAACAAGGGTTTAGATAAAAATTTATCCACGCCCGCTTTTTTCGCTTCGTCCGCCACCGCGCTCCATTCAGCCGCGGAAATCATAATTACAATGGTATGTTCTGGCGACTTTGATTCAGCTTTTAATGTCTTCGCGAGCATTATGCCGTCCATGTCAGGCATTTTCCAGTCAACAAAAAATATGTCATACATGCCGTTCACGCCTATCAGTGAAAGCGCTTCCTGACCGCTTAAAGCAATATCGCATCCTGATCCGAAACCGGTCATTATATCCTTAAAATAATCGAGAATATCCTGATCATCGTCAACTGCCATTATTTTAACATTTCCCCAGTTTACTCCGATTTCTGACAAACCCTGTGTTTTTGATATTCCCCTCTTTGTCTTAAATGTAAATGAGAACGATGAACCTTTGCCGACTTCAGAATCAATCTCAATTTCTCCGCCCATAAGTTCAATAATATTTTTGGAAATAACAAGCCCTAGACCCGTGCCTCCGAACCTGCGCGATGTTCCCGCTTCTGCCTGATGAAAAGAACGGAAAAGCTGCTGCTGCTGCTCGGCGCTTATGCCTATGCCTGAATCTTTAATGGTTATCTGTATTATATAAATGTCGTCAGCTCTGTTGCCGCCGTCTTCCTTGCCAAGAAAACGGGTTTCAAGGCGGACAAATCCTTCTTCGGGCGTAAACTTGACCGCGTTGCCCAAAAGGTTGGTGATTACCTGCGCAAGACGCTGATCGTCGCCGATTAAAGTGCGCGGGATGGATTTGTCAATATGTATTGTAAGTTTCTGTTTTTTTTCATCCGCTCTGAACGCAATAATATTTACAACACGCTGAAGCATTTTTTCAAAATTATATTCAACATTTGAAAGTTCAAATTTATTGGCTTCGATTTTTGACATGTCAAGAATATCGTTGATTACGCCCAAAAGGTGCTGCGAAGCGTTTTCGATTTTCTCAAAACAATAATCCTTGCGCGGAACATCATGCGCGGTTTTTCCGATAACAGTCATACCGATTATGGCGTTCATCGGCGTACGGATTTCATGACTCATATTTGCGAGGAACTGACTCTTCGAGCGGTTTCCCTGTTCAGCCTGTTCCCTTGCGATAATAAGCTCTGTAATATCAACCGCATGCTGAAGATGAACCTTATTGCCGTCAGGCCAGTCGATATAACAGTCTGAATGGCGAATGTGACCGCTTAAAATATCAACATAATCATCCCAAATAACGATTTGATCCTGATCTTTATCAAGCTGGAAGCATGGGCAAAAAATACATTTATCATCAAAACCGCGCAGGAGTTTATAACAACGTTCTCCAATAATTTCATTGCTATCTTTGCCCAGAATCTTTTTCATGTAGTTGTTGATGAAAAGAAGTTCACCTGTTTCAGGAACGGTAATATAAATGAGGGCATTAATGCCGTTCAAAATGCTTTCCAGTGAATTAAAAGCTATGTTCTTTTGCCTGTTCGCTTCATTGGCTTCCATAACGGCTGTCTCAAGCCGTACAGTTATATCGTTACGGCTGATCGCGTTTACAATTGCCTGACTGGCAGAACGGAGAATTAATTCCTCCATCTCTGTAAACAATCTTTCTTTTTTACAATTATCAAAACCGACAAAACCCCAGAATTTGTCCTGTATAAAAACCGGCATTAAAAAAATTGAAACTATGCCGCGTTTTATCAAGTGTTCTCCCAGATCAGGATGAAAATCCTTTACAAAAGCGTTGACACTGTTCCCCCGCGACAGGGTTTCTCTCCACGCCATTTTTTTATCATATTTCTGATCCTCTGCAAGTTTCCCGCACTCAGCGCATGTTCTGAAATTACCGTTTTCCCATTCATAGATTAATGAACAGAAAAGCCCGTCTTCGTTTTTGTAATTTTTCCAAATACAGACGCGATCAATTTCCACGGCAAAAGCCATTATCTCCATGGCTTTATACAGGGATTTTTCAAAACGGGCCACCGGTTCCAGCAGGATAGAGGAAACATAATTCAAAGCTTTTAAAAGCTCATCCTGCTCATGCAAATGCCTGGTCAGTTTTTTAATATCGCGCAAATCGTATAAAAAACCAATTCCGATAAATTCATCTTCATCTTTAACGCGCGTAAGCGTAATATCGCACGGCACATGTTCTCCGGAAACTGTTTGATGGAGCCATTCAAATCTGATTTTATCGCCGTTTATCGCGCGGTTTGTATTATTATAAGCTGCCTCCATAGAGGGACTTCCATCCGGCTGAAATACAGGTGAAAAATCTTCATAGTAGCGATCCAGTATATGATGTTTTGGAGCGTTAAACATTTCAGCCAGTTTGTCATTTATTCCGGTAACTCTCGGAGTTCCGTCAAAAAAAGCCAAACCTATCGGCAGATTATCAACAATAGCCTGATTGATTCGCGCCGCTCTGTTAATTTCCTTTTGCATTTTTTTTATGTTTCGAAGATCGTAAAGGAAAGCCAGTATAATAGACTCTTCTCCGACCTTGACGCATGTCTGCATAAGGTCGCACGGCACGCTCTCTCCGTTTATTGTTTGGTGCGGCCACTCAACCCTTACCGATTCGCCGTGTGTTACGCGATTAATAATATCGGCGGCTTCTGTCATTGCATGCCGCCCGTCCGGAAGATATACAGGAGAAAAATCATCAAAGTAATGTTCGATAATATGATTCTTTGGCGCATTGAACATCTTTGTAAGTTCAATGTTACAGTCAGTAATCACCGGAGGATTACCGGTAAAGATTGCCATACCAACAGGCATGGAATCCAATATAGCCTGATTAATCTTTGCCGTTCTGTTGATCTCTTTTTCCATTCTTTTTATGTTTCTGAGATCATAGGTAAACGCCAGTATGGTGTATTTGCCGTCCCTTTCTATGGACGTCACCGTAGTTTCACATGGTATAACCTCGCCGTCTTTTGTTTTATGAAGCCATTCGGCGGCAACATTCTCACCCGTCTCAATCAGATGTTTCAATATTTTCTGGGTTTTTAAAACGGTGTCTTCTCCATCAGCTTGATTCTTCGGCGAAAATGAATAGAAATTATCAATGTAGTCCTGCTTAACGGTACCGCATATTTTTAATATCTCTTCGTTACAATCAATAACATTTATATTATCATCAAAGATTGTAAGACCAATCGGCGCAAATTTAATTACAGCCTGATAAAATTCATGCGCTTCAGTTAACTCGCGTTCCATCTCGGCGCGTGTAATGGCGTTTGCGAACAGGAATGCGGCGGAACGAAGCATTTCGACGGATTCATCGCTAAAGTAATATTCCTTATGGGTATCGCTGAAAATAACGAACCCCCAAAAATTATTTTTTATAAAAATCGGCGTAATCAATACAGACACAGAGCCTCGGGAACCTAAAAGCTCTCCTTCCGGCAGAGTGTTGACAGGACCGTTTATTATCTGACCGGCTGGAAGAATTTTTTCCCATCCGGGAAAATATTTGGAATAAGGTATATCTTCTAAATCGGCGGCGGGAGGCGTAAATCCGCCTTCCTCCCTGTCCCAGCGGTAAATTTGCGATGTATAAAGTCCGTCAGATTTTGATTCGTTACGCCAAATATTAAGTCTGTCCAAATTCGCAACGTCCGCAATGAGACCCATACCGTCGGACATAATTTTATTAAATTCTTCAGCGGTATTTGAAAGAAAAATTGCGGCTGTTTTATTGAGAGCTTCCGACATTTTTTTGCTGCGTTCAAGCTCTTTTATTCTTTCTATCAAACCAGCTTCGGTATCCATAACATCATCCTCCGGCATATACCATTATCATGTAAATTATGTTAAATTGCATCTAATTTCTATGCCATTTTCATGATCTTTAAAAAAACCTGAAGTTGTCTGAAAAACATTCAGCTCAATGTTTCGTCTTTTTTCCCTTGTCCTCTTGCAATAACTTCCCATTGAGTAGAGATCATGCCGGTCAGCATAAAGATAAAACCGAAGAAAGTCCACATTCCCGTTTTTTCGCCAAGCAGAAGCACCCCGCCAAGAGCGGCAAAACAGCCTTCAAAACAAAGAATGATGGTCGCATGCGCAGGCGGAGCGTCGCGCTGCGCAATAACCTGCAGGGTGTACGCAATTCCTACCGAGCAAAGACCGCCGTAAAGGACGGGAACAAGCGCCTGTACAGGAAACGAAACAGCTCCGGATTTTACGGATGAAACAAGATCAGGAAAAGGCAGCCACCCAAAAAGACCAGAGCTTAAGAGAAAAGGATCGATATGTCTAATTAGAGCGCCGAAAACAGGTTCAATAGTAAACGCGCACAACAGTGAAAATACACCGCATACCGCAAACTGCCCGAAAGAAAGTTCGACAGCGTCAACAGGGGTTTCTGGCTTTCCCTGCATTAACCTGTCGATAAGAAGCACGTGAGCCGCCCAGAAAAACGCGCTGATGATAACGATTATATCGCCGGGATTAATTGAAGGCTGACCCGCAACGCTGATAAAATAAAGACCAAGAAGTGTAAGAATAGAACCTGTCCATGTCGCAATGCCTGTTTTTCTTCCAAGCAGGATTCCAAAAATCGGAGTTAGCACAACATAAAAACCTGTAATAAAACCGGCATTCCCGGCAGTAGTAAAAATAATTCCAATCTGCTGAAGACTGACCGCGATAAAGAGACAGCTTCCCACAGCTAAAGAAGCCGGCAACAAATTAGCCGATGATGTTTTTATTGATGACAATCGGTTTCGATTTATAAAAATAAAGGGGAGAAGAAAAAGGCTTCCCAAAATAAAACGGACGCCGTTAAAACCAAAAGGTCCGATGTGTTCCATTCCGGAACGCTGGGCGACAAAACCAAAACCCCATATAGCCGCAGTAACGAGAAGAAGAATATCAGAGCGCAGTACACGTTTGTTCATTTTTTAAAGAAGAAAAAACCGAAAATGTTCCGAAACTAAACTATATCGAAGGTTCGTTGTGATCTGGTTTTATCCATTCTACTCTTAATTCTCTTCCCGAATCAACGCTTCCCTGAAACCCGCCGCTCCAAGTTTTTCTGCGGTTAAATTTATATCAAATCCGCTGATACCAGCCAGAACAACACGGAAATATTCGCTGCTGTCGCTGTTGATGAACCGCTCATACGCCGGGTTCAAACCTGTACTTTTTAGTTTTTCAAATACATTAATTGCGTTTTTGGCAACCTTATAAGACCCGATCTGCAGCCGGTATTTTCTTTCAGGAATAATGCTGATTTCCGGAGTAAACTTTGTAACAACAGGCTGTGAAAGATTTACGGTTATAACGGAAGCCGGGATTGCGCTTTCAGCTAACGGCTGTCTTATATTTGATTGATCCTTGTAAGATTGATTTACGGCAGGCTGCGTTATGACAATTCTGTCAATGCTTTCTACAGCAACAGGAGCTGTGCCTGTTACTATCATATCAAGTTTTTCAGCAGCCGCTCTTGATACATCGATAATTCTTGCGCTGACAAAAGGTCCGCGATCATTTATTCTGACTGTCACTTTTTTATTGTTATGCTGATTTGTAACAACGACCATCGTTCCAAAAGGCAGATTGGGATGCGCAGCTGTTAACTGCGAAGGATCAAATAGTTCTCCTGATGCAGTCGGACGCCCTTCAAATTCCTTTCCGTACCATGAAGCAATACCTTCCTGCATGAATACATTTGTGCTTTGAGCGTTTAAATACGCCGGTATGATCACTGTCACCAGTATTAATATCAAAATAAAATATCTCTTTTCCATAGCGTTAATATCGGCATTTTAATTTTAATAAAAAGGAGCCTGACACCAAATTTAAGGAATAATTGCAAATTTATACTCGCTCCAGAAGCTTGGTACATATTCTCAATGGTGATACATGTTTAAAAAAACTTGGGATGCAGCCAAAATGACAGCAGCGGCATCCCAAATGGCAGTGGTTAAATCCCCAAACACCTACATTGCTACAATCCTGTTTGCGATTTCACTTAAACCCGCTGCTACTTTGTACGCACCAACGCTAGCTGCAGGAACCTTTATTTGCAAGCTTGCGTGGATTAGATCGAATGGGGTAAATACATAACCAAGCCCAGGTAGTGGAATTGTTGTATTAGGTGGAGTTGTTGCATTAAAAGTTACGCTTGTAAGGCTGGTACAGCGAGCGAACGCACTAGTGCCGATAGAAGTAACGCTATCAGGTATGGTTACGCTTGTAAGGCTGGTACAGCTAGCGAACGCACCATTGCCGATAGAAGTAACGCTGCTAAGGATTATTACACTTCCGCTAATAGCTCCTGGCGCCTGTATAAGCTCTGTCTTATTTTTATTGTATAAAATACCTAAAATATCGTTTGAATAATACAGATTACTTGCGTTTACATTAATGTTTGTAAGGCTGGTGCAGCTATAAAACGCATTTAGGCCGATAGAAGAAACGCTATCGGGGATGGTTACACTTGTAAGGTTATTGAGACCAGCGAACGCAAAATCGCCGATAGTTTTTAACTGGCTGCCGGCACTGAAAGTTACGCTTGTAAGGCTATCGCAGTTAATGAACACCTGATTGCCGATAGAAGTAACACTATCGGGGATGGTTACGCTTGTAAGGTTATTGCAGTCAGCGAACGCAAAATCGCCGATAGTATTTAACTGGCTGCCGGTACTGAAAGTTACGCTTGTAAGGCTGGTACAGCGAACGAACGCACTAACGCCGATAGAAGTAACGCTATCGGGGATGGTTACGCTTGTAAGGTTATTGCAGTCAACGAACGCACCAGTGCCGATAGTTTTTAACTGGCTACCGGCACTGAAAGTTACGCTTGTAAGGCTATCGCAGTTAATGAACACATGATTGCCGATAGAAGTAACACTATCGGGGATGGTTACGCTTGTAAGGCTTGTACAGCGAGCGAACATACTATCGCCGATAGTTTTTACCTGGCTGCCGGCACTGAAAGTTACGCTTGTAAGGTTATTGCAATTAGCGAACGCATTAAAGCCGATAGTTTTTAACTGGCTGCCAGCACTGAAAGTTACGCTTGTAAGGCTATCGCAGTTAGTGAACACCTGATTGCCGATAGAAGTAACGCTATCAGGTATGGTTACGCTTGTAAGGCTGGTACAGCGAGCGAACGCACCATTGCCGATAGAAGTAACGCTATCGGGGATGGTTACGCTTGTAAGGTTATTGCAGTCAACGAACGCAACATCGCCAATAGAAGTAACGCTATTGGGGATGGTTACGCTGGCTATTGCTGTGTGGGCAAAGCTACCTTCATACCATTCCTCCTCCCCTCCTCTCCCAACAGCCGTCGCTACCGCAGTAACAGGTTTCCCGTTGTATACCGCGGGGATTACTACCGCGCCGGATGTTACAGTGCCTGCTGAAACTTCATATTCGGTATTGTTTTTTATCAGCTTAAAGGCAAGACCGGAGGTTGAGCCGTCCGCTTCAATATTTATAGTACCGCCTCCTTCTTTCGGCATTGAATCAATTACCAGCTTCCCGCCGTTTTGCAGCGCCTCGGCTGTAACAACTCCGCCCGGGTTTATAGTCCCTGAAAATTCTTCCTTAGGTCCGCTGGAATTTTCGGAAGGCTTAAAGGTAATCACCCCGTTTTCTAATTTGGTTATTTTACCCTCGGAGATAACGGTATTTCCGTGGATTATCTTATAGTAATCTCCTGCCTGCGGTAATATAACTGCAGACCCTGAGATAGCGCTCCGGTTGGTTATGGCGCTTCGGCTGATTATAACTTCCAGAGGTTTGCTGTCTACTATGCTTGAAAATATCAAATCCAGGTTAGCGGAGCTGCCTCCGCTGCCGCCAGAACTACCTCCGACACCACCAGATCCGCCACCTCCGGATCCGCCGCCACCAGAGCTGCTTCCTCCAGAACTACCTCCAGCGCTTTCTGTGCTTCCGCCGACAGAACCTCCTCCTCCGCCCAAGCCGTTGTTGCAGGCGATCATTGTTAATCCGATTACCGCAGCAAGCGCAATAATCCCGATAAATTTAAACAAGTGTTTCATTGAAAACCCCTTTTGAGTATTTTAAAAAGTACAAATTGCGCAGTACGCAACTGTCCATTTGTTTTGCGGATTGTAACCGCGCAAACAATTTGGCAAATATTCTGAATTAGTTTGGCAAAAATACAATTTTTACGCTTGTTTTACCGTGTTTTTCCGGTTATTAGCGTGCAAAAAGTTCTTAAACAATATTAAATCCCGCTATGCCACCTGTTCCTAATACTTCCGCTGTAGTTGGAGTTCCGGGAAGTGTAGCAGCAGTCGTTCCATTTTGTGTATATGCGGAACCACCATTTAATATTACTTTCGATAAATTATTTTGTATAAATTATAAATTAAAACCCATAGCACTATTTGTACCAAACGCTTCAATTGTGATGAGACTTCCTTTTTTCGATGTAATAGGAATTGCACTGTCTGAAAAATCATTATTAACAATTAAATTATTTATGTTATATAAATTGTTTGTATTAAATATAGAAACATTTGCTGGCTTGCCTAATGGGAAAGTCATAATGCATCCGGTTGTTATATGTCCCTTTTCTGCTGATATGACTAAATTACCTGGCTGATTTCCTGTTAGTTGATTAGATTCATTTATCAATGTTATATAGCTGTCTTTCAACAGACTATGCAAAATTCTTCCATTATAAAATGTAATTGCATATCCTAAAGAATAAAATTCTATCCTACAACGAATAATAGAAAAATAGTCCCCATTAAATACAGAATTATTCCCTAATATAAAACATTCCCCTGAATATACGGACGCTATAGTATTTTTTGGACGGAGTATACAATCTATAATTTTAAGATGATTGACTGTATTTTGAATATAAAATAATCCAATAAATCCAGAGACTGTTCGTGTGAGTGTAATTTTAGAGAACGTAATATTTGAACAATTATTTAATGTAAACCAGCCAGTAATATGTGTCGCTTCCATACCCATTCCCTCTATTGTAATATTTTTACGGTTTGATATAGTGCATGTTGCGGTTGTGTTATAATTTCCCTCCCTGATAATTATTTTTCCACCTCCTTCCGGGAGTGCATTAATGGCGTTATTGATTACATTTTGATCGTTTGTTCCTGTACAAAGAAAATCAACTTCCGCGGCAGTATGTCCTGCTGTGGAAGTCCCGATTACTAAAGTGGTCGATTTAGTATTATTGCCTCCAGAACCACCTCCACTTGCAATAGTATCCATTTGGTTTACTACAGACCTGATTTTATTCCAGATCGTTTGAAGGACAGTTCCCAAAGCGGCTGACGATACCGCAAGTGTGGAAGTAGTAGTATCTGTATTTGTGGTCGCTGCCAGTGAAGCGTTGGCAGGCGCATAACTTCCGGCAGGCTGAAAATCAGCGGCTTTCTTTCCGCTGTCTGATAAATTTCCCTGCGCATTTAGAGCCGCGAAATTACCGTTTACCGCTCCTGACACCCGGTCGGCTTTTCCGGAAACATCAACACCGCTGATTGCCTCGTGCGCTTCAAATATCCCTTGTTCAATATTATTCATATTTTCCGGTGAAAAAGGAGTTCCGGATTCGGTTATAACATCCGGCACATTTTCAAGGATTACATATTCGTCTGTCTCTTCAGTTTTTCTGAATTTATTTAAGTTAGTCCCTCTCCGGGCTTTCCATTCTGTTTTTTTATATGCCATAAAACTATGTTACCATACGGAAACTGCGGCTACCCTAAAGGAGTTAAAGTGTTGTTTAAAAAAGAAAACAGGAATATAATTTAAATATGATTTTTTTTACAAATTATTAATCTATAACAATGTTAGGTAATTGATTTAGGAGACAGCTTATGAAAAAATTATTGTCAATACTTGTTTTATTTTGTACACTTTTAGTTATGAGCTGTGAAGAACCTGAAGAAGTTAATCCGTTTATTGGCACATGGGAGAAAGTGAACGATAGCAACGTGCGTTTTGTCTACACGGATACAATCGCAACTGGTTATGTTCAAGGTTTAGGTTATGTAAACGATATTTCATGGACTGGTACTTATACTTATGATGATACACATATTACCGTTATATTAGATAAAGAACTCTCAACAGAAAGCATGTTGATCGGATGGCCTAATGGTTATATTTGTCAATACGAATTTAAAGACGATTTGTTAATGCTTTCCAATCCCGCTACCATGACATTTAAGAAAATATCTGATTAATGGTTTTTTATATAATACCGATTGAAAAAATATTTAATTTTTAACCATAACGTATGAGTTGCCGCCGCCTGCGTCTTGTCTCCAAGCCGTCCCTGCTGCTGATGCTGCCCCTACGTTTAACGGCAGATTTACGAATCTCATTTTTAAATCACCTGTTCCAAGTTGAAACCATAATGGATATTCTGTTGATGAAACTATAACATAAGTATTCTCTTTTGTTTTAATTCTATTAACAAAAGACATACCTATAAAAAGCCGAAATTCTATTTGATATATTCTCTCATTATTATACATTCCGTCATCAACATTTATTGTAAATGCTGCGGTTAATGATATTCCCAGCCAACCAGCAACCGCACTTCTAATGCTATCAACAGATGTACCTGTAGGATAAGTACCCGAAGCAGGAAACCGTCTCATTGAATTTGGATCATAATCAACAATAAGATTACCTACAGAGATTCTTCCCCTTGACACAGCTCCGCTTCCTATCGTTACATTGTCAAATACGCCGCTGTTCGCTATTATGTGCCCGCGAAAATCACCGTCTGCCGCGAAAAATTTACCGTTTGAACCCAGTTTGAAACCAGTTAACTTATTACTTCCGGAAGGATCGTTATCAACTAACTCTCCTTGCGTATTTATTGTAAATCTTTCTCCGCCGAAAATTGCTCCTTTAACCTGTATTAACTGGGCTTGTAATTCCTCGATGAACGCTTTTTGGGTAACAAGCAGTTGAGCGAAGAGGGCGCCGAACCATCCCATCTCCTGCGTAAGTTCAGGCACGTCAAGTCCGTCATTAAAACAGCGCATATAAAGATCGGTGTTATTTAACGGTTCGCGGTATTCCCATGCCGTTCCCGTCCACTGATAGACTCCGCCGGCTTTCCAGTTGTAACCATTGGCGACCGCAAGTACATAATCGCCTTGCCGCGCGCGCACCTGACCCTGTACAGGTCCTTTTAAAATAACAACATCAGGAGTTACAGGCAGCGTATTGATTGTTCCCAAATAACGCGCAGGAGTGCGGCGCGTATCCTTACTTATGAACAAAACAGCGGAATAAATTTCGTCTTTATACTGCGCTTGCACGATGATACTGTTTTCATCCGCAAGTTTCGTATTTGCGTCAATTGTAATTAACCCGTTATCATTTATTGAAACGCCCTGCGGCGCATCAAGAAGCGAATACGTAATATCCGCTGCTGCCGGATAAAAACCGTCCGGCATGGGGTCAAATAGATTTCCGCTTGTGCCGGGATACCTAATAATGCCGGATTGAACAGGAATAGCGGCGTTCCAGCGGAACAACCTCGCTTCGGCTGTAAAAGGTAAAAGCCCGGCAAGGACGTTTCCGTCGCCGTCACAATCGAGAATTCTGCTTTGCGGAGTAAGCTTTAAATAAACCGGAACAACGTCTGTATTGTCCCTGGTGTTTCTGATTCTAACAGGCGGACCCCATTCGCCCTGATCGACGGTTTCTGACGTCTTGCTTGACTGCCAGACAGAACGGAGCGTTTGCGCGTAATGCCAGCCTGAGTTTTGCCCTCCGCCTTCCGGTCCTGGCGGTTCCTTATCATCATCATGGTATGTAGTAAACACCCTCCAACGGTTTGGGTTTACCTCACCTGAATCAACTGCGCCTGAAACCGGAGTAATTTTATTTTCAAATTCCGGCAAAACAAAGTCCGGATTGTCAACGCCGAATATAGCGGGGCTGTATTCCGCACATGTGAGAACAGCGCAAAGATTCTGTCCCGGCTGAATGTCTGTGATTACAAGATCCAAAACTTCCTGTCCGCGGATACCAAACGCGTACACGTCGCCTGCATTAGGGGTATTACCGGTCTCAAAAGGCTCTGCAAAATAAACGTCATTTGGTTTATTTACTAATACAATTTCCTTTAAAAGTATTGCTCCGTTTTGTTTTCTAAGCCGCACCGAATATTGTTTGCCCGGTTCCATATCAACAGGCTCGTCAATGCGGATACCAATACATCTTCCTTCGGACAACAGCGGTTCTATAATCCTGCCCTGCACCGAACCTGTAAGCGCAATGTCTCCTGCGTATTGAATCCAATCGCCCTTGTTGCAAAGGAGGTATTCAATATCAACTTCTATTGTGTGTACAAACGGTCTGTTTTTAATACAGGCGTAATTATACATTCCAAGACGCCTGGCTTGAACTGAATTTGTTACGCCCCACAGATCAAGTTTTTGAACAGAATCGGACTCTTTTATTTTATTTCCGTCAGACGTATTGAAAATTGATAATTCATTTTGAGCGTACCCTGCGTCTTCATCAACATAGCGTATCGATATCGAATCAGGTACGTCCGCGTTGAACATCGTAACGCTGTAAGCGGTAGTGTTTTTCGGCGTAAAAAGCTGTACAGGAGAATCTCTTTCGATATCTTGTACAACGCCGATCCTGGAATCTATCCGCAGAACGTCGGCTCTGGCGGTACTGCCGATCATCTTCATGATTTCAGATATTGTTACGGCTTCCGAAAGATAAGCGTTACACGTATAGTTGTGTTCTTCACACCATGAATAAAAAACTTCCAACGACGACCAGTCGATGTCCTCTGAATCAACAGGCTGCTGTGAAGCTCGCCCTTTTAACGCGTAAAGAAGCATTGCCGCCGGATTTCGGGTTTGTGCGGAAGAAAGCCAGTAGTTTTCTCCTGTTCCATTTCCCGCGTAAACCGGGACTTTGGAAACCGCAACATAATTTAGCCTGTCAACAACCCCGTTTAGGCGTCCTGTTGCCATAACGCGCATGGCGATAACGGTTAAATCTTTCTGACGCTCATGGCGGATCGGGCGGACTGATTTTATCGACCTAATAGATCCGGCATGCACCTGATCTATTATATTTGAATCTTTTGAATCTTCTGTAACGCGCGTCAGCCTGACTGTGTACCTCCCGGGAGTTAAACCGGACTTTGTAATCTGGAATCTTTTTGTCTTAAGCTCCGCAGCGGTTATTGTATTTGCAGAACCATTGTTAAAATACCCTAATAATTTATATGCAGAATCAGGTTCGTTTTCTTTTTTATATTCCGCTTGTACATGAACCGTTGTTTTTACCAAATCCCCGTTTTTATTATACTTTCCGATACCGTTAAAGAAAAATATATCGACATTGATAGCGTCTGTTTTATCGGGAGTCGTCCGTATAAATTCACCGGAAAGATTTTCGTCCGTTTTATTTACTAGCGGACTGTTCAGCGCATCTTCATGAACACATGAAGGGTAGATACCCGATCTTTCCCCGTTCTGCATTATTTCCAGCCTGATAACAGGGTCGTTTCCTGCAAGTATAGATTCAATTTTTTTAGTCTGCGACAGATCTATTAGCGGAGTGTCGCCTAACCTGAAGCTGTTAAAGTCAATCACATAATCTTTATAACCGCCGCAAAAAAGCTGGGTATAATACTGTTTGCCGTCAATGATTTGCGTGTACGGATTCGCTGCTGTATCCGGGAAAATCAGGTGCCGTCCAAAAAGCACAGGGATTCTCCCGTGCGGACGCGGCTGGTTTCTGCCGCCGCGGATTGAAGGATCGTGTTCCGGTTTTTCGCGGTCTTTGAGCTTGGGAATACTGATATTCATAAGAACCGTGCCGCCGAGAGCCAGGGAGATTCCTGATCCGATTAACGCAAAACCGGCCATTCCGCCGATACCTGTCCAGCCAAGCGCCGCAACGAGAGCAATTCCTGCTATCGTCAAAGCCCAGCCGCCGATCTTCATACCGACCCCTGTCTGCTGCGGGGTGCCGTACGGCACATATTTAATCCACAGGGTGTCGCCGTCTTTAGCTTCGGTTAAAAAGTCTGTAACTATTTCTCCGTTACGCGACACCCTTGCCTGTTCGACAGGAAATCCTTTATTGATCTCTGTTATTATTTCCTTGATTGTACAGGGATTAACTTCAATTACCGTACGTTTTGTACTAAACGGGTTAAGTTCGGCGATTACTTTAACAGACACGGTAATACCCCTCTATGCGGCCTTTTAAGCCAGGATGCGCCGCCCTCTGGCATACGCATCCTGTTTTCATTCCTGTGTGGAGTATAAAACCGCCGCCTGCGGCAATACCGACATGAGCCGGATATCCTTGTTCTGTAATTACGATAAGCGCTTTTTCTTCCGGAGACTGTATTTTTTCTACTGTTAATACGGGAAGGTTTTCCTTAAAAANCCTTGAAGTTTCCTTGATGTTCAGAGCGTTTGAATAATCGTTTGACAGCTGCGGTAATTCAATTCCGTATTCGTTATGCAAAACAAGCCTTATAAGCCCGTAGCAGTCGCAGCCTTCCAGCGTCCTGCCGTTTGAAACAAACGGGATACCGATATATTTTTTTACCCATTTGTAGATCAAAAGAACATCCCCTCAAAATCTTCAGGCGTATATGTGTCTTTTGGAAACCTGCGATCGGAAAGATAAAAGTCGTGAACTTCCCCTGAAATGGTTTCTTTTGTTGCCCTGACGTTTCGTAATTTGTATTTCAAAGGTCCTCTCTCGTATATGTCAGGAGTGTCAGAAACAACAACGCATACCGTTACCATTACTTCTTTTCCGGCTGCCTGTTTTATAGTTTGATAAATTGAAAGGTCTGTATTGTCGATTGCAAGGCGGCACGGACGCGGAGCGTTTTCCGTTTGTTCCGGCAGGATAATTGTAAAACCCGCCGCATAATACACATTTCCGCGTGAAGTGACATTCTGATTATTATCCGCAAACCGTAAAACGGCACCCTCTGTTACTTCTATTGTTAATAGATGCAGAAATACTTTTTCCGTTTCCGGCGCGAGAACTGCGGCCGTTGCTGTTTGTGATATTCGGCTCATGACAGACGCTCCAGAGGCAAAGTTACTTCCCACAATCCGCCTATTTCAGCACAGGTGTAATCTTCTGTAAAGCGGAACTCTGCCAATTGGTTTGTAAGCGGGTCTTTATAATTAAATCGCAGTACTCCGTCCGCAAGAACGGTATTATAAAACCGTTTAAAAATAGTTAATTCCACGTTATCAAATCTTTGTTTTCCGGAAAAATTTACTGTTCTTGCTGTGTAACGGCGCCGTGCTTTTTGAGGACCTGCGTCCATCTTAGTGCGTATAACGTTACTCTGCGGCTGAATTGACAGTCCTTCTGCAAGAAAATCCGCCGGCAATGATTCAGGCCAGTATATACTTGCCATCTTATACTCCTACAGGGCGTGTTCCGTAACGTCCTGCCATTATTCGGTCTGCTTTTCCTGATGCTATGTGCCTGTTAAAAGCGTCGCCGATAATTACGTCAATCTGTTCACTGCCGTCAGCGCCAACATTTTCTTCCTTACTTACTTCAGCCCCGGAATTGTTTATTATATTTACAATAACCTTGGCGCCAGTTCCGCCAGTTTGAACACCCAGATCGCCGTTAGGCATTCGGGTAAGCGGCATAATAGCTTCAGGTCCGGCTTCACCCATCAGACCGCGCTCAAAACCGCCGCCGTATCTGAAAAAAGTCGGAGCGCTGACAATTTGATTTGTAAAAGCACCGCCTGCGGCATATGCCCGAGCAACATTTCCATATTCGTCAAATGCGCTTCCATGTGCATGTTGAGAGGCTTTACTTATCGTACCGTCAACAAAACCGGAAATAACCGCACTTGTTCCCGCAGCGGCAATAAAACCTAACCCTAACGGCCACATTCCATTTGCAATTAACTGAAGCCCTGCTTGCAGATACATCATTGGGAGTTGTCTTAATATCTGATGAGCCATCTGCGCTAAAGCATTTAATAAATGATTAGCGCCTTCCTCCGCTAACCCCAAAGAGCGTCCTAATTCTTCAAAACCTGAAAGCGCGGCAGATGCGGAAAGTTCAATTAACTGCACGGACAAATCAGTTAAAATAACAGCTGTTTGTTCGCTGAACATTTTAAGGTCCATAAGCGCTTCAAAAATACTGTTTGAAAGTTCTTCCTGCCAGTTCTTTACAGACTCACGCACTTTATCAAGTTTAGAGGTAAGGGGATCTATGTCGGCGCCACGTAATGTTTCAATTATTTTTTCAGCTTGTTTTATTTTCTCTTCTGTAGCATTAGCCGCAGCCAGCGCAGCAAGCGCAAAATCATATTGGTCTTTCCCAACATTCTGTAATTCCAAGCTTAATTTTTCCAACGTGCTTGTTATTGTTAAACTGTCTTCAAGTTTTTTTGCTTCCTCTCCAAGCTTTTGATACTCTGTTATAAGTTCCTTGATGGCATTATCCATTAAAGAGAAAGGCTGATTGATTTGTTCTGGATTTATTGAAAAAAGTTCTACAAGCGCGTTTTGAACTTCAGACTGGCGTTTTCTTAATATACCTGCGACGTCAAGCTGTTCTCCAAGAACTTTAGCAATAGTTGATTTCGCTGTAAAGGTTCTTTCAAACTCTCCGATGTATAACTTCGCAGCCTTCGCTCCGCTGTCACCAAATAAAGAAGTATCTATTTTTGTGATTTCACCAAACCATTCCTGCCAGCTCTTTTTTGTTTTTTCAAGCTCCGCGGGTACTTGTACTCCATCCATATCAATTGATACCTTAACGGGTATATCAATTACATCTCCGTTAAGATTTATACCTTTTCCCGTAAAGGCAAGCGCTTTATTTAATTCAGTCTGCTGTGCAAATATTCTTTCTATCAGAGTGTCGCGATGATTAATATATTCTTCCAAAACAGCGTTTAATTCATCAATATTAGATTTGATGCCAGGCATTTTTATTTCTTCTTCAATAAAACCTATCTCTTTTATAATGTCGCGTAATTTTCCTTGCTCTCTTTGAAGTTCTTCTATTCCTGAAGAAACCATATCTTTTATTTTTTGATCGCTTAATTTCTTCTGGAGTTCCGCCGTTTCTTCAATTACTTCATTTTGTTTTTTTTGAGCTATTGCTAGATTTTCAGCATCACGGGCAGCTTTTTGCGCATTAGCTGACATAATTGTATATCCTGCTGCTATTCCTGCTACAGCGATGGTTGAAGCAAGCACCACAGGGTTCAAAGCGCCAATAGCTAAGTTTAAACTCATCTGCGCCGCAAAAGCGATACCTGCCTTTACAGCCATTGCCGCAAGATATCCTGTAAGCGCGATAATAGCGCCTGTAAGTAAGCCTTTCAATATCGGACTTTCATTAATCGCGTTTGTTATATCTGTCAAAGCTTGTACTACCGCAATAGCCGCGGGCATTAACATTTCGCCAAATGATGCAGCTAACGTATTAACCGCTTCTGATAACCCTTCCTGCATGGCTGCAAGGCTTTTAGATGCCAGCTCCATGCCGCCGAAATACTGCCCGCCGGCTGCTGTGAGATCGTCTAACGCTTTTGAAAATTCCGCGAAGCTTATTTTTCCTTCGCTGGACATTTTCATGATCTCCGCAGTCGTTACGCCGAAATTTTTCGCAAGCGCATCAAGAATCGGCACACCCTGGTTAAGATATGTATTTAATACCTGCATATCGGCTTTGCCTTTAGCCGCTGCCTGGGAAAACGCGTTAATGTAACTTGTAAATCTTTGAGTATTTCCTTGGGATAAATCGCCGAATTTTGTTAATTGACTCTGCAAATCCTGAAGCGGAACTTTAGCGGATACTAATACATTCGTTGCCTGTGTCAAAGTGTCAAGATCAAAAGGAGTAACATCGCCGAATGCTTTAATCTCGTTAAATAATCCTGCGCCTGCTTCCATGTCCTGTAATAAAATACCAAATTGATTTCTCGCAGTTTGAAAATTGTCGGCTGTTTGAAGCGCGAAGGCTCCCATGTCTTTTATAGCTGATAACGCTTTCATGGCGATAGCGACTTCTGCCAAGTTTCCAATAGCTTTGAAGATATCGTTGATGCTTCTCGCAGTATCCTTTGCCGCTGTTTCCGTCTCCTTTAACGTCCTGTTAAGCGCTGCGCCGTCGCTTTGCGCATATTTTCCTGATTCATCCGCGAGAGCTTTAACATCACCCTTGAGCGCGGAAATAATACGCGCAGCTTCTTCCGCTGCGATTCTTATCTGTAACTCAAGGGTTTTATCTGACATACTTCTTTTGATCCTCTATTTCTTGCTGTTTTGCTTTACGTTCTTCATCGTCTACTTTCCATCGTTCGACTTTTATAACAGACAGAGCCTGTATAATCCATGCGGGCTGTTCCGCCCATCCGCCGGCAAACGGAAGGCATCCAAGGTTTTCGCACATGCAGAAAACATTAAACGCAGCGTAAAATTCCTCGTTGATGTATGATGCTGCTTTGCTTAATGAAATAAATACATCATCACCGCGATCGTCTTTAACCTGCGTATTCCAGAGCGGGTCGCGCCCCGGACGCAGATTTGCGTTATGCTTACCGGCGCGGTATATCCGGTAAGCAATTTTCAGTTTTTTTCATCAATGCTTGATTCATCAAGAATACGGTCAAACTCTTTGACGATCTCTTTTAAAAGCGGCTCAAAAACAACCGGCGCGTCAATAAGATTTTGCGCACTTATTATTTTTGTTTCAGCGCTGTCACCTTCGCCATACGAACAGTTGGAAATCGCGATCAGCATTTCCTTTAATGTCGCAAGCTCATCCTTTTCTATGGTTATCTCCATTCCGGTGACGCGTCCATCCGCTCCCGTCAGAGCTTTCGCATTTGGTTTACTGCGGCAGCGGTTTTTAATAGCAAGTGTCGGCTGCCGGTAGCGAACGTTAATCTGATCGGTTACTGGCAGTTCCTTGTTTTTATTAAAGTTAGGTGTAAATACACCTTCCTTGCTTATTGGAAATTTCATATTTACCCCTTACGCTTCCTGCGCTTCGAGTGAATAAAACACAGGATCCATTCCTGTGAGCCTTCCTGACGCGTCATAAGACTGGGCGCTGCCTGACTGCCCGCCAAGCCTTACATTGTACAGATAGATGTTCGCAAAAACAAAATCATCCGACTCTTCCGGCATGGCAGCGCGGTTTACAAAGCCAAGAATGAAAAGCGAACGATTCGCTTCATCACTGACAATGAAAGTGCCGTCTTTCTTCTTTATGACAAGCTGCATACTGCGGTTTATCGCGCCGCCGACCTGATCGGATTCGCCGACTGTAAATATTGATGATAACGAGAGCTGCGCGTCTTTTTTGCCAAGGCGGTATTTGCGAAATTTGTCATTAAGACGCGTAACGTCAATTTCGCCCTGGGTAATGGATAAACTCCAACTGCTTGCGTCAGCCACATGGCTAAGTTTAAGTATTTGGAATTTATCACCTGTTTCCGGCACTTCGGCGCCTGAAGCGGGGTATAACTTTCCGACAGCAAGCCCTCCCGGGAAAATTGAGTCTTCGTCCGCGGCAGCTGTGATAATACACATATAATGGTTTGCGGTTTTTTCAAGTTTTTCAACCGCTACCAATTCGGCAATGGTTTTTACACCGTCGCCTGAAAATTCAGTATCGCTTGGATCTCCGGTGAAGATCATGCTGTCATCGCCGATAAGCACTTTTTGATTTTTATTGTCCATACTTACGCTCCTTTATTTGTTACCGGGGTTTCCGGGTGGCTGGTTCTTACCGTCCGCGCCAGTGCCTGCTGCCGCTCCGCTTTTACCGTTTTTGACCTTTCTGGTTTTTCCGTTTTTGGTCTCGTACTTTGTTATTTGTACACTCATTAATCGTCTCCTGTTTGATTTGGGATTGTTATTATTACGATTCGATCATCCTGCACATCCTGTACAGCGATAGAATCAGGGCTGTCTATAAAACTGTCTTCTTCGCTTATTTGCTGTGTAATGCGGCTGTTTGGAATTTTCACAGGACCCCAATCCTCGGTTTTTTCGAGCCTAAGACTCGCGCCTTCGATTAAAAAATCATCAAGCGCTTCAATGGCTTCGGTTGCCTGTTTAAGACCTGTCATGCTTTCCGCTCTGCCTTTAACGGTTACGCGCACATGAAGTGTTCTGCTTCTCTTTGCCGCGGGGACAACATCAGGTATAAATGTTTTAAGAAGGCTTAATTTTATAATGACACCTGCTTCATCGATAGAGGATGGTGTAATCACAACTTTTGTTTTAAAGCTGCTTGTACCACTTACATTGCGTTCAAGCTGTTTTGCGAACATTTCTAAAACTTCAAAACTTTTCAAGATCACTTCCAACCTCCTGCATTATTATCTTCATGTCGTTATCGTTTAAAAAGAAAAACGGACGCGCCGGTATTTCAACAGATTTTTTCAGGTAATAAATTACCGTGTTCACATATTGCAACTGCCCAGATTCGCTTCGCTTTTTCTTTTTAGAGCGAAATACCATTGTCCGCCCGATACGAAAAACAGAATAACCTTCGGCTTTAAGCCCTCGAATGACATCAGTCGGACTGTAACCGTAACGCCGCTGTAATTGTCTGGTTCCCGCGGCGGGNATCCAAAGCCAATCTTTTTTGGCATTAATAACTTTGCCATTATGGTGTACAGCAGCATAAGGATTATTTGTCCCAACGCTTACTGTTTTTTCATCAATCACTTTGAAAGTAATTGAATCACGCAAACCGCCTGTGTCCTGCAAAGGCCGTCCCGGTCCTCGATACGCTACAGTCGCGGGAGACAACGGCGCGAAACCGTCTCCTTTATGTATCTTGCCGCGTATCATGTCCGCTGCCATGGCGCCAATCGTTTCAAGTTTCGCAGGTTGTTTTAAAGACGCAGCAAGCCTGTCCAACGCTTCTAACGCCATGCGTCTTTAAAACCCTTGCGCGGCAGCGGTTTTGCGACAGCCGCAGCCGTTCCTTTTTCCGGCGCAGTATCGGCTTCGGGAAAATCTCCCCATGCGGCGCGAATAATGTCACGCGCTTTTATTCGATACTCTTTCCCGGCTTCCTCATGCCCTAACGCTATATGCAATTCGTAAATCGTATGTATCAACACGCATTCACGCACCACACTGTCATTAAAGTTATAAGGCACGCTTAAACGGCGAAGGACAGTACCCATATAGATTACCGCCCGGGAGATCGCTCCCCAGACGGTATCATCCGATCCATCGGAGAGCTGTTTGTATAGATTTTCAGATAACCTTTCCGCAACTTCCACAGGCGTAATTGGATCCCCTAAAGGATTGAATGTCGCCATAACGGCTTCCAATTCCGGCGGTGTTACGCAAGGAATATCATCTATACCCAGCTCTTCCATGATTATGCCAATACCTTTGTCTTTCTGATCGCGTTTACGTTCGGTATCGGCATCGGTCTTGATTTGCCGATGAGTTTGATACCTTCGGGATCATCCAGCTTAACCTGCTGCACGTAGAACGGCAGAGCCGCGAAGTTCGCGTCAATCGAATCGAGAGCGCAGTAAGCAAGGCTGAACGCGTCATCTCTCGCGACAGAAATAACATGCTTCGCAGGTACAGCGTCTACAAAGACTTTTGTCTTGTAGTCGTAATACTGCGCGGCGCAGACAAGGAACTTCGCGGTTCCAATTTGAACATAATTTTCAAAAACCTTAATCAATTCAGGATTGTTTAAAGCCGCCGCTATCGTAACAAGCGCGGAATATACATCCCAATTAATCAGGTGAACGATGTCCGTACCGTCTGATGTTTCCTGCATGCTTTTAACGATCTTTCCGACGCCCGCAGTAACCTGACCGGCTTTTAAACCGGCTGCGTCCCACATATTGTCAAGCGTAACTGTTTTTGGAGTTCCAAACTTGACATTATATTTGTCAATTTGTCCGTCGGCTTTTCGAACGTCATAATCGATCGTTCCGGTGATTGATTGCACGGCCATGGCTTCAGTTGTTTTTCTCGCTATTCTGCGAAGCTCGTCAACCTTTCGTTCAATCCACTGCTGCTGCTGCGCGAACCCGAGAGTTTTTAAACGGTTAAGATCTGACGCATCGACAACAATTGATGGCGCGATATTGGCGGGATCAATCTGTTTTAACTCCGTAGGATCAGGCGTTACAGCGTATGATACGGAGCCGCGAGTTACCAAAGGAATATTCTTGGTTGGCAGACCAAGATCCGAATGAACCAATCTGTCAAAGGGATGGTTAAAGCGAACCGATTCCGGATAGATAAGGTCCATGATGAATGTGCGCAAAGGCGGCAGTCTATTAAGAGTGCCGACAAGCGCTTCAATCTTTAAAAAATTCTTTAAAATATCCAACATAAGTGAACGTGCCTCCTGTTACACGTAAATGCCGACCGGCTGACGAAGGACAGCAATTTGTCCAGGTGTTGCATCAACGGGTCCTGATGTACCGACATACTTGAGAATTTCAGGAGCGCATGATCCGTGGATCATAACATTGCCTGATGTTTCGTTTTCCGCGACTCGCTCGTTAAGCACGCCGATGATATTTGAAGTTGCCGATGAAGACAAAGCGGTTGCCTGTCCCGGTATAGGTGTGGTGTTATCCATCGCCTGCACCATGATAGTACCTTCGGGCCATGCTGCGTGTTCCGCGGGAAGCTCAAAGGTCGTGATAAAAGGCGGATGTCTTCCATCAGCGGCGCGGCGCGTATTGATTTCTCCTTGCGCTGTTACGCCGTTTACAGGCATGGAGGCAAATAATAAGTTTAAGTTTAATAAACCTTTCATTGAACGCTCCTTAAACGTTGCTTAATTTAACCCGATTCGCATCGGCAGCCGCGGCGTTTTCGCCGTCTGATAAATTCATTGCCCCTTCTGTCACCGCTGGGGTGAAAGAATTGACAAGCTCGATGAGGCAGTCTACCGTGGAAACTTTGCGTTTTCCTTCCGGGGCCTCTGTGTCGGAAAGTTCGATGGTTTTCGCGTTATCCAGCGCGTCGCAAAGGCGCAGAGCCTTTTCGCGGATTGGATTCGGAATCTTCTTGCTTTCCATAGCGGTTTTAAGCCGCGCCAAGTCTGATTCTTTCTTCTGCTTTTCAGCATCGGAAAGAGCCAGCTTGTTTTCGTCCTGAAGCTTTTTGTTTTCAGCTTCAAGCCTATCAGCCTTTTCTTGCAGAGCTTTTTGTTCTGCTTCTGTCATAGAACTCTCCTTGCTTGTGCCGGCTTTGCCGGTGAGATTTGCGGAATCTTCCCCGCTTCCTACTTCCGACACACTTTCAGAAGCAGGGGTGGATTCCTTTTTATTTTCGTTGGGGCTTCCGCCCAAAAGGTTTTCTGGCGGCGTGTCGGAGAGATACAGTTGTTTCTCCGATGTAGACGGAAATCGTCGGCTTAAACCTTTGTCGGACGCGGCGATTTTTAAATCTTCTTTGATTTCTTTGACAAGGTCTTTAATGGCGGGAGGCTCTTCGCCCAAATACGCAAGGTGATGCAGATACATCTTGCTGTCGCTTGCTCTCTGCCTCGCTCCGATAGAGACATCAGGATAGTACCCTGCATCCACAGCTTCGGCGAGTGTATCCTCTTCTTCAATCTCACCTGTAAGGGTTTTTGTTGTTTCGTCATAAGAGACGCTTACAACATTACCAAGACGCGGCGATGAAGCGTCAGGCCAATGTCCTGATAACGATACCGGGGCTTTTTTGATTTCCGGGAATGTTTCGGCAATTTCTTTTAATTCGTTTTCGGTAACAATCTGCGGATTGTCTTTTGTTCCGAAAATTCCTACTTTTGCGATTTCCCTTTTTCGTTTTTTCATGCTTTAAGCATGAACGGAAAAATAGGGGTGTTCTCTAATTGGGATAAAGGATCTAATTTTCAAATAAATAAATCAATTTTTCTTCTTTTTTTGGGATATAAGTTCCTGATTGGTATATCTGTGGGGAAACAATATTTAAAACCCAGTCAATAAATTTTTCAATATCTTTATTTTTTTTAAGTGAAAAAATATGCGATAATCCCTTTCCATTTATTGCCTTACAGTGTTTATCGCCGTACCATGAAGCTATTGCAATAAATGTTTTTTCATTATTCAGAAGCTCTTTATGTTCTTTACCTTTGCTAATCCGCAGAGCTTTATAAATATCATTTAAAATAAACCATAATTCTTTGTCTATCATTTTCCATCTGATAGAGCGATCTTTATATAAAAACGATGGTAACGCCAAGTTTTGGAGATTTTCTTCTCTTGGAGATATATACCCTTTGTACAAGACCGTTTTCATTGTCTAAAACTATATGTAAACATATAAAAATGTCAACAATTTCCGGCTGTTTAGCCAATGAACGAAAAATATTCAACTTTGGCATCACAGGTGATTTTCTTAGAACGTTTTTTTAACGGTCTATTGCCCTGTAGAGCAATTTTATTCTTAAAAAGGTAAAATCACACGCTGAGGGTATAAACAGGCTGTTTACGGGGTTTTTTGACGATTGTTAAAAACTTATCCCTATGCCAATATTTGGCGTGATTCCAAAAGAACTAATTAAGCCAGATTCAGAGCTTGATGCTGAACCTGTCGCTGTCATAGTAAATGCAAAAAAATCATAATAAAACATTGCTCTGCCAAAAATAAAAAAATGATCGTTAATATGGTATTCAAAACCAAGACCAGTTCCTAAACCAATATTATTTCCAAATACCATTGCGTATTGAGTTGACGCGATAAGCCACATCCACCGAACGCCTGCGGTTAATGGTATTTTTAAATTTCCCTGCGCATTTGAATTCAAATTAATTACTGTTCCCAATAGAACAGACATTCCTATCAGGTTATCGTAATTACTCCTGTCTGCGGAAGTTGTAACTTCATCGGCTGTAATTTCAAATGACTGTGGAATAATAAGTTCATCAAAAACACCAAAAGATATACGTTCATTAATGGGATATACCATACCGAACCCAAATGATAATGCGGTCATCTGTGTTGTAACTGTATATCCTAATACATTGTTTGATTCCCAGCTCATGGGCATCCCGCCATAAAGTTGAAACTCCCACTGTGCAAAACAAAATGCGGTTATAATACAAAATAATATTATTAAGAAAATCAATCTTTTCATAAATATTTCCCTTCTCACTCCCCGTCCGGTCTGATCCACGAGAAAACACGCCCGAAAATATTCAGGCGTTCCGCCAGTTCTATATCGTCGGCTTTAAAGCTCATAACAAGCTCCGCTTTTTCAAGTTCTGCCGCTCTGACAGAAAACACCTTTACTATCCTTGCAAGAGCGTCAAACTCAAGCCTCTTGCAGTATACATCGCCGTCCAGTGAAAAAACATACGTCCCGTCCCTGGTGTCTTGGGCTTTATCGGCGTCAAAAAGCACAATGTCGCCGTCTTTAATTCCGGCGCCCAGCATGGACGAGCCTGTAACATGCAGGGCGTAGACCTTGCCGGTCTTCAAACGCGGGATTAAATCAAAAACGCTTACATAACGCTCGATATTGTTCTCATTGTCCCATGGCTGCCCCGGACCGCAGGATACTTTCTGGCGTAGAAGCGGAATTTGTTGCCCTGTAGGGGTTATTTCATTTTCTATTTTAATTACAAGCATTTCACCTTCACCTGTGAGAAGCCAGTTTGAGTTAACTCCACAATTTTTATTTAATGCTGTGAGGCATTCAGCATTTGGTAACGATATACCTGACTCATAACCTGCATATGTCGATCTCTTAGTTTCTGCTTTTAATGCGATCTCACCTTGTGATAATCCAAGAGCTTTTCTTAATATTCGTAGCCTTTCTTGAACCATATTCATCCTTATTCCATATTTTCGGATAATATAAAAAATAATTTACTAATTTTAAGAAATAACACTTGACTAATTCCTATTTTTCGACGAATATAAATTATCCGACGAATTGTCGGCATATTTTACAGGGGTGCAAAAAGTGCCGACGAAGTGTCGGAAAAATACACCACTTTAAGTATCGCATAAAACCGACATTTTGTCGATTTTTCGGCGGTGCAAAAAAAGATATTTGACAGCGGGGAATCAAGGCAATGGCGCAGGTCGCGCCGACCTTGGTGTTTGACCCCGAGCGCGGGATTCGTAGACCTTGCGCCCGAAATTTATTACGAGCAATGAACAGGACTCCCCGCACCTCTTAAGGACGTGTCCCAGGGGAGACATGGGACTGTAAAGGNAAGGCAGCGTTTTTTTACTCCTCCAGAGTTTTTTCCGCTGTCATGCGCGGGTAACTTCGTTGCAAGTTGCGGGTTCGACTCCCGCCGGTTCCAATCCCTAAGAGGTTTGCCAGTTTTGAAAGCCTCTAATTACCAGAAACTGGCAATTTTAAGGAGGTATTTATGAAACAGCTTTTTCAAACAAAAACAACACGAAACGGTATTAAGTTAAATGGTATTTATTATTATCATCCTGACTTAATGCAATGGGTTGGCCAATTTGTTCTTGTGGTAACAAGTAAAAAACCTGTAAATTTAAACATTTTTACTATGCAAGGTATATTTATTTGTAAAGCAAAAGCTGATGTTTTTATGGAAACACCGGCATCCAAAAAGGCATGTTTGTCTTGTCCTTATTATCCTCAATCTGATAACGTTCAGAAAGAATCGTGATTTTTTCTTTGGTTCTTTTAAAAACCAGATCAAGAAAAGCTCCTGCTGTGTCCGGGGTATAGTCAACTGTCTTAATAAAATTTTCTGCAGTTTCTGTTTGATAAATGATTTCGAGTGCTTTTGCTTGTACCCAATAAGGTTCTTTGTCACTGATAAACTGCTTGATTTCATCAAGGCATAATTCTTTGGAGTGACTATCTTCACTCTCATTCAAATTGAAATTCCTGTCAAAGAATCCATCTAATACGATTTCGATAAACAACATTGCATCAGATTCGTGCATCTAGCCCTCCTTTTGCGGCTGTGTTTTTTTGTGGTGATTAATCATACCACATTCGGAGGGTTGTTAATAATCAGGTTTATACCTGGAAAGGGGGAAAATATGCGGCTCATGTATAAAAGAGCCTGGTAAAACGTTAACCACTAATTTCCAAAAAAAACCGCCCCGTACGGGGCGGCAACTAAACCTGCAGGCGTGTGATTTTTAAAGAGAACACGCTTTACAGTAAGGAGTTAATTATGCCAGAAAATGAAGAAATCCGCAAGAAGCTGGAATCAGACGCTGCTCTAATCGAATCGCTTAACCGTTACATTGCAACGCTGGAGAACAAAATTAAGTATCAAGAAGACTTGATTGCGGAACAAAGTGAAATGTTAAAAGAGCAAAGAGAACATTTGCAATCTCTCGCCGTGCAACTTAACAGCAAATAAAAAAAACGCTCACAGCGAAATGCCGTGAGCGCTACACATGAAGGTCAGCGATGAATCGGCGCTGGCTTCAAAATAAAAATAACACAGCAATTTATGCCTGTCAACGGCAAAGGAGTTTTTATGAGCATATTACGTGAAATTTCAGGTTTGGGGAGCAGGCCGTACCCGATTGATCATGAACGGCGGCGGAGGGNGTTGGTTGCACTTGCGGAACGTGATTTAAATATTACGTCCCTTGCAAGAACTTTGAATATTACACGCTCTTATGTTTCAGAAATTATCTCTGGAAGAGACAAATCAAAAAAAATACAGCAAAGAATTGCAAAAATTCTATGTAAACCTACATATTATTTGTTCCCGCCCCGCACGCCTGAAGAAATCGGAAAGATGCGCCATGCGGAAAAAGCGCGTAATGGGAAAGCCGCATGAACGGCTATATTACCTCGTCAAAGATAGCGCCGGCGTTATACGTCAGCCATAAAGAACTGTTAAAACGCGCGCGCAAAGAAAAATGGCCGTGCGTAAAATATAAAGGCGCCCTGTTCTTTTTTGAAAACCGCCTGCCTGAAAATGTACGCATGGCGTTATCAAAACAAGGCGGTCGGGAAACAATAATGTCAAATAACAGCGGGTTGTCGCAGCTGACAGACAAGGCGCGCGAAGCCGCGCAAAACAGAAGCGCCCTGATTTACGAGTACGGCCAAAGCGGTTTAAAGCCTTCCGATTTCTGCGGCGCGTATAACGCGGGGCAAATAGCGCCGTATCTTTTTGAAACTCTAGGCCAGGTATCTGACAGGACATTGTACCGATGGCTGCGCGAACAGAAAGAAGCGGGAACCGTCGGGACACAGGCGCTTGCAGCGCTCGCTCCAAAGTACGGGATAAAAAAGAGCGGGGCAGGCGTAACGCTTGACCCTGTACAGAGATCGCTATTGCGGCAGTTTTGGTTAAAAAACACACGACCGGCGATGGCTCATGCCTGGAAGCAAATGCTTATGTCATATCCTCATAAAAATTGCACATACCAGACAGCGGCGCGTTTTTTGCAAAGCATACCGCCAGCAGAGCGTGATTATTACCGCCTTGGTAAAAAGAAGTTTGAGGATCTGTATCTGCCGTATGTTGAACAGAATATTAATCTGTACAAATCGCTTGACCTTGTCGTATCGGATCACCATGTGCTTGACTGCGTTGTGGTTTACCGCGGAAAACTGATCCGCCCGTGGATAACGACATTTCAGGATTACCGCAGCGGGAAAATTGTCGGGTTTTTTCCAACGGTGAAACCTTCAAGCCTGTCGATTATCGCGGCGTATTACATGTGCTGTATCCGTTACGGCGTGCCTAAAGCGGCGTTATTCGACAACGGCAGAGATTATCGTTCAAAACTGATCAACGGATATCAGACAACAGCAAAACAGTTCACGCCGGAAGGCATCGCAGAAGACGTGGAAGTGTTTTTTCAGGGAGTTTTACCAGCTCTCGGGACGGAAGTGCTTTTTACAAAAACATATTCAGCCAAGTCTAAAGGACGGCAGGAAAGATATTACCGTATTTTGGGAGAGTATCTTTCAAAGGACATTGGTTCTTATGTCGGATCTGACACTACAACAAAACCGGAAGATGCAGACCTTATGTGGCGCTCGATTAACGGCATGGCAAAGCGCGAGGACATTCCAACCTGGGATTATTTCATTCGCGCCGCGGCGGCGATGATCGAATACATAAATGATACGTTCACAAGCCAGGGCAAGGGAATGGACGGAAAAACCAGAAGCCGCGTATTCGAAGAAAACCTGCCGGAGCAAATCAGGCATGTTGCGAAAGAAGAGCTGCAGCAGGCTCTTTACCGCAGCGAAGTTCACAAGTGCGGACGCAACGGCATAAAACATCACGGCATTTTTTATTATCACCCCGCGCTTCTTCAATACACCGGGCAAGATGTTGTTATTCGCAACAAAATCATCACAGACAATGAAATGCCTGTATACGCGGTAAACGGCGCGTTCATCTGTAACGCGGTCGGTGATTATTTTGCCGAAGGCGCCAACCTTAGCCAGGCGATAAAACGCGTTGAAAGCATACGCAAGCACTCGTTTCTTGCACTGGCGGAAAGGGGAACAAACGAAGTGGCAATCGCGGCGGAACAGAAAATCATGCTTGAAACCGCAATGAACATCTACGATGACAAACTCCCTTCACTTGAATCTTTACTCGGTGAGCCGGAAGAAGCTGAAAGCCTTCCGATGGCAGCCGGAGCGGAAAATATTTCCGCAAAGAAAAATAAATATGTCTCGGTACTGGACGCACGTCCGGAACAAATATTACACATGGAGGTTAAAAATGAATTTGGGAATTAAAGAACGCCTGGATGAAGCTCTTGAAAAATACGGACTTTCACAGGCGCAGGCAGCGCGGGAGATGAACTATTCATCATCTGTATTAAGCGCTTACCGCAAAGACGAGTACAGGGGCGATGTACAAAAACTTGAAGGTGCGATCATCCAGTGGCTCGCCCGACAGGCGAAAGGGCGCGAACGCAAACGCGTTCCGATAGTGGAAACTGACGATTTGCGCCGTATTTCAAACGCCATTCAAATCGCACACGCGGAAAAAGACATCGCGCTTATTGTAGCGGATGCCGGGTCCGGAAAAAGCACCGCTGCGACATGGTATGCGAATTACAATGAAAAATCTACAGTGCTTATCAATGTCGTGTCCGGTATGAACCGCAGAATGCTTGTGCATGAAATAGCGCGGCAGTTATCAATCGACATCATGAAAGTAGCGTATACATCATTGGTAACAAGTATTTCCGATATGCTGTTTGAACGCGACATGGTTGTCATTCTCGATGAAGCGGATTATCTAAAAGCGGACGCTCTTGAATTTACGCGGCGGCTTGTGTACGACCTTGGTAAATCGGGATTAGTTTTGATAGGGCTTCCGCGCCTTAAATACCAGATACAGAACCTTCGTAACGATCACAGGCAGCTTGAAAGCCGCATCGGCGTATGCCTTCATCTTTCGGGGCTGACGAAAACTGACGCCGTGTCAATCGCGGAATCTGTCTGGCCTAAAATCAATAAAAAGATTGTGGATGCTATATATAACATTACTAAATCCGACGTGCGTCAATTTACAAAAATCATTGAGCGAATGCAGCAGACAATGGCGATAAACAATGTCCAGGAACCTAATTTTGATATTGTTGAATCGGCGGCCGCTCTTGTTATGCGAAGAGGAGGGCAGGCGGCATGACAAAAACAAAAAGCAGCCTTGTCGGAGCAAGGGAAGCGAATAAACTTTCGGTAATATTTGCGGAAATTACAGAGTACGAAAAGGAAGCTAAAAAGCTGTGTGTAAAAACCGCGAAAGCGTATTACAACGCAGGGAACATCCTTTGCGGAATAATCAAGCGGTGGAAGGACAGTGACAAGCGGTTGTCGGCAAAATCTGTCGCAGAATTAACTGGTTATCCTGAACAGCGTATAACGCTCGCTTTAAAAATATTCAAACACTTTGAAAACAACCCTGAAGCGCTCAACAGTCTTGCTCTGCGTGACGCGCTCAAGCTTATCGCCCCGCCGCCTCCCGCAGGCGAAGAAGGTTATAACCGTATAGACCTTGGAGGCGATCCGGGTCAATTACAGTTTGATTTCGGAAAAATCTTCGAGCTTCCTGCGACCGGAAACCTTTCATTAAAAAACTACCGTACGGTCGGCGATCGGCTTTCTGATATCTTTGTAGTTCACCGTACAGATGACAACATGCTGACGAGTAAACGCATTGTGCGGTTTTTTGAAGATGTCCCGAAAAATGATGAATTGCTGCATGCGTATAAAACCATGTCGCAAATAACACAGGCGGCGGTAGAGGATTATCTTGCCGCTTTAGAACAGGAGGAGGCGCAGGGATGAGCGAAGTAACATATAAGACCGAACTTTCGGCGGACGGTTTTGAAAAAATCGAAATAAAAATTCAGAACATTGAGAATATGGCAAACAAAGGTATTTTTGACGAAGAGAGCCGAACTTCAAGATTCCAGCAGATTGTTTTTGAAACACGGCAGCTTCGACAAGTACTCCGCAATGTGCTTTTGATTGTGCCTGCGGGCGGTAAAGGAGACGCGGCTTAAAACGCGTATATAAATTAATTTTTATTGGAGGATTTTATGGCTAAATCAAAAAATGATTTTATGACAAACACACAGGGGCATCAGGTCCCTGTCGACATGGTTTCTGACATCGACAAGTTACGCGATCAAACCGTCCGTAATATTACAGGCAAAGCATTGGAAATGAAACAACAGCTAACAGCTTTCAAGCAGGAATTACGCGCCGAACTGTTTACATATCTTGAAACATCGGCGCAGCGCTACAAGAAAACTTACGGCGGCAAAAAAGGCAACATCACGTTGATGAGTTTTGACGGAAGCCTAAAACTGATGCTCGCTGTAAATGAAAGCATCGTATTTGATGAGCGGCTTCAAATCGCAAAGACCATAATTGATGAGTGCATTAATAAATGGTCTAAAGGTTCGCGCAGTGAGATCCGCGCCCTTGTGAACAACGCTTTTTATGTAGACAAAGCCGGAAACATCAACACAGCGCGAATTCTCGGTTTGCGCCGTTTGGAAATCACAGATCCTGACTGGAAAAAAGCGATGGAAGCGATAACTGAATCCATTCAGGTTTCAGGAAGCAAGGAATATCTGCGTGTATACACCCGGGATAAAAACGGTGAATACAAACAAGTGTCGCTTGATGTCGCAGCGTTATAAGAATAATCCCGGACAGTTCTGGATGTCCTGTCCGGGGCATTTTTACACATGGAGGAATATTCGGTGACAGCAAGGAGTACGATAAATAAATATAAAATCATTCACGTTGCAAAAAAGCAGCTTGGTCTCGATGATGACGCATACCGCGCGATTCTTTCCGGCGCAGGGCTTACAAGCTCAAAAGATATTAAAACCGCCGAGCAATTTAACACAGTGATGAGCGCTTTTCAATCATTAGGTTTTAAGTCAACAAACCGGATGGGCAGGCGCTTGAACATAGTTACGGGTGCGCATGGCATGATAAGCAAGCGGCAGGAATATTACATTAAAGGGCTTTGGGCGCTTGCCAGCCGTTTTAAAGATGAAGCGAGCTTAAGAAAAATTGTTAAACGTATCGGTAAGGTCGATGATATTTCTTTTTTACCAAAGCGGGCAGCATCTGCGGTTATACTCGCTTTGCGTGATATTTGTTGGAAAGCCGGATTTAATCCAGACACTAAGGAGGGGATTTATGTTTCTTACAGTAAAGGAAGCGGCAAGTATTCTCCAAATGGAACCACATCAGGTGTACTATCTTCTGGTAATGGGAGAAATAGAATCTGTAAAGATCGGCAAGGCATGGCGGCTTGTACCGGAAGCGGTGAATGAATATGTTGAGCGACATCCTGAAAGAAAAAATAGAGAGCCTTCCGACTATTTTATCTATACGGGAAACAGCGGATTTCTTTTCTACGCATTACCTGACAATTTACCGCCAGATACACTTGGGAAAACTTCCCGCGTGGAAAGACGAGGAGGGAAACTGGTGTATTGCGCGGTGCGATCTGATAAAGTTTTGTTCCCAAAATACAAACCTGTAACGCAGCTTGAACTTTTTACTGCGTAAGGCTTTTTTTCTTTATCTCACTTAGAGTAAACCTAGACTTATTTTTATACGCTTTACCATATGATTAATATTCGAGTAGAGCGTAAAAGACAGTCTTATAACTTCAAAGCTGATCCTTCCAAACCCGGTTCTTTTGAAAATAACTGGAAAAATAATTCGCTTGATTCAATTATCATACGCGACGACCATGTTGTTCTGGCTTTATACCGCTGTCAGACAGTCGCAAACTACTGTTTCGGCGCAATGGCATCAGCGGCAACAGTTGAATTCGGCGATACTATAGCTCCGGGAAATTTCACCATAAAAACATTTGTTGAACCTCGAAACTTTCACGGCGAGATCCACGGTATTACCCGAACGCGTGACATTGACGGTGAATGGATAGATTGCAATTCAATGCAGACAACAAAAGGCGGTTTTCAAAACGGGCGTTTCCTTGTTCATGACAGATATTCTTTTAAAACCAACTCCGATACGAATCACGCATGGTCCGCAGGATGCTTTATTTTAAGTTCCATTGATCTCGCGTCATTTAATCAGGTTTTAAAAACATATAACGTTAAGCCGGGTGATTTGATCTCCGGAACACTTATAGAGGAATAAACCGGGCTTTCCCCGGTAAATATTATTGGAGGTTTTTATGGATAATTTACTGAATCTGATACCGTTCTTTATTGTTATCGCAATCGCGTTGGTTGTGGTTATTTCCGAGATCGTCAAGATGCTTGACAAAAAGAATTTGCTGAAAGGCTACAGGGTGTACATACCGCTGATAGTTTCGCTTTTCATCGTCTTTTTATTAAGACTTGGAAGATTTTTCGCCCCTGAACAGATATGGTTTTGGTGGGCGGTTGTATTCAGCCTTTCAGTTTTCAGTTATGAAGCCTTATTAAATAAAATTAAAAAAGCGTTAGGCGAAAACAAAGATGCGGTTCCATGATGGCATACGCAGTTGCAATTTTATTATTTGCTTTAATGATTTTTTTCCCTGTTATAGGTTTTTTTGTAACAATTTCATCACGTAACAAGTCTGCGAAAAAAAATACAGAAAAAACTATTGAAAAGATAAGAGAGGATGTCGCCAATGAAATTCAAAATACCCCTGCTGCTGACCTTGTTGATGCCGCTGCTAACGCAGATCAGCTTCGCTCAGACGCTGACGGAATTACAGGAAAATTCCGTCAGCGGTTACGGGATAGAGCCGGAAAAATATTATCCGGGAAATGTAGTTCTGGAACTGATGCATGCGGCGGAAGCGGAAATTGAAGCTGCTGTTAACGAAGCGTTTGCTGAAGGCTACAAAGCGTCAATGCTGCAATACGCGCCTGACCTTGCGGCTTTGCGAATAAAAGAATCTGTTTTGAAATCAGAATTATCAAGAGAGAAGAAAAAGAACTGTTTTTTCTTGCCTATGGCAGGCGTTTCTTTTACCGCTGGTGTTCTAATTACTTTTTTTCTATTGAGGTAAAAATGGAATCCGGATTTATTAATCTCTTGCAATCATGGGGCCCGACAGCGGCATCAAGCCTGCTAATATTCATAGTTTCGTTTTTGATTAGAAAAATAAACGCAATTTCTGATAAAGACGAAGCACGCACAGCCAAATTACATAACGATATTCAAAAAATTCATGCTGATGTAAATCATACCTTAAATAGTTTTGGAGAGCGTTTAACAAGGGTTGAGAATGATTCTGTAAAGAGTGAATTTTTCTACCGCGAAATGCAGGGATGGAGAAGTGAAATAAACAGGGTATCAGATCAAATAACGAACTGTTTTACCACGCTTACTCAAAATATTTTTCAATTATTAAACAGGGGAGAAAAATGACTAGTGAAAATATATTAAGAGGTACACTTCTTGATTTCCTGCGGAAAGTCTATCCGGAAGGCGCAGGGTATCAATCAATATTAAGTGTTTTTTTTCAATATCATAAAATTGATGCAATCTCCGCTTCATTAGAATACCTTGCGGATAAAGCATATATTAAAAAAATTGAACAGCCTCATCCTTACATACAACATGAAAAACTCATGTGGTATAAAATCACACCGCATGGTATCGACCTTAATGACGGTACTATACCTTCAGATCCTGGAATCCTCCTTCAACGGAGCTAATCATGGGACGAAAAAGCAAAGCGGTAGAACATGGATTAAAAGAAATTATCGCTAAACACTGGAACGGCGGTAAAAATACAATTGTTTATGTTACAGATAAAATAAACGAACAATTAAAACGCGACGGCTTAACAATAACAATAAGCCGTGAGGCAATCCGCCGCGCAGTACGTTCGCAGGAAGATGAAATCGCCGACATCAGAAAAAGCGTTGAAATTTCAAAAGCAATGGCGGAAGTATTTAAAGATCATCCAGGCACCGAACAAGCTGAAGGGCTTCTTATTTATTTACAGCAGTTAATTTCTAAAGAAATACGAACCTATGAGAGTATTAACTTTGAAGACCCTGCCGAAATGATTATTGCCACAACAAAATTAACACAAGCGCAGGCGAAGCTTTCACAGTACCGCACCAGTGCAACCAAAGCCCTCGATAAAGCAAAATCGCAATTAAAAGCCGAGCTTCAAAAAGCAATACAGCACGACAGCGAACTTTTAGAACGCCTCTGTAAGATTGTAGATGAGGCAAAGGTGAAGTAAAGGAGTAATTGTTAAATGAAAGATAAAAAAATACGTTTATACATATCCGGTAAGATAACAGGCGATCCCGAATATAAAATCAAATTCCGTGAAGCAGAGTTAATGTTAAACGGTGCAGCATACTGTATTCCTAATGCCAATGACTACTTGGTATATAACCCTGCAAAGATTACAGAGACAGACTGGAAAGCTGCCATGAAACAAGCCATCTCAATGATGATGGAATGTGACGGCGTCGCTCTTCTTCCTGATTGGGAAGAATCAAAAGGCGCAAAAATAGAGAGGGAATTAGCTCTTGCTTTAGATATGCCGGTTAAGCCGATTGGCGAATGGGAGTAACACGGTTACATGACTGATCTAATTTCCGAACTGGTAGGTGATGAACGCTCCGCCATAGAAAAATCCAAAGCGCAGAGAAAACGCATTGAACGCGCCAAAAAAGATTTCGGGTTTTTCTGCCGGACTTATTTGCCTGATTATTTTTTCACAGACCCTGCCGAATATCAGCAGATTTTATATGATGTTGCAGACAAACAATCGCTTTCAAAAGACACAGCGAACAGTCTTAAACCGTTTATAAATGAGCGTTATCACAGCCTTTTAAAACCGACCGACAACCTTGCAGGCGCGATGTTTATTGAGCCGCGCGAACACGGAAAAACCGT
>WQTD01000020.1 GCA_009786455.1 Treponema sp.
TTCCCTTGTTTTGGTTTTCGCCGTACGCATTTTTTCTGATAGTAATTGTAATTTACGGAATTCTTGTTCATGAAGAAAGCAGCCTGTTTAAAAATTTTAAGAGGTATGTTCCCTCAGACCTTGTAGTTCAGTTAATTAACCAGAACATAAAGCCTGATTTAGGCGGCAAGCAGCAGGAGCTGACGGTTTTTTTCAGTGATATTTCAAAGTTTACTTCCATCGTGGAAAAAATGGAGCCTGAAAAACTCATTCAGGACCTCTGCATATATTTTGAAAGCGTTTCTAAAAATATTCTAGCAAACAAGGGAACAATCGATAAATATATAGGAGATTCTGTCATGGCTTTCTGGGGCGCGCCTTTACCGATGGAAGATCACGCGCAAAAAGCCTGCCATTCCGCGCTTACAATACAAAGCAATCTGCGCGCTCTTTTCAGCCACTGGGATAATTTGGGAAAAGTTCCGTTCCTTACACGCATCGGTATTCATACCGGAAATGCGCTTGTCGGAAATCTGGGTTATAAAGAGAGGCTTAATTATACAGTCGTTGGCGATACGGTAAATGTATCAAGCAGGATCGAAGGAATAAATAAAGTTTATGGAACAGAAATCATAATCAGCGAAAATGTTTTTAAAAAGTGTCAGGCGGATTTTGAATTCCGCTTGCTGGATCGGGTGTTTCTTCTGGGACGGTATCAGGGAATGAAAATTTATGAGCTCGTTTCCGTTAAAGAAGGAATTAATAAAAAAGAAAAGAAAATTAATGAATATTACGAAACAGGTTTAAAATATTATTTTGAGCAGAACTGGACTGAAGCGCTAAAATATTTTAACACTGTAATAAAATACCGCATGAATGATATGCCCGGAAAACTTATGAGGGAACGCTGTCTACTGTACAGAAAAAATCCGCCGCCAAAAGAATGGGACGGGGTTTTTATTCAAACTGACAAGTAACCGTTATAATAAAATTTGTTAATATTGAGAAGAAACCTGCAAAAGCTCTCTACGCGCCCCGCAGCAGTTCGCGGGNCTTGCTTCCGTTGGCGCCGCCGACAACTCCGCGCTGCTCCATTTCGTCAACAAGGCGGGCGGCGCGGTTAAAACCGATTTTCAGGCGGCGCTGGATGTAACTCGCGCTGGCTTTTCCCTGCTGGTAAACAATCTCAAGCGCTTTTTCATAAAGCGGATCATCGCCGTCAGAAAACAGGGAGGCGCCGCCGTTATCGTCTTCTTCTTCAAAGAAAATCTCATCATCAATATAATCGGGCTTGCCGAGGGTTTTTACATATTCAACAACCGCTTCCACTTCTTCTTCGGAAATAAACGCGCCCTGCATGCGGATCGGGAAGGGATCGACAACGCCGGCGTAAAGCATATCGCCGCGTCCCAGAAGTTTTTCCGCGCCGACCATGTCGATAATGATGCGGCTGTCAGTCTTGCTCGCTACCATGAAAGCGATGCGGCTTGGAATATTTGCCTTGATTAGCCCTGTGATAACGTCAATCGAAGGACGCTGGGTAGCAAGCACAAGATGAATTCCGACAGCGCGGCTCATCGCGGCTAACCTTGCGACAGTGGATTCAAGTTCTTTNCCTGCCGTTGTCATAAGGTCTGCAAATTCGTCAATTACCACGACAATATAGGGCATGTGTTCGGCGGCGATATTTTTTTCTTTAATACGTTTGTTGTAGCTGCGAATATCGCGCACGCCGACAGAATCAAGACAGGCATAGCGCCGTTCCATTTCGTAGATGCAGTATTGAAGAGCCTGAAACGCTTTTTTCGGCTCGGTGATGACAGGCGTTAATAAATGGGGAATGTCATTGTAAAGTTTTAACTCTACAATTTTTGGATCGATAAGCATGAGCCTGCAATCCTTCGGCTGAAGCTGATATAGTATCGAAAGTATTATCGAATTGACACAGACTGATTTTCCCGAACCTGTAGCTCCGGCGATTAGAAGGTGCGGCATCTGAACAAGATCGACAGTCTGCGCTTCACCGGTAATGTCTTTTCCCATAACAACAGGGATTTCCATTTTTTTCTCGGTCTGCGCAAGCTCGCCTTCTATGATTTCCTTGAAAGAAACAATATTGCGTTTTGCGTTCGGGACTTCGATACCGACAGCATGCTTCCCCGGAATTGGCGCGACAATCCGCACCGAAGAAGCGGCAAGGCGGAGAGCGATATTGTCCTGAAGACCGACGATCCTTGAAAGCTTGACACCCGGAGCGGGGAGAATTTCAAACATGGTAATGACAGGTCCTTTTCTGATGCCGGTAACTTCAGCCTGAATTTTAAATTCTTCAAGGGTTTCCTTAAGCGCCATTGCCGCATCCCGCGTCGCCTGATCAATAACCCAATATTCGCCGTCGGGATATTCATTGAGTATATCAACAGGGATTCTGTATTTTTTATATTTAACGCTGTTTTCCTTCGAGTTTTTTTTACGTACCTGCTCGGCATGAACTGCGGCAGCGGCTTCCGCTTCCTCCAAGGCTTTAATAACAGCGTCAGTATCATCGGCATGACTTTCGTCATCTGTCTTTAATTCAACAGGTTCATAAATATCATCAATGGGTTCAATTTCCGGAAAAGAATTTTTTTCCTTTGTATCGTAATTAAATCTGGTGATCTCTCTGATCTGCTCTTCCCTCTTCAGCGAAGAAGGAGAAGGAAGCAAGAGCGGAATAATATTGGATTTTTGGCGGCGGACTGCCGCAGGGTATTCATTGCTTTCTTTCAGAAAAAGAAAATTTCTCAATACCTGCAAAAGAAATATCTCCAATACCGTAATTGAAATTATCATAAGACTGAAACCGGTCTTGCCTGTAAAATTTAGAAAAGCGGACTGCAGGGATCTAATCTCAAAATCACGGATAAAAGAAAACCCAAAAACCAAAGTCATAAAAGGGAAAATACAGAAACCCAGAAAAAAAATTCGATCGGGGCGCCACTTCGGATCAATTAGAATAAAAGCCGCATACCCCGTATAAACAGGAATAATGAGGGAAAGAATCCCAAAAGAACGGGCAAAAAAACTTCCCTGAACAAACGTGAAAATCCTTATTCCGAATAAAATGCCGATAAGGGAGATAAACATGAATACGCTGCAAATACCCATAACCGCCGCTATCAGAATGACAATAACGCGGAGTTTAAAATATTGATCATTGTTAAATTTCGACTTAAAACCAGCCAGACTTAGCAAAGCATACCCCTCTGCCTCATTATCGACAACTCCAAAGCAAATATGTATATTTTCAGTATGGGAGATATGTTTTATAATGGGATTACCGCCCCGTCCAGACCGCCGAATTGTCTGAAATGCGCCTTTTTTAAGGTAACGTGGGATCCTGTTTTCCCGAGAGCTTGCGATATTTTTTCCATTAAGTGCGCGAATCTTCCTTCTGCTGAAGTTTACCGCGCGACCGGAGCGAACTGCCCTTCTTTTAAATTAAAAGAAGGGTTAAAAAGTTAAAAATTATTCCTTTACGCCGCCGACATTAAGACCGACAACGAAATAACGCTGCATAAACGGGTATACAAGCAAAATCGGTAATGCCGCTACAACGGTAATCGCGGCGCGTATGCTCATCGGCGTTACCCTGGCTGACNCCGCGCCCGCCTGGGCCGCCAGACCCATGGCTCCCGCGTCTCCCGCGCTGCGCCCCTGAGCCTGACTGGATTGCAGATATTCCATCAACTTATATTGAAGCGTATGCAGATTCACTCTTCCTGAGTTATAAATCATCGTGTCAAACCACGCGTTCCATGAACCGACCGCGACAAAGAGTCCTATTGTCGCAAGGACTGGAAGGCACAAAGGCAGAATAATACGGACAAATATATAAAAATCTCCGTATCCGTCTATTCGAGCTGATTCAATAATGCTCTCGGGAATTGAAGCCATATATGTTCGCATAACGACAAAATTAAAAGCGTTTACAATTCCGGGTATTACATAAACCCAAAAAGTATTAATCATGCCAAGACTGCGGATTAAAAAATAAGAAGGAATCAATCCCGCGTTTACATACATGGAAAGAATAATGATGAATGTAAAGGGTTTCCGTAAAACAAATTCTTTTCTGGAAAGAGCGTACGCCAGCATTGCCGTAAAAAACACGCTTGAAAAAAGATTTATTACAGTTCTTGCAACAGAAACAAAGAAAGCCCGCGGAATGGCCCCTGTCTGGAAAATTACTTGATAATTAAAAAGAGAAAATTTTCTGGGAAAAAAAGTAACGCCGCCCCGCATAGAATCCGTCGCGTCGTTTAAGGATATCATTATGGTATTCCAGAAAGGGTACAGCGTAAGAAAAGCGATAAAAAGCAGAAATGCCGTATTAACAGTGTGAAAAACAGTATTCTCGATTCTGGATAATGTATATTGCTTGATCCTGATCATATTAAACGCTCCTCGCCCGCTCTCTTGGCAATCTCATTTGCGATAAATATCAGAGTGATATTAACCACATTTTTAAACATGCCGGCGGCTGTAGCAAGAGAGAAATTAGACCTGTTAAGACCGAAGATAAGAACATACACATCGATGGTATCGGATACCTCCGAAACAAGCCCGTTACGCAGCAGGTACTGCATTTCAAAACCCGCGTCAAGAATGCGGCCTATACTCATTATTAACAAAATGATAATTGTAGGTTTTATACTGGGAAGGGTTATGCGCCACATTTTTTGATAGCGGTTACACCCGTCAATTTCCGCCGCTTCGTACAGATTGGGATCAACGCCTGCCATCGCTGCAAGATAAATAATTGTATTCCAGCCGACTTCTTTCCAGACATACGTTACGCCGATAATTCCCCAAAAATATTTCGGCTCGGCAAGCCATAATACAGGCTCTTTAATAAAGCCGACAGCCATGAACGCGCTGTTTATAGCTCCTGAGTCAGTGGAAAGCATAGCCGAAACCAGCCCAGTTACAATAACCATAGAAAGGAAGTGCGGCAGATAGGAAATCGTTTGAATAAACCGTTTAAAAAGAATTTTTCTGACTTCGTTTAGCAGAAGAGCTAAACTTATGGCTGTAACAAATCCAAGAGTGGTATTAATGAAGCTCATGGCGATAGTATTCCGTATGGTTCTTAGGAATACCGGATCTTCAAATAAAAATTTAAACCAGTGAAGCCCGACCCATTGCTGGGCGGAAAATGATCTCTGGGGTCTGTAATACTGAAAACCCATAGTCCAACCCCAAAGGGGGACATAGGTAAAAAGTATTATATATAGTATAACTGGCAGGCTCATATAGAGAAGCTGCCGCTGCCGGCTTAAATTTACAAAGAAATTTTTCTTTTTGTAATAAAAAAGTAAAATTATAACTCCCATCACCAATGACATAACTAAAAAGATGATGAAAGTTGAAGTTGTATTCATTATCTACCGCCTGATAAAAAAAACGGAGGCGTTTCGCCCCCGTTTTTAAAAATTATTCAGTTATCTGCGAGGTGTTGTTATACCCATGCTGTTCAGACGCAGGTCAAGCTGCTGCTGCATATACGCTTCATAATCAGCGGTACGGTTTGTAACTGTCATTTCCTGTACATACGCGTTCCACAGTCTTTCAAAGTCTGACGGCGGCGCAAGAATCATAGCAGGCAGAGCTCTTTTCATAGTCTCTTCCATGCGGGCAAGCGCGATCTGGGCTGCTGATCCGTCGGGAGGAGTCGGCATATTCCATGTCGGGAACCACGGATTATTAGGACGCGGACTTTTGTCCATTAATGCGTTTGTGCTTTCAACGCCATACGCTTTATATAACGCTACATCTTCAGGAAGCAAGGTGGCTTCTCTTTCAGACAGCATAAAACCTAAATCACTGGGATATCCGTCAGAGAATGAACCCTGGATTTTGGGGAAAATATCGTCCATTAATCTTCCGCGGTTTAATGTCTGCCAGTTATCATTCTGCCAGTTATCCCTCTGCGCCTGTGTACGATACGGAACGCCGTTGGAACCATACTGCCAGTGCTGACCTTCAATACCCCAGTTTATTGTTTTCTGAACATCTTCTTCAAGAAGAGCGTTGATAAAACGGATAATTCTTACAGGGTCTTTCGCGCTTACACTGATACCCATACCGCGAAGAAGGTTGGGAATTGTTACGTTGCGCCACCATGGTCTGACGCTGGAATCAAATACGACCGGGAGAGGCGCCATGGTGCGATTGTTTTCACCGCGGTCGCGGTTTGCCATATCTGCCGAATACATAAACTGCCAGCCCTGAACGGCTTGCCCTAATACGCGGCCGGAAGAGATTTTCGCTGAGTACTGATCGTGGTTATCGGTGAACATTGTTCTGTCAACTAAGCCTCTCTGGTTAAGCCTGTTGAAATACTGGAACCAGCGTTTTGAAATATCCATTGTAAAGAATGTCTTGTACTCATAAGTAGCGGGGTCAACAACACCGTTTCCGTCATTGGGATTGCCAAAGAGGAAGTTCGGCGGATTCCAAAGCTCAAATGCGCGCCAGTCAGAAACAGGGGAAAGGAAAGGAATTGTCGGCTGACCGTTAATTGTCGGATTTGCCCTGTAGTAACTCTCGATCAGACCAAAGAAATCATCTAATGTAACTACTTTCGGATAACCTGCTTTCGCAAGGATATCTTTCTGAATCCAGAAAGCTGCCTGATCGTAGTTAGGACTGTGATCAATACCCTGGAATACGCCGAAATTGACGAGGTAATAGGTATGACCATCGGCTGATTTCATTTGATCCCAGATGCTGTTGTAATGTTTTCTGATATTGGGACCATGTTGGGCAATTAAATCTTCCAAAGGAATTAAAGCTCCGGCATCGATCCATTCGTTTCCTCTTAATTCCATGATATCGGGATAATCGCCGCCGGCGATCATTGTACCGCGTCTTTGGGCGATATCACCGACAAGAATGTCCCATGTGAAAGTAACATTCAACTTGTCTTTTATGTACTGGTAAATCGGATTATTGGCGGCAGGCTGCGGGTGGTTTCCTGTTTCATGGAAGATCGTAATATTAATCGGATAATTTGGATCGCCTCTTGAACCTCCGCCTTTGCCACAGCTTGTAAACACCATTGAGGATATAATAACTATACCCGCAATAACTAAAAGAATTCTCCTCATAAAGTCCTCCTTAAGACTCCAAAATTAAATAAAAGCCGGTTATTCCCAAAACAGGGGAAATTCCGATCTTAATTACCTACAAGTATGCTATATCCTGTACATATATTTTGTCAATTAAAAAAAAATTATTTTAATCGGCGCCCATACATGTACCGACAGCTCTGGCGGTATCGATCATATAATGACCAGGCGGAACATTATTCACTTTGCCTTCGGGGACGCTTAGATCAACTGAATCAATACTATTGCCTGTAAGGCAAACCATTCTGCCGTAATTTCCCTTTGCAAGAAGCTCCACCGCCGCCGTTCCGAGGCTTGTCGCAAGGACACGGTCAGAAGCGCTTGGAATGCCGCCGCGCTGCATATAACCTAAAACAGTAGCGCGGGTTTCCATNCCTGTTTCATCATGAATCTCGCGCGCAACACGGTACGCGACAGAAGGACCGTTTTCACTGCGGTATTTTTTTCTGTCCTTTTTATCCATTGCCGCTTCTCTTACGGACATGGAGCCTTCGGCGACAACGACAACAGAGAAAGTTTTTCCCGATTTTGCCCGCTTTTCAAGGTGCTCGCCTATAATTTTTATGTCATAGGGCATCTCCGGAATTAAGACAACATCGCCGCCGCCTGCAACCCCTGCGTAAAGAGCGAGCCATCCGGCTTTATTCCCCATCAGTTCAATAACGATAACACGGCTGTGGCTTTGCGCAGTGGAGTGAAGTCTGTCAATGGCTTCCGTACCGATAGATAAAGCTGAGTGAAAGCCGAATGTTCTGTCTGTACCGACTATGTCATTATCAATTGTTTTCGGAAGCCCGATTACATTAAGACCTTCGCGCGCAAATTTGTAGCCGGTTGTGTTTGTTCCGTTTCCGCCGAGTACAACAAGGCAGTCAAGCCCCAATTTTGAGTATGTTTCCTCAATAGCTGAAACCTTTTCGCTGGCGACAAATTCCTTGTCTGTAGGACCGAAAGGCTTTTCCCTGCTTGAACCGAGTATGGTTCCGCCGAGCGTCAGTATTCCTGAAAAATCCTCAGGTTTAAGCAGTTTTGTATCTTCATTAATTAACCCGCGAAAACCGTTGGCTATACCAACAATTTCCATGCCGTAACGGTCATGGGCGGCGCGGCATACTCCGCGAATAGCCGCATTCAGACCGGGACAATCGCCGCCGGCTGTTAGAATACCGAATTTTCTGGTTACACTGCGTGTTACTGGCATTTACTACTCCTTTGCTTCGTTCCAAAATTTTTCCATCGTATCAATATTTTCCTTTTTCATATCCTTGCCTGTTTCTTTCATCTTTTTTTCAACATATTTAAAACGCTCCGAAAATTTTACGTTGGTGCGGCGGAGAGCTGTAGAAGGTTCTACCTTTAAAAAACGGCACAGATTGATAGCCGAAAAAAGCAAATCTCCAAGCTCTTCTTCAAGTATACCCGAATTTTGCCCGTAGGCGTCTTTAACTTCATCAATTTCTTCAATTATTTTTTCAATTACCCCGTCCATGTCAGACCAGTCAAAACCCGCTTTTGCTGCCTTTTTCTGGAGTTTGCAAGCGCGATCCATGGGAGGAAGCCCGCTGCTAACCTCATCAAGAATTGAGTCTTTGGGTTTTCGTCCTTCCTGCTCAACCTTAATCCTTGCCCAATTTTGCAGAATCTCATCAGAGTCTTTTACTTTTACTTCTCCGAACACATGAGGATGACGGCGTATCAATTTTTCATTTACTTTCGTAAGGACATCCGCGACGGAAAATTTTCCTTCCTGTTCATGCATGTAACTGATCATTGCCGCAAGCAGGAATAAATCACCCAGTTCTTCGGCGATATGATCGGGATCGTTTTCATCAATCGCTTCAAGACATTCATATGTTTCTTCAACAAGGTCTCCGCGCAATGTCGAAGGAGTTTGTTCCCTGTCCCATTTGCAGCCGTCAGGAGAACGCAGCTTTACAATAGTTTCATATAAAGCCTGAAAAGCGCTGCTTGGATTCAAAAATTTTCCTCCTGTATTTCAGGAAGAGAAATTTTCTTTTTTTTCCATTCACTGAGCAATGTATCAGGTTCATTAATAAAAGTTTGCGTTAGCAGATCTGCTGCGGTATGAAGCGTCAAGGAAAGCAGCTCCTGCTCCGTTTTCAAAAAATCCGTAAGCACCCAGTCAATAATACCTTCTCCGCTTCCCGGAGGTCCGCCTTCACCCGGCAGCCGTTTGTCCGGCCGGCCGATACCGATTCGAAGACGCCAGAAGTCTGCGCTTCCAAAACACTTTTTCATGGAACGAAGACCGTTATGTCCGCCAAGCCCTCCGGAATATTTTAATGAAATTATTCCGGGAGGCAGTTCCAGTTCATCATGAATTACAATTATTTCTTTTATATCAATTTTTAAAAATGAAGCTGCGGCAAAAACCGATTCTCCTGATAAGTTCATATAATTCTCAGGAATAATTAATTGAATGTTTTCATGAACCGCGTAAAGACCTTTGAATTTTTTCTGCCAATGTATAGACGGATAAAAAGGCAAAGCTTCCGCAAGCATGCGTCCTGCGTTATGTCTTGTATTTGCATATTTTTTTCCGGGATTACCCAAAAAAGCGGCAAGCTTAATCATTAATTAAGTGTATAAAAATTTTGATTAATAAACTACATTGGATTTTCAATTGGTTTTGACAGGATTAATTAATGTTATGTCCATAAAGTCGGTTAGGTTATGGGCAAACTTCGCATTTTCCCGCCTAAAAGCCGCGAAAATGCGGGTTTTATGGAAGTCTGTCTACAATGTGTCCGCATTATAAACAGACCTCTGCTGCTCATCAGGTCTTTGGGGTTTCTGCTGCTTTAGGTTTTGCCGCTTTGGGTTTTGCTGCTTTTTTTGGTTTAGCAGCTTTGGCGGCGGCTTCTTCAGTTGATATGTCAACTATCGCCGCTGTAGGAGCGTTCTTTTGAATTGAAGCGATTCCTTTTAAACATGATTTTTTATCGGGATAACTTTCGCCGGTTGCAATAATTTCGCCATTGCCGGCTTTTAAGTTAAAACGAAATTTACCCGCTTTATCCTTATATACGGTAAATTTTCCAGCCATGATATACTCCTTAAAGATTAAATTTAATTCAAGTATATACTTTATAAATAAAATTAACAATAAAAATATATAAAAAACATTTGATGAATTTCATTTTTCATAATACAATCAATTTTAAAACACAGGAGGAAAAAATGGCTTCATCAGCAATAAGCATTTTGTCGGGGATTGCGGCGGCAGCCGCAGGTTTGTCAGGAGAGAAGGTAGCAAAAAGCGGAGCGATTCCGGGATTGGATCTGGCTGCAATTATTCCGGCTCTATTAGGCAATAAAGCCGGAGCAGGCGGAAACCTGTTGGGAACAATCGCGTCCGTAGCAACAAAATCGGGACTGCTTAACAGTTCCAATATTGGGAAACTGGCAGAGCTGGCAGGATCGTTAATTACTTCCTCCGGTAAAGCGACAGGAAAAGCCGCAAGCGCAACTGAAGGTATCGCCGGATTGGCGGCGGCAATCATGGGCGGTTCAGGCACAGGAGCGAGCCTTGTTTCAATTGCAAAAATGGCTACCGGTCTGGGAAAAACCGCAAAAGATGAAAAAGGTCTGACCGGAATGGCGACGGAATTGGGAAGTACACTAGCCGGTAAATTCGGAGTTAACTTCGCAGGATCAGGAACAGCGGTAAAAGCTCTGGACAAGGTTCTGGAAAAAGATACAAAGACTGCATTATTTAAAGCAGTTCTTTCAGGACTTGCAAAATAAAAACCAGGAGCTTTTTCAAAATTTGAATTTGGAGAAGCTCTTGATTATTTTTTCTGTGCCAATATCATCAGTACAGCGATATCTCCCTGACGAACGCCCGGTATCCTCGCAGCCTGTCCGATATTCATAGGTTTGACAGTTTGAAGTTTTTCCCTTGCTTCAGTTGACAGTCCGTTAAGTGCGGAATAATCCATTTGAGGATCGAGTTTGATGGCATCCATTTTCGCTGTCTTAGCAATGAAACGTTTTTCCTTTTCAATATAGCCTGTATATTTAAAATCAAGCGCCGCGCATTCAACAAGTTCTGCCGGATAACTTGAAATTTCCGTATCATTCCTGCTGCGGAAAAATAATTCCTTGATTTCGTCAAGCATCCTTGTTTTTTCAAGAAAGCGTTCCCACCGGCTGTCATCAATAAGGCCGGCATCTCTGCCTTTTGGAGTAAGCCTTGCATCGGCGGTATCGTGGCGCAGAACGAGCCGGTGTTCCGCGCGGCTTGTAAACATGCGGTAAGGCTCTTTGGTTCCCAGTGTTGTAAGATCATCAATTAGAACGCCGATGTAAGCATCCGCGCGGGAGAGAAGAAGAGGCAGGCGGTCGCTCATTTTCATCGCGGCATTGATACCGGCGATTATCCCCTGAGCGGCGGCTTCTTCATAACCGGAGCTTCCATTAGTCTGTCCTGCCGAAAAAAAACCGCCAAGACGTTTTGATTCAAGCGACGGAAAAAGATCAAGGGGATCGATATAATCGTACTCCACAGCATAGGCAGGACGGACAATGCGCGCCTGTTCAAGACCGGGAATACTGCGGATAAAATCGCATTGAACGTCTTCAGGCAGGGAACTGGAGGCTCCATTCATGTACATTTCGTTTGTAGAAAGCCCTTCCGGTTCAATAAATATGTGATGTCTGTCCCTCTGGGGAAAACGGACGACTTTATCCTCAATGGAAGGACAGTACCGCGCTCCGGTTCCTGTAATTTTTCCGCCGTACAGGGGAGAGCGGTGAATATTCGCCCTGATTATTTCATGCGTCCTTTCATTTGTGTAGGTAATCCAGCAGGGAACGGAATTTCTTTGTACAAGAGTATCCGAACAGAACGAGAACGGACGCATTTCATCGCCGTCCTGTCTTTCCATCGCAGAGTAGTTTATCGAGCTGCCGTCAATACGCGCAGGCGTTCCGGTCTTCAGTCTCCCTGTCTGAAAGCCAAGCCGCCTCAGGGAAGAACCCAGTCCCGCCGCCGCTTCTTCTCCCAGCCGCCCGTTTGGAGCGTCATATTCGCCGATAAAAACTTTTCCTTCCATGAAAGTGCCGGCGCAGAGAACTACAGTACGCGCTGTTATTTTATGTCCCCTCTGCGTTATAACTCCCGCAATTTTCGCAGGAGAAGAAGCGGCGGCATCACCGTCAACTATCAGGTCAATTACTGTATCCATAAAAATCGTCAGGTTTTTCTGTTTTTCAAGAACAGATCTTGCCGCCGCCTGATAAGCGTGTTTATCAGCCTGCGCTCTCGGCGCCTGTACGGCAGGACCTCTTGAACGGTTGAGCACCCTGTATTGAATCATGGCTGCATCAATAAGTTTTGCCATCTCTCCGCCGAGAGCGTCAACTTCACGTACAAGGTTGCCTTTGGAAAGTCCGCCGACTGCGGGATTGCAGGAAAGAGCTCCGATTTTATCGGGGTTTTGCGTAATAAGGAGCGCAGAAAAACCAAACCTTGAAACAGCAAGAGACGCTTCTATACCGGCATGACCTCCACCGATAATAACGCAATCGTAATCTACTGCCATCGAAATGAAATCAAATATCGATCTTTAACTGAAGGATTTAACTCAAGCAAAGGTTTGAATAAAGCTTCGGCGGATTCTTTTGCCTGCCGCATAAGATCCGCGTTTTCTTCAACCTGTTTTTCCTGATCAAGTTTTGTATCTCCAAGCAAATCAAGTATTTCCTGTACCTTGATTGAACGCGGAAAAAGCCCGCCCCCTGCAAGATCATAAGTTTTAGCGCGTTCAGGGTATTGTTCATGAGCCAATATCCTGATATTCGGCATGCTGAGGATCAGCTCATTTCCGTTTTGCCGAACCCTGATGTTCTGGCAGTCAAAACCCAGTTTAATTGTCCCGTCAAGCACAATCAGTATACTGCGGGCGTTTATCAGATTTCCCGGATTATATGATCTTTGCGTAATTGACTGGTAATTATAAACAAGGCATACATATTCAGAAGCAGGCAGCACTTCTTTAACAACAGTGCTGATATTGGTTTCAATTATTTGTTTTAAAACAAGAGGTTTTTTCGCGGCTACCCAAACAATTCCTCCGATCAGAACAAAAAATAAAAATGATACTATTACAAGAACCGGCAGCAGAGCGGAATTTTTTATTTTGCCAATTTCATCAGCTTCTTTCATTCCTTGAAAGCTTAATATATCAAAAAATCTGTGTCAATTAAAGGTTTTTTATAAATCATTTTCCCACGCAGAACCGGCTGAACATTTCTTCCAGAATATCAGAAGTTGATATTTCACCGGTAATTTCTCCAAGAGCGTTCACCGCTTCGCGTAAAAGCGGAGCAATCAAATCAAGCGGCTGTTCATTATCAGAAAGCGCGAGAGCTTCTTCCATATAGGAGCATGCGGCATCGACAAGTTTTTTCTGCCGTTCTGTTCCAACAGAAACTGACACATAAGTATTTTGCTGAACCTGCCGGGAAATTACCCCGGAAATCAACTCCACCAGTTCGGGAATTCCTTCGCCTGTTTTAGCGCTGACGCAAACAGGATTTAGCTTATTATCAGGCGGCGGAGGGGTAATATCAGATTTACTCCAGACAAAAAGGTTCTTGACACTATTTTGAGGATAACAATCTCCGTTCAGCAGATACAGAACAAGATCAGCCTCATCGATCAGGCTGCGGCTGCGTTCTATGCCGATTTTCTCCGCGGTATCCCCGGTTTCACGCAAACCGGCGGTATCAACAAGACGCACCGGAATCCCCTTGATGGAAATCCATGCCTCTATCCAATCGCGGGTAGTACCGGGAGTTTCTGCAACAATGGAACGATCTTCCTTTAAAAGACAGTTAAAAAGACTCGATTTGCCCGTATTCGGAGATCCTGCTATAACCACAGTCGCTCCTTCCTGATAAAGACGTTCCAGCTTCCATGAAGCGGACAATTTTCTCAGCCGTTCCAATACGAGCAGAGCCGATTCTTTTTCGGGAAGCCTCCCTGAAATTTCCTCGTCATTAGCTGCGCTGATTTCATCTTCTGAATAATCAAGATAAATTTCTGCGCCGACAAGAACTTTAACAAGTAGCTTTTTTATTTCATTTATTTCTTCGAGCAGGGAGCCGGAAAGACGGGTTAGCGCGTGACGGCGGCCTGCCTCTGTTTTTGCCGAAACCAGTTCCATGACCGATTCGCTTTTTGTCAGATCGAGTTTCCCGTTCATGAAGGCGCGGAAGGTAAACTCCCCGGGAAGAGCATCGCGGAAACCTGCGGATTTAAGCGTATTCAGCACTGCTCTGCCTGTTGTAAAACCGCCGTGACAGGAAATATCAACGCTGTCTTCGCCAGTATAACTTTTCGGAGAACGGAAAACAGAGACAAGAACTTCATCGATTTTTTCACCGCCGTTGATTATCCAGCCGTGAATAATGGTATTACCAGACGCCTCTTTTATTTTTTGGGGAGTAAAGACTGAAGATATTAATTCGATTGAGCCTTTTCCTGAACAGCGGATTAAAGACAGAGCGCCGTTTCCTACGGCGGTCGAAAAAGCGGCAATAGGAGAATCGTCGCCGTAGGAAATACCGTTATCAGATGTCATACAGAATTAAAACCCCGAAAAAAAAGATAGCTGCAGCCGGGTTATATTGTTCCTCTGGACACGCGATACAGATACATTATTCATGGTTTCGCTAATCATGCCTGAAATAATTCTTTGCATCGTAGTTCTGTCAATTGTCAATAACAGAAAAGAAACATATATTTCCGAATTATCAATTTCATTGTCCGGCTCATTATTGTTGATTAATTTAATCCAGCAGGAATCCGCTTTTACCGCTCCGGAATAAATAACGTTATTCGCGTTTTTTACCATTGTCTCAAAGAAAGCGCCGTATTCATCATCAGGGTACAGCAAAGCCGCTGATATCATTCTTTTTTCAATCCTTTTTGCAGCTAATATTGAAAAATCATTAACTTCTGAAAAATTGGAAACCCAAAATTTCCGCGCTGATAAATTCGCGCCTTCGTTACGCGCCATAAATACATATTTCCCGGCAAAAGAATCCGATTTTTCAATCTCTTCAATACCGCCGTTAATGAAGGAACGCATCCAGCCGGGAAGGAAAATATACGAATTGCCGTATTCAGTATCAATTATATCTTCAATACTTATAATGATTAATTCCGGTTCTAAATAATTCCCGCCGGGAACAGGAGTAATAACGGTATCAGCCTGTCCGGTACACGAAAGCAGTATTGGAACGATCATGAACAAAAACGCAGGAAATATTTCATCTTTCATTATCAACAATGATTAATTTGAAGAGACAATATCCGCTTCTGAAGGTTCATAAACAGCTTTCTGTTTTACTTCTGATTTAATAACTTCCAGCGGCACAGTGTTGTAAAGCGCAAACTCATCCCATATGGCGGTTACGGCAGGCTGAACGGCAGACTCTGCGTCATTTTCCTTTTTTGCGCCAAGTGAAACCTGAAATTTATCAACCTTGGCTTCAATGGAAACAGGTTCCGCAGCCAGTTCACCCTGTTCAACCGATTCCCCAAGAACATTGATCCTCGCGGATAAAAGACCTGAAGAGAACGAAAAATTTACGCCCGCTGTGATAAAAGAAGTTTTTTCCGGAATGCTGACAACATGAGAAACGCTGTTATCGGAAGACGTTAATGTCAGAACAAGATTCAACCCTGTTTTGCTCAGATACATAAATACATCAGGTTCAAACTGTACAAAAAAGAGCTGACCTTCGCCAAGCGGCATAAAACGGAACAGCATCTGCCATTTTTGAGTTTCTTCGCCGGAAAGAGAAGAGCTGGGAAGCGTATAAACATTTTCAGAGCCGGCAGCAACCCCATATGTTCCGTCAAAAGAAAGCCATTTGGGATTTTTGCCGGCAGGTTTTATGGAACGGTCTGCGGAAGTTATCAGTTTTGAATCATTAAGACTGCCTTCAAAGACATACCAATTGACAAGCTGCGCAGTATTTTCAGTAACAAGGTGCATAGCGGTAGTTTTTGATGAAACAAGAATGGAAGTTTCCTTCTGATAACCTGTAAGACCAATATAATTGTCTATTGGATAAACCTCGGCGCGTATCGTATAAAAACCGCTTTCTTCCGGAGCTTTCCATAACAAATATCCCGCACCCTCGGAAAATTTGCCTTCGCTGATTTTCTTTCTGCCGTTATACCAGATAACATAAGGATCAAGGCGGCTTTCAAAATCCAGTTTAGCTTCCAGCATTATAACTGTTTCTTTTAAAATGACCTGATTATTATCGGTAATACCGGGCAGATGAACATTTATGCCTTTATAGGAAAAAACTGTATTGCCAAGGTAATAGAATATCTTCTCGTTTCTCTGCAGAATATCTTTTCCGCTCATAACCTGCGAAATCATCGTATATCTGCCTACAGGCAAACTCCCCTGTACGGGCAAAAACGGCAAATCAGTATCAAGATTTTTTACCTGAATTAAAAGTTCATCTTCTTCCGCGGCTTCATAAAGGCTATACAGGACTTTCTTTCCAATGACCTCTCCGTTTGAATTTTTTATATAAACCATAAGAGCGGTAACATCAGGATCATCTGAAACATTCTCTTCAAAATAGGGATATATTCTATCAGTTAACCCGACAAAGGAACACTCGTCCATGGGCATACCATTCACCCTGGCATTTACCTTGTAAGTCCCTGCGGAGGTTATAAGACTGTCCATATCATCGCACCCGCAGAAGAACGCGACAGCTACCGCCAGTAACGAGAATTTGATGAGATTACGCACAATCATATACCTATAAAATATATCCGGAAATAAATTAAAATTCAACTTTTTTAATATGAAGTTTTTTGATAATATTAAGAAATGAGGACATGGGCAATAGTTCATTTAGAGCGGTTTTTGGGGAACATTAACGCTGTAAAAACACGAATTGGGCATGAAAAACGCATTTGTGTACCGGTAAAAGCTGACGCGTATGGTCACGGAGCGCTGGAAATAGCCAAAACCTCCCTGAAAACAGGAATTTCCTGCTTTAGCGTAGCTACAGTCAGGGAAGGAACAGAGCTCAGAAAAGGCGGGATAAAAGAGCAAATTCTTCTTTTTTCACAGCCGCATCCTGAAGAAATACCGGAGTTAATATCATCCGATCTGACCCCGATTATATCCGATGAATGGTATGCGGACGCCCTGAATAAGCAGGCAAAAAGCAAACTATCTGTTCATATGAAAATTGACACGGGAATGGGGCGGTTCGGATGCCCGGCGGAAGAAGCTCTTGCCCTTGCGCGGCACATTTCTTCCTGCCCGAAGCTTGAGTTGAAAGGGACATCCACTCACTTTGCCGTCTCTGATTCTGAAAATAGCGCGGATACCGCCTACACGCAGCATCAACTTTCAGGTTTCAAAGATGCATTGAACACCATCAAATCCGCCGGTATCGATCCGGGCATTATTCATGCCGCCAATTCAGGAGCGGTTTTAAGACATCCTGACACATGGTTTGATATGGTAAGACCAGGGATTCTGCTATACGGCTATAAAACAACAGAAGAGAACGGCGAACCTTTAATGATTCAAAGCGTGATGGAATTAAGGACAATTGTTGTACTGATAAAAAAATTAAAGAAGAGCGAATCTATTTCTTACGGCAGAACATGGACAGCTTCGCAGGACACATTTATTGCGGTTTTACCGGTCGGCTATGCTGACGGCTTTCCGCGCCTTGCAAGTAATAAATGGCAAACCGTAATCGGCGGTAAAAGTTATCCGCTGGCAGGACGAGTCTGCATGGATCAATGCTGCGTAGATTTGGGAACGGAAAGCGAAGTAAAAAGGTGGGACGAAGCGGTTATTTTCGGCGGCACCGCTGCGGACGCCTCAGCGCTGGCAGCGGTAACAGGTACAATTCCCTATGAAATAACAAGCAATATTAATAAAAGGGTTCCGCGTATTTATACAAATGGTTGATGTTGCTATCAATCTTAATAATCAGTATTATTTTTATGTGAGGAGAAATAATGAAACCAATTTTAATTGATGATAATGATGAAGATCGCGATGACAATGAAGAAAAGGCGTTTAATCCCGATCCTTTTGCAAATAAAATGCTTAAAACCCGCACTATTTTACTCTCCGGTGAAATAAATAAAGTTCTGGCTGAGAAAACCATTCGTCAATTATTGCTGATGGAAGATATAAACTCAGACCCTATACGGATTTTCATTGATTCTCCCGGCGGAGACGCTGACGCGGGTTACGCGATCTTTGACATGATTCGCTTTATAAAACCTGAAGTCTGGACAATCGGCATGGGACTTGTCGCCAGCGCCGCCGCGATAATTCAGCTCGCTTCTCCCAGGGAGCGAAGGGTTGGACTTCCGAACAGTCATTACCTGATACACCAGCCGCTTTCCGGAATTCGGGGTGTCGCTACAGACATAGAGATACACGCCAAGGAACTTGAAAAACTCCGCGAAAAGATCAACCGACTGATCGCTGACGAAACCGGTAGCCCTGTCTCCCAGGTTGAAAAAGACACAGACCGCGATTACTGGATGACAGCCGTAGAAGCTGTGAATTACGGTTTAATCAACAGGGTAGTTACGAACAGGGACGAGATTTAACAGCGGAATTATACTACGAATACTCTTTTGTATACAAAAATCTTCTAATTTTCTGCTGAGCGTTTTTTTCAAACGGCTCTTTGCGTACGGTGAAACCTCCGATTTTTTTGAAAACAGGAAGCGCACGGTTTGCGGCTTCAACTTCTTTTTTTATAAGTTCATAAATAAAGGCTTCGTCATTTTCTTTGCCCGGATAATCTTCCTTAATAAAATCATAATTTGGAACCATAACGCCGTAAATTATTTCGCCGCCTGATTCTTTTTTACCGACAACCAGGACTTCAGCGATAACGCGGGAAGCGGAAAAATGCGATTCAACTTCTTCGGGATAAATATTTTTCCCGCCGGAACCGACAATAAGATTTTTCTTGCGCCCAACAATATAAATAAAACCGTCTTTATCGCGATAACCAAGGTCGCCTGTTAAAAGATAACCGTCTTCATTGATAACTTCCCTTGTCGCTTCGTCATTCTCATAATAGCCAAGCATAATTGAAGGTGACTTGCACGCGATCTCGCCGATACCGTCAGGAGTCACGTCAATGATTTTTACATCAGTATAACTGACAGGAAGACCGACTGATTCGTTTCTTTTATGACGGGGAGTATTGACAGAAATCAGCGGTGCGTTCTCGCTCATGCCGTAACCCTGAATGATGTTAAAGCCGAAGGAATCAAAGAAATCCGCCGTTGTTATGCTTAACGGACCGCCTCCCGCAACCATTATCTTGATGGAATGAAGGCTCGCTTTTTTTCGGATAAAACGGAAAACCTTCCTGCCGAATTCGGGGTTTCCCTTTCTTGCCTGCGCAAGCGCAGCTTTTCGTAGCGCGTTTAAAGGCGCCCGAAGCAGCGGCGAAAGTTTCTGATAACCGTTGTCAATTGCCGCCATTACTTTATCGTAAAGCAGGGGAACCGCAATCAGAAATGTAACGCCTCCGTCCCTTATGTCATCAACAACAACCTTGCCGACAATTTTTTCACAAATTACTGTCGGGATTCCAAGTGAAAGCGGCGCGATAAAAGAGCATGTGGTAGGGTAGGTATGATGCAGAGGCAGAACATCAATAAAAACATCATTATCATCAGGCTGCAGAATACGGATTGCGGCGCTTGTATTGGCAATTATATTTTTATGCGATAAGGTTACGCCTTTTGCAAAACCTGTAGTTCCGGAAGTAAAAACAATTGAAGCCGGATCGTCAGGTGAAATGCTGTCAATCGCAGGCAGGGATATTTTTTCACAGTCTTTTCCGAAAGCGGTGTATTCGGTTTCCTGAGCGGGAGACTCTTCGTCTGATTCGGGGCTGATACATACCGATACCGAAAGGGAGACTCCGTTTTTTTTCAGGGAAGAAGCAAAATCCTTTTTTCTTCCGGAATAGAAAAACGCTTTTGCTTTTGTAATTTTTATTATATTGAGACATTCCTGTTCTGTCGCAAGAAAATCAACCGGTACAATGCAAATACCGGCAACCAATGTTCCCATCCAGACTGACATCCACTGCGGTCTGTTTTCTGACCACAAAACAACACGATCCCCCTTGACGAGTCCTGCGGCAAGTAAACCGCGCGCCACCTTTTTGCATTCATCGCCCCATTTCGCGTAACTCCAGCGCGTAAATTCCCTTTGTTTGCCGCAGCGGTATAAAATAGCGTCCCGATTGGCGTGATCCCTGGATGTAATGTCAATCATATCCGCGAAATTTTTATACGGGAGATCGGGAAGATTGGAAATATAATCTTTGAAATCCAACATAAATACCTCTTATATGATTTTTATAATAGACATTATCAGGTATCATGTCAAATAAATATAAAAAATTTTGCAACTTTTCAGAAAAATATGTGTCGCGCTATTTTATTATGACAAGACAATACCGCTTCTTGCCTGCACGCAGGATCAATTCTCCGTTTGAGTTCAGGCGATCCGGGCTTATAATCTCCGCCACATTATTGATAGCGGAAAGCTCCCCATCCGAAGAAGAAATAAAAGCGCCTCCCTGCTGAACAAGCCGCCTCCCCTCGCTTTTGGACGGAACAAGACCTGCCTCGCAGAAAAGATCGATTACATTAATACCTGCATCAAAACGGGAGCAGGCGATCTCTATATTGGGCATTGCCGATTTGTCTCCTCCATCACCGAATGCGGCTTTTGCGCCGGCAAGAGCCTTGTCCGCTTCTTCCCTGCCGTGAATAAGAGCCGTGACTTCCCATGCGAGACGTTCCTTTGCCTCATTGGGATTTTTTGACGAGAGCGCGTCGCACTCTTCAACCGGCAGAAAAGTGAACATTAAAAGGAAACGGCGGATGTCCGCGTCCTGAACATTACGCCAGTACTGAAAAAATTCATAAGGCGTAACAATGGCGGGATCAAGAAAGAGAGCGCCTTTTTCGGTCTTGCCCATTTTTTTGCCGTCGGCGGTTGTAACAAGAGGAAAAGTTAGAGCGAAGGCTTCGACGCCTTCGATACGCCGGATTAAATCAACGCCTGCAACAATATTACCCCACTGATCATCCCCTCCGATTTGAAGGCGGCAATTATGGCGGCGGTAAAGTTCAAGAAAATCATAACTCTGCAAAAGCTGGTAATTAAATTCAATAAATGAAAGTCCTGTCTCCATCCTCATTTTATAAGCTTCAAAACTCAGCATACGGTTAACGGAAAAGTGGCTGCCGATTTCACGCAGGAAATCAATATAATTGAGATTGGAAAGCCAATCCTTGTTATTGGCGGTGAAAGCACTCTTGCCGTCAAAGCCTACAAAACGATCAAGCTGGCGGCGAATCGACTCGGTATTTATATCAAGCTGTTCATAACTTAGCATTTTTCGCACGCTGTCTTTGCCGGAGGGGTCTCCGATTCGGGCAGTGCCCCCGCCGAGAAGCGCAACTCCAATGTGCCCTGCGTCCCTAAGATGCCGGAAAGCGAAATAGGGAACCATATGTCCGATATGCAGGCTTCCGCCTGTCGGATCAGTTCCTTCATAAAAAGCGATCGGACCTTCGTCCATCAATCTTGAAAGACCTTCGGCATTGCTGCACTGCTGAAAAAATCCTCTGGTTTTTAATGTTTCTAACGCGGAATTCATAATAGCAAATTGTACAGAAAAAAAAGATGACTGTCACCTTTTTTCAACCGATAATAAATAAAATGTTTTCCAAAGAATTCCTTGAATTATTAGTTGAAGTGATCACGTCCTGGCAGGTTATCGGCATAACAATTGCGCTGCTTCTTTTTTTAAAAATAGTTTTTAATGCAGCAAAAGCATATCGCCGTCCAAAAATGAAATTGGCGGGAAAAATCAAGCTGAGATTAAAAAAATCCAAATCAAACGCCAGTTTAGGGGATGGAGCGGAAATTATACACGAAGAAGACGGAAAAGATGAACTCGGTCTTGAAGAAGCTTAAAAAATCCGGAATTTTATAATCGATAAAGCAATACAACATCTCCGCGCCATATATACAGAAACAGGAGCAGAAATGAAAAATGAAATCAGTGAGAGCCTGGATCCTTTAAGCGAAGCGGCAAAGAATCTCTTCGGGCTTTCCTATCTGTTTCCTTACCAGAGACTGGTTATAACAAATATACTGGAAGCTGCGAAAGCGGAGGATGATTCAGATCGTCAAACTCTTGGCAGGCAGATAGTGATACTGCCGACAGGCGCGGGAAAGTCGCTTTGTTTTCAGCTTCCTGCGATGATGATTGAAGGACTGACGCTTGTAATTTATCCCATTCTCTCCCTAATGGCGGATCAACAGCGCCGTCTGGGCGAGCGCGGTTTATCCTGCGTAACAATCAGGGGAGAGCAAAGCAAAAAAGAGCGCGATGAAATATGGAGTAAACTTGAAAACGGTCAGTGCAGGTTTATAATAGCAAATCCTGAAGTTCTGTTAACGCCTCAGGTAAAAGAGAAACTTGGAAACATAAAAGTGATGCATGCCGTAATTGACGAAGCGCACTGTGTCAGCGAATGGGGAGAGAGTTTCCGTCCGTCTTATCTTGAAATCGGTTCAATCATTAATTCTTTAAATCCTCAGCTTGTAACCGCTTTTACCGCCACAGCATCGCAGGCTGTACTGGAGAAAATAAGGAAATATATTTTCTGCGGAAATGATGTCCGCCAGATTGTGGGAAATCCCGACAGACCAAACATCAGCTATTCGGCAAAAGGCTGCATTAACCGCAATCTGGCGGTAAGGGATCTATTGACGGCGAATTCGCGTCCTGCCATTGTTTTCTGCTCTTCCCGTCCGGGCACTGAAAAACTTTCCCGCTATCTGAGGAATGAATTTTTTGAAATGGGATATCACTGGCATAAAGAGATACGTTTTTATCATGCAGGTTTAAACAGGGAGGAAAAAACAAAAACTGAAAAATGGTTCATTAACAATACCGAAGCTGTGTTATGCGCAACATGCGCTTACGGAATGGGAGTTGACAAGGCTGATGTGCGAACCGTAATTCACAGGGACTGCGCTCCGTCGGTTGAAGCGTATCTTCAGGAATCAGGCAGAGCAGGACGCGATGGAGAACAGTCAGAGGCGATTCTTTTATGGGGACCGGAAGACAGCGTCGCGCTTGCAAGATGCGGGGACAATGATGAAAACCGCAAAAGACTCTCCGCATTGCTAAGTTATGCGAAAGATACTGAGCATTGCAGAAGGCACTCCCTGATTTCCATGCTTGATTACAACGCGGACGGAGAAGTTCCTGAAAAATTCTGTTGCGATGTCTGTGAAAATAAAGCGTCAAAGAACCTAAGAGAAGAAATATCAATATTGGATTTTTTTCGCAGAAACAAAAGAAGGTTTACATGCAATGAAGCGGCTTCTGTTCTGGCGCAGGATGAAATAATACGCTGGTCAGAAGAAGAAGCCTCTCAGGTTATCAATTACCTGTTAAAAACAAAAAAAATAAGGAGAGTAATTTATTTTCCATGGAAAAATAAATTAACTCTCTAATGCCTGTTTTGAAACAAGTCAAATGAGCTTTTCCCAAAAGCTGAAGTTTTGGGAAAGCCTCAAATTACTTCAATTTTTGCAAAAACAGGAGAGGAAGCTCCTTTTTCTGTGGCAGCCGGCACAGGAGCGGCGTCCGCTGCGGTAATTGTGTAAACGCCGCAGAGCAGAACACTCTCGCCTTTTTCGTTCACAGTTTCAAAAGCTGATGCGGAAAGATCAAACTCAACTTTTACATTTTTACCGGCAGGTATAAAGACACGGCGAAAACCGCGAAGCGATGAAAGCGGTTCATCTTCGCTGCGTCCGTCCCTTGTAATATAAATTTGTACAACTTCATCCGCGTCAAATTTTCCGGTATTACTGATGTTAGCTGATACTTTTACTGAACCTCCGGCGGAAATTGACGGTGATGAAAGACTGACAGAATCAAATTTAAAAGTTGTATAGGAAAGCCCGAACCCAAACGGATACAGGGGTTTTTCCGTCATATAACGGTATGTGCGTCCTTTCATGGAATAATCGTCAAAAAGCGGGAGCTGGGCTGTAGAAGCCGGGAAAGTAATTGGGAGTTTCCCAGAGGGAACAACATCGCCGAAGATGATGTCAGCGACAGCCTGACCTCCCGCTTCTCCCGGATACCACGCAAAGATAACAGCATCCACGATGTCTTCAGGGAAAGCGATTGGGCTGCCGCCTGTCAGTACGAGAATTATTTTTTTCCCGGAAGCGCGGATTGTGCTCAGATAATTTAACTGCCACGACGGCAGTTCAATTGTGTTACGATCGCCGTTTGAATCCGAAGCGATTGCATCGCCCTCTTCGCCTTCGACAGCGCCGTCAAGCCCCATTACAGCGATGCATACTTCGTCAACTTTTAAATTAGAAAACTGGACTGTTCCTCCCATGTTACCTGCAAATAAAATACCTTTGCTGTTATCGCTGTACATCAGGCATCCCTGACGATATTCAAGATTGATGCCGTACATGTCTTTTGCTTTTTCGGCTATCCCTTCAAGCACTGTAATAAAACGGGAGCTTATACCGTAATAATTTCCAAAAAGCGTTTGAGCGTTTGCCGCGCCGGGACCTGTAACATCAATTTTTTTCGGGCTGGAATCAAGCGGCAAAAGATTATTGTCGTTCTTTAAAAGAACGATGGATTTATGCGCCGCTTTAAGAGCGAGCGTTCTATGTTTTTCACAGTTTATAATTTTTCGATCGAGCTTTCCGTACCTGCTTTTCTCAGGCGGCTCGAACATTCCCAATTTGAAGCGCGTGCGCAGCAGACGTTCAAGGGCGGCGTTGATCGTCTCTTCTGTTACAAGCCCCTGTTTGCAGGAAACTGTCAGCATCGGATAAGTGCAGCCGCAGTTTAAATCACAGCCTGCGTTAAGCGCAAGAGCCGCAGATTCTTCAGGTGATTTTGTTAATTTGTGATTTAAGTGAAAATCCTGAATAGCCCAGCAGTCAGAAACCACATGCCCCTTAAAGCCCCACTTTTCACGGAGAATTTCCTTAAGTAAGAAAAAACTTCCGCAGCAAGGTTCGTCTAGAGTGCGGTTGTACGCTCCCATGACAGATTCAACTCCCGCTTCAACTAACGCTTTAAATGCGGGAAGATATGTTTCAAAAAGGTCTTTTTTGTTAACGATTGCGTTAAAAGTGTGTCGGTCTTTTTCAGGACCTGAGTGCACAGCGTAATGTTTGGCGCAGGCGGCTGTTTTTAAATTTTCAGGGTCATCCCCCTGCAGCCCTTTTACGAAAGCAGCGCCGATTTTACCTGTAAGGAACGGATCTTCGCCGTAGGTTTCCTGTCCTCTTCCCCATCTTGGATCGCGGAAAATATTGATGTTGGGAGTCCAGAAAGTCAATCCGTAATATTGACGTCTGTTTCCCTGTTTTACTGCTTCGTTATATTTTGCCCGCGCTTCATCGGAAATGGCATGTGCAATTTCCTTAACAAGATCATCATCAAAAGCCGCCGCCATCGCTATAGCCTGAGGAAATACTGTCGCGACACCCGCTCTTGCAACGCCGTGCAGGCACTCATTCCACCAGTTATATTCAGGGATTCCAAGCCTTTCAACAGCAGGGCTCGTATAAACAAGCTGGGAGACTTTTTCTTCCAGCGTCATTTGTGAAATTAATTCCTTGATTCTTTTTTCTCTGTCCATGCAACACTCCCGAATTTATTATAACATAATTTAGTAACACAAGCCAAAAAAATTGGTTTTATTTAAAAATTCCCGGTAGTTTTCTGGAAGCGGAGGAATATAATGAAGAAAAACACTTTTTTATTTTTTTCCATAATATTCATAATTAATTTATTTACTGCATGCGCAAGCGTAAAAACACAGGGAATTGGCTATTTCATAGACAGAAAAGAAAGTGATTTAATAAAACATTTTGGCTACAGCGGAGTAGAAGATTCATCATATAACAATGAATATGACAGGGTTTTATTTTTTACTGATAAAACGCAAAAATATCAAATGACAAAAGTAAATACGGTTCAATACAAAACAGCCATACAAACGGAAATTATCAGGATTTCATTTAATCAATTTTCAGACGGATGTTTATGTTCATTACATCCGCCGCATAACGGACAGCATTACAGGGAAGTTTCCGGAAAAATAATGCACAATAATGACAATTTCAGAATCCGGCAGGTAATAAATGAATTTAATTTTTTAAGAAACAGAAGCAATTCATTTCCTGCTTCAAGGCAGTCTATAATTTTCAACAGAAGCAATATCGGCGATTCATATATATTATATCAATTTGACAGAAGGACAGATTATAATCCCGGTATCAGTAAAACAACACCCGGCGAAGGAACTGTTCAAATAATTCCTTCAGAAAGATATACAACAACAAGGTTAATGGCATGGAGAGAAAATATCATTGCAGAAAACAGATCATTTAAGGAAAAACAAACTGTTGCAACTTACAGCGAGCGTTATGATCAATTTTTTAACGCTCATAATATTGTAATAACAGAAGAGAAGGTTAAAGAAATTATTAATGATTACAGTCAAAATGGATATACTTTAGATATGATAAATGAAGGCCATTCCCTGTATGCTTATATCAAAGATGATATTGTTGTCAGGGTGAAAACGCCTGAATAATATTTAATAATAACTTTCAGGAACCGTAAATTTTATTTACAATTTTATTTTTTAATATATCAAGACCAAAACCGGTTTTTGCGGAAACTGCAACGTTGTCAGGAAACCGCGAAAAAATATTTTCAGGCTGGTCTATATCCTGGTTTTCCAGCATGTCAAATTTATTCAATACAGTAATCACAGGTATTTCTCCGGCTCCCAATTCTGATAAAACATTAACAGTTGTCCGGTAACACTCATCAATAGAAGAATCTGAAAGATCAAGAACATGAAGCAAAAGACTAGAATACGCCGCTTCCTCCAGTGTTGATTTAAACGCTTTAATCAGTGAATGAGGCAGCCGCTGAATAAAACCGACTGTATCTGTAAGCAATACCGGCATTCCCGGAGCAGGCTCAAAACGGCGGGTTGTCGCATCCAGCGTCGCAAAAAGTTTGTCTTCTACAAGCACAGAAGCTCCGGTAAGCGCGTTTAAAAGCGAAGACTTGCCTGCGTTTGTGTAACCGACAATTGCACAAACAGGAAGACCCTGCTTTTCTCTCTGCCGCCTTTGCACCTGCCGCTGTTTGGAAACTTCCTTTATTTCCTTTTGCAGTTTTTGAATGCGCTTTTCAATCTTGCGGCGGTCGGTTTCAAGAAGCGTTTCNCCCGCTCCCTTTGTTCCGTAACGGCCGCCGCGCTGCCGCGAAAGATCGATGTATTTGTGCGCAAGGCGGGGAAGTCTGTACTGAAGCTCAGCAAGCTGTACCTGAAGCTCCGCTTCCCTTGTCGCGGCTCTGGAAGCAAAAATCTGTATAATAAGCTCCTGTCTGTCCAAAACCGGAATCCCCGTAAGGTCTTCCCAGTTACGCTGCTGCGAAGGACTCAAATCCCAGTCAAACACGATGCAGTCCGCCTGAAGTTCAGAGGCTTTTCCCGCTAATTCTTCGGCTTTACCGCTTCCCATGCCGAATTTTGGGTGTTTTTCCCTGATTTTTATTAATTCATGAGCAGCGATATCAAGCTCAAGGGTTTCAGAAAGTCGGCGCAATTCATTCATGGAATCACATGAATCACATTCTTTGGGCGAATCAAGGCTTACAAGCAAGGCGCGTTTCTGTTTTTCTTTTGTTTCGTATAATTTTTGCTGCATTAAAAGAGTATATGAAAAATTATTATAGTATTCTACTTGCTTTTTAAAAGACATATTATATAATCATACTTATACATAATGTATAATCATACTTATACAAAATGTATAACTGCACTTATACATTTTGTAAAAATAAGGGAAAAAATATGAATTTTTATATAAGAAGTTTATCTAAAATACTGGAAAATACTACAAATACCTTTTCAGCAACATATTTAAACGGTCCGCGGCAATGTGGAAAATCCACATTGGTTCAGAACTTTTTACCTGAGGAAAACGCAAACTATCTGACCTTTGATACTACAGCCGTCAGAACAGCGGCAAAAAGAGATCCGGAGGCTTTTATTTCCGGTCTTCCCGAAAACAAAATAAATATCATAGACGAGGTACAGCGTGTTCCTTCCATTCACATGATAATAAAAAAAGCAATTGATGAAAAACGATTAAAAGGTCAGAGTAAATCGCTTTTCCTGCTTACAGGTTCAGCAAACATTTTTGGGCTGCCTAATCTTGCAAAAGCAATGGTTGGACGCATGGCTTTATTGACATTGTTTCCATTTTCAGCCGCAGAGATGAACAAATCCGGAATTAATTTTATTGAAAAACTGTGGAACGGTAATTTAACAATCAGGAATTACAAACGGGTTGATCTAATCAAAACAATAAAGAACGCGACTTTTCCCGAAATAGCGCTGAATAAAAATATTAACCAAAATATATGGATGGACAGCTACATTGATACCATTCTGGAAAGAGACGCTGTTGAATTCGCCAAAATAAAAAAACCTGAACTGATTTTACAATTGCTTGCTTCCTTATGCTGCCGCATTGGAAGTCTTTTGAATAATGACAACGTAATGAGCGAGACTGGTTTAAATCAAATTACATACGATAAATATAAATCATTCTGCAATAACGCTTACCTGACTTTTGAAGTGCAGCCGTGGGCGAAACCCAACAGGCTTAATAAACGATTTGTTAAAAGTAAAAAACTGTATTTTGCTGACACAAATTTTTTATGTCATTCATTAAGGCGCGATATATCAGATGTTTATAAAAACGATCCATCCCAAATGGGGCATATATTTGAAAATTTTATCGCAACAGAAATAATGAAGTCGATATACACGCTGCCGGACAAATACTATTTATCTCATTTTAACCCCGTACGTGGAGACGGAAAAGAAACGGATTTTATCGTGGAAAAAGATAACGGCGAAATAATTGCTATCGAAGTAAAACTTGATTCTACGTTAAATGAAAACAATTTTAAAAATTTAACAACCTGCCGAAATATAACCGGAAAATGTTTTAAAAGAGGTTTTGTCATTTATACGGGGCAAGAGCTTGTACCGTTCGGCGAAAATTTCTGGGCGGTTCCTGTTAATTATTTGTGGGAATAGAAAGATAACTTCAATCACGCTGTCAACACAGACAACGGCACGACATTAACTCCGTCCTTGCGGCGGCAGGCAATGCCGTTAGCTGTAATTACAGTCAGCGCGGCGGGAGTGCCCATTTTTTTCTGATCAATTTTTTTTGCGAAGGCGATGAGATTTTCCGCTGCTTCATTCTGTGCAGCAAAACCCATTTTTACCTCAAACGCAGCCCATGTTCTGTCGGGGTATTCGATAATCGCGTCTACTTCCATATCGCGCGAATCACGGTAATGATAAACTTTTCCTCCGTTTGCTTCAGCATAAATTCTTAAGTCGCGGATAACAAGAGACTCAAACAAAAAACCGAAATAATTAAGATCAGATTTTATTTTCCCTGCTGATAGTCCCAATATGCCTGCAGCAAGAGAAGGATCAACAAAGTGCCGCTTCGGCGCTTTGCGCAAAGTGTCGGAAGAGCGGATATGGGTACTCCACGCGGGAAGGGATTCAACTACCATGAGGCGTTCAAGAGCTTCCAGATATTCGGCAACAGTTTCTTCATTTAATTTTGTTTGATCACCGCCTGCGTCTTTTGCGAGCGAGGAAATTGACGCTTCTGTAGAAATATTTCTTGCAAGCGATTGCATCAGGCGTAAAATTTTCTGAGGGTCTCTTTTTTTTCCGCCGAACCTGCTTATGTCAACTTCAGCAATAAGGGCAGTGTAATCCTGTAAAAAACGAAGCGCCGTCCTGCTTCCCGCGCCGATAAGGCTTGGCCATCCGCCGATAATAATTTTTTCCGCAAGTTCATCAAGGCTGAATTCAATCTGTCCCGAGCCTGGCGCGCTGCCTTTCATCATTTTTACAAGACTGACTTCGCCTGTTGACCAGCCTTTTTCAAAAAGCGACATTGGTCTCATTTTAATTACGGAAAAGCGCCCTGCGCCGGAATGAAGCCTTGCGCGTTCTTCAGGATTTGCAGAACCGGTAAGTATAAATTGACCCTTTTTTTTTCGATCATCCACTTCACGCCTGATATAATTCCAAATTTGGGGATATTCCTGCCATTCATCTACAAGGCGGGGAGATGAACCTGCCAACACTGCTTTTGGATTAATTTCCATAAGCGCACGGACTTCATCATCCGTATCCATGTGAATAATACTTCCAGCCGCTTGAATAGCGGTTTCAGTCTTTCCGCAGCTTTTTGGTCCTGTTATTAATACTGCACCGGATTCCTTTAGCCGGTTTTGAAGGATTTTATCGGTAAAACGCTTCAGGTAGTTTCTCATATCTAAAATATAATACTTCAACCGGTAAAATGTAAGCTTTTCAACCGGTAAAATGTAAGCTTTTCAACCGGTAAAATGTAAGCTTTTTAACCGGTAAAATGTGACTTTTTCAACAGGAGATTTATAACTTTTCCAGCCGCCTGCACGCTTCTTCCACATCTGCGCGGTGACCAAAAGCAGAGAAACGGATATATCCCTGACCGGCAGGACCAAAACCTGCTCCCGGAGTAGTAACAACATGGCACTTTTCAAGAATTTGAGAAAAGATTTCCCAGCTGTCTCTGCCTGAAAAATGCGCCCAGATATAGGGGGAGTTGTCTCCGCCAATACAGTTTATTCCAAGCTTTATAAGGGCGTCTCTGATTAATTTTGCATTACCTAAATAAAAATTTGTTAATTCGCGGATTTCCTTTAATCCTTCGACATCTAATGCGGCAAGCCCGCCGGCTTGCGCAATATTGGACGCTCCGTTGAAGATTGTGCCCGCAATGCGGTTCCAGTCCGTATTGACGCTTTCGCCGCTTTCATATTTAAGCGTTTTTGGAACAACAGACCAGCCGAGACGAACCCCTGTAAAACCGGCTGGTTTGGAGAACGAGTTTACTTCGATAGCGCATGTGTCCGCCTTGTCTATTTCAAATATCGTTTTCGGAAGCAATGGGTCGCGGATAAATTCACTATAAGCGGCGTCAAAGATGATGATGCAGCTTTTGCTGATTGCCGCATTAACAAGGGATGTAAGCTGAATACGATCCGAAACAGCGCCTGTTGGATTGTTAGGTGAACAGAAGTAGATCAGGCTATTCTGCGGAATTAGTTCAAGGTTGGGGAAAAAATTATTTTCCGCAGTACAGGGAAGATATGTGATTCCTTTATAACCAGCGCCTTCAAAGCCTCCGGCAGCGCCGGCAAGAACAGAGCCGTCAACATACACAGGATAAGACGGATCCTGTACGGCAATTCTTGTTCCCGCGCCGAAGAGAATCTGCAGCCTGCCTATGTCGCACTTTGCTCCGTCAGAAATAAAAATTTCATCAATGTTGAATTTTCCCCTGTAGAAAACGGAAGAAATTTTTTCTCTAAGCTGTTCAAGACCTTCATCCTGATAACCGGAGTAACCTTCTGCCGTTCCGAGTTTTCTGGCTCCCTCTACAAGACCTGCGTTTGTGTGCGGAAGAACGGGTTCAGTTGTGTTGCCGACGCCAAGGCTTATGATCTTTGCTTCAGGGTGTGAAGCTGCGAATTCTCGTCTGCGCTTTGCGATTTCCGGGAAGAGGTACCCTGCTTTTAAATTGGCAATATACGAATTTCTTCTCATCTTACAACTCCCCGTAATAATAAATAATTGAATTTATGTTTATATTTTTTAAAACTGAGGATCTGTATCCGCCTCAATTTATTTATTATTGTAATTATATTGTTTTTCCAGACATGCGGGGCAAATTGTTTTTTTATAGCTTTTTTTCAGCTTAACACCACATCTGGGACATTGATTATTTTTCTTTCGCTGTTTATATTTGGCTTTCCGCGCTTTATTCAGACTGTCGGAAACTTCCTGATTATAATTCCTGAAAAACGCCCTGCAATCGTCGCAATAACTGAATTTACAAGATTTTTTCTTCTTGTTTCCGCATCTTGGACAACAGCCGCTTTTCTTTCTTTTGCCATATTCAATTCTTCTTTCAGCTGGTATTACCGGCATTTTTTACCTTCCATACTAAAATATTAACAAGGATAAATAAAAACAGAGTTTTATTGAAATTTTCCCTGCTAACAATGGTAACAGATTTAGTTAAAATTTGGAAGTCCGGTAATATCCAATGTGGCAAAATAATCATCTGTTGTCTCAGGGCGGCGTATCTGCGCAACAGAGCCGTCTTTCCGCAGCAGCAGCTCGCCGCAGCGCAGCTTGCCGTTGTAGTTAAAACCCATAGCTCTGCCGTGAGCACCAGCATCGTGAATTACAACAAAGTCGGCTGTAAAGTCTTCCGTTTCTCTGGAAGCTGTCATATTTTCTGAAGCGACATCTATTTTCGGCAGGCTGCGCTGAACGGCGAATTTATCGTTATTTTCGCACAAGCTGCCCACTATATCGTAAATTTCTGTTAACGAAGCAGTTTCTTTGCCAGGAATTGTTATGTGATGATACGCGCCGTAAAGGGCAGGACGCATCAAATCAGCCATACAGGCATCAAGAGCGATATAGTTACGGTATATTTCCTTCTTGTGAATTGCGCACGTTACAAGCCAGCCGTAAGGACCGGTTACAACCCTTCCCCATTCAGTGTGTATATTTACAGGAGCCAATCCTGCAGGTATGAGAATCTCATTATAGGCTTTTTGAATTCCGTCAGCTAAAACCCTGTAATCAATTGCAATCTCATCAAGCCTGTACGGGATTCCCATTCCGCCGCCGAGATTAATAAATTCAAATCGAATTCCTGTTTTTTTATTTACCTCAGACGCAAGCTCAAAAAGCATACGGGCTGTTTCGATGTGGTAAGGAACAGAGAGTTCGTTACTTGCAACCATTGTATGCAAAGCAAACCGCTTTACGCCCTTCTCCCTTAAAAGCGAATACCCATTGATTATCTGTTCACGGGTAAAACCGTATTTTGCCTCTTCAGGTTTGCCGATAATTGCATTTCCTTCCTTGAGAGGACCGGGATTATAGCGAAGGGAAATTAACTGCGTCAGCCCTGCGGTTTTTTCAAGAAATTCAATATGCGAAAAATCATCAAGGTTAATTACAGCTCCCATCCTGCACGCCGCAATATATTCAGATGCCGGAGTCTCATTTGAAGTAAACATTATTTTTTCGCCGTTCATTCCTGCCATTTCAGCTAACAAAAGTTCAGGGTAACTTGAGCAGTCGGCGCCGAAACCTTCAGCAGCGAGAAGCTTGAGGATATACGGATTCGGAAGGGCTTTAACCGCAAAATGATTCATGTATGAAGGAAAAATTGAAAACGCCACTTTTATACGGCGGACATTCTCAATAATAGCCTTCTCGTCATAAATATAAAACGGAGTCGGATACTGCCGCGCAATTTTTTCAAGCGCGGCTCTATCCAAAGGAAAATATTTCTCACCCATAATTATCTAAGGAAACCCTTGAATTTTAAAAGTTCTGCGTTAAGTATGCCGCCGCCTGCCGCGCCGCGCACAGTGTTATGCGAAAGAGCGGTAAAGCGTATATCAAATACATTACAGGGACGAAGACGCCCTATAACAACAGCCATTCCCTTGTCTGTATCTCGATCCTTGCGCGGCTGGGGACGGTTATTTTCTTCACGATAGACAATCGGCTGTTTCGGCGCCATGGGAAAATTATTCTCCTGCGGAAGCCCTTTGTAAGATGCCCAAACCTTTTTTATTTCTTCGATGGACGGTTTTTTCAATCCGAAAGCCAGAGAAACGCAGGCTGTATGTCCGTCAGTAAGCGGCACCCGATTACAGCATGCGGAAATTTTCGGCATAACAGCGTTTTGAATCTCTTCGTTTAAAATTGTCCCGAAAATTTTGAGCGGTTCCATTTCTGATTTTTCCTCTTCTCCGCCGATATATGGAATTAGATTATCTATCGTATCAAGCGACGGAACGCCGGGATAACCTGCTCCGGAAACCGCCTGCATTGTCGTAACAATGATTTTCTTAATGAGGAAGCCTGCCTGAACCAGCGCGTGCAGCGGGATCATATAAGTCTGTATTGAACAGTTGGGTTTCACCACAATAAATCCATTCTTCCAGCCGCGCTTTTTTTGCTGCATCGGAATAATGTCAGTATGATGAGGATTAACCTCCGCGATCAAAACAGGTACATCGGGAGTCCAGCGGTGAGCTGACGCGTTTGAAATTACGGGGATTCCCGCTGCGGCGTATGCCTCTTCAAGAGCGCTGGTTTCATCCTTACCCATTTCGAGAGCTGAAAAAACAAAAGCGCATTTCTTCTTTTTAAAAGCCGAGACAGCGCAGCTGACATCGTTTGCATCCTCTACTTTAATACTACCGACATGAGGAGCGTATGTTTTAGAAAGCTGCCATCTTCCCGCCACTGCTTCTTCATATTTTTTACCGGCGCTTCGCGGAGATGCAGCCACATAGCGAACATCAAACCATGGGTGATCATTGAGCAGGGTGATATATTGCTGCCCGACCATGCCTGTAGCACCTAAAATTCCGACAGGTATCTTTGACATAAATAGCTCCTTATAAAATTATTTTATTAAAAATAAAATTAATAATCAACCTGACATTTTATTTCGAGGTCATGTTATACACTCCGTCCCATGTGTCTGCAGGCGGGGTTTTAATAAATTTATTGCTGCGTTCAAGGTAGATTTTTGATGGTTCATCATCGGATTTTATGGATATTACCTCCCTAAAACCATCAACCGCCGGCTTCCATTCCCGCTTTTCAAATAAATCCAGCGCTTCATGAAAAACAAATACGCGTTTTTTATCAATCTCGTCTGCAGTTTCCGCCATATCGATAAGCTCACAAAGACACACCGGCTCATTGATGCCGACAACGCGCACGCGATCAAGTTTGCGGTAAAGCAGAGCATCCCCTGTATCACGTACAGTATCTTCTGAAGCAAGTATCCATGCCCCATATTGCTTGTTGACGCCTTCAAGGCGCACGGAGAGGTTTACTGCGTTTCCCATTATTGTATAATTCATTTTATTGGCGGTCCCCATATTACCTGCCACCATGTAGCCGGTATTGATACCGACGTGGGTTAAAAGCGACATCGGAGAAAAATTTTGTTCCATGATTTCCTTATTCAGTTCCGCTTTAACTTTTTTCATTTTGATGGCTGAAATACAAGCACGCAGGGCATGATCAGGCAAATCAACAGGCGCGCCGAAGAAGGTGATGATAGCGTCTCCTTCGAATTTATCAATCGTGCCTTTTTCAGCCAAAACAACATCGCTCCTTGCGCTTAAATATATATTAAGTAGACTGACAAGTCTCGTCGGATCGCCCAGCGCTTCAGAAATGGTGGAAAAACTCCTGACATCGGTAAAAATCGCTGTCATATAACGTTTTGATTCGCCAAGCTGAAGAAGAGAAGGATCGGCAATAATTTCCTTGACTATATCGCCTGAAACGTAGGTAGAGAATGCGGCGCGAATAAAGGACTTTTCCTTTTCTGATCCGTTATAAGCGATAATTTCTCTTGTTATAATTGCGATAACCATTGATAAAACTGCGCCTAAAGACCCCCAATAAAAACCGGTAAAGCGGAAAAGAAGAATCGCGCCGATAAAAACAGCCAGCGTAACAAAAAAACCTGTTGATGCGCGTATAACGGGCGAAAGACCTGAAGTAAAAACAAACAGGAGCGGCATAAAAATTATTAAAAAAATTATACGCCACCAACTCCCCAGTGGAGTAATGAAACTTTCAGAAAGTATAGTATCAAGCACAACACCGTGAGTGCCGACATTTATATTTTCCGTAAAACGGATTTGCGCCGTAGTCTGTGGTTCCGGTATCAGTCCTTCCCACGATAACAAATTTATTACGCAATATTTTATCATTGGATTCGCTTATCCTGATTTTATCCTTGTGATTGGCGTCTATTACATAAATCAGCTGCGAAATATAATCCGCTTCACTTTTAAACTGTTCGGCATATTCAGGATGTTCTGCGCCTAATTCCAAAGCTAGTTCAGTCACTTTTTCACCGGCATTAAATGATAAAAGCTCCCAGAGCAGTGATAAAATATGAACTTTATGGGAAAGATAATCCGCAAACGAAGCATTGGATATATTTTCCAGCGCATGATTTCTCGCTTCGTATGCAGCGTCAAAACATTCCAAAAGGTTTCCGAGGACAATCGGAATACGGTTTAATGAGGAATCAAACTGAATAAATGTTATCAGATCAGCCGAAGAAAGCGCGCGGCTGTAATATTCAAGATCATTTTCCAAATCATTCAACAGAGAAAATTCCGAAAAAGAAATATGCCTGTAACTTCCAATGTAATCCTCTTTCGGCCAATTGAGCATCATCCTGCCCTTTTGATCAAGAGGAATACTAATATCTTTTATTTTGCCTCCTGGAAACCTTGTCTGTTTAATACTAAGCTTATTCTTGCTTAAATGTATTTCCGGTCTTCCCAGAACATCAATTAAAGGAGCAAACGAAAGCTGAAGATACCAGCGATCAAAAATATTCTGCGCGAGATAAACGCGCCGCCTTACGCCGTCTTTATCAATCTCTACATTTGTAAATCCCGCTCCCTTTGAAATCTGTGAAAAAAGGGGAAGAGCAGGCAGTATGTCAACAAATCCTGCTCCTTTATAAGCGTCTTCGGAGGCTTTTACCAGGTATGAGAAACGCTTTTCCGCGATTGGGCGGCGTTCAGCTTGTTCGCCGACAAGGGGAGTCTCACGTAAATTGAGAGTAGACCATCTGTTTCCGGCAAGCTCTATCGCCTGCACCAGAAAGAGATCGTTATCGCGAATGACACGCCTTGCCCTCTCATAAAGTTCCTTATGTTCCCTGTTGACAAGAGCGGAATACAAATTTTTATAATCACTGATATCCGATACCCTGATGCGTCCGTTCTGCAGGGAGGAAAATATTTCATTAGCGGTTGCGTCTATTTCGGAAAAACTGCGGTTTAAATCGTTTTCCAGCCCCTGATTTAAATAAAGGCTGTCCACGCCCTGAGGTCCCCAGTCAATATATTAAATATCAAATATTGCAGCTAACGTGCCGTACTCCTTTAAACGCAGCAGCCCTTCCGCAGGTATGGAATGCGGCCATGGATAAACGCCGTTGTGAAAAATGGCAGAATCGTCAATATCAAGGAAAACAATATAAATGAATAATAACATTTTTTATTCTGATGTGTAAAAACAAGCGGCGTATTTTACAGCGATGCCGGTATTGTCTATATGTCATATCGGATCAATATTTAATATGCCGGCAGGTATGAATGCCGTAAATCTCGCACACGGGTGCATGCAGAAGGTATTAAACCTCTCAGCACGAACAAACGGAAACATCCAAAGAAACCAATAAGATTGTAAACATAATCTTTTTCAGCTCAATCCCTCCTTATTATTTTAATACAATGAAAAAATTGCATTTAATTCCATTTTCAATAATATTTCTCTGTCTTCCCAGACATTACCCAATTGAGAGAAAAATGCTCCGCCGCCAAGCTTTATTTGTAAATCTGAAAGCGGATTAAAAATTAACCTCGCGTATAATTCACCTCCAAGCAGTTTTTTTTCTGCAGACCCGTCTGCGAGCGGAAAATTATAAACTGTTTTCAGATCATTGCGTACAAAATATGAAAAATTTATGTTAGTTCCGAACTCTTTGATTATACGCGCGGAATGATCCAGCGTTAATACGGTTATCCCTGACATTTTTGGAGTAAATATCTCACTAATGTTTTTTGACGTTACGGGAATAAATGCGCCAAAAATTTCGTTTCCCTTTAACGAGCCGCTTGTATAACGCCCTACAAGCGAAAATCTATTGTAAAATTTTGCCGGAAGCGTCCAGTAAAAGCCAAGTTCTCCGGAAAACGCCATCTTGAATGTGAACTCGTTTGGAATATTTGCTGTCGTTTTTCCTTCATTGTCAACGCTGTATTCAGGTCTTTTCATTTGAGCCGCTTCAAGGCTGCCGCCCAGTTCAAATAAAAATCTGTTAACGTGGAATCCAAGCTTCAGCATTAAATACTGATTGTGGTATATGCCCTCTTTTGAAAAATCAATTTGCCCGAGAACTGCCGTATTAACACGCAGAAACTCTCCGATGGAAGGATGTTCCCAATTTATGGAAACGAGTAAACGCTTCGGAGCAAAATAAGTGCCGTAAAAATTATTGTAATCAACTTCAGAGTTAAATAATAATTGATCCTCATTGGTCATGGTTATATTTGCACTTTTTTTATACTGAAATCCAGTGTACCATGCGCCAAGCCCAAATCGTCCTGCTCGGGAAGAATGGATAAACTGAAGACCGTCAAAAAGACCTGAGGCTATGTAATCAAAGGGAGCGGAATAAATAATACGTCCTGCTTTTAAATCAATTTGCCCGAAATTAAGAAACAGTTCTGTGCGTAAGAGTTCTGGATAAAAATAAAATTTATCAGTATACTCGATATTCATTGCCGCTGATAAAAAGAAACTGCCTGTATCGCCGATTAATAATGAAAAACGCGGAACAAGACCCGCATTATATTCAAATTCAAAATTATTATTTTCAGAATTTTTTAATCCGGCATATTGATTTAATAAAAGCCCGAAATCGACAGCTCCGGTAACGGCGGGCGACAATACCATAATTAAAAATAAAATTCCGAAACGGGGGGTTTTCATATTATCTCTCCAAAATGGTTATTACTACTCGTCTGTTAGCTGCCATTCCGCGGAGAGTTAAATTATTTGCAATTGGGAATTCCGCACCGTGCCCTTCTGTTGTAATATTAGCTGCAACAACAGCTCCCTGTAAAATCAGGTAATTGGCGACACTCCTTGCCCTCCCCTCGGAAATTTTCATCCGTCCTGCGCGGGTGCCGGCGAAAGCAGCATAACCGTCAATTTTCAGCCTGACGCCGGGGATAGCTTTAAGAATAGCGGCTATTTCCTGGAGTTTTTGTTTTTCTGATTCAAGCAGTTCTATGTCATTAGGGAGAAACTGCAAAAAGGGCAATTTTGCGGCGGTTGTTATCGCTGTTGGACGATCTGTAGTTTCTCTGGCGACAGCCAATTCCGTTTCACGGCGGACTCCGGTTTCTTTAGCGGTCGCCAACTCCGTTTCATGGCGGACTTCGGTTTCTCTGGCGGCAGCTAACTCTGCTTGACGGCGAACTTCGGTTTCTTTGACTGCAGCAAACTCCGCTTCTCGACGGACTTCAGCTTCTCTAGCAGCAGCCAACTCTGCTTGGTGGCGAACTTTGGTTTCTCTGACTGCAGCAAGCTCCGTTTCTCGACGGACTTCAGCTTCTCTAGCAGCAGCCAGCTCTGCTTCTCTAGCAGCGGCAATTTGCGCAGCCAGAGCTTCCTGACGCCGTATTTCATCTTCCCTGAGAGCATTTTCCGCCGCCAACGCTTCATTACGGGAGGTTTCCTCTTTGCCTCTGTCTAAAACCAATACATCATCATGAAACCCGCCGTTATATTCAGAAAGAATTCTATCGACCATAAGAAGCAGAAGACTACCAGATACATTCATGGCGGGGTCTGATCTTTCCCGTAAATAATTGCGGTATACAACTTCCCGGTATGCATAATGAGAATTACCGGTGAGCGAATAAAATATACCGCCTTTAATATTAAAAGCTTTTAATAAAAGAAGGCAAATATCATCAAGCCGCGCGGCTTCATTGGCTGACGCTCTGTCAGGAAGCCAGGCTCTGTCCGCGGCATACTGAAAAGCCTCATTAAAATTATTGGTTGTCATTTTCCCCGCTGCATCAAGAATAAAGCGGGAAGCCTGAGCATATGTAACCGCTTTTACGGCAGGAAGATTTTCAATTTCTGCAGCAACAGACTGAGAGTATAACCCAGTATTAAAAATGCAAGACAGAAAAATAATTAAAAACCTTTTTTTCATTTTATTTTCCGTAATTATATCTATCATAAAAATGGAATGTCAATGACGAACATGTCTGTATCCATGTTGAATATTTTTTTTCTTCTGGTTATTCTAAAAACATGAAAACAAACCCAGTAACAGATTATCTAAAAAATGTAAAACCGGAAAATATTGATACGAGCCTTTTGGCATATCTATGTAATCTGACGGAAATTTCCCGAGTATATCCGGAAATAGCTTCTTCCATTGTAAAAGAACTTGTTAACCAGAGAACAAGACTGAAACTTATTGCCAGTGAAAATTACTGTTCAATGCCTGTGCAGCTTGCGATGGGGAATCTTCTAACTGATAAATATGCGGAAGGAACAGCGTATCACAGGTTTTACGGCGGGACAGAAAATGTTGATGCTGTTGAAACTCTCGCCGCTCAGGAAGCGTGCAGTCTCTTCGGCGCACAGTACGCCAATGTCCAGCCTCACTGCGGATCGGATGCAAACCTTCTGGCATATTGGGCGATTCTCTGTACAAAAATAGAGAATCCTGTTCTGGAAAAACTCGGAGAAACAAACCTTTACAATTTAAACGATGCTCAATGGAAAGAATTAAAAACATCAATGGGCAGCCAGCGCCTTTTAACGCTGGATTATTATTCAGGCGGACATTTAACGCATGGATACAGAAGCAATATTTCCAGCAGGATGTTTGATGTGTACAGCTACTCGGTTTCAGAAAAAGACGGGCTTCTGGATTATAACGAAATTGAAAAACAGGCTATGGAAGTCCGTCCGTTAATTTTACTGACAGGCTATTCGGCGTATCCAAGAAAAATAAATTTTAAACGAATGAGAGAAATCGCTGATAAAGCAGGCGCCGTATTTATGGTAGACATGGCGCATTTTGCAGGACTTGTAGCGGGTAAAATTTTTACAGGCGAATATGATCCTGTACCCTGGGCGCATATAACAACAAGTACAACCCACAAAACATTGCGCGGTCCGCGCGCGGGACTGGTTTTATCAACAAAGGAGTTTTCTGAATCACTTGATAAAGGCTGCCCTCTTACAATGGGAGGACCTCTGCCTCATGTAATGGCGGCAAAGGCGATAGCCTTCCGTGAAGCGTCGTCGCCGGAGTTCAGACAGTATGCGCAAAAAATCGTAGATAACTGTCAGGCTCTTGCCGCTTCCTGCATTAACAACGGACTTGAAGTGCTGACAGGCGGAACAGATAATCACCTGATGCTGACCAATGTACGCAGCGCAGGAATAACAGGCAGACAGGCGGAGAGCGCCCTGCAGGAATGTCTCATAACGGTAAACCGCAACAGCCTGCCGCGCGATCCAAACGGTCCGTGGTACACATCGGGATTAAGGCTTGGGACTGCCGCAATAACAAGTCTTGGCATGGGAAAAAGCGAGATGGCGGAAATCGCTTCGTTGATTGCTGACACGCTGAAAGCGACAACACAGGCTCAGGATAAAAAAGATCCGTCCAAAAAGAGCAAAGCAAAATATGTAATTGATGATAACGCAAAGAAAAAAATTCATGAGCGGGTAAGGAATTTGATGGATCGTTTCCCTGTATACCCTCAGCTTGATCTCGAAGTTCTGAAAAAAGCGTTTGTTAATTAGAGTCTGTCAATAATGTGGACATATTATTGACAGACTACTATAAAATCTGCATTTTCGTAGCTGTTAGACGAGAATAATGCATCAGACTAAAGTCCGCGGTCTGTCCGTAAAGTAACCAACTTTATGGACAGACACTAATTAAGTTTTTCTTTCTCACGGATGAAGGAATCAAAGATGTCAAAAAGAATTATATCGATCTTTCGATGCTTTTCAACGAATTCAGTACGTATCATTTCCAGCGCTTCTTTGGAAGACAGGGCTTTGCGGTAAACGCGGTTGGGATCAGTAACGCTGTCGAACACATCAATTATTTCCAGAACTTTCGCGGGAAAATATGCAAGCGCCTGATAATCCAGTATAGGTTCAAGATCATATGTTATGCAATAATCCTGTTTTGCATCGGGATATGATTTTTTATATTGATTCAGATTCGCACGGAAATAACCATAACCGTCGGAAGATCCGTAGTACTCATGATGATATCCGGTAATAAGACTGGCTTCCATTGGGTAATTCGTTTTTGTCATGATGGACTTATATCCGGTTTTAACATGTTCGACAACCGTGCTGCGTATATACGCGGCTTCGCCTTCGTGGTATTGAATAGCCGACGCTTTTCCAATGTCATGAATTAAAAACCCGACAGCCCATTTAAAGAAAATTTCCGGAGCGATAGACCTCATTCCGCCCAAAAAAACACGTTCAAGAACAACATCATCAATGTTTATGTGCGGGAGCAGCCGATGGTAAAACGGTCTGTACTTTGCCACAAATGAAATTCGCAGTTTTTGAATAGCGCTGGATGTTGTAACAAGATTATTGTAATAGGCAAGAAAAGCGACGCCATTAAGATAAACCCTTGTCATATGCTGGACAATAGTGCCGTTTGATTTTTCAACAAGAGTTTTCATCAAATCATTATTAAAGATATCTTCTGATAAAAGCTGCGCGGATGATTTAACCATTTCATGGGTAGAGTCCACTATGTCCTGAGTTAATTTTTTCGCCTCATCATCGCCGAGCTGTATGGCTTCTGCCAGAACAGTATGGTTAATCAATGCGGCATCCTTTGTTGTATCAACAAGCACTTCTACGACAGCTTCAATTTCCTTGTTCTTCTTTGCAATAAGCTCATTTAACCGCTGTTTATTTTTATTAAGCCAGTCAACTTTTTTTTCTGTAGGCATTTTGGCAAATGAACTGTATTCATTGCCATAAGCCGCTACCTCTTCTGACTGATGTTCTTCAGGTTCTTCTTCAGGCGTACCGGGTTTAACCGCAGATGTTTTCTTCTGTTCCGGTTCATAAAATTCCCAGGCGCCTGTTTTTTCTATTGCTTTTTCCTTAAGTTTTTCAAAATAATCTTCGGTAAGGTAATAATCCCACTCCGAGCTTTGAAGCCAGAAATTAATGCTATAGCTGCCATATAATGATCTAAACGGCATAAGACGTTCTTTTTTTGAATTCTTGTTAAGGCAAAAAACCGGAATCTCTTCTTCCAGAATTATTTCAATGTATTTTTTATTTATGCCTTTACCGTCCTGAGGCGACAGTATAGCGGAAAGCGGAGTTAGATGTTCTTTTTCCGGCATAATTAAATGTATATCCCTATTTTAATATATCCAGATATTACTATTTCTCGATCTAAACCAACTGGGTAAAAATACAATAACAGGCAAACTATCCCGCCTGATTTATTTTCTCCATGATTTCACCAATGATCTTGTCAGCTTGATCAAACGAAACCTGACAAGTGCCAACCTGCTTGTGACCGCCGCCGCCGTAGTAAAGCAAAAGCGATCCAACATCAACTTTGGAAGTCCGGTTTAATATACTGTGTCCAATTGTAATGGCAACATTGGCTTTATTGCGGCCGTCAACAATCCACACAGAAATACTCTGTTTTGGATAAAGCGTATAAATATAAAACCGGTTACCGGTATAGATTGTTTCTACATCGCGAAGATCAACTACGATCGCGTCGTTATAAACCTTGGCGTATTTACGTATCATATCAATAAAGAGTTCCTGCTGTTGATTATAAAAATCAATGCGTTCCTTTACATCGGGCATAACCAATATATCGTAGATTGATTTTTCCGCGCATGCTTTCGCAAGAACCGCCATCAAATCGTAGTTGCTGATGGTAAAATTTCTGAAACGCCCCAGACCGGTGCGCGGATCCATGAGAAACCCCAAAAGAACCCAACCTCTAGGATTTGTGATTTCATCTTCAGTAAGATCGCCTGAATCAACCTTGTCTACAAAATGGATCATTTCCGCAAACTTACCCAGCTTGTTATCTCCGCCGTAATATTCGTACACTACGCGCGCACAGCTGGGGGCTGCTCTTGAAACGCCTTCAAAATACGCATTACTCCCAAGACGTTCGGTTTCACTTGAATGATGATCAAACCAGAGCTTACATCCTTTGATATAGGGGATATTGGCAAGGACATCGTTGTCATTAGCTTCAACCAAGCCATCCTGAATGTCTTTTGGATGGACAAATTTCCATTCATCAATCAATCCCAAATATGATAAGAGAGCTCCGCAAGCCAATCCGTCAAAATCAGATCTGGTTAATAACCTCATAATACCTTCCTTTAATCCCTCAGGTTAATTATAATATAATCCATTAAAAAAAGAAATGGCAATTGAGGCTTTTTCAAAACTTCAGTACTTCGGTTTTTAGAACAGCTACCTTTGATTTAATTGAAAAAACGGGTTAGACCGATTTTTCTAAAGCTTGTTCCGAAACCAACATGGTTTTGGAACAAGCTCCTTTAATAAAAAAAGGAGGGCGTACCCTCCTTTCTCCACGCTTTACAGCGCCATTTTGTGACACAACCCTTGCGGGAGGTCTTGTTAACATACCGACCAATTTTCTTAATAAACTCTAGCTAAAATGTACCATGTATGTTACTATAGGTCAATAACAAACTCATTAAATGCGAACTAATAAGTTTGTGTTGCAGATCGACCAATTTTCTTAGTAAACTTGTTTTTTGTAGATATGTGAGAAGATACCAAGTATTGCTTCGATATTTAAATATACTGATGGATATTGAAATAAGTTTGTAGATTACAAATATTCTTTACAATTTTTTAAAGTTATATTACCATTATTCTATGCCCCTTTTTGTTGGGTCATTTTTATAGATAATTGTCAATAAAAATGACTAATCTTAAGGGGGCATTGCTTTTTTCCATAAACGGAGGTTTTTATGTGGCGTTTGGCGCTTGATCTTGGGTCGAACTCAATAGGCTGGACAGCTTTAGAGCTGGATAATGAAGCCAAACCTAAACCAATTAAAATTCTTGATATGGGAGTACGAATTTTCTCTGATGGACGAGAAGCTAAAACAGGAACGCCTCTTAATGAGGCAAGACGAAATGCTAGGCAAATGCGCCGTCAGCGGGACAGGAAAATCCGCCGTAAAATGGCAATGTTTAACTTCCTTGTTAATAATAAACTTATGCCTAACGAAAGAGAAAAACAACATTCTATTGCGCAGATGGATCCATACATTCTTCGCGTGGCTTCTCTGGAAAGGAAATTAAAACCTTTTGAACTAAGCAGAATAATGATGCAATTTTCTGTGCGCCGCGGTTTTAAATCAGGGCGTAAAGATCAACAGACAGAAAACAACGCGGAAAAAGAAGGAATGTTAGGAGGAATAGAAACACTTAAAACAGAATTACATGGGCTTACTCTTGGGCAGTGGCTTTGTAAACAACGTGAAGCAGGTAATTCTGTGCGGTTTAAAGCAAGAACAGAAAAGACAAAAATCATTTATACTTTTTATCCTTCCAGAGAAATGTATGAAAATGAATTTGCCGCAATTAGGAAGAAACAGGAACCATATTATAAGGATATTAATTGGGAACGACTTCATTGGCTAATTTTTTTCCAGCGACCGCTTAAGCGGCCGGAACGAGGACGATGTCAATTTTATGCCGATGAAGATCGCGGCTACAAAGCTTTTCCTTCGGCTCATCGTTTTAGAATATTGCAGGATATTACTAACCTAAGATATTACAATGATGAAAACAAAGAAGAACAAATCCCTTCAGAATTGAAACTAAAGTTATTTGAAACTTTGAATACTCAAAA
>WQTD01000021.1 GCA_009786455.1 Treponema sp.
TTGACAGCTAATTGCCTGCTGATAACGACATAACTGTCATTAAAATCTTTCCTGCTTTTTTCGTTCCTGATAAACTCAGAATCAAGCTCCCAAAAGCCGTTAGCAAATTCCGAAAACGTCATCATCTTATTTCTGTCCGGAATTAAAGCTCCGTTCCTGATAAGCCTGTGGCAGTAATTTCTAGCCTCGGTAAAGTTCAGGCATTTGGTAGTCCACGGACCTTTTCTAACCCCGTTCTCATCATACGCGTAGTAATACACCACCTTAGCCCCTGACGGCACCGCCCTTTTAAACATCGTGAAGTCATTGCGCATATCAAACCCCGCATTTTTTGGAAATTGATGTCATTCGTGATAACACTAATTTCCTCAATTTTCCGCATACCGAACCAGCAACGCTAATTCTTTACAGGGTAAGTATTTATGCTTGACCTTATTTTTTTAAATGAGTAAAAAGTGCAATGTTCGACAACTCGGTTAGTTGTCTCACAAGTCTACTATTAGCTTTATGTAAAGTAATGGAATTATTTGATAAAATTATTTAATGATGAATCATTATGCTTCCTGCCGCTTGTGTCCGAGAAACTGCGGCGTCAACCGGCTTGCGGGAGAGACAGGTTTTTGCGGAGAAACAGCCGACCTGCGCATTGGCGCTTCTGTTATTCACAAGGGTGAAGAGCCGCCTCTTGTCGGCTCTGGCGGTTCGGGAACGATTTTTATAAGCGGATGCAATTTAGGCTGCTCTTTCTGCCAGAATTATCAGGTGTCGCAGGGAAACAATAAAACTCCTTCACTTGGAAAAATCGTAAGCGTTGATGAAGAGTTTGTAAAAATTTGCGCATCACTCCGCGAAAAGGGAGCGGAAAACATCAATATTGTAACAGGCAGCCACGCGATCCCTTCTCTTGTACAGGGATTTACCGCCGCAAGAAAGGAGGGTATACAACTGCCGGTTTTATGGAACTCCTCAGCTTATGAAACCGTACAGGCTTTGGAACTATTGAATGATTATGTTGATATTTATCTGCCTGATTTAAAAACGCTGGACAATGAAATCGCATCAAGGTTTTTTAACGCACCCGATTACCCGCAAACAGCGGAAGCGGCAATTTTGAAAATGATGGAAATGTCAGCTTCTCCGGAAAAAATAATTATTCGTCATTTGGTTCTGCCCGGCTTCCTTGATTCAACGCGATCCGTTCTGCGCTGGTTCGCGGAAAATGCGGCAGGACGCGCTTTGCTTTCTCTGATGACGCAGTATACGCTGATCCCCGGCAGAAACCGGCAAATGCCAAACCGCTTTTTAAGTGCAAAAGATTACGAAACTGTTCTTTGCTGGCTTGATGAATTTGATATCAACGACGGTTTCTGCCAGGAGCTTGTAACAGGCAGCGATTGGCTGCCCGACTTTAATCTGGCAAACCCATTTTCCTCACAATTATCGGTTCCGGTGTGGCACTGGAAAGATTAACGCGAAGTTTTACCAGCCGAATTTTAAACCGGCATTAATATTAAATCCGCTTCCGCTCCAGCTTTTGGCAAAACCAGGCGAGCAAAGAGCGGCGCCGATATTAAATTCTACCGCTCTTGAGTTTAAAGCGATATTGAAACCGTGCTTCCATAATCGATCATGATAACCGGTGCCGAGCGTTAAAATAAGAAGGTTAAACAGATTAAGCCGCCCTTTAACGCCGGCTTCCATGGAAATTTTTTCATTGTACATCGGGGAATGCGCAAAACCAAACGAAGGCGTTAAAGTAAGGAGATTGTTTCCAAGCGGCCGCCATGCGGCAAAAAGCAGCATTTTAAATGGACGGTAAACATTAATTTTTTCATTAAGATATTCCGTATCGTTTATATTAAAAAAATTCCCCAGATCGCCGTCTTCTCCGAACAGACTGACAGGTTCTTCGCTTCCTATGCTACCTTTCATTTTCATGTAATCCGTCATTGTTCCTGCGGCGATTGGGATATTACTCAGCTCAAGCCCTATATCAAAGTCAAGGAAAAAAAGAAAATCGCTTATTCCAAGCGCTTCAGAAAGCGGAAACTCAACCCCTATGCTTAAATCAACCCCAGGCGTTGCGCTAATAGCGGCATCTCCGGCGGATTCCATCGGCACGGCTGTGTAGATATCGACATTATAACCTAAATTAAATATGGTTCCTCCGGTTGTTTCATTGAAATTATACGCGATGTCAGAGGTTGCATACGCGACAGGGTAATATAAAGACGGCATGACTTTTATTTTAAATTTTCTGTAGCTGAAATAAACCGGGATTGCCGCTTCGCCGAATAACGCTCCGTTGATCTCCGAGTTTCCTTCTTTATTGCCGTTACTGCTAATATTTTCAGAAAAGGTAAGCATTTTCCCTGAAAGATCAAAAAGCCCTGTTGCCTGCGCTTTTACCGACAAACCAAAACCCCAGCCTTTTTTACTGTCAAATTTAAAAAAAAACGGAATAATATCCGCGCCTGCGTTCAAATGAAAACCTGTTTCCAGTTTATTAAGATCCAGAATGAATATTTCCTGAAAAATATCAGACGCAGATAAAAAATCGTTGGAAAAATTTACTCCGGCATCAAAACCGATTTCAAAAAATCGATCTCCTATCTGTAAACTCCAGATCCCAGAAGGAATAATGAGACAGGTTAAAAAAAGAATCAGATTTTTTTTCACGTCAGCTTTCTCCGCCGATCTTAATGGAGTAATTAATATCGGCATCTACAGAAACCGTCATGATTTTTAATTCTTTGGGGATTAATAAACTGTCTCCGGCATCTTTAAACACAATGTTGAATTTCGGTTTGAACGGATTATCATTAATATACTTAATATCACCTTCCTCGAAATCCAAAGAAATTATTTCCCCGGTCATTGCAGGACATTTTTTTTCCCATTCTCCGTCTTCCTCATTGATAATTATCAAGTCACCGTCTCTGAAGGGATTTACATTCATTTCAATTTCCAGCTTGATGGCTTCTATCATACCCGATTCTGACAGGGAACTAAAAAAATCACCCATTATGTCAAAATCAATCAATTTAAAAACAGCTCCATTCTGCGCATCAAATTTTAAAGGAAACCAGAGGAGCATTTCAATATCAATTTTTGCATCATCAATCATATCAGCTGTAATTATTTCATCTTTGTCAATGAAAATCTTGTATACGATCTCAAGATTCCCTTCCTCATTAAAAAATTCAGCAGGGAAAATTTCATCATCCTCTGATCCGCCTGGCGGCAAGCTATATCCATTATATATTCCAGAACTTAAATCAATGTTGCTTGCTTGCGCATCAGATACTTTAACTATTTTTAACTCATTTTTAATAATAGTATTATTTTCTTTTACATTGAAATCAAGTTCAATTTTAAGGGATTCAGCAATATCTGAACCTGATATATACATCTTGGATTTAATTAAATCAGGATCAAATTTAAAACCATCCAGATATTTAAGAAAATCCAAAGGCAGAGCAATAGGTTCGTCAGATTCATCAAAATCTATTTCAATATCATTATTAACTCCAAAATCGCTTAATTTTTTTCCTTCTCCAATAAGAATTTTCAGCATATCATTTGTAATACCTTCTATTGGAATTAGTTTGGATAAACTAAATTTTTCTATTTCTGCGATTTTTATCCGAATTAAAAAAGTCATAACATCACCAGGAGCATTTACACAATTTTGCACTGTTATTAAATCATTTTCATCACTGTTAAATGCGCTGTTCATCATACTTTTAAAAGTTTCGGAAAAATCCATTCCTACAGCAAGTTTCAGGGAAGGGCTTCCTTTGATTTGTATTTCAGAGGGAACCTGCCAATCGCAGGAATTTATGGAAAATAATATCCATATGAGGAATACAAAAGATAAGTATTTTTTCATGCCGCCTCTTGGAAATTTTCCGGGATGTTTGCATTTAAACATCAATATATGCGTTCAGATACATGAAACCTTTCCAAAACTTCAGCTTTTGGGAAAGCTGCCTTAGATTTAAATGAAAAAGCGGGCTTTAGACCACTTTTTCAAAAACTTTTTCCGAAGCTAACCGAGTTTAGAGAAAAGCTCACAAGATTAAAATTAATAACATCAACAGCTTCATTATACCGTATTTAATAAATACTATCCACGTATTCGCAGAAATGCCAGTAATTCGCCTCTGTCTATTCCCCAATTCCTGCCGAAATAAGCAAAAAGCGTGTCTGATAATTCCAGAAAATTGCAAAAGATCGTCCCGTTTTTTGAAAAATCAGATGAAAACACAAGTCCGCGGTTTACAATGATCTCCCAAAATCGGGAAAAATTCCTTAAACGGGCAAGATCACTGCCGCTCATTGTTGAAGTTTCTTCAATCTCGTAGGGGGGAGAGGAATTATAACGCATGCCAAACTTTTCCCTGTGACGTGAAACCGGCGTGCCGGGGAGCAGTTTAAGCATTCCGAGTTGAATTTCAACCTGTTGTTTCAGAAACTGTTGTTTTCCGGAGTAAAGCGCAGCCCAAAGGCGGTCAAATCCACTGCCAAAAGAAACGATATCTTCGCCGGGAAGACCTGCGATAAGGTCTGCGTGAATAATTGCGTTCGTCTCCTCCGCAAGAAGGCGAAGGGATTCCAATTCTTTTTCCGGGTCGGAAGCGCGCCCAATCAAAGAAGCGGCATTTTTGTTTAAAGTCTGAATGCCGATTTCAAGGCGCAGCGTCCCCAGCGGAAAGCGGGAGAGCGTCCGCAGCAGTTCCGGAGGAAAGAGGGAGGGAACCATCTCAAAGTGAACGGTAAAAGGTGCGGAAGAAAGACTGAATTTTTCAATTTTGTATAAAAAGAATTCGATTATTTTTATTGCTCTTTTAATATTGACATTAAAAGAACGATCCAAATACTTGAAAGTTTTTACTCCGCGGCTGATGAGTATATCCATATCGGAGAGAAATACATCCAAAGGGAATTCACGTACAGAAGAATCTTTTGCGCTCAGGCAGAATTCGCATTTAAACGGACAGCCGCGGCTTGCTTCTACATAGATAAGCTTTTTCGCTATGTCTTCTTCTGTGTAAAGATGATATGCGCTTTTTATCCGGCTGACATCAACATTGTCCGCGTCAATGAAGCGCGATAGCACGCTCTCTTTTTCAACCAGAATATTTTCGCATAATGTTCTGAAAGCGGTCTCTCCTTCGCCGCGGATAACATAATCGGCGTACTTAAAAATACCGGCGTTCTGCGGTAAATGGGAAACTTCCGGTCCTCCAAGAACGACGGCAGGCTTTACAGAGACATGGGAAGACCACCTCTTGTTCAGTTCTTCAAGAAGTTCAATGGCGGCGGTATGATTCCAGATGGAAACTGAAACGCCTAGAATCCTCGGACTCGCGTCAAGCAGCGGCTGGATTTTTTCAGCTAACGGCTGGCGCAGGGCGAATTCGATAATTTCGCAGGAGTCTTCGAGGCTGCCAAGATTGGCTTTTAAAAGCCGCAGCGCCAGAGAGGGATGAATCCACTTCGCGTTGATCGTAGTAAGAATGATTTCTGTCAAATCGTTAACAAAACAATCCCATTGTGCCTGTGCGCCATTCTTCGCGGGCGTCCATGACAAGACGTTCCACTTCCTGCCAGTCGTCGGCGCGGGGACCTTCAATTCCGCGGTTTGTGGAATTGGAAAACACGATCGTCTTACATCCCAGCCTGCGGAGGTTAATTATATTTTCAGGGGCGTCATCAATATAAACATGAGCGCCGACAGCGCCCTTGTCGTTCATGAAACAAATATCCCAGTAGGGAATGTCAAAATTATCAAGCCAGTCGACAGTCTGCGTAATTGTCGCGCGGTGGGAAAATTTTAAAAAGAGCCGGTGCGTGATTATACGGATGCGTATGCCCTGGCTGGAAAGTTTTCTTAAAACGGCAGGAGCGTTTTCGATCGGATCCATATCGCGGAAGATGTTGCGCTGGGTTACGGCAAAACGGTGAAGCCTGTCATAGCCGCCGAATTCGTCGATGCCCCATTCGGCAAGACCATAGGAAATTTCCGGAGTCAGAGCGTCAAGCGGCTTGTTCAGCCATTCGGCGGCGATTTTCCGTATTGTTCCGTAAAAGTCGCCGACAACGCCGTCAAGATCAACTCCAAGAATAAAACTGCTGTTATCCATGCTGCTCACGCTTTGAAATTAAAACTGCAAGACTGCGCGCTTTCAGGGAATAAGAGGTCTGCGAAGAAAGCGGCTGTTCGTTTCCCTGCGTGCAAATATCGTTGGGAGACAGCAGCCCTGTATCGATAGCGCGGAACCACTTTTTTTTATGGGGCGGATGCGCAATTGAAAAAGGCTGAATTTCAAGGCTTGCGTTAAACATGATGTAAAAATCATTGTCATCGCGATCCGCCAGAATATCAGCCCTGCTGCCGTCAACCTCCAGCGCAAGAAAATAACCGATCTTGTCCCAGTTGGGAGAGTGCCCTTTTTCATTGTACCAGACGATGTCGGGAATGGCGTTATAATTCCCGTTCCTGCCGGTGTAAAACTCAGGACGCATAAAACCGGGATGACGCAGCCGGAAAGAAATTATTTCTTTTATAAAACGGTAAAGGTCTTTGTTCTTTTCAGGCAACGACCAGTCATACCATGAAATTTCATTATCCTGGCAATAGGCATTATTGTTCCCGTTTTGCGTACGCCCGAATTCATCGCCCCCCAAAATCATCGGCGTGCCAAGAGATATCATCATGGTAGCGATGAAATTTTTAATTTGCCGGTCTCTTATCATATTGATAACAGGGTCTGAGGTGTGTCCTTCTATCCCGTAATTATAACTGAGGTTATTATTGCTGCCGTCCCTGTTCTCTTCGCCGTTCGCCTCATTGTATTTGCCGTTAAACGAAACAAGGTCTTTCATCGTAAAGCCGTCATGGCTTGTAATAAAATTGATGGAATGAAAAGGTTTGCGACCGTCGCGAAGATACAGATCCGAACTGCCTGAAAGACGGGTCGCGAAGTCGCGGGTCTCTTTTGGATCGCCTCTCCAGTACTTGCGGACATTATCGCGGTATTTATCGTTCCACTCAGCCCACCTGCCGCCGGGAAACCATCCAACCTGATAAGCGCCTCCCGCATCCCAGGCTTCCGCGATTATTTTTGTCGAGCTTAAAACGGGGTCTTCGGCGATTTGTTCAAGGGTAGGAGGGTTTTCCATTATATTGCCGTTTTGATCACGGCCAAGTATCGACCCAAGGTCAAAACGAAAACCGTCAACATGCATTTCCATTACCCAGTAGCGAAGACAATCCATGATGAAGGTACGGACGACAGGATGGTTGCAGTTCATCGTGTTGCCGCAGCCTGAATAATTCTGATAATACCTGCGGTTATCGTTAAGGATGTAATAGATTGAGTTATCAAGTCCGCGGAAAGAAAAGGTCGGTCCCTGTTCATTGCCTTCCGCAGTGTGGTTAAATACAATATCCAGAATTACTTCGATACCAGCCTTGTGAAGCGCCTTTACCATCTCCTTAAATTCGCGAACCTGAGCGCCAGGAGTTCTGTCTGATGAATATGAGCCTTTGGGCGCGAAAAAAGCGACTGTCGAGTAACCCCAGTAGTTTGTCAGTCTAGTTCCCGTTTTTGGATCGTGGCGCGGAATCTCTTTTTCATTAAATTCCTGAACAGGAAGAAATTCGATACTGGTTATTCCCAAATCCTTGAAAAACGGAATTTTTTCGATTACCCCGCGATAGGTTCCCGGATGCTCTACTCCTGAATTGCTGTGAGCGGTAATCCCCTTGACATGAGCTTCGTAAATAACGCTGAAACGCAATGGATAATTAATGGGAGTATCCCCTTCCCAGTTAAAACTGTTGTCAATTACAATACATCTGGGTTGATTCGAAATATCATCATTGTAGGAATAAGTAAGATCGCACCCTGGCTGATTCGGATCATAGCCTGCGCACTTTACATAATCCCAGTTGGTTAAATCTGTCAGCGCTTTCGCATAAGGATCAAGCAGTGTTTTATGCTTGTTAAAACGCTGCCCCTTTTCCGGAAAATACGGACCGTCGGCGCGGTACAGATAACAAGTCCCCGCTTTAAGCCCCCTGATAAAACAATGCCAGATATTCCCTGTTTTATGTCCTCTTTTATCCAGCGTAATTTCGATGTGCGGGCTTTCAGGTTCTTCCGATTCAAACAGAACGAGCGTTACAGAAGCGGCGTTTCTGGAAAAAATCGAGAAATTAACGCCTTCATTTGTAAGGGACGCTCCAAGTGGCAAGGCCTTTCCGGTCTCCACCGCAAGATTATCGAGAATCATGCACTAATTATCATATAAAAATCAAAAAATTAAAAGCTGAAAAAGGTATCAGCCAGTACGCTACATATAGGGTAGAAAAGGTAAAAATAACGCTACATATAGTGTAGACAGCGAAAATATAGATTGACAAATGAAAATAAAAAGTTTTAAAATGAAAATCTAATCATTTGGGCAGGGGAAAAATGTTCTCATCAATAATTAAAAGAGACGGAAGAACTCAAGTCTTTCATGAAAGTAAAATTACCGACGCAATAGTTAAATGCCTTCAGGCTGTCGGGGAGGAAGACAGACAGCAGGCTGTTGAATTAATGCTGGAAGTAATCAAGAAAATCAAACAGCAGTACAGGGACGACTGCTTTACTGTCGAAAATGTTCAGGACATAGTTGAGACAGTTTTGATTGAACAGGGTCTTGTAAGAGCCGCCAAGGCGTATATTTTATACCGTGAAAATCGATCCAGACTGAGGGAAGCGCGAAGCGAGCTAATGAACGCGGTTTCGCTGATCCTTCAGGAAACAAACCGCGATAATGCCAACGTAGGCAATTCGCCGTCCGCGAAGGTTTTACAGATTTCCGAGATTGCGTCAAAAAATTACTACTTAAAAAGAGTACTCCCGGAAAAGGAAGCTGCCGCTCATATTAACGGCGATATTTATATCCACGATTTATCATGGTACGGCAAGACATTGACCTGCCTTCAAATCCCCCTTGATAAACTGCTGCGCGGCGGATTTAACAACGGGCATGGTTATATACGTCCTCCAAAGGGGATTAAAACAGCGGCTTCCCTTGCGGCGATAATTCTTCAGAGTAACCAGAATGACATGCACGGCGGACAGTCATTCGCCTACTTTGACAGGGATATGGCAGTTTATGCCGAAATGGAAAAAATAAAGCAGGAAAAGCTAATCCGCCAAAACCTTGAAGAGCTGGGATTAAAAGCTGTTGATGAAAAAATTAAAGAACTCGCTTACGAGCGCGCAAAAGAAGAAACTTTTCAGGCGATGGAGGGGTTCATTTATAATCTGAACACAATGCACTCAAGAGCGGGAGCGCAGGTTCCGTTTTCAAGCATCAATTTCGGCACTGATACGACAGAAGCAGGCAGGCTTGTCTCGCAGTGTTTTTTGCTAGCCTACGAAAACGGTCTTGGCAAGGGAGAATCGCCCTTGTTCCCGAATGTCTGTTTTAAAATAAAGGAAGATGTCAATTTTGAGGAAGGAGATCCGAATTACGATCTGTTTCAGTTGAGCATGCGTGTAGCGTGCAAACGCCTCTTTCCCACTTTTTCTTTTCAGGACTCCAGTTTTAATAAACCTTTCCGCGATGAGGAAGTCGCGTACATGGGCTGCAGGACGCGGGTTATCTCCAATTGCAACGGTCCGGAAAAAACAAATTCAAGGGGGAACCTTTCCTTTACTACAATTAATCTGCCGCGTCTTGGCATAAGAGCTGGGAAAGACATTTCGCTTTTCTGGAAATACCTTGATGAAGTTTTTGAAATCTGCGTGGAGCAGCTTATCAACCGCTATAATGTACAAAAAAAATTAAAGGTAAAGGATTTTCCGTTTTTGATGGGGCAGAGGCTCTATCTTGACAGCGAGGACTTGCAGAACGGCGATACAATTGAAAAAGCGATCCGCCACGGAACGCTCAGCATAGGTTTTATAGGGCTTGCTGAATGTCTTGTTTCTCTTATGGGCAGGCATCACGGAGAAAGCGCGGAAGCTCAAGCTTTCGGCATTTCGATTATCAGCCACATGCGCCGCAAATGCGACGAAGCCACAAAGGAACACAAATTGAATTTTTCCCTGCTGGCGACTCCGGCTGAGCAGTTAAGCGGCAAATTTACAAAAATCGATCTTGAGCATTACGGTGAAATAAAAGGCGTAACCGATAAAAAGTGGTATACCAATTCTTTCCATGTGCCTGTCGAGTATAATATAAAAGCTTTGAAAAAAATTGAAATTGAGGGCGCGTACCACAAGTACTGCAACGCGGGGCATATTTCATATATTGAATTGCAATCCGCTCCCCAGGATAACATCAAGGCTTTTGAGTCTTTGGTAAGGGCGATGGCGGAAGCTGATATGGGTTATGCCGCGGTAAACTTCCCTGTTGACATCTGCTGCGACTGCGGTCTGAACGGACTCATTCAAGAAGACACCTGCCCAAATTGCGGCAGTCGGAACATAAGCCGCGTGCGCAGAATTACAGGTTATCTATCCACACTGGATCGTTTTAATGACAGCAAGCTGGAAGAAATAAAGCACCGTCAGGTTCATCAGGCTTTCAATTAAGGTTACAATTAATTCATGCGATTATCCGGGATTACTCCTGAAAGTTTTGTAGACGGTCCCGGACTGAGGTTTGTGATCTTTACGCAGGGCTGCCTTCACTGCTGCCCGAAATGCCATAATCCTGAAAGCTGGGATGTCAGCGCGGGAAAAGAATTCACAGTAAAAGAAATTATCCGCATGATAAAAAAGAACAGGAAGGCTGTACAGGGCGTTACTTTTTCCGGAGGAGAGCCGTTTCTTCAAGCTGGAGAACTTGCGCAGGTCGCGCTTGCAGCCCGGCAAATCAACTGGGACATTGTAACATACACAGGCTTCACTTACGAAGAACTGATTGAACAGGAAAACAGCGAAACGACGGCTTTACTGTCCGCAAGCGATATATTGATTGACGGAAAATACATTCATAAAAACCGGACGGTAAAACAACCGTTCTGCGGTTCGACTAATCAGCGGATAATTAGCATCGCGGAGACTCAAAAAACAGGTAAAGTTGTTTTATGGGAGCAAAAAAAGTTTAACCAAAAACTGATTTTTCCATAAATGAAAAATAATTTATTTTATTGTTAATGCTTCGATATATTTTTCCGAAATGGAATTCCCATTTCCATCTATTGCTGAAAAATTCATTCCTTTGTATGTCCAAGAGGCTCTGCCAATTCTGTATTTTTCAAAAAGTTCTTTCATGTCAAACATATAATTTATTCTGCTGTCAATTTCAGCATGATCTATTGCTCCATATTCACCGCAATAAAGTTCCTTATTTGTATGTTTAATAAATTTAATTGCCGGCGAAAGCATATATTCAATAAAATTTTTATCAAAAACCGTTTCCGCTGTCATTGATTTTCCCTGTTCCGGTTTTTGATTACCAAAAAATGTTTTTAATTTATCGATTCCTTCAATTTTTCCAGGATAAGGCTGATTTATATCTATATTTTTTAACGGCGTCCAGCTTGCCCTTTGATGGGTAAAAAGAAATGGTTCATAAAAATGAAAGTTATAGATAATATATTCATCATCATATATTTCCAGATTGTTAAGCTCCTGCACGGAATTATAGTTGGAACCGCCGAGAAGTATATACCTTTCATTATCAATATTTTTGATACCTTCAATCGTTTTTCGGGTAATTTTGTTCCATGTGTCGCCGTGAGCGTCTACAATTTCATTCAATAATTCAAATATGATATTATCTCTTTCATTTTTATAGCGCGCTGCCATTTCCCGCCAAATAGAGATAAACCGTTTTTGTATTTTTTCGTCTGAAAATAAAATATTGTTATTCGAATTATTATAGAAAGCATAGCCTGGTGCCTTATGCATATCCAAAATAAGGTTAAGCGAGCAATCTTTACACCAGCCAAGCAGTTTATCAAGAATTTTAAATCCTTCTTCTTTATAGGAAAAAGGATTTTCATCATCTTCAAGTATCGGATAATCAAAAGGGAGCCTGATATGATCAAGACCCCAGGAAGCTATTTTTTCCAGATCTTCTTTTTTGATAAATGTTTCAATATGCTCTTTTTCCAAACTGCTTTGTGAAATCCACCCTCCGAGATTTATTCCTGATCTGTATTTATCAAATATAATACCCATATTTTTCCCCTTTAATAATAAAGGCATTTAATTACGGGATTATACCCTCACGTATACTCTAACAAAATCAGTTAGTCTTTAAAATCATTATTTGAAAAGTATTTTAATCTTGTAATTTAGATTCTATATATTTTTCTACAATAACTCTTATTTCTTTATAAATTTCAGAATCTCTAATTTGTTTGTATTTTTCTACGATATTAATTAATTCTTCATCAAACAGACCAATTTTTCCAGTTAATTTAATTTTATTATTTGTTTTTATGATTTGATCCGATTCTAATATCTTATTTCCATTTTTATCTTGTATAGTTTCCATATTTATTTAGTTTAATTTTCTTGCCGTACCTTTTTATAATTATTATATTATAGTTAGAACTTATACAGGAGATTAAAAATGTTAATTACCGAAAATGATCGCATGTTATTAAAGTTTGCTGACGTATCAGAAAAAGATTTTGAAAACCAGAGTATTGAAGAACAAGAAAAATCTTTAAGAAAAGGTATGAACAAGTATCTACAAGCCCGTAAAAACAAGAAAAAGCCCGAATATATTGAAAATGCTAAAAAAGAACTTCCAAAGATAATAGAAAAATTTCAAAAGAAAACGCTCATTTACGCTAAAGGTGTCGGCGTTAATACAGGTATTGGAATTTTCCTTATTGTCGGCTATTTGGAAGACAAAAAAAAGATTTTAGTTATCAGTCCTGAAAGCAAGACAGAAGAAGTAAAAATATACAGGATAGATGACAACCAGATTATAACATCAATTGACGATTAAGAAAAAATCTTTAATCTAATAACGGTGTTTCGACTTCTTCGGTAGTCTTATTTTCTTGAGTATATTTGTTTAATATAGTTTCCAGACCTTCATGAGCGTGATTATTTTTACTATCTGCCGGATTTAAATTATAAATTGGGCAGGTTGTATTATTATAATTACAAGTATTACCGGATTGTCTTTTATAATAATAACCAGAAGATAATTTTCCAATAATATTGATTCTGATCTGACATACAGTTTCATTTATATTATCGTCATTATGTGTGGCACGGCAGCCGCCTCTACATAACCCTAATACGGGGCAGTCTGAACATTCTGGTCTTAATCTTCTTTCCCTGAAATAAACATTATCAGGGGCATTCATTAATGTATCTTTAATATTTTCATTAAAACACCCAAAATGCTTTTTATCACATAAAGATTGACAAGACCAAAGCTCCAGATTAGTTCCAATAGCAAATGAATTAACCCCGGCAGAACATCCACCTCTATTTTGACCGACTACCGTATTATAAAATCGTAATTTATTTTGAATATCAAAACCGCATTTTACTAACTGGAATATACAATCATCGAATATCTTGATTACTTCGTTTGTCTTATTCGGATCATTTTCTGTATAAGAAGCGTTTAATCCCCATTCTGCATTTCTAAAAGAAGATACAAAATTCGCCAATTTGGTTAGATCTTTTGTTTTGTCAATGTCTAATACAGTATTTATCGAAAATCTTATATTTCTGGATTGTAATTTCTGTATATTTTTTAAGACTGCTTCAGAAGAAGATTTCCCGTTCGCAAGCGGCTTTCCGTTTTCTAAATCATCGAGCGAGACTTGCATCCCGATATTGTTAAGTTCCATCCAATCGGCAATTTTGTCATCAAATTTAACAAAGTTAGTAAGAATTCCAAAATTTATCTGATTTGGATATCTTTTCCGGTATTCTGTAACTATTTCTTTATAATTGTCAAATACCAAGAACGGTTCTCCGCCGCTTAATCTAAAATGCACCTGATTATATACATCTTTTTCAAGTAATTTTTCTGTAATTTCAAGCATTTTTCTGAATGTTTCTGATGACATAGTTTTATCGTTACATTTCATTTCTGGAATCATACAATAAGGGCATTTGCATGAACAGTCATAAGTTACAAAAACCCAGGGGTTTAAACTTTTACTTTGATATATCTTTTCTAAATTCATATTTATTATATTAACAAAAGATTTATTTACATTTTGAACAACTTATAATAGAATCTTATATATTATATAAATAAAACAAGGAGATTAAATATGAAAAAGCTTTTAACAATCGGTTTATTATTGGTTCTGGTTTCTTACGCCAGTTTTGCAAGCGGTTCAAAAGAAATAAAAATGTATATTGATTTTGACCAAAATGACATTATAACTGATGGCCGCCTTGATGGCATGTGGGTTCAAAATGGTAATGGCGGAGGAGTTATTTGGACTGCTACTTATACATTTAACGGATCGGAATTTTTATATGAAATACATTCGACAAGTAAACCTCCGCTTCCAACTTTTCAAACTTATCATGGAACTTTCATATTGACTTCGACGCATATACATTTTGAAGCCAATCAAGATAATTGGCCTTATTCTCACCCATATACAAAATGGTCTCAAAAATATGAACTTTCTGGAAATGTATTAAATCTTAGTCAAACGAAACCCTATGGTTTCCAAAATGGAAGATTTATAAAAGAGTGAATTAAAGAAATCTTCAAACTGTCCGAAAGATTGGGCAGTTTTTAGATATTAAGTTCATAATCTATTAATTTGTTTACTAAACATAAGATTTCTGATGTATCTTCACTATTCATTATTTTTAAACATATTTTAGAAAGATTAGTTATATCGAAATTTAAATTTCCATTTTTGGTATAATCTTTCAAATTGATTTTACTAACAATATAAATAACCCTTTCTTTTAGTTTGTTTTTGGTTTTTTCACTTAATAATTCTCTAATTTCTTTAAACTTCCCGTCAAATCTACTGTCAGTTTCACTTGACAACAAACAATAGAATACTAAAAAGAATGGGTTATGGGTCATAACAGGAGTATCATTTACATAATAAACTAATTCTGATTTTAAAACCAAATTAAAAAGATTTTCTTTGATCTCTGTATTTTTAATTCCTAATATTTTTTTATCTGGATAAATATAATCGCCGACTTTTAATTTTTTACTGGAAATTAATTTACTCATTACTGGTAGTTTTGATGGTTCAATTGAGCCAAAACCGCTATCTCTCATTGGAAACGGATGTCCACCGGCAACTTCTATTTTTGTATTATCGTTCAAAATTAATTCATAAATAGTGTTAACATATTCAGTTACTAAAAGCACTTCATCTTCTCCAATATAAGTCTTTACTTTTTCTCCAGGAATTATCTCGTCTATCCGTTTCATAGTTCCGTTTGACATAGTAATTAATGAACCTTTTTTAAAACAACATGGACCACATTGACCGCACGTTCCGGCGCCGCAATTGGTGCCAGGACAATTCGCATTTCCAAGACAAACATTCGCTTGACAATTAGTACAATGTCCACAAGTTCCGCAGTCACCTGTTGAAACTCCCCCACAAGTAGTACAAGCACTTATACAAACACCATTGCCGCTGCCGCCGCCGCAAGCACAAGCAGAAACAGCGCAGTCGCAGTCACAGTTACAATTACAAGCAGTTCCGCAATTTTGCGTCATTGGTCTTGCAGCTCCAAAATTGCAATTTAATGTCTGAGTACAATTACAATCATAAGGCTCACAATCACAAACACATTCTGAATTGCTTCCACATTCACAAGCGCAATTACAATTACATTGATAATTTCCGGTACAATTACAATCTGAACCTGAACAATTATTACAATTTCCACAAGTTTTTGTTGAAGCGGTCTTACAATTACAATGAGAAGCGCATACGCAGTTACAATTTAAATCTTTATAACAGGCGCAATCATTATCACAAATTTTATTTAGATTGGTCAAATATTGAACAACGCTGTTAACTACATCTTCATTGACAGCTATTTTACTATTCCCCTCATTAAATTTTGAAGACAGCAAAAGATTACAGCCGTTCTTGGATTGGTGTATTTCTTGATATACTTTATTTACAGCAGCGATAATCCATTCAATGTTGATAGACTTATCTTTATTTTCATCACCTCCCCAATCATCTGAGGTATAATTCGTTCCTAGTAATGAATTACATTTAGTATAAAAATATTCCACATTTGCTGCATTATTCATTTTTAATCTCCTATTCTTCTGGCACTTCTGGATTATCTAGTTTATTTGGAATAAAAATAGTTGCAGGACAATTTTTACATTTGTAGATTGTGCCATGTACTATATTTTCATCATCTATATTAAGTGATTCCCCATTATCATATTCGAAATCATGTTCACATACAAATCTTTTCTCTAGTCCATTAATCTTATTATTAATTTCTTCCAATATGATTTGTAAATATTTTTTATCAGCTTCATTTTCATTTATAGATTCAAAGATATCTTCCATAGAGTGCTTATGATTTAAATCAGATTTATTAATAATACTATTATCAATAAAAGAGTGAATATCAGAATAAAGAGTAGCAGTCAATGAATTTATATAATCTGAAGAAGCGATATCAAATGAAAGCGGACTGCTTCCATCATATTGCTGTCCATTAATAGTTAAAGGCTCAGGATTTTTTAAAGCGGTCGGAAAATCTGTAATATTACTAATGGTATGAGGATGTCCATTATCAGACTTTCCCTCAAGTTTGGAATCTATTACTGTTCTGGTATAATAATTTTCAAATCCAGTTACACTCTGTAATTCGTCTTCAGAAGTACTATGAGCAGGAGTTTTGACTAATACTGTCTTTTCCCTTAAATCTAAGCTGTTTTCCAATTTACTCACAGTTATATTTAAATCTGCGATTTTTTCTGTTGTAACATTAGAATCAATTAAAGCTCTGGTAGAAATAGAATTATCTGCCATTTTAGGTTCTGTAATTGATCTATCTGCAATCTTTTCAGTTGTTATAGCATTGTCAGCTATTTTAGCTTCAGTTACCGATTTATCAACGTATTTTGAAGTTATTATAGAACTATCAGGATGATCTATTGGAACTTTTGTAGGATGATCATCAGGTAATGTTAAATAGTAAATATTCGTAAAAGTATAATTTGGGTTAATAAGAAGATGGTAAGCTATATTTCTTTCTAATGTATTTGCTGAATTGCGAATACAAAATCTAAGTTCTGTATTTTCTTTTACTTCTATAATACAATCAAACGGACTTGTAGTTCTTCCTGAAAGCCCTCTATTTAACCATGGGTTAACTTCATAATTAAATTCAGCTACATCTATCCATTGATCATTTTCATATTTTTGTACTACAAAAATCTTTGGTAATAAAATATATCCTGTTATTAATACTTGTAAGTTTCCACCAGTTCCGCCCATATTATTACATGACGCTGTATTTAATAAAAATGAATTGAACGAAATAAGCCCATTGGCTTTACATTTTATTGAATATGGCTGATTACCAAGCTCAAAATAATCTGAACTTATTATTCCAGTTCTTCTTATTCCATTAAATGGTATAATACTTATAGTCTCTTGAACATTAACATTTCCGGTAGTATTTGTGCTTTTTGTTGGAAGTGTTAATACTTGAAATTCAGAGTCATCAATGAAACTTTCCTGAAATAGTCTGTTTATATCATTCTTAAAATTATTATTAAAATTTGCAAGAGTTCCGTTTGCCGCCCAAGCGTTATTGTTAAATAAGCCTCTTAGGGAATTAAGTTCAGTTGTATTTGTTATTCTTTCTGCCACAAATGACGTAAAAGACGCTCCTCTAATTGATGTAACATGAACAGAACTGCTTGAATTAATACTTTTGTCATTTATAATATCTGTAACATCCTGCAAAGATATAATCTTTGGTTTGTTTTTAATAAAATCTTTTGATTCCTGATTTTCTTGATTCCAGTCAGATTGTTTACTTATATCCGCTATTAATTCTGCTTCCCCATTAGTTACTCGATATAAAGCCATTATAATCTCCTATATATTTAGTTATTTTTCAAAGTAATAATGAACTAAATAATATGGAAAGATTGTTTGAATATATTTATAATTCCGCTACTGCAAATCTTGGAAGTGTCAATGCCAATATTACGAACGAACTGGATAAACCTATAGACGGCAGTTCAGAAACTGGTGACTGGAATCAAGTTCATGAAAGCATAAAATCTTTTGATGAAATCTATTTATTACGGGAAGATAAAGATTAAAATCCGACAGATTGTTTTAATAACTTATCAAAAACTGATTGATTTTTTCGGTTATTTTGACGAAACGACATTTCGTTGATGTAATTCTGCATATATTTTACGCTATAATGATGATGGGTGCCGGTATGTTGGCGTTTAATTAATGACCAGAAACTTTCAATACTGTTTGTATGAATTCCATTACCTGCGCTGTATTGTCCTTGAGAATGATTGACCGTAAAATGGAAAAAATTGTTTTTAGTTTTTTTGTCAAGTATCTTATAACCGGAAAAATCATCGCTAACAATAGTTGTTTCATCTTTACATACTTCGTCAATTATTGATAAAAGTTGTTTTCCGGTAAGTTTTTTGCCTTCTTTATTCGGAAGGGCTACTTTAGCATAAACTTTCTTTGAACTTCTTTCTATTATGCCAATAACTGGAGTCTTATTTGTACCTCTGCCTCGTTTTGATTTAGTTTTACCATCAGGTAAGTTATTGGCATCAAGTTTTTTGTTTTCTTTTCTCGGCTTTCCGCCGATATATGTCTCATCTATCTCGACAAATATTTCAAAAGTCTTTCTCATATTAATATTACTCATTGCTTCTCTTATTTGTTTAAGCATTCTCCACGCCGTTTTATATGTTACTCCCAGTTCCCGTTGTAATTGGCAGCCGGAAATACCTTTTTTGTCATTTAATATAAGATGTATTGCGTAAAACCATAATCTCATATCAGTTTTAGATTTTCTGAATATAGTATCAGAGAATGGTGAGAATGTATTATTGCAAGAATGGCAGATACAAACTTTTTTACGAGCTGTACGGTATAAATTAATTTTCGCTCCGCAATGCGGGCATGTTAATATATTATTATATCTGACTTGATAAAAATAGTTTATAGCCGATTGTTCGGTTGGAAATTTTTTATTAAATTCAAAAAATGTCATTTTGTTTAACTCCCATTGTTTTAATGATAGTTAAATTATATTATAGTTGTAGATTAATGTAAATATGTAAGTATACGTGAGGGTATAATCCCGTTTAATTATTATGTTGTCAAGTCATATATTAAAAGCGCTATTTCGCATAACGTCACAAATAACCGGCGTTTTACAATAGAGAATAAAAACTTAGAGGGGCAAAGATATGCAACCGCATTTAAAACGCCGCATAGGAGCAGGGACATATAGAAATTTACTGATGTATGGAGGCGGGAATTCCCGATTAAAGACAGAACAACCGTAACCTTAAATATCGACTGCTGTGTTTCCGATCAACTCTGTTGACAAAAATTATAAAAATCAGCACATTACATAGTAAACATATATGTATAAAATGAATATTTTGGACAAACTTGGCAAAGAAAGGCTGTTTTTTGACGGCGCAATGGGCACAATGCTTCAGGCACACGGATTAAAAGCAGGAGAACTGCCGGATCTTTGGAACATAACAAATAACGAAACAATTCTGAACATACATGAAGCTTATTTAAACGCCGGAAGCGATATAATTAATACAAATACATTCGGCGCAAACAGATTAAAATTATCAGAGAAAAATTATTCAGTCGAACAAATTATTTCATCGGCGGTAATGACCGCAAAAAAAGCGGCGGAAAAAACAAACGCCTATGTCGCGCTTGATATAGGTCCTACAGGCAAACTCCTCAGTCCATTCGGCGATTTGGATTTTGAAGAAGCTGTAGATATATTTGCGCAGATGATTAAAGCCGGAGCAAATGCCGGCGCCGATTTGATTTTAATCGAAACAATGTCAGACACCTACGAAATAAAAGCGGCTCTTCTTGCAGCTAAGGAAAATTCAAACCTTCCGGTTATAGTAACGCTGACCGCTGACGTCTCGGGCAGGCTCTTAACAGGCGCGGATATTCCTACGGCGATAAATCTTATCGAAGGTCTCGGTGCGGACGCGCTTGGCTTAAACTGCGGCCACGGACCTGCGCAAATGAAGACGCTGCTGGATGATGTAAACAAGTATGCAGGCATTCCCATAATGATAAGCCCAAACGCCGGAATGCCTGTAATAATAAACGGAGCCGCCGAATATCACATAACGCCGGAGGAATTCGCGAGCGAGATAACTGAGTTCGCTTCTTGCGCCCAGATAATTGGCGGCTGCTGCGGAACTACTCCTGAACACATCAAAGCCATGATCGATGCGTTAAAAGATATTCCGTTTACGCCTGCAGCGCAAAAAAATTATACCGCTGTTTCATCATGGGGAAAAACAGTGTTCTTCGGAGAAAAAACAGTCATTATAGGAGAAAGAATAAACCCTACTGGCAAACCGCGGATGAAAAAAGCATTGCATGAAAATGATTTTGACTATATTTGCCGCGAAGGACTCCAGCAGGCGGAGAGCGGCGCTGCAATACTTGATGTAAACGCCGGTCTGCCAGATATTGACGAAAAAACAATTCTTTCCAAAATAGTAAAAGAATTGCAAAGCGTAACCGATACTGTTCTGCAGATAGACACGACCGATTATGCCGTAGCGGAGAGCGCGTTGCGGCTGTATAACGGCAAACCTCTTTTTAACTCTGTAAACGGGAAAAAAGAATCTCTTGAAAAATTTCTTCCGCTTGTAAAAAAATACGGAGCGGTCATCGTCGCTCTCACGCTTGATGATAACGGTATCCCGGAAACGTCTGAAGGGAGAATAGATATTGCAAAAAAAATAATTTCAGCAGCGACATCTTACGGTATCCCGGAAAAAAATATTATCATTGATACTTTAACAATGACCGTAAGCACTGACAGCGGCAATTCAAAAATAACGCTGGACGCTCTGGAGCATATAAGATATAAAATGGGAGTTCATACAATCCTTGGCGTATCCAACATTTCCTTCGGTCTTCCTGAAAGACAGAAGATTAATACATCGTTTTTTACCCTTGCCATGAGATCTGGGCTCAGCGCAGGCATTATCAATCCGTTGGATACCGTCATGATGGATGCGTATTATGCGTTTAATGCATTAAACGGCGCAGATTCAAACTGCGGTGAATATATCAAAAGATTTTCCAAACAAATTTCCGTTCAGAAATCTGAAAACGGGGATTTAAACCTGCATGACTCAATTTTATACGGATTGCGCGAACAAGCGGGAAAGGCGGCAAACATTATGTTAGCTGACACTTCCCCGATGGAAATTATCAATAATTGTCTCATTCCCGCCCTGGATAAAATCGGATGCGATTATAAAAATGAGAATATTTTCCTGCCTCAGCTTCTTATGAGCGCGGAAGCGGCAAAAACAGCTTTTGAATCCATAAAAATATTTTTGGCGAAACAGGGAGAAATACAGGAAAAACGCGGAAAAATCATGCTGCTGACCGTTAAAGGCGATATTCATGACATCGGAAAAAATATCGTAAAAGTGCTTTTGGAAAATTATAATTTTAACGTAATCGATCTGGGAAAAAACGTTGAACCGTCTTTTGCGGCGCAAACTGTAATAAATGAAAATATCCGCCTTGTCGGTCTAAGCGCGTTAATGACTACAACAGTTGTTTATATGGAGGAAACAATCCGGCTGATAAAAGAGAAAAAACCTGATTGCCATATTATGGTCGGAGGAGCTGTTTTAACTCAGGAGTATGCGGAAAAAATAGGCTCTGATTATTACGCCAAAGACGCAATGAGCGGAGTACGTTACGCTGATGAACTTTTCAGGGAAGATTCTTTGAACACAAAAAATATGTTTTATATTTGATTTACATACATTGGAATCTATTCTTATTTTATTTTTTATATCTCTCACGTTGGTTAACTTTATCATCAAGACAGGCAACAGGTGCAAGATTTCCTTTAACGTACCTTTCTTCCCTGTGTTCCGCCAAACCAACAAACATTCTCAGGGCGTATCTGCCTTTTGTCGACACTTTCTGGTTCGCTCTTTATAAAATTGACTTTAACCGCTCAAGAGCGTTTTGTAAAAACGAACGTGGACAGGCGGCATTCATCCGCTGGAATCCGCTCCCTCCCTTTCCAAACATGGGACCGTCATTCAGCCACAATTTTGCCTTGTTGGTAATCGACGAATCCAGTTCATTTGATGTCAGTCCGAGTTTCCGGCAGTCAAGCCACGCAAGATATGTTCCTTCAGGTTGAACAAGCTGAATTGCAAGAACATTCTTTTTAAGAAAATTATCTATAAGCATCATGTTATCCGCTATATAAATGATAAGTTCATCCAGCCACTTCTCTCCGCTTGAATACGCCGCTTCGCAGGAGACAATGCCCATGATATTGGGCTGGCTTAAACCGCATCTGTCATATTCCTGTTTAAAAAGCGCGCGCAGTTTTTCGTTTGAAATAAAAATATTCGCGTGATTTAAAGCGGCAAGATTAAAACTTTTGGAAGGCGATGTGCAGGTAACGGTTATACCGGCGAACATGGGATCGATACCGGCGAACACAAGATGTTTATGGGGAGGGAAAACAATGTCCTGATGTATTTCATCAGAGATAACTGTAATGCCGCAGCGCAGACAAATTTCGCCCATGCGCAGAAGCTCATCGCGCTTCCAGACTCGCCCGACAGGATTATGCGGATTACACAAAATAAAAAGTTTTGCATCTTTTGCCTTTTTTTCAAAATCATCAAAGTCGATTGTGTAACCGCCGTCCTTATAAACAAGTTCGTTAACAAGCAATGCTCTCCCTGTTTTTTGCGCAGCCGAGGCAAATGGATAATACACTGGCTGCTGAATTAAAACGGCGTCCGTCGGTTTTGTAAAAGCTCGGACAGCCAGATACAGGGCGTTTACAACTCCGGGAGTTATCAAAATCCAGTCTTTTTCCGTTTCCCAATTAAATCGTTTTTTATACCACCCATGCACAGCGGAAAAATATGAAGCGCCTGGCTCCGAGTAGCCAAAAATCCCATGTCGTGCACGTGAAACAAGCGCATCCTGCACACACGCAGGAGCGGCGAAATCCATATCGGCAACCCACATGGGGAGGACATCAGCGGGTTTTCTTCTTGACGCAGGATCGTATTTAATACTGCAGGTATTTTTTCTTTCTATCACAGTATTAAAATCGTATTTCATCAACAACCTTCCATCGCCTGTTTTAAATCATTGATAATATCATCCGCAGATTCAAGGCCAACCGATAAACGCAGAAGGCAATTGTTTATTCCCCGCGCTTCGCGTTCATCCTGCGGAAGATCGGCGTGAGTCTGCAATAAAGGATATGTGATAAGACTTTCAGTTCCGCCGAGGCTTTCAGCGTATTTAATAATCTTTACATTTTCCAGAATAATTTTTACAGACCGCTCATCATAAACTGAAAAAGAAATCATCCCGCCGAAGCCGCTTGCCTGACGGCAGGATATTTCATAATCAGGATGATCCTTTAGACCTATGTAATAAACTTTTTTCACTTTGCCTTGCGTTTTAAGCCAATTTGCAACAGTCAGCGCTGTTATATTGTGACGTTCCATTCTTACCGCAAGTGTTTTAATTCCGCGGATTATTAAAAAACTGTCAAAAGGCGAAAGACCGCCGCCGGTTGTTTTTGCGATAAAGCGAAGACGCTCGGACAAGCCGCTGTCTTTTACTGTCAGCGTGCCTGCGAGCGTATCATTATGACCGCCGAGATATTTTGTTCCGCTGTGCCATACAATATCCGCACCCAAAGACAGCGGCCTTTGAAAAACCGGAGTCAGAAAAGTGTTGTCAACAATTAAAAGCAATTTTTTATTTTGAGTGATTTGAGCTGCCGCCTGTATGTCTATCACATTCATCATTGGATTGGTCGGGGATTCAATAATAACAGCTTTTGTAGACGGCGTAATTTTTTCGGCGATTTCCTGCGCACCCGCTGTGTATGAAATTTTCATACCGTTTTTTTCCGATATGCGGGAAAAAAGCCGGAAAGTTCCGCCGTATAAATCGTAAGATGCGATAATATGATCGCCTGGTGAAAATAATTCCATCAGCGCCGAAAGCGCCGCCATGCCTGACGAAAACGCTATTGTCTCTGCGCCGCTTTCAAGCTTTGTGATACAGTGTTCAAGATATTCTTTTGTCGGATTCTGCGAGCGCGAATAATCAAAGCCCGTACTCTGCCCTACGCCGGGGTGCGCAAAAGTTGAAGAGGCAAAAATTGGAACAGAAACCGCGCCTGTTGTATCATATTTAATATCGCAGCCATGTACGCAGATTGTGCTTATGTCCATAACATAATAATACTATATGTTTACTATGTATTCAACAGGACGCAGAACCAGGAATATTTTACCGTTTTGCCAAAAGCCGCCGGCTGATAATTGTACCCGTTATCTGCACAGCTTCAACGAGAATTAAAATAATAATTACAGCGGCTATTGTTACATCAGTTCTGAAGCGGTAATAACCGTAGCGGATCGCAAGATCGCCGAGGCCGCCGCCGCCCAATGCGCCTGCCATTGCCGAATAGCCGATAAGATTAATTATTGTCAGGGCAAGCCCGGAAACAAGAGCGGGAAGAGCTTCGGGTATCAATACTTTATAAATAATTTGAAAATTGGTGGAACCCATTGCCCTTGCCGCTGTCAGCACTCCCTTATCCACTTCTTCAAGAGCGGATTCTACAACGCGCGCGACAAACGGAGCGGCGGCGATTGAAAGCGGGATAATCACCGCGGTTGGACCAATACTGGTTTTTATAATCATCCGGGTAAACGGAATTATGAGGATCATCAAAATAATAAAAGGAAGCGAGCGGAGAAGATTTACAATTCTGGAAACAACATTGTATGTAATTCTTTTCGGAGCCAGTCCTGCCGGAGATGTAACATACAAATAAGTCCCCAGGGGAAAACCGAGAAGAGAAGCGAGAACAGCGGACGCGAAAGTCATAAAAACAGTTTCCAATGAAGCCTGCGGAAGCATCGAAAGAACTTCCATCAATTTTTCGTTATCCATGAATTAAATCCTTTGCAGCCTGTGTCCTGGGCGTGTCAAAAATTTCTGAAACAGTTCCGTATTCCGCGGAAACTCCTTTTTCCAGAACAACGACCTGCTGACATACTTCGCGGATAACTTCCATCTGATGGGTGATAAGAAAAACCGTAATTGCCAGCCTTGAATGCAAATCCTTTATAAGCGCCAGAATTGAGCGGGTTGTCTGCGGATCAAGAGAGCTTGTCGCTTCGTCGCAGAAAAGCACCTGCGGATTTGCAGCTAACGCTCTTGCAATCGCCACTCTTTGTTTTTGACCGCCGGAAAGCTCGCTCATTCTTGCTTTGCGTTTTTCCTTAATGTCTACCATCTCCAAGAGTTCGTCCACTCTTCTGGAAATTTGTTTTTTTTGCATACCTGCTATTTCAAGCGGGTAGGCGATATTTCCCGCAGCGCTGCGTGATCCCAAAAGATTAAAATTCTGAAAAATCATTCCCATTTTCCGCCGGCGTTCCAGAAGAATCCGTCCCTGAAGCGTATCAACCCTCTCTGAATCGTAAAAAACTTCCCCGCTGTCAGGTTTTTCAAGGAGGCTTGTAATTCGCAGTAAAGTTGATTTTCCCGCGCCGCTTTTACCGATAATTCCAAAAATTGTCTTATCAGGAATTTCGATATTAACATTTTGCAGCACAGTAATGCCGGGATAAGCTTTGCAGACGCCTTTAAGAACAATCATTTAAAAAGAATACCATATTTAAGAATAATAAGAAAATACCCGGAGAAGCGTTAAAGAAGCGTACAACAAAAAAGGCGCATGCAGCGCCTTTTTTGCGTTAGCGGCAAAATTTTATTTCAATTAAAAAACAGAAACAACTCCGCCGTTATAAGTTTTGTTAATGTAATCTTTTACCCTGGGGCTCAAGAGAACGTTTTTAAGAGCGGTGATTTTTGCGTCCTGTTCTTTGCCTTTCTGCACAACCACAATATTCACATACGGAGAATCCGCGCCTTCAATAATGAGGGAATCATTAAGGGGATTGAACCCTGCCTGAAGAGCGTAATTGCCGTTAATTGTCGCAGCTTCAACGTCGCTCAATGAACGGGGAAGAAGAGCCGCTTCAAGTTCGCGGAAACGCAGATTTTTGGGATTACTGGTTATGTCGCGGGAAGTAGCGTTCAATCCCGCTCCGGCTCTTAGTGTAATCAATCCTTTGGATTGAAGAAGAAGAAGCGCCCGTCCGCCGTTTGTCGGATCGTTAGGAATGGCGATTGTCGCGCCGTTGGGAAGATCCGCAATATTTTTAAATTTTGATGAATACAGACCAAAAGGTTCAATATGCACGCCGAAAGCCGAAGAAAGCCTGGCTGTCCAATCGGTATTCGATTCCAGATAGGGAATATGCTGGAAAAAGTTCGCGTCCAGATCCCCTGCAACCAAAGCGGAGTTTGGCGTTACATAATCTGTGAATTCCACCACTTTTAAGGTGATTCCCTGTTTTGCCAAATCATCTTTTATCAGATTGAGCAGTTCCGCGTGCGGAACAGGTGTCGCCCCTACGGTAAGAACAGAACCGGATTTTTCCTTATTTCCTCCCGCTGCAGCCGTATAGCCGGAAAATGCCAACAGTACGCATGCAAGAAGCAGGCTGCAACCAAAGTTGCTTAAAAATCGACTTTTCATTTTTTTCTCCAATGAAGTTAATATTTGTAAACATATATGTTTACTATGTAATAGTAGTAGCGATTTTTGAAAAATTTGTCAATAGAAAATAAAAAAACTATTGACATAATTTCAAATTTTTTGTAATACATAGTATACATATAAGTATTATTGGAGTTACATTATGAGAGTTGAAAAAATTACAGACCTTATTGGGAGTACGCCGATTGTAAAGCTTAATAAGATCAACAAGGGTGAAGCCGTCATCTATGTAAAACTTGAAAGTTTCAATCCGATGCACAGCGTGAAGGATCGCATAGCTCTTGCCATGGTGGAAGCGGCGGAAAAAGACGGAACCCTGAAACAGGGGACTGTTATTATTGAACCTACAAGCGGCAACACAGGTATCGGGCTTGCGTACATCGCCGCAGTCAAGGGATATAAAATTATCCTGACAATGCCGGAAACGATGAGTATAGAAAGACGCAAGCTTCTTAAAGCACTTGGCGCGGAGCTTGTATTAACGGAAGGCGCAAAAGGCATGAAAGGAGCGATCGCGAAAGCTGAAGAACTTGCGGCTCAAACGCTTAATTCATACATGCCGCAGCAATTCAATAATCCGGCAAACCCTACAGTTCATGAAAAAACCACAGGTCCTGAAATCTGGAACGATACTGACGGTAAAATCGATATTCTTGTCGGCGGAGTCGGGACAGGAGGAACTTTAAGCGGCGCGGGGAAATTCCTGAAATCGAAAAAACCTTCGGTAAAAGTAATCGCTGTTGAACCTTCCGCATCTCCGGTTCTTTCAGGCGGACAGCCGGGCCCGCATAAAATTCAGGGAATAGGGGCTGGCTTTATTCCGAAAATATATGACGCGGCGGTTATTGATGAAATTTATCAAACCGATGAAGTAAAAGCCGGAAACGCAACGCGGCTCCTTGCGAAAGAAGAGGGAATCCTTGCCGGCATTTCCTCAGGCTCAGCCCTGGAAGCCGCATTGACAATCGCGGAAAGACCGGATAATAAGGGCAAGACCATTGTCGCTATCCTGCCTGACACCGGAGAGCGTTATCTGTCAACATGGCTTTGGGAGGATTGAAAGAAGTAAACGCCGAATACTGTTCTTTTAACAAAAAATACGCTATACTCCAGAAATGAAAAAAATATGCATAATTATTATAACAATTTTTATAGCGTCTGTTTTTATTACGGGCTGCAGTAAAAGCGACTCCGCTTCATCATCAGAAAGTACAAATTTCAACAAAGATGAATCCTATGCGCTCGGCATGAATCTGGGTATCGGCATTAGAGAAAGTCTGGGAATGGACGGTATCTACCCGAATATCAATGAACTTGTAAAAGGTTTCAGCGATGGAATTAAGGGGGAAAAAACCCGATTTAATAATGAGCAGGCAATTGAACTGATTGATACCGCTTTCTATTCCCTGTCGGAAGGAAAAAATGAAGAGGCGGCGCAGATTGAAAGAACTTTTATGGCTGAAAACGCAAGAAAACCGGGCATTCAGGTAACGCTGAGCGGTCTTCAGTATGAGATTATCTCTGAAACCCAGGGACCGAAACCGGGAGTAAACTCTACAGTAAAGGTACATTACGAAGGCAGGCTTATTGACGGCAGTGTTTTTGACAGTTCCTATCAGTACGGAGAACCAGTTGATTTTCCGATCACCGGAGTCATTCCCGGATGGACTGAAGGATTACAATTAATGAGCGCCGGCAGTATATATATTTTTTATGTGCCGTCGGAACTGGGATACGGTTCAAGAGGATGGATGTCTATTCCTCCCCATGCTCCGTTGATTTTCAAAGTCGAACTGCTCGAAATAATGGATTAACTTCCGGGGAGAAAAAATGAAAAAGCTGTTTGTTTTTTTTGGTCTTTTTTTCGCCGTATTTGCGCTGCACGCAAAAGGCATTCAGGAAGATATCAGGCTTGCTGAAGAAAAAGAACGCGTCAGTTATGCATTCGGCATGTTGTTTGGTTCAAACCTCAGCGCAACTCCTCTTGATTTTGATTATAACGCTTTTACCGAAGGCTTCAGGGTAATGCTTGAAAACGGAGAGCCGAAATTAAGCGAACAGGAAGCGGTAGAAATTGTTGAAACCGCCATGCATAACGCGATGGAAAAAACAGCGCTTGAAAATCAGCGCATCGAAAATGAATTCTTGATAAGGAACAGTCAGCGTTCCGGCGTTCAGGTAACGCCAAGCGGTCTTCAATATGAAATAATCAGTGAAGGAAGCGGAGATAAACCACAGTCAGACTCTGTAGTCAGGGTAAACTATACAGGAACTTTTACTGATGGAAATATTTTTGATAAATCCGATTCCAACGGCGCATATATACCTCTTGAAATGGTTATCCCCGGATGGACAGAAGGTCTTATGCTGATGAACGAAGGTAGTGTATATAACCTTTATATACCGTCCGCCATGGCATACGGGAAAAACGGCGTTCAGAACGTAATTCCGCCCTATTCAACGCTGATCTTTAATGTCGAGCTGCTTGAAATTACAAAGGATGAAGAATAATTCCTGCATAGAAATATTCAANCCCCGCCTGTAAAAAATCATGATCCGCAGGGAATCCTAATCCTGAAAACAGAGCCTTCTCCCGCGCGGCTCTCCGCTTCGGCTTTTCCCTTGTGAAGGAGGGCTATATGACGGACAATCGCAAGCCCAAGACCTGTCCCGCCCTCTTCTTTGCTTCTTGAACGGTCAACCCTGTAAAATCTTTCAAAAATCCGCTTTTGATGTTCAGCGGAAATGCCAATCCCCTTATCGCGTACTTCAATCGTCAATTCAGAATTGTCAACAAATGCATTGATCCGTATTTTTGATTTTGGTGATGAATACTTTATTCCGTTATCAATAAGGTTAATCAAAGCCTGAACCATAAAAGAACCGTAGAATTTTGCTTTCAGATTATCGGGGCAGTCTATGATAATTTCAATTTGTTTTTTTTCTGCCTGGGATTCAACGGAAGAAACAGCTTCATTTATAATGAAAGCAACATCAAACTCTTCCAATTCACGCCCTGAAGAAGAATTGTTTTCCAAATCCGCGAGCGCAAGAAGATCGTTGGTCAGGTTCTCCATGTTCGCGGCGTTTTTCTGGATTATCTCAATAAAATGAATTATGGATTTTTTATCGCCGTCATTGACCGCATCAAGGAGAGTTTCGGAAAAACCTTTAACAAGCTGTATTGGAGTACGCAGCTCATGAGACACATTGGCGACAAAATCCTTGCGTATTCTTTCAAGTTTAATAATCTTTGTTATATCAAGCAGTACAAGGACAACTCCGCCGTTTTCTCCTTCAAGCACAGAAGCGTAAATCTGAAACTGCCGCTCTCCACCTGTATGAAAAGTCAACTCTGTCTCAAAAGGCGCTCCCATGTTAGCTGCAATTCTGGCGGTATTGACAAGTTCGGTGCTGCGCGTCGCTTCAAGCAAAGTCATCGTTTTTATTTCGCGGTTTTCCAAATTGAAAAGCTCTCGCGCTTTCGGGTTTACAATTTCCAGATTAAACTCCGTATCCATCGCAAAGACAGCTTCTGACATTCCGTTAAGAATTGCTTCGAGCCTGCGGCTTTCAGCTTTTGCGTTTTCAATGCGCGAATTCAGTTCAGATATCATGGCGCGCAGGGCTTTTTCAAGGCTTAAAAATTCGGGAGTGACATGGAGATTTTCTCCCGGTAATAGCGACGTTCCCGTCCGGGTAATGCTGACAATTCTGCCGATTGAAGAAGCAAACGATCTGGAGTAAGCGTAGATAGAAAAAAAAGCGAGCAGGGTCATAAGGGAAGAAAAAATCACAAAAGGCGGGATAATCGGAGAAATTCGCGCTGAAAAATCCGGAATGGAAAGAGAGAGTCTGAAAACACCGATCACTTCCCCGCTATTGCCAAATACCGGCAGCGCATAATAAATACGCTTTATGCCGGTAGAAACAGAATCGCGTCTTCCGCCTGCCTGCTTGCCTTCAAGCGCGGCAATAATCTCTTCGCGATCAATGTGATTCACAATGCGATCTGTAATATGGGAGTCCCATATTACATTACCGGAAACAGCGACAAGCGTAAGACGGTAATCTCCCATATCGGGCAGATCGGCGGCGCTTTCCTTTTCGGCAAATATTCCGGCGATACGCTCTTCTCCAATTGCAGACAAAAGAACGCGGGCTGTGTTTTTTAATCCGTCAGTATTTAACTGATAATAGAGCGAATTCATGAAAACCAGCGATGAAATTACAAGAACAGAGGCAAAACCAAGAGCGATTAAACCAAGGGTAAGAAAACTCTTTTTAAAAACAGTCATGCCTGGCTCCTGAAGCGGTAGCCGACGCTGCGGATTGTTTCGATCCTGTCTCCGGCATCGCCGAGTTTCTTGCGAAGACCGAGTATCTGTACGTCTACCGACCTGTCAGTAACCGGGTAATCAGCCCCGCGTATCGCATTGATTATTTGATTACGGGAAAAAACAATTTCCGGATTTGATAAAAAATGTTTCAGGAGAGCGAATTCTGTCGCGTAAAGATCCAGCTGTTTATCTCCGTAAAAAACAAGATGCCGTTCCGCGTCAAGTTTTAAATCACCCTGCTGCCAGACAGCGGCTGAAGTACCCGATTTTTTTTCTTCCTGCCGCCTTAAGCCCGCGCGAATCCTCGCTATCAGAACCTTCGTGCTGTACGGTTTAACAACATAATCATCAGCGCCAAGTTCAAGACCAGTGATAATATCGCTTTCTTCGCCCTTTGCGGTCGTCATTATGACAGGAATATTTTTGCATTGATCGATTTCCCTTATCTTCCTCAGAACCTTTAAACCGTCGATCCCCGGAAGCATTATATCCAGAATAATACAGCTGACATTTTTTGTTTTAAGTACTTTTAAACCGTCCTCTCCTGTTTTTGCCTGAAAAAGTTTCCAGCCTTCCTTTGACATAGAATGTGAAAGCAGTTCCTGAATTTCAGAATCATCTTCGATTATTAAAACAGCAGCGTTACTCATTCAAATCCTCATGCCTGCCTTCGATCATGTAGATAATGGCTTCGCAGATATTTGTGATATGATCTCCAAGACGTTCGATCTGGTTTGAGGTTTGAAGCACCTGAAGGGCGATCTTTACAAGGTCAGAATTTTTTTTCATAAGCTTTAAAATATTTTCTGTAAGCGCTTTATGTTCCGCGTTTATCATAACGTCAAGCGCCGCAGCGTCCCTTGCCGCTTTGGAATCCTGCGCCATAAAAGCGGAAATTGCGGCGTGAAGCATTTTCTGCCCTGTCTCCGCCATTTTTTCAAGCTGCTCCTGCATATGAAAAGGAGAATCTTTTTTCGCAAGTTTTTTCGCCGCGCGCGCAAGATGCACAGCGTGATCCCCTACCCTTTCAATATTTGTTGTCAGTTTAAAAATAGTGACAAGCTCGCGTAAATCGCGCGCGACAGGCTGCTGGGTAGCGATAATAATCGCCGCCTCATCTTCAATCTGAAGCTGAAGCGTATCAACAACCGAATCATCAGCTCGCACTTCATTCGCAAGCTCTGCGTCCCGTTTTTTAAGCGCGGTAATCGCCTTGCCGAGGTTTTCTTCCACCCTTGTCGCCATTGCAAGAATATCCTGGCGAAGCCGTTTTAATTCTTCCGAAAAAAAGTTTCTTGTTGCCATGTTTCCCTCATCCAAATCTGCCGGAAATATAATCTTCCGTTCTTTTGTCACGCGGGTTTGTAAAAACTTCCCTTGTGTCATTATACTCTATCAATTCACCCAACAGAAAAAAAGCGGTTTTATTGCTTACTCTGGATGCCTGATGCATCGCGTGCGTTACAAGAACTATCGTGAACTCTTTTTTTAATTCCCCGATTAATTCTTCAATGCGCCCCGTAGCGATCGGATCCAGAGCGCTGGTCGGCTCATCCATTAAAATAATTTCAGGCTCCATCGCGACGCTCCTTGCGATACAGAGCCTCTGCTGCTGTCCGCCGGAAAGCGCCTGCGCCGGTTTTTTCAGTCTGTCTTTTACCTCTTCCCATAAAGCCGCTTTAACAAGGGATGTTTCCACAATTTCCGCAAGAACGCGCTTGTCCTTAACGCCCTGCATTTTTTTACCGTATGCGACATTGTCAAAGACAGTCATGTTAAACGGGTTTGGTTTTTGAAATACCATCCCTACGCGGCTGCGGAGTTCTGTTACGTCCATTGAACCGTAAATTTCCTGCCCGTCCAGAAGCACTTCTCCCGTTATGCGGCATGACGGAATAAGATCGTTCATGCGGTTTAAAATACGGATAAAAGTGGATTTTCCGCAGCCTGAAGGACCTATAAGCGCGGTGACATCGCCCCTTTTAACAATCAGATTGATATTCTTTAACGCCTGAAAATCACCGTAGAAAAGATCCAGACTGCGTACATCAATTTTATTATTCATTTTAACCTCATCACGGCGCAGCCGAATAACTGCGCATTATTATCGAAAATGAAACGTAGTTTCATTTATATATCTCCCAGTTTTTTTCTGAAGTTAGAAGTAAGAATTTTTGTTGATGTATTGATAATAACTACAAGTATCACAAGCACAGAAGCGGTCGCGAAAGCGATGCCGAAATCTTCAGGCCGCACCGCTTCATTTGTAAGATAATAGAGATGAATAGTGAGCGTCCGCCCCGATTCAAAAATGGTGCGCGGCATATTTTTGGTAAGCCCGACAGTAAGGAGTACCGGCGCTGATTCTCCGACAACGCGGCCGATTGCAAGAATGACCGATGTTAAAATTCCCGGAAGGGCTGAAGGCAGCACGACATAAACAGTTGTTTGAAATTTTGTCGCGCCGAGAGCAAGAGACCCCTCCCGGAATGAATCGGGAATTGATTTTAATGATTCTTCAGTAGTGCGGATTATTACCGGCAGTATCATTATGCTTAAGGTGAATGAACCGGCGATGATTGACTGTCCGAAGTTCAGCATGCGGCAGAATATTAAAAGCCCGAAAAGACCGAAAATAATTGACGGGATTCCCGCAAGAGTATCAATTGCAAGACGCAGGATTTTTATTAAGGAAGAATTTCCTGAATATTCATTTAAAAAAATAGCGGTCGCAAGTCCGACCGGTAAAGCAACCGCTATTGAAACAAGAACAATATAGAGAGTTGTCATTATCATCGGAAGAATACCTGTTTCCGCGCTTGTCAAAAATTCCAAATTTAAAAAACCAGCCTGGGATTTAAATATATAAAAAATAATAAAAAGAAGTGTTATTATGACCGCGCTTAAAGCCGTTACCATCAGGCAATACAGCATACCGTCAAAAAATTTTCTTCTCGCTGCAAACCTGAGCTTCTTCTCCTTTTTTCTTTTCTGTTCTTTTCTTATGTTGGAAAAATATTCATATAAATATTTCATAATTCACTCTCAACTTTTCTTCTGTACCAGAGTATCACGCTGTTTAGAATCAGGATGATTGAAAAAAGCGTTACGCCGATTGAAAAAAGCATCTCGCTGTGCCGGCCTGACGCGTAACCCATCTCCATGGCGATTGTCGAAGTCAGCGTCCTTACGCTTTCAAGCGGGTTAATTGTAAGCTGCGGTGAATTTCCCGCCACTAGAATTACCGCCATGGTTTCGCCCACCGCCCTTGATATGCCGAGAATCACGCCGGCAATTACTCCCGAATTCGCATGGGGCAGCACGACTCTCCACGCTGTCTGCATTTTGCTCGCTCCGAGCGAAAGACTGGCTTCCCTGACAGAAAGCGGAACCGCGCGCAGCGATGTTTCAGCTATTGTAATCACGGTCGGCAGAATCATGAGAGCGAGCACTATTATCGCCGAAAGAAGCGTGTTCCCTGAAGGTATGTCAAACACGCCGCGCACAAAGGGAACTATAACCATAAGACCGAAAAAACCGTACACAACAGAAGGAATCCCCGCAAGCAGTTCCACTCCGGCGCGGATAACTGAGGCGGGTTTTGGCTTGAGAAACTCAGCCATAAAGAGCGCACACAAAAGAGCGATTGGAACTCCGATCAGAATGGCTCCCAGGCTTGCGAGTAACGTTCCTGCGATCATGGGGAAAATACCGAAAACCTTGTCTCTGCTCGGTCTCCATTCAATGCCGGAAAGGAAACTCCACGCATTGTAGGGAGGTTCCGGCAGAATGATATGTATCCTTTTTTCAAGGGAGGCAATGGCAGCCGGCCAGCTTACGGTATACACATAACTTTCCGGATATGTGATGTTTACATCATTGTTATGTGAAAACTTCAGTTTTTTAAGCGGATCTTTTTCGTTGTTATCAATGGCAATATCAAGCGTTTCAATATCTTCGCCTGAAGGAAAACGAATCGAAACAAGTTCTGTCTCTTTTGGGATATCAATGAAAGTTGAATGTTCCACGTACAGATTCCCGTTAACAGTCAGTTCGTCAATTCGCTGCGCGACAAGCCTGACACCCGCAGAGGTAGAGACAAAGAACGGCATAGCTCCCTGGGCAAAAACAAACAGCAGAATGGCTGTTAATGCAAGAACTGAAAAGAGAGCTATAATGCTTACAAGATGTTTAAAGAAAATATCTGTTATTTTTCGATTCATATAAACAAACAGCTCTAAATTAACCGACTTTATGGATAAACACTATTTAACAGGTATCCAGCTTTTTTTGACAATAGTCTGACCGGCGGAACCAAGCATCCATGAAATGAACGCGGAACTTTCAGCGTGAACATTTTTTCCGGTAAGAACTATAAACGGACGGGCTATTTTATACGAACCATTTATAACATTTCCGGTTGACGCGGCAACTCCGCCTACAGAGATCGCCTTGATTGTGTCGTCTAACGAACCAAGCGAGATATAACCGATTGCGTGCGGGTTCTGGGCTATTCCCGCTTTAATCGCGCCGGTGCTTGTTGATTCATTGGCGCCTGAACGGAGTTTGCCCTGAAAACCGACAAGCTCCTCAAAAGCGCCTCTTGTTCCCGAACCTTCTTCACGGCTGATAACAGCGATAACGCCGCGGTTTCCGCCAACCTGACTCCAGTCTGTAACTGCGCCTGTATAAATATCCCTGATTTGTTCAACTGTCAGACCGGAAACAGGATTACTCCTGTTGATTATAACCGCAATACCATCAATAGCGACAACTTCCGCCTTCAGTCCTTTACCCTGTTCCGCAGGAGTCAGATCGCGGCTTGACATGCCAATCTGGTAAAGAACTCCGGCATTATTAATTCCGTCTCCTGATCCGGTTCCGTTTATGTTTATCTTAACATTTGGTTTTACTTTATGATATTCTTCAGCAAACATTTCCATTAACGGCGTTACCGATGTAGAACCTCCGATCTCTATCGTGTAGCCTGAATTTTTTTCCTGTCCTCCGCCTGCAAACGCGCCGGTCAGGACAGCGGCTGCCAGCAATACCGCGACAATTTTAATCTTCATAATAAACTCCTTAAAAAGAATTGATTAAGAATAATTTTAGTATGTTTGAAAATTGTAAGGGAATTGTTAGAATTTGGTTAAATTGAAACGGGAAAAAGGATTATCAGCTGCTCATTTTCCTGACAATCAGAACAAAGCTTTCAGGATGAAAATAATCATTCAAAGTTTCCCTTTTTTCATTCGGCCTTAATACAATCGTTCCGGTTTGTTTATTGCCCTGCCATGTAGTTATTTCAAATATGACAGTAACAGGAAAACTGTTAAAATTTTCAAATGCCAGATTAAAATAATACCTCTGGCTGAAATTGCTTCTGCCGGTCATTGTNCCCCGTGAAACTTCAACTCCGCCGATATCTTCAGCGGTACTGATACCGTTGATTCTGTAGGTATAATCCTCAGTTAATATCGTACCTGAAGGAATTTTCACGCTTAAATCAACTTCGGCTGACTGCCCGTAACAATTCAGGCTGAAAAAGATAAAAAGCGGAATAATCAGACTGGGTGATCTTAATGCCATAACCATCTCCTCCGGTGAAATAAAAAAAATAAACATTAATTTAGTTACAAATACGCCATTGTATTATATAATAACGGTCAGAGGGAGTTAAAAATGAAGCATGTAATTCACGTTGATAACAGTGAGTTTTTCCGCAAATTAATGAAGTCTTTCCTGTCGGAAAAAGGGCTGGAATGTGAAAGTTTTGAAAAAGGCGAGGACGCGGTAAACGCTGTAGTTGACGGCAAAGCGTCATTTGTTATAACAGGTCTTTCGCTGGCGGACATGGGAGGCGAGGAGTTTCTCAAACGGCTGATGACATTGCCTCAAAAAACCCCTGTAATCGTAGTGACTTCCAGCGATGAAGTCAAAAGACACAAACGCCTTGAAGCGCTTGGAGTAAAAAGCATTATTTCAAAATCCGGCGACTGGAAAATAGAACTGGGAAAAATCCTGCAGGTCTAAATTTTTCTATTCCCACTTTTTTTCCATTTTTTCAATTGTGCTTATAATTAATTGTTCAGAAGACTGGGCGGTAATCAATTTTAAAAACTCTTCCTGCTGACATAGAAAGTTGATCTTTGAAAGTACGCAAAGGTGCTGCTTCGGCGATTTTGAAACAATTAAAAATATAGTATGCACTTCGCTGCCGTCGGGCGTCTGCCAGTCGGGAGATTTTGCGGGAAACGCGATTGCAATAAAAGGATCATCCTTTTCATCAAGCATCGGTGTGCGCGGATGGGGAAGTGCGATGCCGTTTTCAACACCGGTGGACATGAGGGCTTCCCTTTCCATCACCGCGTTAAAAAGCGCTTCGCTTTTTTCAGCGGAAAGCGCAGGCAGCATGTTAACCAAATTTAACAGAACTTCCTTCTGGGCGCCACCTGGAACGTTATAATAAATCCCTCCGCGCATTAAAAGCTGCGCGAGACTTTCATTTTTTTCACTATTCATTAACTCTCTCCGCTGCGGATAACAGCGCGTAAATTTCTGTTTATTGTATCAAGATCAAAGGCTCCAGTAAACTCCTGCCCCAACTCCTGTCTGGCTGACTGCTTTTCCTTGTTGTTTTCCGTTTCATAAAGATCAAGCAGTTTCTTAAAATGACGCGGACCTTCGATTTTTTCGGGAGGCGAAGCGCCTTCTCCGGCGATGAAGCGCGTTTCTTCAAATTTCGCAGGTTCATAAGACGCCATGATAATTATTTTAACATTCCAGTTTAAACCGTATTCATAAACAAGTTCCTTTCTTCCGCGAAAATCAACATCGCCGAGTTTAACCTTGTCATGAACATACTCCTTGCCGCCGTCAGGTTTTTCACAGTAAAAACGAAAACGAAGGGAACCTGTCCAGCCCATTGCGGTCTGAATAATTTTATGAAGCTCTTCCATCTTGCATTCATGGGAAACAATCGCCCTCCGCCAGATATCAAGACCGGAAATGCTGATCTGTATCATTCTCCACAGTTGTCCTGAATTTCTTCCTCCGTGAATTACAGTGAGATTGCTTTTTCTGAAATTATCCATCGAATTGTTAATGAGTTCCTTTATTTCAGAATAAGTATCAATCATGCTGTCAAGCGAATTATCCATTGCGGCGATTTCATTTTCAGAAGGAGATTCATCAAAAGCAAGGTCTTCAAGCAGAGCCGCTGCATGTCCCTGAATCTGCGACAGCACGATAAATGTATGTCTTGGCAGCCACGTAGTATCAATTTCTCCTTTTTGAAGTCTCGCTGAAAGATCAATAACCGCTGTATGCAGTTCCGCAACTCTCTGCCTTACAGGTCCCGCTCCCTTATCAAGAAACAATGAATACCCTTTAATAAAATCAACCATTGTGTCGGAAATATAATCGGTTATAATATCCCATTCGGTTTCATCAAGGTGAATCACCGGCGGAATAATTCTGTTCACAACTTCATCAATTTCCTTTTCATTGCGGAAAAAAGCGTCCCTGATATAGGAGAGAATTACAAATTCGGATATGGGAATATTTTTTTTATACAGAAGATCTTCGATGAATGTTCTGTCAGGAGGAACAGTATAATTCTGGAGAGCCTGACTGTCGGGAATATCTTTCCCTGCAAACCAGAAACGGGTTTCAATTCCGTACGGCACAGTTTCTATGCGGTTTGTTTTTTCATATAAAAATTCTTCCAGCGAATAAGCGGGGATTTCCCTCATTCTTTTTCCGCCGAACCAATACGCAAATGCAATCTGTTCTTCTGTACTGGCTCCGGGACCGAGCAGGGTAAAACTGTCTTCAAAACCGCTTTCTGCAGCATTAAGCCATTCATCCAGCCTTGCCTGCTGCCATTCATCCTTTCCGCACTTTTCAAGTTTAAAGCGGCAGTCTTTCCAGTCGATTGCGCGCACAACAAAACGATCTCCCGGTATAAAAGACGACTCCCTGTAAATTGTCCGCATATCAAGCGTGGTTATAGAAACTTCCGGCGGATCTTCGTAAGGATCCTTGCAAAACGCTTCTTCATTTTTCGGATTTTCCCTTGCAATATATTGGGGAGCGAATTCTTCGCCGTAAATACAATAATACGGATAAAGATCTTCGGGAGAAGCTTCGGTTGTCGTAAAAGGAACAAGCTTGCCTTTCCAGAAAAACTGATAACGGTTAGGCATGATGAGCGGATTGGCGAACGGAATGCCCCGGTGTCCGGGAATTAAAATGCCGTTCAGCAGTTCCAGTCTTGTGGGAGTAATAATGAATTCTCCGGGCTCAAAACATCCCCTGCGGGAAACCCAATGACGATTGTCAATTTTAAAAGCGATTTTTCTGGTATCAAGATAGGCGTTGACTTCATATAAAAGCCTTTTATCCCGTTTGCCTGCGCCGCGTTTTGCAGAGGAACCCTGCAGATAAGCGACAATATCATCTATTTCAAAAGGATCCTTTGCATTTTCTAGAAATTCATACAAAGATTCTTCCTGTTCCAAATCCATCTGTTTTATGATAAAATGATTTAACAAAGTAAATCAATACTGATGATATGGAGGTTGTTATGCAATACGGTTCTTTTGATCCTGCAAACAGGGAATATGTAATTGATAAGCCGGATACGCCGGCGCCGTGGGCAAATTATCTGGGTTCTCCCGCATACGGCGCAATTATTTCAAATAATGCGGGCGGCTACAGCTTTGTAAAGAGCGGCGCCGCAGGACGATTGATCCGCTACCGTTTTAACGAACAGGATAGACCGGGACGCTATATCTACCTTCGTGATGACGAGACCGGCGATTACTGGTCGGCTTCATGGCAGCCTGTCGGAAAATCTCTTTCTCAATATAAATCTGTCTGCCGCCACGGCACAGGCTATACAAAGATTGACGCTGAATACAAAGATATAAGTTCGGAAGCGGCTTATTATGTTCCGCAGGACGCGGATTATGAAGTCTGGAAAGTAAAAATAACAAACAAGGGAAACAAAGCAAGAAAGATATCCTGTTTTGGTTTTGTAGAATTAACATGCGAAAGCTATTACGAGCAGGATCAGGTTAACCTTCAGTACACGCAGTTTATTACCCGCACTTATTTTAAGGAAAAATTTATTTTACAGACAATAAATGAGAACTGCCTGAACGCAGTNAACGAAAGCCGCGTAGAAACCCGCTTCTTCGGTCTTGCCGGCGCAAAAATTACAAGCTATTGCGGCGACCGGGCGGCGTTCCTCGGCAAATACCGCGATTACGGAAATCCTGTTTCAATTGAAAACGGCAAGCTTGACGGAACACTCAACTACAACATGAATCCGTGCGGCGCTCTGCACACAGCATTTGAGCTTGCGCCGGGAAAAAGCGCGGAATTTGTTTTCCTGCTTGGACAAAAACGCGAAACTCAGGCAAAAGAAATCATCTCGCGTTATGAAGACGCAAATCTCCCTGAAAAAGAAATCGGCATTTTAAAAAATTACTGGCACTCAAAACTTTCCAATCTGGTGGTTAACACTCCTGATGATAACTTTAACAACATGATCAACACATGGAACGCCTATCAGTGTTTTATCACATTCGTCTGGTCGCGCGCCGCTTCTCTTATTTACTGCGGTCAGCGCAACGGTTACGGTTACCGCGACACAGTGCAGGATATTCAGGGTATCATCCATCTTGATCCGCAGATGGCTCTGGAAAAAATCAAATTTATGATCTCCGCCCAGGTAAATCACGGCGGCGCGCTCCCGCTTGTAAAGTACAGCCATAATCCCGGCAAGGAAGATAAACCCGAAGATGAATCCTACAGAAAAGAGACAGGGCATCCGTCTTACCGCGCAGACGATGCGCTGTGGTTGTTCCCGACAGTCTGGAAATATATCGCAGAAACAGGAAATACTGCCCTTCTTGACGAAGTAATCCCATACGCCGACAAAGGCGAAGACACGCTTTTTAATCATCTGAAAAAAGCGATTGGTTTTTCACTTAACAATTTAGGTATTCATGGCCTGCCGGCAGGACTTCACGCCGACTGGAACGACTGTCTGCGTCTCGGCGCAAAGGGAGTTTCCGTTTTTGTAGCGCTGCAGCTTTACTATGCGTTTGAAATAATGATCCGCTTTGCGAAATACAAAAAAGATTCCGTGTCAGAAAAAGAGATGACAGATCAAAAAAACCGTTTTGGAAAACTGATAGAGGAACGCTGCTGGAACAAAGACCGTTTAGTACGCGGTATCACGGAAAAAGATGAGATTGTCGGCAAGTCAGGCGATCCTGAAGCAAGTCTTTGGTTAAATCCGCAGAGCTGGGCGGTAATATCGGGCTTTGCGAATGAAGAACGCGGAAAAGCAATCCTCGATCTTGTAAATAAAGAACTGAATACAAAATACGGACTGCGCCTCATGGCTCCTTCCTACCGCAAACACGCTTTCGACGGAGCGCTGGCTCTTTTATTTAATCCGTCCACAAAAGAGAACGGAGGAATCTTCCTTCAGTCTCAGGGCTGGATAATTCTGGCGGAAGCTCTGCTTGGAAGAGGCTCGCGCGCCGTTCAGTATTATCTGGAAAGCTGTCCTGCAGCCCAGAACGAAATTGCGGACACACGTCTTGTCGAACCGTATGTTTATTCGCAGTTCACAGAAAGCACAGACAGCCCCTTCGAAGGACGCAGCCACGTTCACTGGCTTACAGGAACTGCAAGCACCGTCATGGTCGGCAGCGTAGAAGGCATTCTCGGTTTAAGACCGGACATTGAAGGATTGCGGCTCTCCCCCGCAATTCCCTCGTCATGGAAATCCTTTACAATGGAAAAATCTTTCCGCGGCAGCAAGCTTAACATCAAGGTAAACAATCCTGACGGAAAGGAAAGCGGCTGTAAAAAACTAACAGTCAACGGAACCGCGGTAGAAGGAAATTACATTCCCGCATCAATCCTGAAAGCGGAGAATGAAGTAATTCTGGAGATGTAAGAAAATTTATGATTTACAAGGAATTCGGCAAAACAGGCGTGAAGGTTTCCGCTCTTGGATTCGGCGCGATGAGGCTTCCCATGAAAGAGACTGACGGAAAAAAAATAGTTGACGAAGACCTCGCCGTCCCTCTTATGCAGCAGGCATTCAAGATGGGAATAAACTACGTTGATACCGCGCCTTTGTACTGCGAAAAATTGAGCGAAGCGGCTGTAGGCAAAGCGTTAAAAGGCTGGCGGGACAAAGTATATCTGTCCACCAAGAATCCAATCGAAGATAACGACGGCGATCACTGGATGCAGCGCCTGGAAAATTCCTTAAAAAATCTGGACACTAGTTACATCGATTTCTATCATTTCTGGGGCATCAATCTTAACAGCTTTAAAGGCTGGCAGGGATTAAAATTCGGACCGCTTGAAGCCGCGCAGAAAGCAAAAGAACAGGGATTTATTAAACACATCTCATTTTCGTATCATGACGCGGCGGAGAATTATAAGCCGATAATTGACTGCGGTCTTTTTGAATCGACGCTTGTTCAGTACAACATGCTGGATCGTTCAAATGAGGAAAATATCGCATACGCAAAATCCAAAGGGCTCGGCGTAATTGTAATGGGACCCGCCGGAGGAGGACGTCTTGGACCGCCAAGTAAACAGATACAGGGACTATTAAAAAACAAGCCTGTAAGCACCGCGGAGATGGCTCTGCGTTTTGTTCTTTCAAATGAAAATATTGATATGGCTCTTTCCGGCATGGAGAATGAGAAAATGCTGAAAGAAAATTTTGATATCGCATCACGCACAGGACATTTAACAGAAGACGAACTAAAGCATGTCAACGCCATGATGGAAGAAAACAGGGAACTTGCAAAACTTTACTGTACAGGCTGTAATTACTGCAAACCATGTCACGCCGGAATCGAAATTCCGTATCTGTTCGAAATTATGAACCGTTACCGCGTATATGATTTGAAGGAACACGCAAAAATCGCTTACAAGGAAGTGGTCAACGGCTGGAGCTGGATAAAAAGCGCGGACGCGTCAAAGTGCACCGCATGCGGCACATGTGAATCAAAGTGTCCGCAGAAACTACCCATTATAAAACAGCTTGCTGAAACGCATGCAACATTGACAGCTTGATTACTCCTCAATCCTGAACGCCGAATAGCGTCCCGGCATTAAATGAGTTTCAAAAACGCTTTCGCTGTCGCTTATACGGACTTTTTTCATCTGGCGCATCCATTGCGGCGATGAAACAGGCGTAAGCCTGACGTCAGGTTTGTTTATGCAGAGGCGCACAAGTTCTACTCTGTCAAGGAATGACTGAATAATGAAAGTATCGTTGTCATAAAGGAAAAGCGCTACCCTGCCGCAGCATTCAAGCGTTACCCGCAAATTCATTTCCCTGCGCAGCATTGTCAGTGTTTCCGCAGGAAGTTTATACAAGTCAGCCGGGACATCGGGAACCGCAAGCACATAGAGAGTTCCCTTGCCGTACGAACCGCATAATAAAAGCGGATGGCTCGAATACGGAGTAAGAGCCGATGAAAGAACCCATATATCGTTCTCATTATAGGCGATGTGAGGTATTGTAACAGGAGTTTCTGATCTCAGATATCCGCAGTTATTCCTTCCGAAAGCGCTGTTTGTAAATTTGTCGGTTATTACTTTTCTGTCGGTAATTTCCATTGGAAGAATGTCTTTGATTCCCCTGTCAGCCAGATTTTTATACAAGTTGGCTGTAATAAATACCTTGCTCCCGTTTAAAAGACTTTGCTTTATTTTGCCGGTAATGTCCTTGTCCCATGCAGCGTCCGCCGTTAAAAACAGCGTCTTTGCGTTTTCAGGGTAATACGGATACGGATCAAGAGGAATGCCTGACATGCCGATATGTTC
>WQTD01000022.1 GCA_009786455.1 Treponema sp.
TGCAATTTTATAATATCACCGGAAGGCGGTTCTTTAGCTAAATCCCATAATGCCTGTTTGATACGCTGCTTCATTACGGCATCAAGACTTTCAAGGTATTTTGCCGCCTTCTTTTCGAGAATAACCTTCATAACTAATCATATCAAAATTCCAGGATTTTTCCAGCCTTACCCTCAATCTTGAGCATTTTACATGTGGCGCGATGGTGTCAGGCACAACATTTTCGTAGTATTGTTATCATGTCAGACCACGCCAGATATAGAGCAGTTTTCGCTTTTGGATTTTTAAAAAACTATTTCGGTATCGGGAAGGTAAATTTAAAAACAAGACCGGATTCCGTTGAGTTAACATTGATATTGCCGTTGTATTCCTTGGCAATGTCCTTTACAAAGCTTAATCCCACTCCGCGGCCTGCTGCGGTGCTGGTTTCTTCCGCGGTGGAAAATTCCGGTGAAAAAATCGAACTTAAAAGAATTTTCCTGTCGGGATTTGTTCCCGGATTATTCTCAACATATTTGGTTTTAATTTTTTGCCAGTCAAGACCGCCGCCGTCATCAGAGAAAGTAACTTCAGCCTTGCCTTCAACATTTCTTACGCTGAATGCCAAAAGTCCCTGGGGATTTTTTCCTTTTTTGGTTCTTTCTCCCGCAGATTCAATTCCGTGATATATGGAGTTTCTCACGCACTGGTATAATATTTCCTTGATTGGTTTCCGCAGTTTAGATTCAAGAATACCCAAATCAATCTGACCTGCCTGAATCTTTACCATCTTCTTTGATTCTGACGCCAGTCTGTCTACAGCTTTTGTAAGGGAACTGATAAGAATTGTATCCATCTGGTTTGTCGATTTATAAGCGGTTATTTTTTTCGTTATCGCTATGTATGAATCCATCTCCTGCATGAAAGATTCTATTTTAACCGCTATGGTCAAAACATCATTTGTAAAAATCCTTTCTTTAACTGATACGTTTTTAATATGGTCTTCAAGAACATGCAGTTTACCGGCGAGATTTTCAAGATCAAGAATTAATGCGTTGGACTTAATTGCATGAATATACTGGAATGTTTTGGTTACAACCTGCTTTTCTGAGAGTTTGCGATCTTTTAAAAGGGCGTTTATGGCGTTAAAATTGGCCTCAGTATCTTCTATAAAGTTTTGGAAAACAAGAGGATCGATTTTGATGACATCGAACAGATTCTTCATTTCCATTTCCTGGATTTCTTTCTGCGCCTCAAGCTCCCTTTCTATTTCTTTTTCCCTAGAGATGTCCTGAACGATTCCGATGATAACAGGATCGGAATTTATCTGTTCTATGAGCTGGAATCTCGTGCTTAAATACTTGATTTCATCATCAGCTTTAAATTCGAATTCAGAGATCGGATTTGCGGCTTCCAGAACTTTCGCGGATTTTTCTTTGGAGAAGACCATCGCAAAATAGCCTTTCATTACATTTAACTGTCTTGAATCAAGTGAGGCGTGGAGTATATCAAGAAAACTTTTACCTGTCAGATCCGAACCGTAATAGGAAAGAATCGAAATCAATGTGCTGGAATATTGGGGAAGAATATTTAAATTCTTGTCCAGAAGGAATATACCCTGATTGATATTGTCCTTCATGGTTTGAATCATATCCCTTTCATTGGCGAGCTCTCCCTTTAACTCAGCCTCCTTGCGGTCTTTTAAAATACTGATCGATTCGTATATTACAGAAAGGCTTGTTATAAGAAAATAAACGCCGATAATCCTCAGTTTTACATCACCGTCAGGCGCACCCAGCGGCATTATGTTTGAAAGAGGAGTATAAAATAAAACAATTGATATAATTAAAACAACGATACTCTCTATAAGACCGACTGTCATCTGACAGAGAAAGATAACTATCGGCGGAAAAGAAAAAAGCCAGACAGCAGCCCAAAAATTTAAATCACCAAGGTATAACAGATAACAGCAATACATCCCGAAAACAGTAACAGGAAAAACAGGTACAAATTTTAGGGGGATTTTTGAACGAATCATTATAAGGGCGTTTAAACACAGGAATGCGATGCCAAAGTCTATGAACACCCTTGTTGTATCATGACCAATCTGCGTAAAACCAAGAATTGAAAGCGGCAAAGTCGCGACCATGAAAATCCAGTTCATGGTCATATACCTTACCTGTTCCTTAATATCAGTGAGTTTGTAATAACGTTTGCCGATTAAAATTGAACTTATTAAGTCTTTTACCCTGCTAAATGTCATTTAGCTTCTTCCACCGCCACAGACAGACATAGTTCCTGATCGTTAAAAATTGTGAAGGGAATGCAGATAATCCTTGCTTTTTCTGAAGGCCATACAATGGTGTGCGCCTTTCCTTTTATAATTGAAGGTATGGAAATTTTTACCCTGTGTTTTTTTTCAAAAACATTTTTCACATTTCCGGCTATAATATTTATAACCTCGCCGAGCATATCGGTAACTTCCCTGTCAACGGAGGTGTACTCTTTTCCTGTCAGTATACTGGTAAGTTTAAAGGCTGTTACCTCTTTTATTGATATAGCAACGGCGCCGTTCGCTTCGCCGGATAGCCCGATAATCCCTGAAACATCCCAGATAGTTTCAAATTCATCTTTTGAAACAAAATAAGGTCTGCTCGCTTTTATTTCCGTGTTGCATAAATCACGAAAAACTTCTTCTGTGCCTTCAATAAAAGGCTGAATATACTCTTCCATATTTCCCTACCTTATTTCATCAACATAAGTAATTCTGTTACTTTTTCTTTAAAAACCTTATCCTTGACAGGTTTTACCATATAATCTGTAGCTCCGCTCTGCAAAGCCTCAATTACGCTGAATTTACCTCTTTCGGAAGTGACCATGATAATGGGCAGATCTTTATATTTTGGTACGCCTCTTACGACTTTCAGAAAATCGATGCCGTCCATTCCTGGCATATTCCAGTCCAGGAAGATTATTGTAACATCATTGCTTTCCAGAAGGCGCAATGCCTGTTTTCCGTCTTCAGCTTCCAGACACAGATGCGGAACTTTCATATCAGCAAATGTGTTCTTTACAATATTTCTCATAATTTGGCTGTCATCGACAACAAGAATCTTCACCATGTTTTGTTATCCTCACCTTTGTTTTATTTTTGACATGATTCTAAATTAATGTCAACAAATCAAATAATTATACTACGTACACAAGCCGGCGGCTCTGGTAACTGGACTGTTCGGCAACCCGGTTAGTTATCTCGCAAGTCCTGTTTTTAACCGCCGGCGTACATTTATGCTGCGATAATGCAGCAAATTCTAATGAAGTTGTCCAATAAACGGAAATTATCGAAAAACTCCCTTAACTGATTGCCGTTTCCAGCGCAACTTCCATCATTCGGGTGAAGGTTGACTGCCGCTCTTCAGCAGTAGTGGTCTCACCTGTAATTATATTGTCAGATATTGTGATGATGCCCAAAGCTTCTCTGCCGTATTTGGCAGCGAGAGTGTAAAGCTCGGCGCATTCCATTTCAATCGCAAGGCAGCCGAATTTAGCCCAAAGCTTCCATTCATCTGTATCTTCCGTATAAAACATATCGGCTGATACAACGGAACCGGCTTTCGGAGACCAGCCTTTGGAGACGGCGATATCCCATGCACTTTTGAGAAGACTGAATGATGCCGTAGGAGCGTAACTTCTGCCGCTGAATCTGATATTATTTACGTTTGAATCGGTACAGGCTGACATCGCAAGTACAATATCCCGCAATTTTACATCTTTGTTTATTGAACCTGCTGTCCCGATACGGATTGCCCGTTTTACATCATATTCCCTGAAAAGTTCATTTACATATATTGATATCGACGGGATTCCCATCCCTGTTCCCTGAACAGAAACCTTTTTCCCCTTGAAAGTCCCCGTATAACCAAAAATATTGCGAATACTGTTGTATTGCACCGGATTTTCAAGAAAATTCTCCGCGACAAACTTGGCGCGGAGAGGGTCGCCGGGAAGCAGTATTGATTCTGCAATTTCTCCCTTTTTTGCGCTAATATGTATTGACATTTTTAATACCTCTTGTTTAAACTTTTCCCGAAACCCGGTTAGTTTTGGAAAAAGTTCCTAAAAAAGCGGTCTTTGAACCAAAAGTTCGCGCCCACTTTTCATTTAAATGGCGGCTTTCCCAAAAGCTGAAGTTTAGGGAAAACCTCGTTTTATTAAAATTATAATATTTTTTTATGATTTTTTCAAAATAAATTTTATTCGCATTGAGGGGTTTAATGCCTTATTTTTTAGTTTTTCTTCAGCCGCCGCTTGACTAAAATCGGTATTTTTAATATCCTTGCAACGCCGCCCTAATTGCGCGGCTGGTCCCGGACATGGGTTATTTGCCCTTATAGCTCAGTTGGCAGAGCACATCCATGGTAAGGATGAGGTCATCAGTTCGATTCTGATTGAGGGCTAGTGAAACCCTTCAGATTTCGTTTTGGAAGATATTTCTATGAAAAATCTTCGTTATCGGGTGTTCAAAATCAGCTTCGCTGGAGGCATATTGAGGTTTTTTCAGAACTAGCCGAGTTTTGAAAACACTCCATCTTTTAAAGAGGATTTTTTGGGGTTTTCCCCGTTATTAGTGAGGTTTTATATGGCAAGCAAGAAAAATGTAGTTGAACTGATAGCTTTACAGTGTACTGATTGTAAAAGACGCAATTATACAACCAGCAAGAACAGACGCAATATTCAGGAAAAACTTGAATTTAAGAAGTACTGCCCGCACGACCGGAAACACACAGTCCACAAGGAGACAAAAGTAAAGTAATTAGAGTCTTTTTCAAAGCCAGTATGGTTTTGGAAAAAGCTAACCAAGGCGTATAGCTCAGTTGGTAGAGCGGCGGTCTCCAAAACCGCAGGTCGTGGGTTCGAAGCCTACTGCGCCTGGATAATTTTTTGTATAATGCCATAGTCTGGCATAATTGGTAAAGGAAATATCATGAAGAAAATTGTTCTGTTTGTAAAGGAATCGTACGCTGAGCTTAAAAAGGTAGTATGGCCGGGCAGGGATGATGTAATCAGTTCGGTAAAGGTTGTGCTTGTCTCTACCATCATTATTGCTGCGGTTCTGGGATTAATTGACTTATTGCTGCTTATGGGCATTAGAGCTTTATTTTAGGATAACAGGTAAACAATGGCTACTGGCTGGTATGTCCTGCATACATATTCGGGATATGAAAACAAAATTGAAAAAACCATCCGCATGATGACTGAAAGCGGGGAACTGGATAAAAGTGTTGTCCGCGACATAAAAATTCCCTCCGAAGAAGTGGTCGAAGTTAAAGACGGCAAGAAACGCACACAGACAAGGAAATTCCTTCCCGGATATATTCTGGTGGAGATGGATCTTCCGGACGCTGACATGGGGTGGAAAGCGGCTTGTTCAAAAATAAAGAAAATACAGGGAGTCACCGGTTTTGTCGGAACCCCCGCTGATCGTAAGCCTCAGCCTTTAACCGGCGATGAGGCAAGGGCTATTTTACATAAATCCGGCGAGATTAAAGGAGAAAGAACTGTCCGCACCAGACAGACATTTACTCCCGGCGAGCAGGTCAAGATTATTGACGGACCTTTTGAGTCGTTTGTCGGTACTATCGAAGAAGTTAATCATGAAAAGAACAAACTGAAAGTGATGGTTGGAATTTTTGGAAGAAACGCGCCTGTAGAGGTTGATCTTTTACAGGTGGAGAAAGTTTAAATAATTTAAAGTGGAAGAGAAAACATAAGGTTTTTTCGTTAATCCGGCGCACGCCATGTGCCGGTGTACCACAAAAGGAGTAAAAATGGCAAAAAAGAAAGTAACAGCCTATGTCAAGCTGCAGTGCCCTGCGGGAAAAGCCACTCCGGCGCCGCCTGTCGGACCTGCGCTTGGACCTCACGGCGTGAGCGCCCCTCAATTTGTCCAACAGTTTAACGACAGGACTAAAAGTTTCGAGCCGGGGCTTACAATCCCTGTAATTATTACTGTTTACGCGGATAAAACATTCGCATTTATCCTCAAAACGCCGCCGGCTTCAGTATTGATTAAAAAATCAATCGGGCTTGATAAGGGTTCAAAAGAATCCCACAAGGTGAAGGTCGGTAAAATTACCAGAAAGCAGCTTGAAGAAATCGGAAAAACAAAGATGGCGGATCTTTCAGCAAACGATCTGGACGCTGCCGTGAAGATTATCGCCGGTACTGCAAGGTCAATGGGTGTAGAGGTGGAAAAATGAAACACGGAAAGAAATACAACGAAAGCCTTAAAAAGTACAATTCCGTCAATACTTATGAACTCGGCGAAGCTTTGACACTCGTTAAATCCATGGCATTTGCAAAATTTGATGAAACGGTGGATCTGTCGGTTAAACTCAATCTGAAGAAAAGCCAGTCAGTCCGCGATACTGTTGTTCTGCCTAATCAGTTCCGCGGCGACAAGAAAGTTCTTGTTTTCTGCAAACCTGAAAAAGAGAAGGAGGCGCAGGAGGCGGGAGCTACGTTTATCGGCGCTGATGATTTAATCGAAAAAGTTAAAGGCGGCTGGACTGATTTTGACATCGCTGTCGCGACTCCCGACATGATGAAGGATGTCGGCAAGCTCGGTATGGTGCTTGGACGCAAAGGGCTTATGCCAAATCCCAAAACGGGAACAGTTACCTTCGATCTTAAAGGAACGCTTGCTGAACTTAAAAAAGGGCGCGTTGAATTCAGAGCTGATAAAACAGGCGTTGTCCATCTTGCTGTCGGGAAAGTTTCCATGGAGCCTTCAAAGGTCGAGGAAAATGTCAGGGCGGTCATAACTGAGATCAAACGCAAACGGCCTGTTGATGTGAAAGGTGAATTTATTCAGACCGTATCGGTCGCTTCCACAATGGGACCGGGAGTATGGATTGCAATCAGGGATCAGGATTGAAAACCCATAGGGTTTTCAGTTTGCAAGTTCGCTGCGCAAGCTGGTTTGCATTGCGAACTTCACATAAATTTTTTATGGAGGATATATGGCTATAATCGCCAAAAAAATACAGGACAGTAAAACCAAAGCTATCGGCGAGTTAAAGGATACTCTTAAAAACGCGAAAGATTATATCTTTACCGACTACCGCGGACTGACAGTGGAACAGATCACCAATTTAAGGAAGCAGTTACGCGCCAAGGATGTGGAGTATAAAGTCGTTAAAAACAATTTTGCGCGTATTGCGTTTGAACAGCTTTCCACTCCGGATTTGTCCGGTTATCTTACAGGACCTACCGCTGTCGCGATCACTCCGAAAGATCCAAACGAAGTAGCGAAAATTTTATACGACTTTCTCAAGGAAGTTCCCGCTCTTCAGGTAAAGGGAGCGTTGATCGGAAATACAATCTATAACGCAGCCCAGACTGAAGCGTTCTCAAGGCTTCCTGGAAGGCTGGAACTTATTTCCATGCTCATGTCTGTCATGAATGGACCTGCGCGTAATCTTGCCGCCGCGCTCAATGACGTACCTGCAAGACTGGTTCGCACAGTTAAGGCTGTCGCTGATAAAAAAGCAGAAGCGAGTTAAGGAATTAGTGTCTGTCCACAAAGTCGGTTACTTTGCGGACAGACCTTGCATTTTCTCGCCTTTAGTACCTTTGGTACTCAGGCTGCGAAAATGCGTTTTTAAGGTGGTCTGTCTATAATGTGTCCACATTATAGACAGACTCTAATTAATCCGGTTTCGACCGGAAGAAATAGTTTGTCAGACTTCTTGCTGCTGTTCTGTCAAACTGAAAGATAGACCGCTAAAGCGGTCAAATTCGCGCTTCGTATGAAGCGCAATAATTTGAATTAAGGAGAAGATAATATGGCAGCCACAAAAGAAGAAATTTTAGAAGCGATTGCTTCCATGACAGTTCTTGAAGTTTCAGAACTTGTTAAAATGATGGAAGAAAAATTCGGCGTATCAGCCGCAGCGCCTGTAGCGGTAGCTGTTGCCGGCGCAGCAGGCGGAGCAGCCGCTCCTGCCGCTGAAGAGAAGACAGAGTTTAATGTTATCCTCAAAGCGTTTGATGATTCCAAGAAAATTGCCGTAATCAAAGAAGTCCGCGCTGTGACAGGCTTAGGTCTTAAGGAAGCGAAGGATCTTGTTGAAGGAGCTCCGAAACCGCTCAAGGAAGGGGTCTCCAAGGAAGAAGCCGGCAAAATCAAGGATCTTGTCACCGCAGCAGGCGGTACTATTGAGATTCAATAAGTTCTGTTTTTTAATTTTTCTTTTCTCGCAATCGCACAAAGGCTGATATACGGTCTTTGTGCGTTATTGCGTTATCGTTAGTTTTTGATGTTCATTTTGTAAATATATGGTATCAGACATTTTTTATCTGATGCCAAGGAGGGAAGTTGATGACGAGAGTAAAAGCGGCGGATAAAAGATCGTATATTGGGAAGGATATTCAGGATGTTATAGATTTACCTGATCTTATCGATATTCAGCTCAATTCGTACGAGCGTTTCCTGCAAAGAGAAAAAGTTAAAAAAGGCGAAAAAATAGCGATGCAGGGGCTTCTTGAAGTTTTTGAAACCACCTTCCCCATAAAAAGTCCGAATGAAGACATGAGGCTTGAATTTGAGTATTACACTTTTGATGAAGACAACATCAAGGTATCAGAACTTGAATGTAAACAAAAAGGTCTTACGTACGCAGTGCCGCTTAAGGCAAGAGTTAACCTTGTCTTTCAGCAGACCGGAGAGATTCGCCAGAAAGATATTTATATGGGCGATATTCCGCTCATGACAGAGCGCGGCACATTTATCATTAACGGAGCCGAGAGGGTAGTTGTTTCCCAGATACACAGATCGCCCGGCGTTATTTTTTGTCATGAAAAGGGAGTGTACTCTTCACGGATAATTCCCTACCGCGGGAGCTGGCTGGAATTTGAAATCGATCAAAAGCGCGATTTAATTTACGCAAAGATAGACAGAAAAAAACGCATACTTGGAACAATTTTCCTTCGTACATTGGGTTTCTCCACAAGGGAAGACATTATAGACGCTTTTTATGTTTCCGAAACACTAAAACTCAAGGATGACAGGGAAACAAGGGAGAAGATTTCCGGCAAGGTGCTTGCCAAATCAGTTTATGTTGAAGACGCCGAAGGAGGGCAGAAACTGATCCACCGCTGCGGCGATAAACTGCATCCGCACAACATAGATGAACTAATTAAAAACGGGATTAAGTCAATTGAATATATAGATTTTGAAAATGAAAATTCGCTGAACTCGCCGATGCTTCTGAACTGTTTTGAACGCGAAGATATTAAATTCCCGAAGGAAGGAAGCGAGCCGTCAAAAGATGAAGCTCTGATGGCTGTTTATTCAGTCCTGATGCCGGGTGAATCTGTTACAGTCGATCAAGCGGAAAAAGATCTTCTCAGCATGTATTTTTCTGACCGCAGGTATGATCTTGGAAAAGTCGGACGCTACAAATTGAATAAAAAATTTAACATCAATATACCGATGGATAAATTGACCCTTACGACTGAAGATATCATCGCTACCATGAAATTCCTTATAAAAGTTTATATTGGCGATGAAATTTTTGATGATATTGATCATCTTGGAAACAGGCGCATTCGTTCTGTCGGCGAGCTTATGACCAATCAGATGAAAACAGCTTTCAGCCGTATGGAAAGAATCGCAAGGGAAAGAATGAGCCTAAAGGAAACCGATACCATAAAGCCGCAGGAGCTGATTTCGATTAAACCTATCGTCGCTGCTATCAAGGAATTTTTCGGTTCAAGCCAGCTTTCCCAGTTTATGGATCAGGTTAACCCTCTTGCAGAGCTTACCCATAAAAGACGCCTTAACGCTCTTGGTCCCGGAGGTCTTTCCCGCGATCGCGCGGGATTTGAAGTGCGCGATGTTCACTACACCCATTATGGAAGAATGTGTCCGATTGAAACTCCGGAAGGTCCGAATATCGGTCTTATTGTTTCGCTTGCCAATTATACACGCATCAATGAATACGGTTTTCTTGAAACTCCCTACCGTAAAGTAAACAAGGGTATTGCTACCAAGGATATTGAGTACCTCTCCGCAATGGATGAAGATCGCTATTTCATTGCGCAGGCTTCAGCGAAAGTAGGAAACAACGGCACCTTCGCAGAAGATCAGGTTTCGTGCCGCCGTCAAGGTGATTATACAACCCGCACGCCGGAAGATATTCAGTACATGGACGTTTCTCCGAAACAGATTATTTCGGTTTCGGCTTCGCTCATTCCCTTCCTTGAACATGACGACGCGAACCGCGCCCTTATGGGTTCGAACATGCAGAGGCAGGCTGTACCGCTTGTTTTCCCGGAAGCGCCGCGAGTCGGCACCGGAATGGAAGCAAAATGCGCCTACGATTCAGGCGTTCTTGTAAAGGCGCGGAGAGGCGGGACGGTTATTCGCGTAACAGCGCAGGAAGTGGTAATAAAACCGGAAAGATCCGGAAATCCGAAACCGGCGGCGCAGGTAACGATTGATGACAGCGGCAACGATGTTTATCAGCTTTTAAAATTCCAAAGAACAAATCAGGATACCTGTTATAATCAGCGCCCCATTGTGAAACTCGGCGAGAAGATCACTTCAGGGCAGGTAATAGCTGACGGGCCTGCGACACAAAACGGAGAGCTTGCCCTTGGCAGAAATATTCTTGTAGGTTTTATGCCGTGGAACGGATACAACTACGAAGACTCGATCCTTATCTCCCAAAAAGTGGTAAAGGACGATATGTTTACATCAATACATATCAAAGAATTTATCATTGAAGTCAGGGATACAAAGCTCGGACCTGAAAAAATAACCCGCGACATTCCTAACACATCAGAGAAGAGCCTTGATAATCTTGACAGCGAAGGCATTATCCGTGTCGGCGCGAAAGTGCGCTCCGGCGACATCCTTGTCGGCAAAGTAACGCCCAAGAGCGAAACTGAAACAACTCCCGAGTTTAAACTGTTAAACTCTATCTTCGGCGAAAAAGCAAAAGAAGTGCGGGATACATCACTTAAAGTGCAGCATGGAATTGAGGGAACAGTAATTGATATTCAGCGCCTTAAACGGATGGAGCATGATTCTTTAAGTCCGGGCGTTGAAGAAGTGGTTAAGGTGTTAATCGCCACCAAGAGAAAGCTCCGCGAAGGGGATAAAATGGCGGGTCGCCACGGTAACAAGGGNGTTGTCGCTAAAATCCTCCCTGAAGAAGATATGCCGTTCATGGAAGACGGAACTCCTCTTGATATTTGTCTTACGCCGCTCGGTGTTCCGTCCCGTATGAATATCGGACAGCTTCTTGAAACGGAACTTGGCTGGGCGGGTTCAACGCTTGATGAGTGGTATTCCGCTCCTGTTTTCCAGTCTCCTTCGGCTGAGCAGATTGAAGAAAAACTTAAAGAAGCGGGATTGCCCGTTACGAGCAAAGCTACGCTGCGCGACGGCAGAACGGGAGAAGCGTTTGTAAATCAGATATTCTGCGGAGTGATATACTTCCTTAAACTGCACCACCTTGTCGATGACAAGATGCACGCCCGTTCAACAGGTCCATACTCGCTTGTTACCCAGCAGCCGCTGGGCGGTAAAGCTCAGTTCGGAGGACAGAGGCTCGGTGAAATGGAAGTCTGGGCGCTTGAAGCGTACGGGGCTGCCAATACATTGCAGGAACTTCTGACAATCAAATCAGATGACATGACAGGGCGTTCCAAAATATATGAGGCGATTGTAAAGGGTGAACCTTCCACGACAGCGGGCATTCCGGAATCGTTTAACGTACTGGTTCAGGAATTGCGCGGTCTTGCTCTCGATCTGTCAATATTTGATATAAAAGGAAAGCAAATACCGCTTACCGAAAAGGATGAGGAACTGATAACCAAATCCGGAAGTAATTTTAATTAGAGTCTGTCCATAATGTTTCCGCATTATAGACGGACATTAATTAAGCGGCTGAATGAAACAATGTTTCATTTTTAATAAAATGTGCGGTCAGGCTGGTACAGCAAGCCGCCAAAATTGAGGTATACACGATGAGGGACATTTCGGATTTTGATTATATAATGATACGGCTGGCTTCACCGGACATGATCCGGTCGTGGTCATACGGAGAGGTTAAAAAACCGGAAACAATCAATTACCGTACGCTGCGGCCGGAGAAGGAAGGTCTTTTCTGCGAGCGTATCTTTGGGACTACCAAGGAATGGGAATGTTACTGCGGGAAATTTAAATCAATTCGCTACAAGGGCGTTATATGCGACCGCTGCGGCGTTGAAGTTACCCACTTTAAAGTCCGCCGCGAAAGAATGGGTCATATTGAACTTGCGGCTCCTGTCTCTCATATCTGGTATTACCGCTCTGTTCCGTGCCGCATGGGGCTTCTTTTGGATCTTCCCACAAATCAGCTTCGTTCAGTCCTCTATTATGAAAAATATATCGTAATTGATTCAGGTGATACCAATTTAAAGAAGTGCCAGCTTCTTTCGGAGGAAGAGTATGCCGCCGCCCAGGAAAAATTCGGCGGCGGTTTCACTGCCGGCATGGGCGCCGAAGCCATCAGCGTCCTTCTGGAAAATCTCAATCTTGATCAAATGGTAGCTGACCTTCGCGCAAAGATGATTGAAAAAGGCGCAAAGAGCGACAAGCGTCTTCTTAAAAGAATTGAAATTGCCGAGAACTTCCGCAATTCAAACAACAAACCGCAGTGGATGATACTCTCTGTCATACCTGTTATTCCTCCGGAACTTCGTCCGATGGTGCAGCTTGACGGCGGGCGTTTTGCCACAAGCGATCTCAATGATTTATACCGCAGGGTGATTAACAGAAACAACCGCCTTAAAAGACTTCAGGCGCTTGCCGCGCCTGATATTATTATACGCAATGAAAAGCGGATGCTTCAGGAAGCGGTGGATGCGTTATTCGACAATTCCAAAAAGAAAAAAGTGGTTAAAGGCTCGTCAAGCCGTCCGCTTAAATCAATAAGCGACATGCTCAAGGGAAAGCAGGGGCGTTTCCGACAGAACCTTCTTGGAAAGCGTGTTGACTATTCGGGACGTTCTGTAATTACCGTAGGTCCTGATCTTAGAATGTGGCAGTGCGGAATTCCGACAAAGATGGCACTTGAATTATTCAAGCCGTTCATCATGAAAAAGCTTGTCGACAAGGATGTGGTCTTCAATATCAAAAAAGCAAAAATGCTTGTTGAACAGGAAACTCCCGAAGTATTCGCCATCCTTGATGAGGTTGTAAAGGAACACCCCGTCATGCTGAACCGCGCGCCGACTCTTCACCGCCTCGGCATTCAGGCGTTTGAACCCGTGCTTGTGGAAGGGAAAGCCATCAAACTGCATCCGTTAGTCTGTCATGCTTTTAACGCCGACTTTGACGGCGATCAAATGGCGGTTCACGTTCCGCTGACGCAGGCTGCCCAGATGGAATGCTGGACATTGATGCTTTCAGCGCGGAATCTTTTAAATCCCGCCAACGGAAAGACAATTGTGTTTCCGTCCCAGGATATGGTTTTGGGAATTAACTTTCTTACGAGGATTAAAACAAACGCAAAAAGACCGGGTTCGGGCAAAGCGGAAACAAGAGATAAAATACCCCATTATTCCAGCGCAGAAGAAGTTCTTATGGCGGTGGAAAGAAAATCGCTTGATATGGAAGCGGCTATCTGTCTTAAATCAGTGAAGTTTCCTGTTTGGGACAAGGTAGGTCATACTGCGCTGTTGCCTGATAATAACGTAATCGTTACAACCGCAGGAAGACTTGTGTTTAACGAAGAACTTCCCGCCGAGATTCCCTTTATCAATTACGAGTTAAAGGACAAGGAACTGCGTGCGCTTATTGAACATATTTTCAAGGAGAAAGGTTCCTGGATTACCGTTCAGATGCTTGATGCAATAAAGTCAACCGGTTACCGCTACTCAACTGTATTCGGCGCGACAATCGGCGTTGATGATATTGTAATTCCGAAAGAAAAAGCAGAGATGATCGACAAGGCAAACAAGGAAGTAGAGTCGATTCAAAGACAATGGCGGCAGAGATTTATCACTCCGGAAGAACGCTATAACCGTGTTGTCGAAGTTTGGACAAAAACAAACGAAGACCTTACCAATATTACAATGAAGACTCTTGAGGCTGACAGGGACGGCTTTAACTCGATTTACATGATGGCAAACTCCGGCGCCCGCGGAAGCCGCAACCAGATTAAACAGCTTGCAGGTATGCGCGGTCTTATGGCAAAACCTAACGGCGACATTAATGAGCTTCCCATCAGATCGAATTTCAAGGAAGGATTATCGGTTATCGAATTCTTTATTTCAACTAACGGCGCCCGCAAGGGTCTTACGGATACCGCTCTTAAAACCGCGCAGGCCGGTTACCTTACCCGCCGTCTTGTTGATATTGCTCAGGATATGGTTGTAAATGAAGACGACTGCGGCACCATTAACGGTATTTCATATTCGTCAATCAAACAGGGAGAAGAAATTGTAGAAGCCCTGAAAGATCGCGTAATCGGTCGCTTTACGCTTGAACGCGTTAAACATCCGATAACAGGCGAGCTGATTGTCGATGTGAATGAAGAGATAACAGAACCCATCGCCAACGCAATTGACGCAGCCGGCGTTGAAACTGTGCGCATCAGAACGGTATTGACATGTGAAGCGAAATACGGCGTATGCCGTAAATGTTACGGACGCAATCTTGCGACCAACAGAACTGTGGATATCGGGGAAGCTGTCGGAACAATCGCCGCTCAGTCAATCGGGCAGCCCGGCACTCAGCTTACGATGCGTACCTTCCACATCGGCGGCGTTGCGACCAAGCACAGCGAAGAAAGCCGTATAACATTGAAGTACCCGGTATATGTCAAGGAAATAATCGGAAGTCCGATTACGCTTGATAACGGACACCTTCTCTTTACAAGGAGAGGTTTTGCCATTGTTAATAAGATAATGAATGAATTTAAACTTGAGCACGGCGATAAACTGATTGCCGTTGACGGAAAGAGAATTAACCGGGGAGACGTTATCATTAAACGCGGTACAGAAGAAATCCTGTCTCCGGGGATAGCCTATGCTCTTGTTCTGAAAAACAATGATGAAGAAACATTGTACCTGATCGGACAGGATCAAAAAATAGAAATCAGGAACGGGTCTGATTTTGAAGTTCAGAAAGGTTCTGTTGTTGATGCGGATAAAACCATCGCGACATTTGATCCTTTCTCCGATCCGATTATCGCTGAAGCGAGCGGAACTGTAAAATACGAAGATATCATTCTTGGCTCCACGCTCATTGAAGAAACCGATGAAGATACCGGCAAGGTTGATATAAAAATTACGGAGAATCAGCATGAAAGCAAACAGCCGCGTATTTTAATTATTGATGAAAATGGCAATGAGGTCGCTTCCTACTTCCTGCCCGGCGGCGTTATCGTTCTTGTTGAAGAAGGCATATACATTCAAAAAGGTCACAGAATCGCCAAAACATTAAAAGAATCAGCCAAAGCGATGGACATCACTTCCGGCCTTCCGCGCGTAAGCGAGTTGTTTGAAGCGCGTAAACCAAAGAGCTCCGCTGTTCTGGCGCAGGTTTCAGGAACTGTTTATTTCCGCGGTATTGTAAAAGGAAAAAGGAAAGTTATAGTAACTGACGCGTTTGGAAGAGAGACTTCTCATTTGATTCCGATGAGCAAAAGGCTTCTGGTGCGGGACGGTGACAGCGTAGAAGCCGGCGAAACGTTGTGCATGGGCGCGATTAATCCCCATGACGTGCTTTTTATACAGGGAGAAAGCAAGCTCCAGCGTTATCTGATGGATGAAATCCAGCAGGTTTACAGGCTTCAGGGCGTTTCCATCAATGATAAACATATCGGCGTTATTATCAGGCAGATGATGCGCAAGGTTGAAATCCGCAAGGTAGGCGATACCAAATTTATTTACGGATCATCAGTTGATAAATACCGTTTCCACGAAGAAAACGCGCGTGTTATCGCCGAAGGCGGCCAGCCCGCTATCGCCCAGCCGATGTTCCAGGGCATTACAAAAGCTTCGCTCAATATCGATTCATTCCTTTCGGCGGCATCGTTCCAGGAAACAACAAGAGTTCTTACCAATGCGGCGATTGCAGGTTCTACCGATTATCTGCGCGGCCTGAAAGAAAACATCATCATAGGTCATCCAATCCCTGCGGGAACAGGCATGAAACGTTACCGCAACATCAAGTTATTTGACGAAGACAGTCAGGACCTTGACGAGTATATGCAGGAAATTCTTGACAGACGCAAACAGGAAGCCGAAGCGCTGGTTGAAGCTGAAGTTACCCAGACAGAGTATGTCCATGATGATTCTGATGATTAATTAGAGTCTGTCAATAATGTGGACACATTATTGACAGACCACTTTTAAAAACACTAATTGAACGGGGATTCAAAAATTTGCAATACCGCATTGACAAGAAATCCGGAAATAAACTGTCAGTCCTTGGTTTTGGCTGCATGCATTTTCCCGGGTTGTTCGGAAAACCGGATTTGCATAAAACCGGCGAGCTTGTCATGCGCTCCGTTGAAAGCGGCGTAAATTATTTTGATACTGCATGGATGTATCCGGGCAGTGAAGAAACAATCGGAACAATCTTCAGGAACAACAATATCCGCAGCAGGATATATATCGCTACAAAACTGCCTTTTATATTAATAAAAAATTCGGGAGGTCCTGCGGATTTTGAGAAATTTTTTAATCAGTCTCTTTTGCGTTTAAAAACAGATTATATTGATTACTACCTTTTACACATGATATCTGATCTTGATCAATGGGTTAAACTGAAAAAAGCGGGGATTGAAGAATGGATCACCCAAAAAAAGAAATCCGGTCAGATAAGAAGCATTGGTTTTTCCTATCACGGTTCGGGAAGTGAATTCTTAAAAATCATTGATGATTACGACTGGGAAAACTGTTTAATTCAATATAATTATTCCGATGAAAATTTTCAGGCGGGAGTGACAGGACTCCGCGCAGCTTCGCAGAAAATGCCTGTTATGATCATGGAACCTCTTTTGGGCGGGAAGCTTGCTTCCGGTCTGCCGAAAGACGCTGTAAAAATCTTTCAAAAAGCAAACGTGAATCTTTCTCCCGCAGGCTGGGCGCTTAACTGGATTTGGAATCAAGGCGAAGTGACAACGGTGCTTTCCGGCATGAGCAATATGGAACAGCTTGATGAAAATCTGCGTCTTGCCGCTTCTTCTTCCGTGAATATGCTTACGGATGATGATCAGATCGTTTATAAATCGGTTTTGAAAATTGTAAACCGCGCATGTAAAATCAGATGCACTGGCTGTAATTACTGCATGCCGTGTCCTGCAGGGGTAAATATACCCGGGTCTTTTTCAGCATATAACACAAGGTATTCACTCGGATTCATCCAGGGGATGAAGCATCATGTCATGAGTACGGGCTTAATTTCCGAACAGGGAAGCGGACCGGGTCTTTGCACCAATTGCGGGAAATGCGAAAGATTGTGTCCTCAAAAAATTTCCATCATGAAAGAGTTAAATACAGTCAGGGAAAAAATGGAACCGTGGTGGTACAGATTGATCGGCGCCTGCGCAAGAGCTTTTCTTGGACGAAAAAGAAAAAATGCCCGTAAATAAAGTTAAAAAAATTAAAATTTTTCTTTCTGCATCTCTGCGTCCCCGTGCAGTATTAATTACATTGTTTTCCATGCTGATAATTTCCTGTTCGCGGCAAGTTTCCAATGACAGCATTTTAATCGCTGTCAGTATTCCTCCGCAAAAGTGGTTTGTTTCCCAAATCGCAGGCGATAAAGCTGATGTACTTATTCTCGTTCCGCCGGAGCAAAATCCCCACAATTACGAACCCAGTCCAAGGCAGATAAAAAGCCTTTCAGGAGCAAGCGCATGGATACTTTCCGGCTCTGAATTTGAAATCAGTCTGCGCCCAAAGATCGAAGGTCTATTTCCGAATCTAAAAATAATCGACGGAACAGCGGGAGTTAATTTCAGACGGCTCGAAGATCATGATCACCATGAAGCGCAGCAAATTGTCCATTCGGCATTGGAAATTGACAGACATACATGGCTTGGGAGGGAACCTGCGAAGATACTGGCTTTTCACATCGGGGATTTTCTTTCCGTGACGGATAAGGAAAACGGGGATTACTACCGGCAGCGGTATGAGAATCTCTGCCGCGAAATAGACATTGAATTTGATAAATTGCGAATAACGCTTGCTCCCTTGAACGGAAGGACGGTTTTCGTTTATCATCCAAGTTTTGGTTATTTCTTTGATGAGTTCGGCATTAATCAGGAAGCGGTTGAAACGGGAGGCAAGGAGCCCGGACCAAAGCAGCTAAATGAATTAATTCATAAATTGACGGAGGAAAAAGCTTTCGTTATTTTTGTTCAGGCTCAGTTTCCGGTTAACACCGCAAAAACCCTTGCGGACGCCGCAGGCGCGCAGGTAATCATTCTTGATCCTCTCGCTGAAGACTGGATGGAGAATATAAGACTGATGGGAAAGGCGTTACAAAGGACAATCCAATGAACGAAATCATTATTAAATTTGATTCGGTTTCCTTTTCCTATGACGATGTTCATGTTCTTGAAAATGCGTCATTTCACGTTCATCACGGTGAATTTGTTGCAATGGTGGGTCCTAACGGATCGGGAAAAACAACAGTGTTAAAACTTCTGTTTGGTCTTGCCAGTCCCGATTCGGGAAAGATTGAACTCTTTGGAACTTCCGCCAAAATAAAAAATGATAAAAAAACGGCGTATGTGTCGCAGCATATGCCTTCTGACAATAGTTTCCCCATAACGGTGCGCGATGTTGTCAGGATGGGATTACTGCGTCCGTTAAAAGGGTATTCTTCAAACCGCAGTTCAGAGGGAAGGGACGCGGTTGCCGAAGCAATGAAAAAAACCGGAATAACAGAACTTGAAGGCAGGCAATACGGCTCGCTTTCCGGCGGACAGAAACGCAGGGTTCTTGTCGCACGTGCGTTAGCTGCAAAACCGGAGCTCCTTGTGCTGGACGAACCAACCGCCAATATGGACATTGAAAGCGAAGCGCGTCTTTATGAAACTCTGGGAGCGTACAAGGGAGAAATGACCATTTTAATTGTTACGCATGATACGGAATTTGTTTCCTCCCTTACAGACAGGGTTTTATGCCTTGGAGACGGCAGCCGCAATATCGTCCAGCACCGCATTGAAGCAAGCCCTGATCATCATGGTCTGAAGGCGCAGGTTCTGCATGGAGAGAATATTTCATGCTGTTAAAAAAAGGCGGTGGTCATCATTATGCATGAATTTTTTGAAGCTTTGACAAATATCAATTTCCCGTTTCTTCGCAATGCCCTTCTTGCTGGAATTTTATCATCGGTGCTGTTCGGAGTTTTAGGCTCCATTGTAACAGTCCGCCGTATCGGGAGTCTCGCCGGCGCCGTTTCGCACGCGGTTCTCGGCGGTATCGGGATGGCGCTCTATCTGTCAACGACAGTCATTCCCGGTTTTCCTCCGATCGCAGGCGCGTTTATTTTCGCTGTTTTAAGCGCCGTTATAATCGGACTTGTTTCACTCAAGGCAAAACAGCGTGAAGACACGGTGATTAACGCAATCTGGGTAATCGGAATGAGTCTTGGAATCCTCTTTATGGCGAAAACGCCAGGATACGCAGATCCTTCAACATGGCTCTTCGGAAATATTTTGCTTATTTCCGGCAGTGATTTAATATTTCTTGCGGTTCTTGATGTAGTTGTTCTTTTTCTTGTCTGGAAATTTTACGCGCAAATTGAAGCTTCTTCATTTGACGAAGAGTTCGCGCGTACAAGAGGCGTGCCTGTAGAAAAAGTTTTTTTTATCCTTCTTGGGCTGACAGCAATAGCGATTGTCCTTCTTCAGACATTCGTCGGTCTTGTTTTGGTGATAGCGATGCTGACCCTTCCCGCCGGTTGTTCGGGAATTTTTTCGCGCAGTCTTGGCGGCATGATGGCGGCAAGCTGCGTTTTTTCCGCTGTGTTTTCGATAGGCGGGCTTGTATCAGGCTGGATTTTTAACCTTCCCATAGGAGCCATGACAGTAATAATCGCAGGCATTGCGTTTTTGGGATTTTCTGTTTTTAAGGCAGTAAGATAAAATCCTTTCTAACCTGTAAGTATATAGCTGACATCAGACATGCCCTGAATTTGAGTGTAAACCAGAGCTTTACTGCCCGCGTTTTTTTTATCAATATCAATCAGAAGCATATAAATCGCATATAATTGATCTGCGAAAGCTTTAACATTATTCGGCAGATTGTTTACAGTCATTTCCATGTATATTCTTTCGGAAGAACTGCTGTTCGCCCTGACTTTCGCTTTAATGGAAGGTATCCCGTTGCGGATTGCCGATATTAAACGGGCGCAGGCTGCAATCTGCCTGTATAAATCATCCAGTCTGAATCCGCTGTGACGGTACAGTTCAACTTTTTCTGTAAAAGTTTCTATATCGTTCCATGTCTTGTTTTCCAGATAAATCTGCAATATCAGGGGGCGCAAGACCCGGTTTGCGATATGTAAATGATAATAGTAACCTGCCCGTTCAATAAGATTTATAATACCATTTTCCCTTATTAATACCAAAACACCCTCCGCTCCCCAATATTAACATATTATTGTATTTTTTTAAATCCCCCTGTAGAATTTAATTATCTAAACATTATATGGGAAAATATTCTGAAATTTTTCACACAGAGGCGCGAAGGTCACAGAGTCTTTGGTATTGTAACTTTCTTTTCCCCGTGTAACTCTGTGGTAAAATTTTACTCTCCGGACAACTCTTTCAGGTTAGCCGGACAAGCTATTCTCTGCTTTTATTGAAAAAACGAATACCCCCATCTGCCAAAAACAATGAAAACAGAAATTAAAAACAAATTGATTTTTCGATTAATGAAATTTTAAATAAATATTGATTTTATCACATTTCTGTAAAGCATACTTCATGCCCGTACCCATATATAGCTGAAGGTTTAATGAAACGTTGTTTCATTTTCGATTTACTGTGCGGTCATTCGACCGCACGAATCAGAGGTTATTATGAAACATTTCTTTTTTTTATTGCTTTTGATTTCTTTCCTTTCAAGCTGCGCTGTTTTTAACAGCGGGAAATCTGCTTTACCGATTCATGATCAGAACGAAGTATTCGAAGGAAGTTCCCAAGGGTACAAAGGTCTTATCGATGTGCAGGTTCACATGAACGCAGGCAGCATTACGGAAATCATTGTTATTAATTCTGAAGAAGATCGTTTTGTCGGCGGAACCGCCATTGAAAGTTTAATCGACACTGTGATTGAACATAACAGTGCCGATGTTGACGTTATTACCGGCGCAACGGTGACAAGCAAGGGCTTTCTGGAGGCAGTAAACAATGCTATACTTAAAAAATGAGTGATTGTTTATTCTGTAAAATAATTGCCGGAGATATCCAGAGCAAAAAACTTTACGAAGATGATGAGATGTTCGCGTTTTTTGACATTAATCCGATGGCGCCGGTGCATTTCCTTGTAATTCCAAAGAAGCATATTAATAATTTGATGGAACTGGAATCAGATGATACGGGTTTACTAGGGCGGATGTTTTTTAAAGCGAAGGAACTTGCCGCGCAGCAAGGCTGCGGAAAAAACGGAGGACGCTTTGTAATTAACGCAAAGAGCGACGGAGGACAGACTGTTGATCATCTGCACGTCCATTTTCTCGGCGGCAGAATTTTTGACTGGCCCGCTGGATAATGCACCGCATTAAGCGGTGTGGATGAAAATTTCAGCACAGCGTGGCGCACAGTATAAGTCAATGAGATGAATGTTGCGCAAATGCTTTAGCATGAGCAGTGCGCCACAGATGAAGAGCAAGGTTGCGGGGGATTAAATGGCTATTGAAAAACATATCAATTTTTTTGAGCTCCAGAAAGCGTGCGAAAAACCGGGCTGCCCTCTGTGCAGAATTGTAAGCGACCGCGCAAACAGGTACATAGACAATACTCTTTTTGAGCACATAACAAACAGGGGTTTCCGCGCTCTTTACCGAGCTGCCGGAGGGTTTTGCTCTTTTCATTCAAGGCATCTTGTTTCCTTCCGCGACGGGCTTGCGGTCGCGATTCTAAGCCGTGATATTCTGGAAGATCGAATTACCGCTTTTGACAGGAAAAGTTTTTGGAAACCAAAAGGCAGATGTCCTGTCTGCGTTGAAAGGGAAAATATAGAACAGGAGTATCTTGATTTTCTTGCTGGTTCCGGCGGCAATTCAGGAGAAGAGCAGGAACTACGGGTGTTTTTTACCGCGTCTGACGGACTTTGCGCTCCGCATTATAACGGGCTGCTTTTTACCCTAAAAGGCGGAAAAAGATCAGTTCCTGTCTGGATCAGGAATTTTCAGGAACAAAAGTTTATAAAATTAAAGACAAGGCTTGATCAGTTTATTGAGTTTTCCGCTTACGGCAGGCAGGCGGAGTTCGCGCAGCTTAGTGAAAAAGATCAAATTGTCTGGAAAGAAGCCGCCGCCTGTTTAAATGAAAATATTGAATAATTGAACTTGTGAGACAACCCGATTAGTCATCTCAAAAATCCTTAATTTTTATTTAACCGCTCTATCACGGGGACAAGAACGCGGAGACGGACAACCTTTCCGCCGCCGTAAGCGCGGTAACGCTCTCCGTCGTCGGAGAAGGGGCTGTCTTTTTCGCCGGGGAAGGGTGCGAAACGTTTTTGCGTCCATTGAAGACTGGAATTGGTCAGAGAGACGTTCGGAGACGCCGGATCGAAATAGACAAACGATTCATGGACTCCGCGCTCCGCAAGAGGCGCTTCGTCGGTGCATTGCAGATAACGAATTACACCGTTTGAAAAGTTAATCGACTGTATTACCGCTGAGTGCGCCATGCCGCCTTCGTTGTTTCTGAAAAGGATGACATCGCCGGGGCGCAGGCTGCGGATTTCATCGTTTACGGCGATTATCTGGGAGCTTCCCGAATTAAAGAAAGCAGTGCCCACAAAACGGGAAGGGTCGGCTCCGTGCGGAACTCCCAGAGATGAGCTTAATATTCTTCCAAGATCGATTCCGCCCTGTTTTCCAATCCACGAGAGGATGTACCAGACAAAACCCGAACAATCCATTCCGGTATGTCCTATGCAGTAAAGGTAGTTGTAAATATCGCTGTCCTGTATGCCTTTTCCCGATGTTAAAACATAGGGACGGTGGGGGAGTCCCCTGTAGGAACCTGCTTTCATTCTCGCTATATCAAATAGATCTTCTGACATACTCCATTTTTGCTGCTGTATATCAAAAATTATAACTTTTTCGCGTCCCGAGGAGAGAGCGGAAACATATTCCGAAAAACCGCGCGAATCAAGGAGGTTTTCCATGATAGGCCATAATTCCTCAGGGTTTGCCTTGCCGCTTCCGAAAAAATCCCATCCTGTTTCAAGAAGGATATCCCGTTCATTATTTTCCGCGAAAGGCAGGCGGATATTCATTATTTTTCCGCCGATAATCCTTGTTCTGAAGCATTGCCTGAATGCTTCCTCAATAATACGCTCAACCCCGTTTCCCCAGATGCGGCCTGGATCGGAAAACGCCGCTAGGTGATCAATCTGCGCCGATAAATTCGAGGCATTAATTATTAAAATAAACGAAGCAAGATTTATCTTTAGCCGGAAGGACATATTTTCTCCGTATCTTTTTAATTTATATTCATTTTCTCTATGTCCATGAAGTATTTAACCGTTCCAACCTTTAATTCTTCGGTCGCTTCTTCATCGCATACAATAATTGCGTGCCTGTGCATCTGAAGGCAGGACAGTGTCCACATGTGGTTTACTCCCTCTTCAACAACAGCGCGAAGAGCGCGCGCCTTGCTGCGCCCGCTGACAATAATGACGACTTCCTTCGCGTCCATAACGGTTCCTACGCCCACAGTCAATGCGGTGCCTGGAACCTTTGATGGATCGCCGCCAAAGAAACGGGCGTTTGCTGTTTTGGTTTCTGCGGTCAGCGTTTTAATTCTGGTGCGGGAGGTCAAAGAAGAACCCGGTTCGTTAAACGCTATATGTCCGTCGCTGCCCATGCCGCCCAGAAACAGATCAATCCCGCCTGCGGTCTTTATCGCCTCTTCGTAGGATTCACATTCTTTTTCAAGATCGCCTGCCATTCCGTTTGGGATGCGGGTATGCTTCGGATCAATATCAATATGGTTAAAAAGATTTTCTTTCATAAAAAACTGATAACTCTGCGGATGATCTGCGGGAAGCCCGATATATTCATCCATGTTGAAAGTGCGCACGTTTTTAAACGAGAGTTTTCCCTCTTTGTGCATTCTGATAAACTCGCGGTAGACTAAAAGAGGGCTTGATCCTGTGGGCAGTCCAAGGATATAGGGTCTATTTTTTTCACCGTTGATTTTTTCCGCTATATATCCCGCTGTCCAGTTACTCGCTTTTTCATAATCAGAGTGAATAATTAATCTCATAAATTTCTCCTTGATTTATACAATAATTTTTCCGCCGACCAATACATGCTTTATATTGAAGTCTTTGTCGAATACTGTAATATCCGCAAAACGTCCGGGAATGATTGCACCCTGATTATAATAACGCATAATTTGCGCCGGATTCGAGGAGGCTGTCCTTACAGCGTCTTCCATGCTGAATCCAGCCTCCACAAGATTTTTAATTCCGCGGATCATTGTTAATCCCGAACCAGCGATTACATCGTCGGATTTACGGTAAAAAACACCGTTCTTAAAAACAACTTCTTCGTTATTCGCGCAGAACGGCTCTTCCTTCTGCTCTGTGGGTTTAAGCCCGTCAGATATTAAAACAATTTTATCAATGGATTTGTTTCTTAAAAGCAGTTTATAAAGATCGGGGTGAACATGAAATCCGTCGGCGATAATTTCGCAGGACATTTCTGGATGAATAAGGATTGCGCCGACTGCGTTTGGGTTTCTGTGATCAAGCCTTCTCATTGCGTTAAACAGGTGCGTTGAATGAAGTATCCCGATTTGTATACCTTCGAGCATGTTTCCGTATTCGGCGTTTGTATGTCCCGCCTGGAGTACAATGCCTTTCTTGGTACAGAACAGAACAAGCTCCCTCATGTGTTTAAGTTCTGGAGCGACGGTCATGTTTACGATATGACCTGATGAAGCTTCCCAGAGTTGTTCCATTAATTCGATGTTGACAGGCTGTACAGTTTCCGGTTTTTGTACGCCGAGCCTTGACGGAGAAATAAAAGGACCTTCAAGATGAAGTCCCATGATACGGGCGCCTTTTTCCCTGCCGATTGCCGAAGATACTTCTTTTACAGTTTTGAGCATTTCTTCCGGCTTGTCAGGATAAAGAGTGGGATTAAAGGCAGTGACTCCGTTTTTGGCAAGCAGCTTTGACATTTCCAGAATCGAATCGGCTTTTGCGTCTTCTGTTCCGTAACCGCCGTACCCGTGGATATGAGTATCAATGAAACCGGGCGCGATGCACGCGCCTTTAACATCAATTAGATTTACAGAGTCCCCAAACTTACGCTGCTCAAAACGCTTTTGGGAGAATACATCAGAAACAAGCCCATCTTCGGTCAGCACAGCACAACGTTCCAATGCTGCATAACCGTTAAAGACAGTTCCATTATAAAAACAAACGGAATCAACAGACGCGTTCATACTTCAACTATACTCTATTACTACCGGATACAACTCGAAACGCAGAACACTTATATGAGAATATTATATTAAACTTAATGCTGTTACCGCTTAAGAACGGAAACGACTCTTTCAAGAACCTTTTTTCTGTCCAATGGTTTTACAATGTAACTCTTGGCTCCCATCAGGAGGCATTTTTTAACAACATCTTCTTTGCCCAAAGCGCTGACCATTATTACATTGGCAGCTTTGTCAAATTCCAGAATTTTTTCCAATGCTGAAACACCATCCATTATGGGCATGGTGATATCCAGGGTTACTAAATCGATGTTTGGATGCCCGGCTTTGTATTTTTCATAACCCTGGGCTCCGTCAGCAGCAGTATCCGCTACTTCAAAACCTTCGGACGTAAAAATCTGACCAAGCTGTTTAGCTATAAACATAGAGTCATCAACGACCAGAACACGGTATGGTACGCCTTCCGGTTTAATACCTTCAGCGGTTTTTTCATTGATATTGGGCATATCAGTCTTTGCTATCATGCGGTACGCTCCTCCTCTTAAAATATATGGTATAATTGAAAATAAGTCAATAGTTGAAAATGCTGTTCTTTTCCTTCGTTTGGCATATTTTGACATTTCCATTAATTCGGGAGATTTTATGAGCGTACCTCTGCTGCTGGCGCCAATGGCTGAATTAAGTCACAGGGCTTTAAGGGAGCTGATCGAGCGTTACGGAGGCTGCGATTTCTATTTTTCCGAAATGATCAGCGCTGCCGCTTTAATTGCGGGCGGCTCTTTTGAAAAATGGTACATTGATAATTTACCAAGACCTAAAAAATTGATTTTTCAGCTTGTCAGCCCGGATTTTGATCAAAATTCCAGGGCTGCTGTCATTTTAAACAGGATAGAATGCGCCGGAATCGATATAAATATGGGATGCAGCGCTCCTTTAATCCGGAAAACAGGAGCAGGAGCCGCCTGGATGAGGGATATTGACCGTGCTGGAGAGCTTATTTCCAGGATTAGACCAATAATCAGCCGGCGGCTCAGTGTAAAGCTGCGTACCGGTTATAATGACGATTTTGAGTATCTGGTTCGGTTTTGCCGCCGTCTTGAAGAAGAGGGCGTTGAGTTTATCACTCTCCATCCGCGGCTTGTTCGCGAAAAATTCAAACGTCTTGCCAAGTGGGAATATATCGGCGCTCTCAGAAAAGAACTGAAAATCCCTGTAGCCGGAAACGGGGATGTTTCCGACGCGCAGGAACTGGTTCAAAGAGCAAAAGGTCCCTGTGACGCCGTCATGGTCGGCAGGGCGGCTGTCCGTAAGCCATGGATATTTGCGCAGGCAAAAAAAAACAGTACAAAAGAAATTCACACGGCAGCGCCGCGGTACGGAGAAGAAGAAAGGAATAAAATAAGTATAAATGTTTTTTCAGGGCGTGTGCCGCCCGCGCTTGAAGAAACAGGGTTAACCTTTTTGGATTTGCTTGTAATGTATCAGCCGCCGGAATTTCATGTATCCAGAGCAAAGCGTTTTTTCGGCTTTTTCTGCGATAACCTTAAATGGGGAACATTTCTTAAAAACCGGATAAACCGCGAAGAAACGCTCACCGGCATTGAACAGGCATGGCGGGAGNATTTTTTACAAAATGAAGAATAACCATGTTATACTTGGTAATTATGGAGGAAAATCATGGCTGATAAAAATTTGATTAATAATACACTGGAAAAAGGAAAAGGCGTTTTCCGCTTAAATCCCAATTTTATTCCGAGACCTTTCGGAGTTGAAGGAAGACGGCTTCGGCTTCATCCTGATGATTATTTCGCGTACGGTCTTCAGCGCGGCTCAATTAAAGAGAGGTGGATGGCTTCCACGAATATCGCCCAAAACGGACCGCTTGCAGGTCCCACAGAGGGTTTAAGTTTTGTCGCTGTCGATTACAACAGCGATGAAAAATTCAGTCTTAAGGAAGCAGTCGAAATTCTAGGCGCGGGTATCATCGGAAAAGAACTAATGGACAAGTACGGCGGCTTCCCTGTTTTTTCAAAATTTTACGATTTAAAAACGCCGCTTTTCCACCACCTTCATCTTGATATGGAAGCAGCCGCGAGAGTCGGCAAACTTGGCAAGCCTGAGTGCTATTACTTCCCGCATCAGTTCGCAAGCCACACGGGGGAGATGAACGCCACTTATTTCGGCTACGATCCCGATACAAAACCTGAGGAAGTAAAACAGCGGCTGCGCGATTATAACAAGGGAGATACCCGCATCACTGAACTTTCACGCGCATGGCGCATTGAACTGGGTTCCGGCTGGTATTCACCGGCGGGCGTTATCCACGCTCCTGGCTCTGTAATGACTTACGAGCTTAACTGGAACGGGGATGTAAATTCCGTTCACGAGAACGTGGTATCCGGCGTAACATACCCGCGCGAATTCATGAACGGCGAATGTCCTACAGACAAAAAAGACGATATTGATTATATTTTCAGTCTGCTTGACTGGGAGAAAAATACCGATCCCCACTATAAAAAACGTTTTGGCCGCCCGCCTGTCAGTATTGTTAAAAACACGGACTGCGAAGAAAAGTGGATTTCCTATGCCAATGAAGGCTACTTCAGCGCAAAGGAGCTTTCCGTTAATCCGGGCAAGAGCGTCACGATAAGCGAACCTGCCGCATACAGCGTGATCTTCATACAGGGGCACGGCAAATTCGGCGCCCACCATTGTGAAGCGCCGGGGATGCTGCGTTTCGGTCAGCAAAGCGCCGACGAATTCTTTGTCAGTGAAGACGCCGCGAAGAAGGGGATTGTCATTGTAAACGAAAGCCCTGTTGAGCCGCTTGTTTTGATTAAAGGGTTCGGTCCCAATAATCCTGACGCGCCAAAGAGTGTTTAAAACTGCTCTGTTATATTGGGGCTTTCCTAGGACTGAAGTTTTGGAACAACCTCAATTGATTATAAGCTCAAGTGAATCGCTTTTTCCGTCAAGCTGGAAATTGACGGTTTTACCGCTGTATAAAATCTCATAGCCGCCTTTGAAACCTTCGATGATTACAAAACCGTCCGCGTCTGTACTCGTTTTTAATTCCGTGCGCCACTCTTTTTCAATCTTTGCGCGAAGAGCTTTGTATGATGGTTTTTCGCTGTTATCAACGCGAAGGAATCCCGCAGGCGCATGAAGCCAGGCATCGTCTCCTCCTGACCAGTTTGTAACCGCTTCTACTTTCGGATGAGCGAAAAGAATTTCATACATCTCTATTATTTCACGCGCCTGGCGTTCTTCGCCTTCTGGGGTAGTAGGCCATTCATCAACCTGCCAGTCGTTAAGGTCTACTATGTGCGCCGGCATTAAGTTTCCTGATATAAGAGTGTTTTCCGTAAAGTGAAGAGGCAGACCGAAACGTGAAAAACGTTCAAGCACATCTCGCGTTTTTTCCGCACCCCAGTACCCTTGATGCTGATGCGACTGGATACCGATCACATCAATTGGAATTCCTGCCTGTAGGCATTTGTCTATCAATATTTCATAATCCTTTGATACATCAAAATCATTGAGTATTAAAATTGAAGCAGGGTTCGCTCTTTTTGCGGCTTCAAAAACTTCCTTAACAATCCGTATCTGCCCGTACTCTTTGCATATCCGCGTAATCGCGTTGTCATACTTGTCGAAAACCGGCATGATTACAACCTCATTGATTACATCCCAAATATCGATACGCCCTGCGAAAGCGCTTACGTCGCGCTCAATTCTTGCGATTACTTTTTTCAGGATTTCACTGTTTGAATAATTCATCAGCCATGGAGCGCAGACTGTATGCCAGCAAAGAGGATGACCTTTCACTGTGATATTTCTTTTTTCAAACCAGCGCACTCCGGCTTTCAGGTTTTCTTCTTCCGGTTTTCCTTCAACAGGTTCATACCTGCCAAGATAAAAAGGCAAGGTTGAAAAATTGTGAAACGCGAACAGTTTTTCAAGTTTTTCCTTTAAAAAATTTTCTCTGTCATTATTGGAAGGCTTTGTCATGCTCTCCAGTTCCACAGCTTCAAAGCCCCCTGTTCCAAAAAGAAACTGATGGCTTTTTTGTGTAATTTTCACTTCCTGATATGATAAAGGGCTTACATCATTTTTTTTCAATTTTATTTTTACTGAAGCTTTACGGTGCTTTAAATGATCTTCCATGTTACTTTCCTTCCGGATGTTTTTTTATTTTTTTGTTTTTTCGCAAAAAAACTCCCAAGCTTCCTTATCCGTAAATTTGTTATGCACAATTTTTCCTACAGCATCCGCCATTGCGGCAGGGTTGTGACTTTGGAAAATATTTCTGCCCATGTCTAAGCCGCATGCGCCACCCTGCATTGATTTATACGCCATTTCAAGAGCTTCTTTTTCAGCCAGTTTTTTTCCGCCGGCTACTACGATGGGAACAGGGCAGGCGGCAACGACCTGTTCAAAGTCGTCGCAGTAATATGTCTTGACGATGTGCGCTCCAAGCTCGGCAACAATCCGCGTCGCCAGCTTGAAGTACTGGCTGGTGCGCTCCATGTTTTTTCCAACAGCGATAACGCCAAGAGTCGGTATACTATAACGCGCGCCTTCGTTAATTACCCTTGAAAGATTATCAATGCTTGAAAGCTGTCCGTCCGCGCCGATAAAGGTCTGCACTGCCATGCAGTCTGCGTTCATGCGTATCGCTTCTTCAACATTTACAGAAATAATTTCACGGCTGAGATCTTCGTTTATCATTGAAGAACCCGCTGAAACGCGGAGAGCGATGCCTTTTTTGAAATTCGGTTTAACGCAGGTTCGAAGCGCTCCTCTTGTCGCCATCAATACATCAACATGATCGATTAATTGAGGTATGAGAATATCCAGGCGTTCAAGACCGGATACCGATCCCATGAAGTAACCGTGATCAAAAGCGAACATGACAGTGTTTCCGCTTTTTGGATTAAAAATATTTGTCAGATGTTTTTTCATTCCCCAGTCTAGATTTGCGGCTCCCTTCACATGAAAATTTCCGTTTGTTTTAAACGCGACATCTGTATGATAATTTTTTTCGATTTTGATTCCTTCCTTGTCAGCCATGTTTTCCTCTCCTTAATATTCAACTTTTTTCAAATATTTGATTATTTTACAATGTAAATATATAATGTACAACATGAATTATTTAATGGCGATTGACGCAGGAACAGGGAGCGTCCGCTCAGTAATATTTGACGTTAATGGAAATCAGGCTGGATGCGTTCAAAAGGAATGGAAACATCCTGAAGATCCGCGTTTTCCCGGCAGCATGAATTTCGACTGGAACGCAAACTGGAATCTTACCTGCTCCTGCATTAAAGAAGTCCTTACGCGGACAGGCGTCAGTGCTGCGCAAATTGCCGCCGTTTCCACTACCTGCATGAGGGAAGGAATCGTTCTTTATAATTCGAAAGGAGAAGAACTTTGGGCATGCGCAAATGTTGACGCACGCGCGAAAGACGAAGTTGCGCTGTTAAAGCAAATTGATCCGCAGATTGAAAAGGAAATTTATTTAAAATCAGGGCAAACATTCGCGCTCGGCGCGCTTCCAAGATTATTATGGGTTAAGAAAAAGCTCCCGGATATTTATGCGCAAACTGCATACATAGGAATGATAAATGACTGGATAATTTTCAAACTTTCAGGAGTACTTGCTGTAGAGCCGAGCAACGGATCAACCACAGGGCTTTTTGATTTAAAAACCAGAAGATGGGATATTGATATAGCGCGCCGCTGCGGTCTTCGCGATGATATTTTTCCCGATGTAATTGAATGCGGAGAAGTCGCAGCAAAAGTTTCCAAAACCGGAGAAGAACAAAGCGGACTTATCGCCGGCACTCCGCTTGTTTGCGGCGGCGGAGATTGCCAGCTTGGAACAATCGGGGTCGGAGTTGTCGAAAAAAGCGAGGCTGTTGTCTTCGGCGGAAGTTTCTGGCAGTACGAGTTTAACACCGATTCAGGAGTATGCTCGCCCAGGTGCGACGTTCGCGTTAACTGCCATGCTGTTCCAAATTTGTGGCAGTATGAAGCGCTCGCTTTTAATCCGGGGCTTGTTATGCGCTGGTTCAGGGACGCTTTCTGCGATTTGGAAAAAAAAGAAGCCGCTGAAAAAAATACAGACCCGTATCTTCTTATGGATGATAAAGCTCTCTCTGTTCCTGCCGGCAGTCATGGAATTATCTGCACATTTTCCGATGTGATGAATTACATCAACTGGAAACACGCAAGCCCCGCTTTTATAAACTTCGATCTTAATCCTGTAAAATTTAATAAAGCAGCCTTTTACCGCGCCATTCTGGAAAACGCCTGCCTTGTCACTCTTGGTCACATCAAGCTTGTGCAGGAAGCGACAGGAAAACATATACAGAAAATTGTTTTCGCGGGAGGAGCGGCAAAGAGTAAATTATGGCCGCAGATACTCGCCGACGTGATTGGGATTCAGGTTGATGTTCCTGTTGTAAAAGAAGCGACAGCGCTTGGAGCGGCGATTATGGCGGGAAAAGGAATTGGCTTTTTTCACAGTATTAGTGAGGCAGCCCGTACTCTTGTAAAAATAGAAAAAACATTTTCACCGGACGCCAAAAACCGCGAAGTTTATGATAAAGCGTATGATAACTGGAAAGCTGTTTATAAACCCATGTTAAAACTCAGCGATGAAAAATTGACAAGATACATGTGGTGCGCGCCGGGATTGTAATTAAGGAGTGAGCAATGTTTATTATTGACGAGAAAGATAAGGAATACCGTTTCGGCGATTCTGGTCCCAAATATTTAATGCAGGGGCCTCGCATGAATTTCGCGCTTGTGCAGTTTATGCCGGGGCAGGATTTCCAGGCTCATTATCATGAAGTGATGGAAGAAAATTTTTTCGTGCTTGAAGGTTCTGTCACCATTGTTGTTAATGACATCCCTCATGATTTAAAATCAGGGCAATTCATTCACATCGAACCAGGAGAGAGGCATTATGTGATCAACAGGTCTTCTTCTGTTGTGCGCATGACCGCCAGTCTTGCTCCATACAAAGACGGTGATAAAGTAGAGGTTGATAATCCAAAACTGGATTGACAGCGTTTTCTATTGATTCTAAAAACTAACCGAGTTTTGAAAAACACCCGGATTTCAACATTGATTTTTGCAAGCGTCTCTCTTTGTCGCCTTTAGCGGCATAAATCAGTTTTCCTGTGCGCGGATCAAGTCCTGTATGATACATCACTGTCGATAATGTTCCCGGCGTCGGATAAAACTCCTGCGTTTGTTCGGGCGTAAAGCCTGTTTTTTTTAGATACTTTGCAAGTTCTTCAGCTTCCTTTTTCCCCGCACCCGGATGAGCAGATATAAAATAAGGCAATAGATATTGTTTTAGCTTCAGTTTTTTATTAGCAGCGGTAAAGTCTTTTCTGAACTTTTCATAACCGTCGCCTTTACCCATCGCGTCAAGTACGTTAGGCGAAATATGTTCCGGGGCGGTCTTTAACTGACCGCTTACATGATTGCGGCACAAGGTTTCAAGAAATTCGTTTCCGTGTTTCATATCAAGTTGAATAAAGTCGAAGCGAATCCCTGAACGGATAAAAATTTTTTCTACGCCGGGTATTTTTCTCAGAGCTTCCAGCGTTTTTAAATATGCGATGTGATCGGCTTTTAATTTCGGGCAGGCGGATGGAAACAGACATTCACGTTCAACGCAAAAACCGCCGCGCTTCTGCTTTTCGCAGGCAGGATTGAAAAAGTTGGCTGTCGGTCCGCCGACATCATGAATGTATCCTTTAAAATCTTCGTGTTTTGTAAGCATCTTCGCTTCACGGACAAGACTCTCTTTACTGCGGGCGGTAACAGCGCGTCCCTGATGGTTTGTGATTGCGCAGAAAGAGCAGCCGCCGAAACAACCCCGGCTTGAAACAAGCGAGAAGGAAACCTCCTTGAGCGCGTTTATACCGCCTTCATACATCGGATGGGCTTTTCTTAAAAACGGGATTTCGTATATTCGATCAAGTTCTGCTGTGGAGAGAGGCAGAGAGGGGGGATTTTGAATAATAAAGCGTTCTCCGTCATTTTCTTCGGCAAGAGGAAAAGCGCTTAATGGGTCTGAATTTTTCTTCTGCGTCATGAAATGCTGCGCGTATGCGCGTAACGAAGCTTCGTCCTTTCCCTTTACGGTTTCGTACGGTGGAAGATATACAGCGTCTTTCCATTGCGTTACGCTTTGTTTGCCGTGAACGCGGACGCATGTTCCTCTCACGTTACGGATGTTTTTTACCGGTTCTCCGGCGGCAAGACGGCTTGCGATTTCCAAAAGCGGCCTTTCCCCCATGCCGTAAACAAGAATGTCTGCTTTTGAATCAAGAAGGATTGAACGGCGCACAGTGTCAGACCAGTAATCATAATGGGAAAAACGGCGAAGGCTTGCTTCTATGCCGCCGATGATCACAGCCGCGTCTGAGTAAGCGCGTCTGATTCTCTCAATATAAACAAGGATCGCGCGATCGGGACGAAAACCGCTTTTACCGCCGGGAGAATACGCGTCATCTGATCGTCTTCGCCTTGCGGCAGTGTAATGAGCGACCATTGAGTCCATGCTACCCGCTCCGACCAAAAAGCCAAGACGCGGGCGGCCAAGAATTGTAAATGAAGCGGGATTTTTCCAGTCAGGCTGAGGTATTATTCCGGTTCGGTAACCCTCAGCTTCAAGTACGCGGCATAAAAGCGCCGCTGCGAAAGACGGGTGATCAACATAAGCGTCGCCTGAAACAAAAATGAAATCACATTCTTCCCGGCCGAGCTTGTCCATGTCGCTGCGGCAAACGGGAAGAAAGCCGGTTTTAGATGCCGACAACTTCTTTGACCTGAGGTATTTCCTTTTTCAGATAATTTTCGATTCCCATCTTCAGGGTCATCTGTGACATTGGGCAGTGACCGCAGGCTCCTGTGAGCCTGACAGAAACAACTCCTTCCGCGTCTACAGATACAAATTCAACATCGCCGCCGTCAGCCTGCAGCGAAGGACGGACATTTTCCAAAGCGGTTCTTACCTGTTCTTCCATGGTTACTCCTTTTTTTTCGGAGAGAGAGGGATTTGCCTTCCATTCGCAAACATCCTGTTTGCTGATTCCAGACCGGGATTTTTACTTAACCAGCGTCCATGCCGGTCTACCAGTTTGAGGCTGCGATGTCTCGCCTCAAACTGACCGTAAAAATCCTTCAAATCCCTTTACAAATGAATGGAGTTTTATAAAGTAAAACTCCTAAATTAAAAACATATAGTGTTTTTAATATCGGAGAGAGAGGGATTTGAACCCTCGGTACCCTTCCGGGTACATACGACTTCCAATCGTACACCTTCGGCCGCTCGGTCATCTCTCCTGATGACGGGTTCACCTTATCATATAAAAAGATTTTTTACAATAAGCAGATGATGACCGATACTGTTTTTCATGTTATCCTTCCAAAAATGAGAAGAAAAAAATTCTATCAAATTATTTTAATGTTCCTTTTGGTTTTTATCACGCTTTTTGCCTGTACAAATAAAAAAACTCCCGCTGAAGACGCATTTCTTGCGTCCGCTGTTATTGACGAAGACCCTGTTAATTCCGGATATACATGGAATTTTGACAATCCTTCTGAAGGGACAGCAGGCTGGAAAGTTGTACCTGATGAATTCTGGGCGTACAGCGGAACTGCGCAGTTATCAAGAGATGATACTGTTTTTGGAAAAGGAATGCTTAGATTTGATGTTGACTTCACAGCGGACAGCGGCAAGGACTGGTCTGAACCAAAGATAAAATTTATTTTTAAAGAACCTGTTGATATGGGAGGGCTTGTCAATTTTTCTTTTGATTTTTATTACAATCCAAATTTTTCAACGGGCGGTCACTTTAAAAGCAAAATTATTGCGCTTAACGGAAACAGCACGCTGGTCGATTCAGTGAGCGGCGCGATCAGCGGCAGGGATGAAACAGGTGAATATTTAAAAGCGCCGGTGACGCTTTCGATCAGAAACACAAAAGGGAAAATGGACAGTATGCTTCTGAGCATCGCCGGTTACCTAACCGATTATAAAGGGTCTGTGTTTTTCGATAACCTCCGATGGGAATCAAGAAATTATGTTCCGCCTGTTGCAAAATTTGTTTTTAATATGCCGAATCTTCCGCCTCCCGATCCGCTTCCCAATAAAATCCGTCTTTTTAATTATCTGACGGATATTTACGGCAAATATATTTTATCAGGGCAGATGGATACGTCGTGGACAATGAACGACAAAATGGATATGATTGCGCGCGTTTTTACCGATACGGGAAAATATCCGGCGATCAAGGGTTTTGATTTAATTCAGTTATCTGACAATAACGCACCTTTTTTCGGCGGCAGGCAGCAGATTGATGAAGCGATTGAATGGTGGGAAGGGAAGAATAACGGAATTTCTCTTTTACCGGGAAAACAGGATGTACGCGGTATCGTTACGTTCTGCTGGCATTGGCGGACAGGCTCTACAGATGATTTTTATTCAGACAAAACAGCATTCCGCATTCCCTGGAAGGACGGAAAGCTTGATGCCGAAAGCGAAAATTTCAAGACTATTGTTGATGATCTTGATAAAGTTGCATTGCGTTTAACGGCGCTAAAGGAAAAGGATATTCCTGTTTTATGGAGGCCTTTGCACGAAGCTTCCGGAGGATGGTTTTGGTGGGGAGCAAGCGGACCTGCGCCATACATCGCTCTTTGGGAATTCATGCATGAATATCTGACCAACGCAAAACAGCTTAATAATCTTATTTGGGTATGGAACGGCGAGAATGCCGCATGGTTTCCTGATCCAAAAACAATTGATATTGTCGGCAGTGATTTGTATTCATCCAGTCATTCTTCGCAAAAACGCTCTTTTGAAAATACTCTTGCCATGGTTCCTTTGCGGGATAGAATGGCTGCTCTTTCTGAAAACGGTAAAATTCCCGATCCTGACGAGTGTATTAAAGACAAAGCAATGTGGTTATGGTTTATGACATGGAACGACCGTTATAATTCCTTTCAGGGTGAAAATCACAAAGAAAATTTCTGGACAGGGGAGTTGGTTAACAACCAGGAGCATAAAATGAAAGTGTATCATCATACCGCGGTCATTACTCTTGATGAACTGCCTGATATAACAACCTACAGGTTAAAATAAAATTTTTAATTACGTCAGAAGTAATTTAAATTCCGGACGGCAGCCATGTATTTCCTGAAGCCGTCAACATTGAAAGAAGTTTCACATAATCGCCGTAGTTATCGCCGTTATAATCATCCAATCCCTGCCAGTTCCAGATTTTTTCAACCCAATCAGGATTTGCCTTGCCGGCGGCGGCTGTTACAAGAAATGGAGCTGCGAAAGTCTCTGGGTCTCTTTCTCCAAGAGGAGAACCGTCAAGGTTGAACGGACCAAGCTGATCAATATCCGTGAAAGCTGAAGTAAATTCATTTAAAGGTTTTACTATTAAATTAAAAAGTGAACTTGTATTTATTTTGGTATCGCCATACAAAAGATAATCAGAGCCAAGCCGCCACGGAACGCGGCAGGCGTTATACGAATAAGAGCCGTCGTCTCCTTCAAGGATTGTTTTCTTCGGCGCTTTCCATTTACCGTCTTTAAAAATTGCAAAATCGGGAAGCAGCCCGTTTTGAAGGTTTTTGCTTTCGCATAAATCGCGGATGACATTATATGATGCGTCTAACACCTTTTGCCAGTCATGCTCTTTGTCTGTTTTGGCAAAAACCTTCAGGTGAGCCGGAATGATATCGGAAATTCTCACAGCGCTGCCGAGTACGCCTTTATTGCCAAGCGTCCAGTCTCCAAGAAGAAGGGTAAAATATTTTTTATGCACGCAGTAGTTCCATAAGCACTCAAGCATATCCAAAGCGATCTGTTTATAATTATAATTTTTATCGCTTCCCCATTGACTGTCAGCAAGAAGAAGGGCGCAGATGATATCCATGTCGCCGTCAGTTGCGCAATCGGCGCTTTTTTGATCTTTTGTAAAAGGAGCGGTTTTTATTCCATCGGTTTGTTTATAACCGCTTTTGTTTTCACCGTCCGCAGGAAATCCGAAAAGCTCCCATGCAAAGAGGTGGTTGTTTTTCCCTATGCTGCTTGGAAATTCCAGCACTGTACGCAGCATCGCATCGAAATAATCTTTTATGCAAACGCAGCCTGGTATCCATTTATGATCAAGTGATTCCTCGCATCCTGCCATGTAAGCAAGAATCATCATCCCGTATCCGTGTGATTCAGAAGTGGTTATATGCGACACATTGATGTCCCCTTCTTCTATTTCCCATGTAAGGCAATGCCTGAATACCATGCGGAACTTGTCTTTTTCCAGGGGAGCGTTTGTATCAATTATTAAATCGTTTTGAAGTATTTGTTTAAATAAACTGATTATTTTTTCTTTTATATTGATATTTTCCGGAATCACCGGAGAAATAGCATAAGAGCTTTTATACGGAAATGAGTTACGCGCAAATTTATTACTCATGACTTCCTTTAAATATTTCCCACATTAATATCGAGGCGGCGCAGGAAACGTTCAATGAATTTACATTTCCATTAATTGGAATACTTACAGTTTTATCGCATATTTCCTTTAATTTAACGCTCATACCTTTTGCTTCATTTCCCAGAATAAGCATAACAGGTCTTTTTATCTTGATATTATTCAATGATACCGCGCCTTCAGAATCTGTCCCGATTACTTCCATACTGTTTATTTCTTTTTGGGATTTGATAAAATCGGCAAGTTTTTCCATTGATTCCAATAGAATTATCTTTGTAAAAAATACACTGCCTAAACTTGATCTTATTACTTTTGGTTCGTAAATATCTACTCCATGTCCCATTATAAATATTGCATCAATATTAAACATGTTTGCAGATCGTATAATGGAACCAAAATTTCCAAAATCACTCGGTCTGTCAAAAACAATAAAAAACGGATTTTCTGTTTTAATATCGCTGGTTTTATATTGTTTCATTTTGCAGGTTATCAGCATTTCTGACGGATTATTTTTATCAGAAAGTCCGCTGTACAGTTTATCGGACATGCTGATTAATTCAGCGTTTTTATTACTTTCGATAACATCTTTTCCCCAACCTGAAAGATTACTCTTATCCTGAATAATCATTCTTGTAATTTCCATATTCGCTTTAATTGCCTGTTTGATACATTCTGTTCCTTCAATAAAAATTTCCTGAAGCTTATTGCGTTTAACACGGTTTGTTTTTAATGATTTTATTACCTGATATTCTGCGTTTTCCGATGTTATTTTCATTTTTTTTATTATGTTACGGGTAATATATTTAGTCAATTGAGCTTGTTCCAAAACCCGGTTGGTTTCGGAACAAGCTTTAGAAAAAGCGGTCTATAGCCAGCTTTTTCTATTAAATCTAAGGTAGCTGTTCCAAAAACTGAAGTTTTAGAACAACCTCATTTGAGTGTTTTTTAAATCAGGTATATATTAAACATACAGGAAAAAATGAAGAAAAAAATCAAGATGATAGTTTCTGATTTGGACGGCACTCTGTTAAGGACAGATTGCAGTTTATCTGAAAAAACAATAGAAATTCTCGCTCAGTGCAGGGAAGAAGGCGTTAAAGTTGTTTATGCGACAGGGCGCGGCGGCAGCGCGGAAATAAGAGCGCCTTCTCATTATTTTGACGGACGGATTAACATGAACGGCGCTGTTGCAAGGATTAAAAATGATATTGTATATAAAAAAACGATTCCACATAAAGCGGCGCAGCCGATACTGATTGCCTGTGATAAATACGGATTAAAAACTGTATCAGAATTATGCGGAATGCATTATTCAAATTTTGATGTAACAAAAGAATGGCCGATTATAAAAAATTTTAAAATAACGGATTTTTCCGCGCATGAGATTGATGCCGAGAAATTATACATGGTTTTAAAAAACCCTGATGATGTAGCTTTTATTGCACAGTATCTTAATAATGAAATGTATTTGACAGTCAGCAGGGACGGACTTGTGCAAGTGATGCATAAGGACGCGACAAAATCAAAAGCGCTTGCGGCAGTCGCAGGGCATTGGGGTATAGCGCAGTCTGAAATAGCCGCTTTCGGTGATGACCTTAATGATGTTGACATGATGGAATACGCGGGATTTGGCGTCGCAATGGAAAACGCGGTTGACGAAGTAAAAAAAGCCGCGAAATTTTCTTGTTCAAATAATGATGCGGACGGCGTTGCAGAATGGATAAATAAAAATGTTTTATGTTAAATATTTGCCAGTTCTTTTTCATTGCTAATCTGCAATCCTCTTGTTATGTGCTCATTCATTTTAAAGGCATAATGAAGATTTATTAGCGCGTTCTTGCCCCAATTTCCGTTTCTGTCCATTTTTATTACGTCTTTGAAATATTTATACGCCCTGTATAAATGACCGATTATTTCATAACCTGTTTTTTCCTTGTTTCCGGTATACACAGGATTTTCCAGCATAATAGTGGTTGCTTTTGTGTACTCCAGTTTTCCAAGCTTAAAAACGAATAAAACTTTTTCAGAAATATATTCTTTAATGCCGAATTCATTAATAAAACAGTATTTCCCGTTTATCTTTTGTTTTTCATATTCATCTTCCTTTAATAATTTAAAACCGGTCTTTTTATTTATTAAATTTTCATAGACATAGTTAATAATGATCATATATTCATTTGCGGTTTCGTTTTTTATTTCCTTATTAATATCAGGGTGGAATTCTTTTACCAACTTTAAATATTCTGATTTTATATTGCTGTTGTAGGTATTTTGGGATTGATTAATAAATTGATTTAGCTTTTCCTTGAAGTTATCTTTTCCCATCAATAATTTGGTTCGAATCCCTATTAAGTAATTTTTTATTGTTATAAAAAAGCAAGTTGTTTTTAAAATTTTCTTATCGGAGAGAGAGGGATTCGAACCCTCGGAACCCGTGAGGGCTCAACGGTTTTCGAGACCGCCCGATTCAACCGCTCTCGCATCTCTCCATGAAGCCGGTATCCTACTGTAGCTTTTGAAAAAGGGAATGTCAAGCGAGGTCAATCAACATATTTTAAAAGGAGATCAAGCATTTTTCTATCGAGTTTATATCCGTTAAAATCTTCATAAACAACATCCGCTCTTTCGCTGTTCAGTATACCGAATGATCCGATTAAATTCCATAACGACCAGCCGATATTCATTGATTTGAAAATTTCAAGACAATCTTCCATCCATTTTAATACAACATCATGCGGAGTTCTGTTATGCGCTCCCCATTCGCCTGCCATAAGTCCGCAGCCGGAGTTTTTAAGTTTTTCCCACTGTTTAAAATGCGTCTCAAACAAGCTTGTTCTGTTAAATGAAACTTCGTCCGAAGGCCAATGAGGCAGAGGATAATCTTCCGAACCTTTCACCCAGCCTGCTTTATAATGGGTGAGGGTAAACGGCTGATACCCCCTTGTTGACTGCGCTACGCCGGTTTTGAAGTTCATGTCAGACGGTATTGTTCCATACTCAAGTCCGTCAGCTATTACAAGCCGCCCGGGATCTTCCGCCCAAATTGCGTTAGCTGCTATTTTTACCACCGCCGAGTATGAAGCCTCGTCGATATTAGCAGGTTCGTTTACAAGATTAAAGCTGAGAAGTTCGTTTGGAATGTTTTTATAACGTACAGCAAGATACTGCCATAAACCCGCGAAGGCTTTTTGAGGTTCTTCTTCAGTCCATAAATTGGTTTTTTCCGGCGGATGAGCGACTGTATATCCGGGAGCCCTGTGAAAGTTAATGCAGGTATGAATGTTGAACTTTATTCCGTATTCGACAGCATCATCAAGCATCCGCACGGCGTTTTCATCAATGGAATTCCAGTCATCGCCCAATATTAAAATTCTGTAATCAATCGGAAGCCTGACAAAGTTAAATCCCCAGTCAGAAATTATTTTAAAATCAATCTCGTTAAAATGATTTTCTTTGTTTTTCCTTATGTAAAACATGTTCAGGAAATTAAAACCTTTCCATGCTGACGGAAGTTCCCTCGCTGTCGGCGAAGGTAAGTTGGTGGTTTTTTCAATATATTTAAAAATATTCATTGCTTTGAAGCTGACACGATTCGAACGTGCGACCTTCAGATCCGCAATCTGATGCTCTATCCAGCTGAGCTACAACTTCTAAATTAATACACGGAGCAGGGGGGATTCGAACCCCCGGTACCCTTTCGGGGCACAACTCCTTAGCAGGGAGCCCGATTCGGCCGCTCTCGCACCGCTCCAAGGAATA
>WQTD01000023.1 GCA_009786455.1 Treponema sp.
GCAATGAGTCGTGAACTCTTGATTGGCTGCCTTCTTGCCTTACTAACCGGGTTAACTTTAGGCTGGATAATTAGATGGCTTTACGCCAGATTTCAACTTACGGCATCGGAGCAGTTTGCAGAACGTATAAAACATGACGCCATTAAAGAAGCAGAAGCTAAAAAGAAGGAGATCCTTCTTGAAGCGAAAGAACAGGTAATACGTGAGAGAAACCAGCAGGAAAGAGAGACTCGGGAACGCAGGGCTGAGTTACAGCGGTATGAGCGCCGCGTTGTACAGAAAGAAGAAGCTATAGATAAAAAAACAGCTCAAATAGAACGAACTGAGCAGGTATTCACAGAAAAAGAAAAATCCTTTCAGCAGCGGGAAGACACGCTTTTAAAAGAGGAGCAGCGCTACCGCTCTGAACTTGAACGCATCTCCGGATTGACAACTGAAGAAGCGAAAGCGCTTATCATTCAAAATCTGGAAAACGAAGCCAAACATGACGCTCAATCCATCCTTAACAAGATTGAGCAGGAAACAAATTTGACGGCGGAAAAAAGAGCCCGTGATATTCTGGTTACCACCATTCAAAGACTGGCAACCGAAGTTACAGGCGATGTTACAGTAACCACTGTTACCCTGCCGAATGACGAAATGAAAGGCAGGATAATCGGCAGGGAAGGCCGCAACATCCGTACGCTGGAAACCCTAACAGGCGCAGACATCATCATTGACGATACGCCCGAAGCGGTTGTCATTTCCTGTTTTGATCCTGTCAGAAGGGAAATCGCGAAAGTAGCTCTTGAACGGTTGATTCTGGACGGACGGATACACCCCGCAAGGATCGAAGAAATCGTCATTAAAGTCAGCAAGGACATCTCCCAGAAAATTTTTGAAGAAGGAGAGAAAGTCCTGTTTGACATGGGAATACACAATATTAAACAGGACGCTGTGCGTGCGCTCGGGCGGCTCTATTTCCGTACCAGTTACGGTCAGAATGTTCTCCATCATTCAAAGGAAGTGGCTGTCATCGCCGGAATGCTCGCTGCTGAAGTCGGCTGCAACCGCGAACTTGCAAAACGCGCCGCCCTGCTCCACGACATAGGAAAGGGAGTTGAATCGGATTCTGATCTTAACCATGCTGAAATCGGGATGGACATGGCGCGAAAAATGGGCGAGGACCCGCGCATCATTAACGCGATAGGCAGTCATCACAACGACATTGAGCCAACCTGCGTTGAAGCGGTTATTGTGCAAATCGCAGACGCAATTTCCGCCGCGCGTCCGGGAGCGCGCAAGGAAACCCTCGACAATTACATGAAACGCCTGGAGAACCTTGAAAACATCGCTTCCGGCTTTAACGGAGTTGAGAGGTCTTTCGCTGTTCAAGCAGGACGTGAGTTGCGTATAATGGTCAATAACGAAGCCGTTAACGATGATCAAACCAGGGATTTAGCGAAAGAAATCGCCAAAAAGATCGAGAACGATCTTCGCTATCCCGGACGTATCAAGATAACCATGATCCGTGAAACGAGGATTACAGAATACGCAAGATAGACGGAAAAACCCTGTTCGTTTTCGCTGTTTAACGCTTAAACGGCGGATTCGATATATTTGGAGCAACTCTTTTATCTAAAAAGATACTTTCTTAGTTTTTCAATGATAATGTTTATCTCAAGGGGTTTGCCGACATGATCATCCATTCCGGCTTCTTTACAGGCGTCAATGTCTTCCCTGAACACGTTAGCTGTCATCGCGATAATCGGAACATGCCTTGATGCTTCTTTTTCAAATTCACGTATGCGCTGCGTCGCGTCGATCCCGTCCATTTCCGGCATGCGCATATCCATTAATATGAGATTATATACATCAGGATTAGAGGTGTATTTCTCAAGAGCTTCCCTGCCATTTGCAGCGCAGTCAATAACAAGACCTGTGCCGTCAAGGAGAGATATAAGTATTTCGCGGTTAATCTCAATATCTTCAGCCAGCAGGATTTTTTTTCCGGTAAATTCATTTTCCAAATTTTTAACATGATCCAAATTATTTTCTGAGTTACTGTAAAAAGCAGGATCTTCTTCAATCTTCCTCATTTTAACAGTAAAGATAAATCTGGAACCTTTTTCCGGTTCAGATTCAACAATGATTTCACCGTCCATCAATCCAACAATATATTTTGAGATGGAAAGACCAAGCCCCGTACCTCCGAACTTGCGCCTTGTGCCGCTTTCAGCCTGCTCAAAAATGTTGAATATCCTGCTCTGCTGTTCGGAAGTCATTCCAATTCCGCTGTCAGTTACTTTAAAACGAATAGTACAAATATCATCATCTGCCGCCATTAGTGAAACATTTAAATCGATCTCGCCTTCTTCGGGAGTAAATTTAACAGCGTTGGCAAGCAGATTCATTATTACCTGCATGAGACGCTGATCATCGCCTAAAAAGAAGAACGGCACATTATCATCTACATTCATGTAGAACCGCTGCCGTTTTGCATCCATGTTCAGCCGGACAAAGGACGCTGTTTTTTCTATCAGCCTCCTTAAATCAAGTTTTGTGGTTGTCAGTTCAAATTTGCCGGCTTCAATTTTTGACATATCAAGCACATCGTTGATGATTCCGAGCAGATGTTTTGAAGCGTCCACCACCTTATTCAGCGCATAATTTTTCTTTTCTATGCCGGTTGACTTTAGCGCAATCTCCGTCATTCCGATGATTGCGTTCATGGGAGTCCGCATTTCATGGCTCATATTGGAAAGGAATTCGCTTTTGGCGCGGTTTGCATGTTCGGCTTTTTCTTTTGCCATGATTATTTCAGCTTCCAGAGCGCGGGTTTCGGTCAGATCAATGCAAATGGCGGCGGTTATTTCATCCTTTAAAACAAAATTAGTCACTTCCAGAAGACGTACCTGCCCGTTCTTGCAAATAATACTGGTTTCATGTTTGATCATTCCGTTGATAATCGCATGCGGAATATAAATGTCCCTGATTTTTTGTAGTTCATCTTCGCTCATGATAAGTCTGTATCCGCCGTCATGCAGTTCAGAAAAAGTATACCCTGTAATGGTTGTAGCTGCGGGATTTGCATAAGCCAGATTTCCTTCAGCATCAGAGTAGAAAATCATTATGGGAGAATTCTCTACTATGGAAGTTCTGCGTCCCATCGCTTCACGTTCAAAAACCCCGGATAAAGTGCTTGCAAAAAGAGTTGCCAGACTTATCTCGCCGTAACTCCACGGATTCGTTAAACTTTCCTTGGAAAAATCAATTACTCCGACCATTTCCCCTTTAACAAAGACAGGCGTTGTAATGTAGTTCTGGAAGTTCACCCTGTAAGGCGCCATGGCTTTTCTGATAACAGAATCATTTGAAGACAGGCATGAATCATTTCCGCTGGCAGGTTTAAGTGTTTTCATTATTGATAACATCGGTTCTATTAGCGGCAGCTTACTGCCTATACGCGTTTTAAAATTGTACTTTGGGTTGATCCATTCATTGCGGCAGACTAAAGTGATTCCGTCGTCTTCAAGCCAGAAAAGCAGCAGTTGGGAAATTTCCATAAATTCGCCGACCATACGCAGCGTGTCAGTAATCAACTTATTTGTATTTGAATCAGCAAGAAAAATTCTGGATATATCAGCCATCAGCATCTGCTGGGTTTGCTGTTTATCAGACAGGAAAGCATATTTTTCCAGAGTCCTGCCAGAGATTAATATAAAAGCGACAGATGCGATAATGGCGATTACGGAAGCCATGATGATCCAATAATTCATGGAACGCTGGCTGTCAAGAGTATTTACAATATCAGTGCCGGTAAAAAACATCCCGATTGTCTGTCCGCCGCTGATGAGCGGAGTATAACAGACTCCGTACAGCCTGCCGTATAACTCAAGAACACCGACATATTCCTCTTGCTGTTTTATTACTGTATCAACAATAAAATCATGCGCTTTAGTACCGATAGCGCGGTGTCCTGTTTCATCCGTTAAAGTTGTGCTGATTCTTTCATCATCAAGAAAGATTGACGCTTCACAGCCGGTACGCTCCTTAAATAAATCAACATATACATTCCGTGTAAGATCAAAACTACAGCTTATGATGCCTGCCAATTCGCCGCCATAAAAAACCGGAACGCTTGCGTAAATGGAAATGGCGTTATTCATGCTTTTTACAAGTTCCAGCGAAGTTGAAGAGGCGCTGGTACGCAGCGCCTGTGAAACGCCCGTATAACCGGAAATATCATCTTCTATTAGATCACTATGTGACCTGATAAGAACAATTCCGTCTGAATCGCAGATGGTAACAAAATCCATCCCTGCTGTGTACTGAACGATATTTTTTTTCAACTCACCATGATCCCTGTTTCTTACGGCGGTTATAACAGCTTCATCACGCGAAATTACTTCTGCTCTCAGGGCTGCTCTTTCTCCGAGATCCACCAAAAAATAGTTAAAGGTACGGTTTGCCGTTTGAATCCTGTTTAAGGTGAGCTCTCTTACAATTCCGTTTGTCTGATATTGAACTATGTAAATGATAACCGCTATTGTTACAATGAAAAATAATCCAAGGATCAGAAATAACTTATTTCTTGAATTAACGACCGCCATAATATCTGATTGTTCTTATAATAATTTGCGCCGAATTTCTGGAAGCGACAGGAATGAATTCCTTAAAGCTTACAGGGGATTCCTTACCGGCGACATCAGAAAGCGAACGGATTATCAGGGCGGGAACCGAAAAAAGATGACAGCAATGAGCGATTGCCGCTCCTTCCATCTCTACTGCCGCGATATCCGGAAAAACGCGGCGCATTGCGCTGATGCGTTCAGGTTCGTGCATGAAAATATCCCCTGATCCGATTAAGCCGCGGCAGTGCATAAAAGACTGAGGCAGAATATTTTCCTTCTTCAGTTCGTCAACCGCTGTTTCTGCAATTTTAGCAAGATTTTCATCCACGGGAAAAATCTGCGGCTGACGCGGGATTTGTCCCGGCGCGTAATTAAAAGCCGTACAGTCAACGTCGTGATAAACAAGTCCTGTTGAAATAACAGCGTCTCCCACTTTTAAATCAGGACGGATGCCGCCCGCAGATCCTGTATTGATAACACAGGACGCGTTAAAATTCTGAATAAGCAGCGTACAGCCGACAGCGGCGTTCACTTTGCCGACATCGCATCGCAGAACGGTAACGTCTTTTCCTTCCATTACTCCCGTATGAAATTCAAACATTTGTATTTTACGCGCGCTGTAATTTTCCATCGTCTTGCAAAGCAGGCTTACTTCATCATCCAATGCACCGATAATTCCAATCATATCATCTCCAATTTTTGACTCAATATGGAAGTTGTTTAGAAATTGAAGTCTCCGGACAACCTCATTATTTATTATATACCATCAATAATTTTTTCTCAGCCTGGCTGAGGATCAATAATTCCCGGATTCCACATCGTACAGCAGTTCCGTCCGCTGTCTTTCGAAAAATAGACAGCTTCGTCAGCGCGCCGAATTATATCGGAAGCATCGGAATCAATGTTCTTGTCAAAAGTATATATCCCTACACTAATGGTAACCTGAGGCAGGTTAATTTTCCACAAAGTATTCATGTCCGCGACATTTGTTCTGAGCCGTTCGGCTACATTCCATGCCGTTATATCGTCAGTATTCGGCAAAAGAATCGTGAATTCTTCACCTCCGAACCGTGACGCTATGTCATCCCTTCGAATGCCCTGCATTATAACCTGGGCTATATTTTCCAGCACTTTGTCGCCTGCAAGATGTCCGTAGGTATCGTTGAATTTCTTAAATCTATCAACATCAATTACCATTATTGACGAGTGATAATTATTGCGTTTAATTCGCACTATTTCTTCATCAAGACGCGCAAGAAAAAAACCGTGATTGTAAAGACCTGTTTTTACATCATGCAATGAATGTTCGTAATGCAGATGATTTTTAATTGCCTGCGACACAAAACACATCAGCTGCTGCAGGAAAAACAACTCATCGCGGTTGTATCCTTCGTTAAGAATTTTCCTGCCGACAAGTATAATACCGTACAATCCAAAGGGTCCGATGATGGGGACGGCGATTTCGGTATTTATGTCCAGATACGGTTTTACTGCCATGTCGTTATCCATTTGATAAGCAAGAAGACCGAATTGAATCGGTTTTGGATACTGTTTAAAAAAAGTTTCAAACGGTGAAATATTGTCAACAGAAAGATTAATATCAACAGGTCTGTAATTCTTATACGCCTTCATCGTAATATCTTCCCTGGTTTGAATTGGCTTCCATATGAAAGCAATGAATGAAGGCAAAAACTGATCGGAAATTTGATAGACTGCGGAATCCATTATCTCATCAATACTGGTACGGTTGAAAATATCAAGCCCCCTTGCAAGAAGGCTTTTATAATTGCGGATTTCCCAATTTAAGAACTCAATATGATCCAATATGCCGTTTTCTTTAAGAAAATTAAAATTCTTCTGTACTTTGGAACTCTTCAGGAAATTATCTTCATCGCTGTCTTCTTCCAGCACCTCTTCCATTTTACCTCTCATGTTATTGAGAAATATTCACTGAACGGTTTCCGCCATTCAATATTTGCGTCTTTCACTTCCCATTCGTAAATTTTCTTTATAATAAAATCCCTTGTATCAGGAGGATTATTATAATGGATTATCCCGAACCGCCCGCCGCCGATATAACAAACACTGTCGTTTGTCTCAAGATTTTCCATACCGGCAATTCGTTCAAGTACGCAGTCAAAATGCACCGGAAGTCCGGTTTCCTTGTCTGTTATCGCTGTGGTGATGTCTGTAATTTGCTTCCCGCACCACGGGCAATCCGGGGTTGTCACAGGATTGGAAGGAAGTATCGGCGCTGTCCAGCGGGGTCGTTCGTGCAGGGCTATGCGGTTTTTATCCTGTCTAAGTTCGGGAAATAAACTTTCGTTTAAAGGTTTCTCATATTTCTGCGCATCGTCTTTCCGTCCCTGAAAACGATGTTTATTTTTTCGGTTACTTCCGCCTTTTCCGCTGCTGCTCATTTCGTCCGCCTTCCGTGGTTATCCCCATTAGCTCATTGCTTAAAACATGAGCCAGTCTCTGAATAGCGGCATGGATATAGTCTTCTTCATTAATGCGCTGCCGCAATAATTCCAGTCTTGTGGAATTCAAAGCCTGTTCCATCATAACATTTGCTCCGTAAAGGCTGACGCAAGATGGGTTATCGGAAACCCGTTAAATCCGGCAGGCGTTTTGGCATCCTTTATAAATATAACATCAAAACGAATTGCCATTCTACTATATTTTCGATTTTCTGATAGAAAAAACTTAGCTGTTTTAATAATTCTACGCTGTTTTCCGGTATTTATACTATGCTGAAGATCCTCAAGCCCGTAAAAAGACCATGTTTTAACTTCCAGAAAAACGATTGTTTCCTCCTCTCTTGCAATAATATCAATTTCGCCGAATCTGGAACGAAAATTCCTGGAAATAATTTCCATCCCTGCGTTTTCAAGCCAGGCAGCAGCCTGATCCTCCCCTTTCTTTCCCGGATTTCTGCATACCGGTACATTACTATTCATTTAATTCGTTGAACTCCGCAGGATCAATAGCGGTTTTAATAAAAATTGTTTTTTCGGTTAATAAATCAACAGTCACCGGATCGCCCGTATTTTGAACTTTCCCTTTTTCATCCATCAGCATTTGAATCACAGGGCGAAGCGGAGCGGCGGTATGTATGCTTATAACCCTGGCAATAGCTCCATTATTAAGGCGGACTATTGAACCGATAGGATAAATTCCCATTATTTTTGTAAATGTACTGATAACAGCCGGATCAAAACGGCGCGCATTGTCCGACATCAGATTCTTGATAGCCTGATAACCGATCATTGAATTCCTGTAGGACTTCTTGCTCACCATGGCTTCAAACGCGTCAGCTACCGAAACAATCCTTGCTCCTATATCAATGCCGGGACCAAGAATACGGTCGGGATAACCCTTTCCGTCCCACCTTTCATGGTGCTGCAGAGCAATTAAATTGACTTCTGAAGGTCCGAAAAGCTCTTTCGTGACGATTTTGGAAGTATGAAGAGGATGACTCTTTATCTGTTCAAGTTCAGCTTCAGAAAGTCCGCCTTTTTTCTCTGTAATACCCTTTGAAAGCCTGAGCATACCGACATCATGAAGAAGGGCGCCTGCTACTATGTTGTGGATTTTATGACCCGGCAGGTTAAATGCCTGGGCAATAAGCGTGGAAAGAATGGCTGTATTAACGGAGCTTTTTGCAAGTTCATGCCCTTCGACCTCTCCCCCGAGAATATAATCAATAAAACTATCCGGATGCTGAGATAAATCCTGAATCAGTTGCGTGCATATATTATCAACGGCGTGCATTTGCACATCGTCGCTGGATTTTATTCCAATAAAAATCGCATTTAATCTATCAATCAAATTTTTGTATGAGCGGTATGGACCCGAATTTCTCTTGACATCATTGATAGAAAATTTCAATACCGTTTTACTCTCCTGTAAATCCTCTTCTATTTCTTCAAATATTTCCTCTATATTGCTTTCAATTTCTTCAATGACAGGTTCCTCTTCAGGTGAATTGATAACCATTCCATTTGTTTTTACCTCTTCAATTCCCCATGAAAGAAGCAAATCAATGTCTTTTTGGCGTAAAGGAACCAGCAGCGGCACCAACAAACAATCTCCTTCAGTAAAAACATCTTCAGAGAAAATCTGACCCGCTTTCAGATCATAGGTATTTATAGCATTCATTACATAACATCCTTTGTAAAATAACAAAAATCGCAGGGGAATGTTTCGAAATAAGAACTACTCCCCATATTAGTATCGGAATAACGTGAAAAATATTAATATTATACAAATATATTATGGAAAATCCGGGAAAGCCGCACTAGAATCGGGATATTTTGTTTAATTGTACCTTTCCCAAAACCCGGTCAGTTTTGGGAACTTCTTAATTTATGTTTTAAAGTGGTTTGTCAATAATGTGTCCACATTATAGACAGACTCTAATTATCAGCGTCAGCTGTCTGGGCGGCTTTTGAAGCGCCGGGCTTTTTCTTGATAATAAGCTCTTTAATCTTGGCGCTTTTGCCGATTTTTTCACGGATGTAGTAAAGTTTGGCGCGTCTGACTTTCCCGGGGCGCACAAGCTCTACCTTAACAATTCGGGGTGAATGAATGGGGAATACCCTCTCTACGCCTACGCCGTAAGAAATCTTGCGAACGGTAAAGGTTTTTCCAACTTTGGAATTTTTAATGGCAATGACAAGCCCTTCGTATATCTGAACACGCTCGGTCTTGCCCTCAACAATTTTAAAATGAACTTTAACTGTATCTCCGACTTTAAACTGGTCAAGTTCTGTTTTCATTTGAGCTGCTTCGATAGCTTGAATTTCGTTCATGTTTCACTCCCCTACATCACCATGGTCAGGCGATCAATTATTTTATTTATCTCTTTGCTGAAAATCCCCTGCTCTCTGCCCTGTTTAACAAGATCAGGTCTATACAGCAGGGTTTTCTCAACCCTTTTTTCAAGCCGCCAGAGACGAATTTTCTCATGATGCCCGGACAGAAGGACTTCAGGAACTTTCATTGTATCAAAAAGTTCAGGACGTGTAAACTGGGGATACTCCAAAAGCCCGTCAGAAAAACTTTCTTCATCAATGGATTCCGAGCGAATTACATCGTCCACAAGCCGGTATGTAGCGTCAATAACCGCAAGCGCTGCGACTTCGCCGGATGACAGAACATAGTCCCCAACAGAGATTTCATCATCAACATAGCGGTCAATTATGCGCTGATCTATCCCCTCGTAGCGCCCGCAGATAAGGACAAGTTCTTTTTCAGCGGCAAGTTCCTTCGCCAATTCCTGGTTAAAAAGCCGCCCCGAAGGAGAGAGATATATCACTCTTTTTTCTTTATCGTCCTTTGCGCCTCTGCATCCCTGCGCAGGATATAAAGAGCAAACATCAGCGCCGGCAGATTCCAGGGCGCGGGCAAGCGGTTCTGCCAGCATGAGCATGCCGGGACCGCCGCCGTAAGGGGTGTCATCGCAAGTTTTATGTTTATCCTGAGCGTAATCGCGGATATTTACCGCTTTATATTCGATAATACCGCGGTTTATCGCTTTTGCCATGATGGAATTGACGAAAAAAGCGTCGGTGATTTCGGGAAAAAGCGTTAAAACGGTAAATTTCATGTAATGACAGTCACCCTTTTAAAATCCATGTATTACAGAGCGTTAGCCTGCCCTTCTCAAGGGAAATTTCGCTGAAGAACTCTTTTCGGAATGGAATAAAATATTTTTCACCGCCGGATAATGGTTTTATTTCAACAAGTTCTCCGCTGCCGCCTTCGATTATATCGGTAACATGACCGATGATCTCATCTTTATCTGATAGAACCGCCAGTCCCTTCAAATCTTCAATGTAATACTCGCCTTCTCCCAATGGAGCGGCTTGATCGCGTCCGGCAATAAGCTGCGCTCCGGAAAGGGTTTTCGCTTTTTCGGGGCTGTCTATTCCTTCAAAATGTATCAATACCGAAGGAGGCGCCGGGGTACACTCATTGACGGAAAGCGTTTGCTCCTTTCCGTCTTTTCTTAAAACAACTGATTGCATTTTTAAGAAATGATCGATTTCACCGGAAAATACACGTACCTTAACAAAACCTTTAACGCCGAATGGAGCGCCAACCTGTCCAATAATAAATTTTTCTGTCATCTTGCAGCGGACTTCCATCCGGCATAAATTTTTTCAGTCCAGAATTTCCAGTACTGTGTGCTTTCCGGTTCTGGCGCTGGCGGCCTGAAGAACAGTTCTTATAGCCTTGGCAATCCTGCCGTGTTTGCCGATAACTTTGCCGATATCGCCTTCGGCGACATGTAATTCCAAAATAGTCGATTTTTCGCCTTCTACAACATTAACCTGAACCTGAGACGAATCATCAACGAGAGATTTGGCAATATATTCAATTAGATCTTTTTCCATGTGAATAACCTTAAATTTTTAGGATTAATGATTGGACTATTTTACAGTAACGTTCTTTTTATTGAAGATTCTGCGTACTGTGTCAGAAGCAACAGCGCCTTTCGCCAGCCAGGCTTTGGCTTTTTCAATGTCAAATTCAATCTGTTTATTTTCAGCTTCAATTGGATGATAATAACCGATTTCGTCGATGGTTTTACCGTCCCTTGGCGCTTGTTTGTCCATAACCACAATGCGGTAATATGGCCGCTTTTTGGTTCCGAATTTTTTGAGCCGTATCGTGGCGCTCATAATCAGTCCTCCGATGTTTAACTGTACGAATTTACGGCTGCGGCTTAGACACACCGCCGCCGTAAGTGAAGTCTAATGATTTTTGATATTATTGTAAAGTGAGGTTTTCCAAAAACTAACCGGGTTTCGGGAAAAGCTCAAGCAATTACATTTATCAGGCGAGGAAAGTAATATCCTTATGGATCAACATGGTAATTACATCAATTATCCATCCGATTCCAAAGATACCGCCTGTGATTACCCAGAGTAATCCGATAATTACCTTGCCGCGGAGTATACGATTTATTCCCTGTACAATCGGATCAAAAAATATTGTAAGTACCATCACTACAAGCCAGCCCAAATTATCAATCTCTGTTTTTTTCGCCATATAAAACTCCTCTATAGGATTGAGGCAGTTCCGAAACCAACCGGGTTTTGGAACAAGCTCAATTACGTGTAATTGTAAGAGGTATGGATAACTAAGTAAAGTCCTCGCATTGCCCATAACCTCAATTTTATATTATAGTGATTATAAGGAGCTAAACATGGAAAAAATAACAAGTTTTCAAATTGATCATTTACGGCTGAAACCGGGCGCGTATGTTTCGCGGGCGGATCGTTTTAATAATTCGGCAATCACTACTTTTGACCTCCGTTTCAAGGAGCCGAACAAAGAGCCTGTACTGGATCAGCCGGCGCTTCACACAATAGAACATCTGTGCGCAACATTCCTGCGATCACATAAGGAATGGTCTCCAAAAGTTGTTTACTTTGGACCGATGGGCTGCCGGACCGGGTTTTACCTTATTCTGGAAGGCGAATATAAATCTTCAGATATCATTCCTCTGCTCCTTGAAATGTATAATTGGGTAAAAGATTTTGACGGACCAATTCCCGGCGCAACCGCGATTGAATGCGGCAACTGGCGCGAGCAGAATATTGATATGGCAAAATGGGAATGTAACAGATATTTGAATTTACTAAAGAACGCGAAAAAGGAAAACCTCGAATATCCGGCATAAAAAACCGCTACTTTTTTATTTTTTATATTTCCGCTAATATACCTCTATGTCTGAATTAAATGAATGCGATACTGCTGCGCAGTATTCAGGAAAAGCAACTATGGAAAAAATCACTTCCCTCGCAAAGAGGAGGGGTTTTGTTTTCCAGTCATCGGAAATTTACGGAGGTCAGAGCGGCGCGTGGGATTACGGTCCGCTCGGCATTGAATTGAAGAACCGCATCGCAGGCGCGTGGTGGAAGGAAATGACGCAGCTCCACGATGATATCGCCGGATTGGACGCCGCGATACTGATGCATCCCCGCACATGGGAGGCATCCGGGCATGTGGAAAATTTTACCGACCCTCTGGTCGATTGTAAAAAGTGCAAATCCCGCTTCCGCGCGGACATGATCCCTGAAGAGAATCTTGCTTCCAAAAAATGCCCGGACTGCGGCGGCGAACTTACCGATACCCGTAAATTCAATCTGATGTTTAAATCGCACATCGGTCCTGCGGAAGACACAGCGAGCGTAATCTATCTGCGCCCGGAAACCGCACAGGGAATTTATGTAAACTATAAAAATATTATTCAGTCCAACAGAATGAAAATCCCGTTCGGCATCGCTCAGATTGGAAAAGCCTTCCGCAACGAAATCGTCACCAAAAATTTTATCTTCCGAACCTGCGAGTTTGAGCAGATGGAGATGCAGTATTTTGTAAAACCCGGTACAGACGAAAAATGGTTCGATGAATGGCGCAGGCGCAGATGGGCGTATTACGAAAAACTCGGCGTAAAAATGGATCATCTTCGCTGGCATCAGCACGGCGCGGACGAGCTTGCGCATTACGCGAAAGACGCATATGACATTCAATATCTTTTCCCGATGGGCTGGCGTGAACTGGAGGGCGTGCATAACCGTTCCGATTACGATCTTAAACGCCACTCTGAATTTTCCGGTAAGGACATGCAGTACATCGATCAGGACAACAACAATGAACGCTACATTCCGTTCATCATCGAAACCTCCGCCGGTCTTACCCGCAATCTGCTGATGATTCTATGCGACGCATACGATGAAGAGCAGGTCGCACAGGAAAAAAATTCGGGCAGTTCCGAAGGAACCGCAAGCGGAACCGCAGGTTCCGCCGATGATTGGAGAACCGTCCTGCGCTTCCACCCCGCCCTTGCGCCCGTTACCGCCGCAGTTCTCCCGCTGATGAAAAAAGACGGACTTGCGGAACTTGCGCAGGACATCCGCAGGGAACTCAAGGAAGACTACGCTGTCGATTACGATCAGTCGGGCGCGATCGGAAGACGCTACCGCAGACAGGACGAAGCGGGGACTCCCTTCTGCATCACGATTGATTATCAATCCAAAGAAGACGGAACAGTGACTCTGCGCTTCCGCGACTCCATGGAGCAGATACGCATACCGAGAGCGGAACTTACATCCCGTCTTAAACAGGAAATAAAAGCGTACAAAAGAATAAAATGATTTAGAATTATGTTTCTGACTGTCTGTCTTAATCCGACAATTCAAAAAACCCTGTGTTTTTCCTCGGTAACGCCCGGATCTGTTAACAGAACCGGAGTTCACCGCCTTGACGCAAGCGGCAAGGGGATTAATGTAACGCGCGTTCTAACCCAGCTTGGGAAAAAAGCGGTGCACCTGACCCAGCTTGGCGGCGTGATGCGTCCGCTGTTTCTTTCGCTTTGCGAACAGGATGGGCTATCCATTGAGTGGGCGGAAAGTAACAGCGAAATTCGTTTTTGTTATACAGTGTTAAATGAAAGCGATTACAGCGTTACAGAGCTTGTCGAAGAATCGCAGAGTGTCGCTGCTGAGACGGAAGGACGATTACTGGAAAAGTTTAACGCAATGAGTGACAGCCATCTGATCATATCCGGTACAAAAGCGGCGGGATTTTCTGACCATATTATTCCAATCATGGTGCGTAAGGCTAAAGAAAAAGGAGCGCATGTTATCCTTGATATAAAAGGGAAAGATCTGCTGGAGAGTTTGAAGTATGAACCTGATGTAATAAAACCAAACCTTGAAGAGTTTACTGCGACATTCAAAACAGAGCCCTGCAAAGACATGATGCTTGAACTATCAAATAAATACAGATGCCGCATCATTTTAACAAACGGCAGCCGGAAAATACTTGCCGCAGAAAAAGGAAATTTTTCGGAAATTGACATATCGTTTAATGCGCAGGCGGCGAATACAACCGGCTGCGGAGACGCTTTTACTGCGGGGCTTGCTTCAGCTCTTGATGACGGCGCAGACTTCCGTGCGGCGGTTAATGAAGGCATTCGCTGCGGCGCGTTAAATGCCGCGCTCGTCAGACCCGGAGTGATACGCTGAGGTTTTATTTATACTGTTCAGCGGTTTCTTTTGCGGCAGCCGCCGCTTTTTTAAATTCGCTGTGGAGCAAATACGTCGCTATATCATCAAAAACAGCATTTAATAAATCAGGCCATTCTTTTTTTCTAAGGTCATCAAGCCCGTTTTTTGCCGTATTTTTATCAAATGCCGTACTTGCGTCTTTAATGACAAGTAATTTTTCCCGTAAATATTCCTTGTCCTCAGCGGAAATTTCAAAAATTTTATTTTTATTTACAATTTTGTATTTTGCGCTCAATGTTTTCAGCGCATTGATAAAAGAGGGAGTCTCGCAGAACATTACATCGTAATTCTGCCCTTCCCCTGCCTGTTCCAGTTCATACGCTTTTTCGGACAGTTCTTTATACCCGATGTTGAGAAGAACATTCTTGATTCCATGAACAGCGGTAATATATGCAACAAGGTCATCTCCATTCAGCGAATTAAGCTTATCAGAAAGGCTTTCCAGTGTTTTTACGGCGTTTTCCGCATCACGTACAAAAAATACATTCTTTTCTGATGACTCAGAAACATGCGGTACGACAGCAGGATTGCTGCGCATTTCCTGCCGCGCCATTTCTACAACTTCCGGCGGTTTTTTATTCCGGATAAAATCATTCAATGCCTGGTTTAATTCCCGTGAATCGATTGGCTTTGATATAAATCCGTCAAACCCTTTTTCCATAAACATCTTGGCGCGGCCAATCAAGGCGTTTGCCGTTAGGGCAATAATGGTATTTGTATATCCCATGCCGCGTATAATTTTTACAGCTTCGATGCCGTCCATTTTCGGCATCATATGATCCATAAAAATAATATCATACTCGTTACCTTCCTTGATTTTATTAATGGCTTCAAAACCGTTGGAAGCAGTATCAACTTTTATTCCATACGGTATCAACATCCCTTTTGTAACATAAATGTTTGATTCCACATCATCGACAACAAGAACTTTGCCGTAAGGCATATATTCGCGCAAAAATTGTATCTTTCTTGTGATGGTTGTGCTTTGAAAATCGAAGTTTTGCAATTTTTCCGCGACTTCTTTTCCGCATACTTCAGAATTAACGCGTTTCTGCGGAAGACGTACCGTAAATACCGAGCCAACTCCGGGAGTACTCTCTACAGCAATTTCACCGTACATCAGATTAAGAAGACGCTTTGTTATGTTCATGCCAAGACCAGTGCCGACAGTAGTGCGGTTTGTATTAAGATTAAAACGCGAATACTCGTCAAACAGCCTGCCAAGCTGGCTTTCTGTCATACCCTGCCCTGTGTCGCTTACGCGTAAAATTAAAGTAACATCATTGTCCCCGAAAGGTTCATCTTCCGTGGAAATTGAGAAGCCAACTTTTCCTTCATCGGTGTATTTGAAGGCATTTGAAAGAATGTTATTCAATACCTGTTTAATGCGAAGCTCATCGCCGATAAGATAAAACGGCGTATTTACATCAATATGAATTGAAAATTCGATTGGCTTGCTGTCATAACGCATGCGGTTTAACTGCGCGGTATCGTTAACTAAACTCGGAATATCATATTGAACGGGAACAAGTTCCAATTTTCCTGATTCTATTTTGGAAAGATCGAGTATATCGTTGATAATGTTTAATAGCAAATCTCCGGATTCGTATATCTTGCCAAAAGCGTCTTTGGTAGCCTTGGAATGTTTTTCCTCCTGCAGCTGGATTTCCGCTATACCAAGAATTGCGTTCATCGGGGTGCGAATCTCATGACTCATATGGGACAAAAAAATGCTCTTTGAGCGGCTGCTTTCCTCCGCCTGTTCCTTGGCGGAGATTAATTCTGTCATGTCCAGGGAATATTGTATATGAACGGTTTTCCCGTTCGGCCATTCGATATACCTGTCAGTATTATGATAAATACGATTTGTTAATTGACTATGCTCTTCCCAAACAATGGTTTTGTCAGGCTCAGTATCAAGCTGAAAACAGGGACAAAAACTGCATCGTGTGTCGTAATTTACCTGTAACCGCTCATAACACAATTGTCCGATGCAATCGCCTTCAATTCCATAATGAAGTTTCATGCAGTCATTCATAAAAAGGATTTTATTTGTATCAGGATCCGTTACATAGATCATCGCATCAATACTGTTAAGAATACGCTCCATGGAATTAACGGAAATATTTTTAAGTCTGTTGGCTTCATTGGCTTCCGCTACGGCAGTTTCAAGCTGAACAGTCGTATCGATAATGCTTCTTGTCATGTCATTGCGGATAAAGGCATTTGCGAACATTCTGCCTGCGGAACGCAGTATTATCTCTTCGCTTTCGGTAAAAACGCGTTCGTTTTTCAAATCGTCATATCCGACATAACCCCAGAACGCGTCATGCACAAATACCGGTGATACAATAAGGGACATTACACTGTGATTTTTCAACTGCTCCTGTTCATCGGCGGATAGATCACTCACGCGGCAATTAATACATTTCCCTTGTGACAGAGTTTCTTCCCAGCCGTGAAGTACATCATCATACGAGATATTTACCGAATATTTTTTATTCACACACGTCATGTTATTTCCGGTCCAGTCATAAGCCAGAGAACAGTACAGCCGTCCGTTAGTTTCATGGTTTTTCCATATGCAGACACGGTCAACATTCACTGCATTTGCCATAATTTCCATGGATCTTAAAAGACTGTCTTCGAAATTCTCCATATCAGGTTCAAGAAGGACTGATGATACCCGGTTTACCGCTTCAAGAAGATCATTCTGTTTATTAATCTTATGCGTCATTTGAGTATGTTCCCGCATATCGCGGATATAAGCCATGAGTGCGTCTTCTTCCCCGTAGGTGACATGTTCTACTGTGACAATAGCGGGGATAGGATTCCCGTCAGGTAACTGATGCATCCATTCAAAAACGCACTTGCCGTCCCGAAAAGCCTTCTCTCCGTAACTGATAATCGCATCGTGTGACAACCGCCCGTCAGGCTGGTATTCCGGTGAAAGCTCTTTTTCAAAACGATTAATAAAATCCTGCCTGTTTTTCAAGCCAAAAAGCCTTACGCATTCGGAATTACAGTCAGACACCTTAACCTGCCCGCTTACTATAAAACAGGCAAGCGGAATTGTATCAAGCATTATCCTTGTTCTTTCATGTTCTTTTTGAGTCGCTTCCATCGCCATCTTGTGCTGCGTTATGTCATGCATGGTTCCAAGAAGACCTATTACCCTTTCGCCTTGAATCAGGGGTATTTTGTAGGTTTCGATAAATTTTCGGGATCCGTCATTAAACATAAACCATTCATTAAGGCTGACAGTAATCCCTTTCTGAAGCACTATTTTATCAGTCTCGGAAAAATTATAAGTCATCCTGTCAGCAAGCCCCGGAATCTCGTCAATGGTTTTCCCGATTAACTCTTTTTCGCTGCATCCCGCGAACTCCTCAAAACTGGGATTGCAGCTTGTAAACGCGCCATTAATATCCTTTGAGACAAGCATGTCAGGAGTGGATTTATAAATAGCGGAAAGAATGATCATCTGTTTTCTGGAAAGCATCCGTAATTTGATGTTTCTGACAAGAAGTATGACCAATGCCGCCAGAAAAATAACAAGAATGACAAGGAATATGTTTGAAATAAATGTGCGATCCTCCGCCATTTTTTTGGAGTAATCGTATGTCCTTTGAGTCCACACAGAAGTAATTCCCTCTATATCGACCAGCTTGAACGCCTTGTCAATGATGGAACAGAGAATAACATAATCCTTGTTAAACCCGAATTTTGTTTCCAGCGGCTGATGAAAAATAATATTTGTTTTATACCCCGGTTGTTCCTGATAATGGGTCAGCTGCATCAGCCTTCTTTGGGTAGACATTACCATGTCAACTTCGCCTTCCAGCAGAGCGTTAAAAGCCTGGTCTATACCGCCGTATTCTACAATGTTCTGATGACTGGGAAACCATCGTTTGAACATCGCTGCATGGGCTGTTCCCTGCGCCAGACCAACCTTAACGTACAGAATTTCATTAAGCGAGATATTACGGAAATCTGTTTTTGATATAAGAGCGTAATAATCGTTCATTATTAAAGTATCCGACCAGAGAAACAAAGCTTCCCTTTCCCTTGTCCGGACAAGTTCCGGAATCATGGCAGCTTTACCGCTCAGCAGCAGTTCATTGATAACAAGCCAGTTCGCGGTTTCGTCATGAGCCAATTTAAAGGATAATCCGGTAAGCGAAGATATTTCATCAAGCAAATCAAAATAAATTCCCTGCCATTCACCATAACGGTTATTGAAAAAACAGAGAGGATAATTGTTATTAAAACCCGCAATCGGCGCAACAGGATTGTTTCTGATGTAGGCGCGTTCTTCTTCGGTAAGCAATACGGACATTTTATGTTTAAGGTATTCCTGTTGTCCCTGATTATACAACTGTGACAAATATGTCATTGAACCGTTTCTCAATGCCTTGTTCACAACCGAAATAACAGGTTCAAGCGCCGCATCTGCGGCAGCCATGGAAACCGGATTGAAGATCAGCGGGAAAAAATCTTCAACAACAACATCGCCGTGGTCGATAAATGATTCATTTACAATGTTTGTGATAATATAAGCGTCGGCATCTCCATTTAAAAGCAAAGAATAGGCATTGGAAAAATTATTAACCCATAAAGGAACATAAGTTCCCTTATCCATTACCGAAGCTACAGAAGCCTCTATCGGGGAGTTAGGCGCAAACGCGAACTTAAGCGGGCGTTCCTTCTGTATTTCATAAAAACTGCGGCTGCCGGGAATACGCACGGTTACAAATTTGCGTTCTGCGATGGTATCGGTCATGTAGTACTTTTTCAGGCGTTCTTCCGTGGGCATCATATTGCCGGAAAAATCGATTTCCCCCGCATTCAGTCTGCTTAGCAATTCATCTGATGTAAAAATTTCCGGTACAAATTTTATGCCAAAAAGTTCTGAAAGCCAGTCGCATAATAACGCGGTGTACCCGCCGATGCTTCCGTCTTCCGTACGAAACGCTTCGGTCGACAGAATCATTCCATAAGTGAAAGAGCCGTGTTCCCTTTGCAGTGTTTCTATGGCTTTTATTTCTTTTTCCGTTACTCCAGGAATATCGCGGAATGTATGAATTTCACCATCATGGAATAAAGGCGCGTCCTGTTCCTGCCGGCAGCCGCAGACTGCAATGACGCATAACGCAAAACAGACACATTTATGAAGAAATCTCATTTTACGCTCACTGTTTCAATTTCCTTTTCACAGAGAAGAAAAACCTTGACAATTTCCGGATCAAAATGCGAACCGCTGCTGCCTTTAATTATCTCCACCGCTTCTTCATGTAAAATCGGTTGTTTATAGGAGCGTTCTGAAACAAGCGCGTCATAAACATCAACAAGCGCCATTATGCGCCCCTGCAGCGGTATGTCAAGATTTTTTAAGCCGTTGGGATAACCCGCTCCGTTCCACTTTTCATGATGATAACCCGCAAATAATCTGGCGTACTGTAAAAATGTTTCATCTCCCGATTCGGCGATAATGTTGCTGATTATCCTTTCGCCTTCGGCAGCATGAGTTTTTATCATGTTAAATTCGTCATCTGTCAGTCTGTCAGGTTTGTTAAGAATCAAATCTGTTATTGTAATTTTTCCGATATCATGAAGACGCGCTGATGAAACAAGCAAATCGAAATCCCATTTGGAAATTTCGTTATAATACACCTTGTATTTAAGCATCGCTTTAAAAAGCACTTCAAGATAAATTGAGGTACGCTCAATGTGTTTTCCTGTTAATATATCGCGGTTTTCCACCATATTCGCCAGAACAAAAACTATTCCGTTTTTAAGTTTTTTTAATCTGGTTGTTCGTTCGTGAATAATATCTTCAATTTCCAGATGTGTTTTAATGCGGTTTAAAAGCACAGGAGCTGAAAACGGCTTGGAAATAAAATCAACAGCGCCAAGCTCAAAACCAAGAGATTCGGTTGTAATGTCATTCCGGCTTGTAACGAATATAACGGGAATATTAACATATTTTTTATTGCTCTTTAATTTTTTAAGAGTCTCAAATCCGTTCATTACAGGCATTAAAATATCAAGAAGTATCAAATCCGGCATTATATCTTCCAGAAGTTCAAACAAATTTAAAGCCGACGGCATGGTATATACGCGGTAATAATTGGATAAAGCCTCGTCAGCTGATAAAAGATTAATATTATTGTCATCAACAACAAAAATGGTTTTCAATTGTTTTTTCCTCTTTAATAATCGGCAAAAAACCGCAGGATTTACCGTTAATTATAATCCTCCATAAAATGTTAAACAAGCAATATAAAAGTTGTTTTGACGCGGTTTTATCACGCATATTATTATATTATACAATATACTATTTATTAAAGAGCCGCTCTTGTTCAATTAGATATAATACATTAGAGTAAATTCGTGGCAGACTCCCTGGATGATATTTTTATCACTCTTAAAAAAGCGCAGTCGGAACTTGCAATGCAAAACCGCGCCGCCAAAGACAGGGCTCTTGCCGCCGCCGCCGCCGCGATTAACCGCAGCCGCGCCGCCATTCTGGAAGCCAACAGCCGTGATGTGGAAAATGCGCGCAAGGGCGGCATGAAGGAAAGCCTTGTTGACCGCCTGCTTCTGAATGAAAAACGAATAGACAGCCTAATTGAAGGAATAAACACTGTAAAAGAGCAGGAAGACCCGATTGGAAAAACTCAGGCTGGCTGGACGCTGCCTAATGGTCTTCATGTAGAAAGAGTAACAGTCCCCATCGGAGTTGCCGCGATTATCTACGAATCGCGCCCGAATGTTACAGCCGATTGCGCCGCTCTCGCTTACAAGGCGGGCTGCTCCATTCTTTTGCGCGGTTCCTCTACCGCGCTTGAGTCAAACAGGGCGCTTGTCCGCTGCATCAGAGAAGGAATTGCAGAAGGCGGCGGAATAGCGGACGCCGTAGCTCTGGCGGAATCTGGCAGCAGGGACGAAGTTGATGTGATACTGAATGCGCGCGATTATATTGATGTTGTCCTTCCGCGCGGAGGGCATGAGCTGATCCGCCGTGTAATTGAAAACGCGAAAGTACCGGTGATTGAAACAGGAGAAGGTAACTGCCACATTTATGTTGAACCAAGCGCAGATATTAACAACGCGGTAGAAATAATTTTAAATGCGAAACTTCAAAAACCCGGCGTTTGTAACGCGGCGGAAACGCTGCTTGTACACAAGGATGCTCTCGCTGTTATGCCCGTTCTTGCGAAAAAAATCGCGGGTAAGGCGGAATTGCGCTGCGACGCGGCGTCGAAGGAAGCAATCGGCGCACCTCCTGCCGCGCTTGTATTGAAAGACGCAACTGAAAAAGACTGGGAAACTGAGTTCCTTGATTATATTCTAGCTGTAAAGACCGTTTTTTCATGCGATGAAGCAATCGCCCATATCAACCGTTACGGAACAAAACACTCTGAAGCGATACTGACAAACGATTTAAATTCGGCGGAAAAATTCCGCTGCCAGATTGACGCGGCATGCGTTTATGTCAACGCTTCAACGCGGTTTACCGACGGAGGAGAATTCGGTTTCGGCGCAGAGCTTGGAATCAGTACGCAGAAATTCCACGCAAGAGGACCGATGGGGCTTGAAGCCCTTACGACAATAAAGTACCTTGTAACGGGCAGCGGACAAATACGGCCGTAAGGAACAGCATGATCAAACAACTTATCGCAGACGCAAAAAAAATCATAATAAAATTCGGCTCGAATACTCTTGCCGGAAAAGACGGAAAGATCAATTTTGAATTTCTTGACGAGTTTGCGGAACAAGCAGCATCCCTCATGCATAATAGCAAAAAAATTGTTATTGTTTCTTCCGGCGCACAGGTAGCAGGTCTTTCCGCCATGGACAAATGGGCGCGGAAAAAAGATATTCACTACAGGCAGGCATTATGCGCCGTCGGGCAGGTGCAGCTTATGAAAGCATGGCGTAAAGCGTTTGAAAAACAGGGATTTCACATCGCCCAGATATTGCTGACACGGGAAGATTTTAACGACTCCAACAGAACGCTTAATATGAGAAATACCCTCTTTACTCTTGTAGATGAAGGAATTATTCCCATCATCAATGAAAACGATACTGTCTCCGTGGAAGAAATAAAAATCGGAGATAATGACACGCTTGCCGCGCGTTCCGCAGTTTTATGGAGCGCAGACCTTTTAATTCTTTTCAGTGATATAGATGGAGTATTTGATAAAAATCCCAAGGAATTTGCCGACGCTTCCCTGCTTGAAGAAATAAAAGATATCGAAACCGCACGTAAAAATATAACGATAGGAGCGGCAAATGATTTTGGCACCGGCGGCATTGCCACAAAATTTGAAGCCGCGCAAATGGCTTTATCTTACGGGATTCCGGTAATTATTGCGGACGGAGGCAAACCGCGAAGCCTTGAAGCTCTCGCTGCCGGAAATCAAAAGGGAACAGTGTTTTCTGTTTAAGCGGAAAGGTCAACTGTATCTTCAGTCTGCTGCCCCAATAAAGCCTTGAATTCTTTTTCGTCCAGAGTTTCTTTTTCAAGAAGCGCAGATGAAACATTATCAAGAATATCGCGGCGTTCTTCCAAAATCCTGACTGCTTTTGCGTATTCGGTTTCTATGATACGTGCAATTTCTTCATCAATGTACTGCTGTGTACTTTCCGCGTATTCACGCTGGAAAGACGGTTCTCGCTGTTCCTGCCCTGTCATGCTCATTCCGCGCGATGTGAGTGCGACATTTGCAAAACGATCGCTCATACCGTAATCGGTAATCATTTTGCGCGCAATATCAGTCGCTTTTGTTAAATCGTTTGACGCGCCTGTGGAATACTCGCCGGAGATCATCTCTTCTGCGATACGCCCTCCAAGAAGAATGTCTATCCTTCCCAGAAGATCGGATTTTGTTACAGTATAACGATCCTCAAGGGGGAGCTGCAGCGTATAGCCAAGCGCAAAACCGCGCGGAATTATCGATATTTTCTGAACAGGATCGGCGTTAGGTGTAAAGGCGGCGATTATGGCGTGTCCCGCCTCATGATATGCGGNGAGTTTTCTTTCCTTATCCTTAAGCACTCTTGTTTTTTTCTGCAGACCCGCGATGGTTTTTTCAATTGCCTCGTCAAAATCGCGCTGCGTTACCATCTTCCGCCCCGCCCTGACTGCAAGAAGAGCCGCTTCGTTTACGATGTTGGCAAGATCGGCGCCTGAAAAACCTGACGTTACACGGGCGACAACTTCAAGGTTAACAAGAGAATCGAGTCTGACATCCTTTGAGTGAATCCGTAAAATAGCTTCACGCCCTTTTAAGTCCGGTCTGTCCACAAGCACCTGTCTGTCAAAGCGGCCGGGACGAAGGAGCGCGGGATCAAGCACATCGGGGCGGTTTGTCGCGGCAAGAATGATAAGCCCGCTTGTACCGTCAAATCCATCCATCTCTACAAGAAGCTGATTGAGCGTCTGTTCGCGCTCATCATTGCCGCCGGCAATATTGTTAAACCTGCTTTTTCCGATAGCGTCAAGCTCGTCAATAAAAATAATGCACGGCGCCTTGTTTCTTGCCTGCTTGAAAAGATCACGAACGCGCGCGGCTCCTACGCCGACAAACATCTCAACAAAGTCCGCGCCGCTCATGCGGAAAAAAGAAACGCCGGCTTCTCCCGCGACGGCGCGTGCAAGAAGCGTTTTCCCTGTTCCCGGCGGTCCGACAAGAAGCACACCCTTCGGTATCTTTCCGCCGATATCTTTATATTTTTGAGGACTCTTTAAAAAATCGACAACCTCGACAAGCTCTTCCTTCGCTTCATCAACCCCGGCGACATCGGTAAAGCGCGTAACAATATCCCCTTCCGCGACAATTACCGCGCGGTTTTGCCCGACAGAAAGAACATTGCCTCCCATACTTCCCAGCCGCTTGAAAACAAAACGCCAGATAAAAATAAAAAATGCAATCGGCAAAACCCAGCTGAAAATAAAATTCAGTATCGCACTTCCTTCGCGCGAAACCGCGCCGTAAGCGACTTTCTTTTCATCCAGAAACTGAATAAAATTTTCATCATACATTGATACTGTACGGTATATCCTGTCCTGCGATAATCCGTACGACCGCGAAACCGCAGATCGGGGATTTTCCCTTCTGTTCGGATTTGTATAACCGATAAAATAGGAATCTGTTATTTCAACGCGTTTAATTTCGCCCGTAGTAATTCGTGTTTTGAATTCGGAAAAATCTATTGCAGGATTCACCCTGTTAAGAAAAACATAATTAAAAAGACTCATCCCGATCAGAAGGATAACAACATAAATAATGAGAAATTTCCAGCCGCCGAACGGTTTAAGATCGGGCAGTTTCCCTCCGCCGAACGGAAACATGGGACCGCCTTTATTGTCATTTTTGTCACCGGAATTATCGCCCATAAATCAATTATTACATAGATCAATTGCCGTTGCAAGGATAGTGTCAGCTTACTTTCTGTGTTACTATTGGAAAATGAAACAGCCTCCGCTTTATCTGATAGACGCTTATGGTTTAATTTACCGTTCATATTTTGCTTTCATGACCCGCCCGATAAGAAACAGCGCCGGAAAAAACATTTCCGCGCTTTTTGGATTCGCCCGTACTCTGGTCTCGCTCATTGATGACGGAACTCCGGCGGCGGATGACAGCGGCAGGTTTCTTGAAAAACCGCAGAAGCCTCTGCGCCTGGCGGCTGTTTTTGATTCCAGAACTCCGACTTTCCGCCACGCCATGTACAGCGAGTACAAAGCGAACAGGCAGAAAACGCCTGAAGATCTTCACGAGCAGGTTCCGTTAGTTGAAGAATTTTTAACCGTTCTGGGAGTTCAATGTTTAAAAGCCGATGGTTTTGAAGCGGACGATATTATCGCCACTCTTGCGGAAAAGTGCCGCGGTGAAAAACGCCAGTGTTATATTCTCTCTTCCGATAAAGATCTTTTACAGCTTGTAGGAGGCGGAATTTTTGAACTGCGTCCTTCAAAAATAAACAGAAGCGAAGCGAATGTTCAAAGTTCAGGTCCTGTCTGGGATCTTGCCGGTCCCGATGAAGTAAAAAATGAATGGGGTGTTGAACCCGAAAAAATCCTCGATCTTCTCTCTCTTACAGGAGACAGTTCTGACAATGTTCCGGGTGTAAAGGGAATCGGAGAAAAAACAGCGGTAAAATTAATGGCGCGTTACGGCTCTCTTGATGAAATTTACAGAAACATCGCCGCCATTGAAGGTTCCGCCGGAAAAAAAATCGCGGAAGGGAAAGAAAGCGCTTATTTTTCCCAGTCGTTGATCCGTCTTCGCTGTGATGTTGAGCTTCCGGTAAAAAACATTGACGATTTATCAGCGGAGAACCTAAACCGCAGCGCGGGAGCTTTAATGCTTTTAAGGGAAGGTATCCGGCAAAGCGCAAAACTGCTTGATCCTAAGATAAAAACCGCCGGGGCATCGCCGAACGCAAACGAAAATAGTACCGGCAATGAAAATAATAAAAATGAAGCGGCAGATAACTCAGCCGCATCTGAAAACGCATCCTGCGCCGATCAATCGCTTCTTGGAGAAGGACATTACAAGACAATTCTTGATATTAAAGAACTGAAAGCCGTTCTGGAACAGGCAAAAGAGCAGAAACTTCTTGCTCTTGATTTTGAAACAGATTCACTTGACGCGTGGAATTCTCATCCAATCGGCATATCACTTGCGCTGAAACCGAAGGAGGCGTATTATGCGCCGCTTGCGCCTCATGACGCAGAAAATTCTCCTTCCGCATTTTTGGATCCGGAAAAGGTACGCCCGCTTCTCCGCCCCCTTTTATCAGACAGGGAAATGACGGTTGTTGCGCATAACGCGAAATTCGACTACAAGGTAAGCCGCGGCTGGGGTATTGAAAGATGGCTGTGTAAAATCTGGGATACAATGACCGCGGCGTGGATTGCCGATCCGGAACGAGGAAATTATTCGCTTGACTCGCTTGCTTCATACATTCTTGACTGTACGCCGGTAAAATATATGGATATAGTTCCGAAGGGCAAGACCTTCGATACAGTAACTCTTGAAACGGCAACGCATTATTCAGGAGAGGATTCTGATTATTGCCTGCGCTTAAAACACTATTATGAAAAAATTCTTGTAAAAATCGAATCGCTTGATCTTTTTGAAAATCTTGAAATGCCGCTGCTCCCAATTCTGGCGGAGATGGAAGGCGAAGGAATCAAAATTGAGCCTAAAGCCCTCATCGAATACGGAAAAGAGCTTTCCTCTGAACTTGACAGAATTCAAACAGAAACATGGAAGCTGGTCGGGCATGAGTTCAACCTCTCTTCAACAAAACAGCTTCAGGAAGTTCTCTTTACAGAGCGCAAGTTAAACCCCGGTAAAAAAACAAAGACAGGCTATTCAACCGACGCAGCGGCGCTCGAAGAACTGGCAAGGGAAGACCCTGTCCCCGCTTTAATCCTGCGCCATCGTACCCTTTCAAAATTAAAATCAACTTATGTAGATACATTGGCTGACATGACAGACAACGGCGGACGGATTCATACAAGTTTTGTGCAGACGGGAACTGCTACCGGTCGTCTTTCCAGCCGCGAACCGAACCTGCAGAATATCCCAATCCGTACAGAAGAAGGAAGGCGCATACGGGAGGCCTTTATCGCAAAACCCGGTTTCTCGCTTATATCGGCTGACTACAGCCAAATTGAGCTTGTAGTATTGGCGCATTTAAGCAAGGATGAAAACCTTATTTCCGCTTTCAGGGAAGAAAAGGATGTTCATGCGCGGACAGCCGCATTAATCTTCGGAATTAATGAAAGCGAGGTAAAAAGCGAACAGCGGCGCATGGCAAAAACAATAAATTTCGGCGTGATTTACGGCATGAGCGCTTTCCGGCTTGCGAACGAGCTTGATATCAGCCGCACAGAGGCGCAGAATTTTATAAACGCGTACTTTAAAACATACTCCGGCGTTCGTCAGTTCATTGAAGAAACCATTAAAAAAACCGAACAAACCGGTTTTGTTACGACAATTTCAGGGCGCCGCCGCTATATCCCGATGATCAATTCGCATAATAAAACAGAGAAAGCCGCCGCTGAACGGATAACGGTCAACACTCCCATTCAGGGGTCTGCCGCGGATATAGTAAAAACCGCAATGATAAAACTGGACAGGCGGCTTTTACAGGAAAAAAGCGGCGCCCGTCTTTTGCTACAGGTTCATGATGAACTTATCCTTGAGTGTCCTCAGGAAGAAAATGAAAAAACCGTTAAATTTATTAAAGAAGAAATGGAGCTGGCAGCGAATTTAAGTATACCTCTAAGCATAACAATTGAAAAAGGAAACAGGTGGGGCGATTTTCACTAAAATTTGCATTATCAGGCGGACTCATATACAACTAGAGGTTAATTGAATCCAAAGCAATTGTTCCAAAAAAGGAAGTTTTGGAAAAGCCTCAATTAAATCCAATTTGCGGAGGCATGAATGAAAAAGAGCCTGGCGCCTGTCATTCACGTTGATGAAAGCAAATGTATTAACTGCTACGCATGCATTACAGGCTGTCCTGTAAAATACTGCATGGACGGATCGGGTGATAAACTAATGATTAACCACGATATGTGCATAGGCTGCGGAAACTGTATTTTGGTTTGTTCTCACAAAGCCCGTCATATTATTAATGACACATCAAAATTCTTTGAAGATATAAAAAACGGTGAAAAAATGATTGCAGTGGTAGCGCCGGCTGCCGCTTCGGTTTTCCCTGAAAAATTTCTCAATCTGAACGACTGGTTAAAGTCACTTGGAGTTGAATCGTTTTTTGACGTAAGTTTCGGCGCTGAGTTAACCGTCATTTCCTAAAACCCAGCAAAGGAGAGTGGGTATATAAAAAGTACCACAAAGTTCTTGATAAATACTGGAAGAAAAATCTTTACAACAGGGAGTATTTAAATCTTGCGGAAAACAATTGTATAAAAATTCCAAACAACAATGAACTTGATAATATTTTCCGCTCAATGAGAAAGTACGAAACCAGCGATCAGTACGACTGCACAAGCTGCGGTTACGGAAGCTGTAAATCAATGGCAACTGCCATTTATAATAATTTAAACAAGCCGGAAAACTGCTCTCATAATATTATGGCTCATCTCCACGAACAGATGAAAGTTGAAGAACTTATCAAGCTGCTGACTGAACATATAAATAACGCGACTGCCCTTGTAGACGGAATATCCAAAACAGTATATGAACTAAATAAAACAATTGACATACAGGCAGCATCAGTGGAAGAATCTTCCAAAAAAACAGAAAGAATGGTAAGTTCGCTGAAAAGCACATCGGAAGTTTCGCGTAACAAACAGGAAGACATAAAGGAGCTGCTGGACAATGCAATGCAGGGGCAGACATCAATGCAGGAAACAATACAATCCGTTCAGGGCATTTCACAATCGGTAGAAGGCATAAGTTCGGCAATCAAAATAATCAGCGCGATAGTCGCCAATACAAACCTTCTTTCCATGAATGCAGCGATTGAAGCGGCTCATGCCGGAGACGCCGGAACGGGATTTGCTGTAGTGGCGAATGAAATACGCCGTCTTTCGGAGAGTACAAGAGAAAATTCAAGAAATATATCTCAAACCTTAAAGAGCATAATAGACGGGATAACAGTAACTTCCAGACGATCCGGTGATACCAACGGCAGAATTAACGAAATGACAAAAGAAATCAACAGTTTTGCGGAAACAATGAACAATCTGATAAAGACATTCAACGAATTATCGGCGGAAAGCACTGAAATAATAGTATCGCTTGGCAGTCTGAGGGATCAAAGCTCTACTGTAAGATCGGGTTATTCCCAAATGCTGAGCATGACAGACAAACTGCGTGAGGCAATGCATGAGCTGTCATCTCTTACAAGAAAAAAAGACGTAATAAGAAACACGGATAAACATTAAACCCTGATGCGCCCCCGGAAACTGCGGGAAAGAGTGAGCTTGTCTATATATTCAATATTTCCGCCGACCGGCATGCCTGAAGCAAGACGGGTGATCTCAAGCTGAAAATTCTTAAGCTGTTTTTGAAGGTACAGAGCGGTTGTATCTCCTTCAATCGTCGGGTTTAGCGCAAGGATGAGCTCCTTTATGCCACCCTTTTCAAGACGGTTTATCAATTTATCAATGGAGAGATCAGCGGGGCTAATTCCTTCCAGAGGAGCGATCAAGCCGCCGAGTACATGATAAACTCCGCGGAATTCACGGGCGTCCTCTATTATCCGCATGTCCTGAGCGCTTTCAATTACGCAGATAACAGAATGATCGCGTCCGCTGTCGGAACAAACTGCGCAAGGATCAGTTTCTGTAAAACCACCGCAATTCCCGCAGCGGTGGATTGCGTGATGCAGTCCTTCAAGTTCTTTCGCAAGATTTAACGCAAGCGCAGGATTTGAATCGAGTATGTGATATACAATCCGCCCCGCGCTTTTTTTCCCTATGCCCGGAAGCTTTGAAAACACGGCAATAAGCCTGTCCAGCGCATTAACAACTGCGTGATTATTTGCCATAACAGATTTTATTTCATGCCGGGGAAATTCATCCCGCCTGTCATGGCGCCGACCTCGCCGGCGATTGTTTCCCTGACTTTTGACATTCCGTCATTAAATGCCGCCATGATCAAATCCTGAAGCATTTCCGCATCTGTCATGGCTTCAGGCGCGATACGCACGGCAATCAGTTCAAGTTTTCCGTTGATATCGACTTCTACAAGACCGCCGCCGGAAGCGCCGGTGGACGTGATTGCTCCCAATTTTTCCTGAAAGCCGCTCATCTGCTCCTGAATCTTTGAAGCGTTTTTTAAAATGTCAAATGGATTGATATTCATAATAACTCCATAAATTTTTCAAGGTACGACAGTACCAGGTACGATAGTACCAGGAATCATCGAAATCACGCGTTCTACCTGGGGCGGAATTTCAGTCTCGTTTTTTTTACCGCGCACCGCACTGTCCCAAAGAGGAACGTCATCTTCCTGAGAAGTATTATAAGCTCCTCCCTTTGATGCGACCATGCGGTTATATTCATCCGTAAGGGAGCGGTTTGACGTATATGACGAAGCGGGCGCGGAAGCGGCGGGATGATGCACAGGAATCTGGGATTCAAGCGTTTTAACAGAAACAATTCCCGCGCTGTTCCCGCTTAAAACGATTCGCGCTTCTTCGACCGCTTCCCGCAGTTCCTGCGGCGTTACCCAACGGCGAAGCCATATCAATTTTGAAACCGCAGCTTCAAGCTCAAAGCGGGGAGAGACCGAATAACGGATATTGCGGTAACAGCCGAGCATAATTTCCAATGCCTGTTCAAAACGAATCGTATCGTAGGCATCAAGCGCTGATGCGGAAAATTGCGCTGGACGAAAACCCAAAAGGCTTTCGCGCGTTATGCCGTTTTTTAAAAGAAGCAGACTGCGGTAATACCCAGCCATATCAATTACAAACTGTTCAATTGCTGCGCCGGACGAAAGTATTTCATCAATTAGGGCGAATGCAGCCTGTCCGTTTTCTGCGGCGCAATTTTCCGCAAAAGCGTTAAGCTTTTCAAGACCGATAATTCCCAATTTTTCGCGGATTAATCCGCTGCGAATGTTCCCTGATGAAAAAGAGACAACCTGATCAAAGAGGGTAAAAGCGTCTCTCATGCTGCCTGTAGATTCGCGGGCTATCCAGAAAAGCGCGTCGTCTTCGGCATCGATCTTCATCTCGGCGCAGATTTTTTTCAGTATCTCCTGAATTGTCTCGACAGAAATTAACCGGAAATTAAACTGCTGACAGCGGCTTTTAACTGTCGCGGGAACTTTATGCAATTCGGTTGTCGCGAAAATAAAAACGATGTAGGGTGGCGGCTCTTCAATGGTTTTTAGCAATGCGTTAAAAGCGCTTGGAGAAAGCATGTGCACTTCATCAATGATATAGACTTTATATTTGCCGGCTTGCGGCGGAAAAAGGACTTCATCTTTAATTTGGCGCACATCGTTAACAGAATTATTTGAAGCGCCGTCAATTTCAAGGACATCCATGCTGGCGCCCCGGCTTATGGCGATACAATTATCGCAGACTCCGCAAGGTCCCTTTGCAGGTCCTGCCGTACAGTTCAGCGAACGCGCCAGAATGCGCGCCGCGCTTGTTTTACCGCAGCCTCTCGGACCGGAGAAAAGATAGGCATGTGCGATTTGTTCATTCTGCAGCGAATTCTTAATTGTGGATACGACAAATTCCTGCCCTGCAAGTTCGTCAAAAGTTTTCGGTCTGTACTTTGAAGCGGTAACTTCGTAATGGGAATTCGCCATGTTATGGATAGTTTATAAAGATAATACGTTATTATCAAGGCGGACAGTAACTGTCACCGATAATAAAAAAGTGCGCCAGGAGATCCGCGGCGCAGCAAACAACAACTTACCGTTGCTTCCTTCCGGACCTGGCGGGGTTAGGCAGAGTTTACTCGCACGGTTCCTGGCGCGGTTAAATGTTAGTATGCAAAACCGGGTTGGTCAATAGGCTGGTTTTTTCGGTTTATTTTAATTATAATTGATAACAGGAGCTGTAATGAAAAGAAATATAATTATTGCTGTTTCAGCAATAATATTAACCGCGACTCCTGTTTTTTCACAGGAATTGGAAGATATAAAATTAGAAGACATAAAAAATAAAGTTGAAAAATTCACAGATAAAATGATACAGGCATTGCCGTTTAACTCCGCAATAGGGTTGAACTGGTCTGATGCCTATGTCGGACAATTTCCCCGTTTCGGAGCCGGAGTTTCAATAGGCGCTACAACAATGAACTTTGATTCTGTAGTGGATTTATTGAACGTTTTTAATATTGACACGCCATTCAACGTCAACGAAACAATAAGAAAAATAGGTATGCCCCTTCCCGGATACACAATAGATGGACGAATCGGCGGTTTCGTTCTTCCCTTTGATATTGGCATAAAAGCAGGTTTTATTCCGCAGGATATGCTGTCAAACATATTCGATGATTTTAATATCGGCATGAAACACATGCTCGTTGGAGCGGATGTGCGTTATTGCCTGATTAACAAAAAAGTTCTCCCGATTAATATTTCTGTCGGACTTGGCGTGAATTACCTTGACGGCGGATTTAACGCATCCTTGCCGACAGCTTCGTCATTCTCTTTTTCAAATCCCGTTACAAGTGATGTATATACAATTACTGCATCTGACACAAACGCAGGTCTTGAGTGGAGAACCATAAGCACAGAGTTAAAAACGCAAATTTCATTTCCCATGAAAATTATTACGCCTTATGCCGGCGCAGGAGTAAGTTATGCCTTTTCAACGGCAGGGTACCGCCTGAAATCGGAAATCGAAATTAAGGAAAACGGCACAATCATAAACCCCGAAGATGTTGCAGAATTATTTAAAGAATACGTCGGCATAACGGACATATCTGACAGCGGTTTTGAATCAATTAAAAATTTTCACGGACTCAGCGCCAGAGCTTTTGGAGGCGCATCAATTAACCTTCTGGTAATAAGAATCGATATAACAGCAATGTATGAATTTTTAAGTGGCAATTTCGGCGCTACATTCGGCTTGAGGGTTCAGCTTTAAAACATAAACTTATATATCCTTGCTCATTCACGATAATTATGGCACAATAACGATGTGAACAAAATCAAAAACGCCTTTAACTCAGGCCGCGCAACTTTTTTTCTGCTGGTTTTTATCTGCTGTGTTGTTGCAGCCGCTGTGCTAAAAATTGCCGCAGGAGTTATATTGCCGTTTACAATTGCTATTTTGCTTGCTTTTGTAATGTATCCATTTGTTAAGTTGATGGATAAGAAAAAAATTCCGCGCATTGTATCAATACTTCTGGTCATTATCATTATGGTTACAGGCATGTATATAATCGGAATGGTGCTTTTTACATCCGGGAAAATGATAATCACGCATTATCCGGCATACGAACAGCGCATCAATTTTATTTACAACTGGATAGCCGAATTATTTGATCTTCCCAACGACAGAGCGCTCAGCATCTGGCAGAATCTCTGGGATCAGGTGGCGATACGCACATTTGTCCGCAACCTGACTTTGTCACTATCAAATTTTTTTATCAGCTTTTTTTCAAACGCTGTTATGATAATTCTATTTATGATTTTCATTTTGATGGAAGCCAGCTACTTTAAGGAAAAACTGGAAGCCGCATTTGAAAGCCGTTCGCAGCAAATTCATAAAATGGGACATGATTTGATGTCTCAGGTAACAAGATATTTAACGGCAAAATTTTTTATATCGCTTGCAAATGGAATAATATTCGCTGTCAGTTTTTATTTTATAGGGCTTGAATTCGCGATTGTCTGGGGAGTTATTCAGTTTATCATGAACTTCATCCCCAACATCGGCAGTATTGTTACAGGCGTTGCCATTTCATTATTTGCGCTTGTACAATTCTGGCCGGCTCCGACTCCGATTATACTGGTAGTAGCCGTAATTCTGGGCGTTAATATGCTTTGCAATGTTTTTGATCCGAAAATTGTCGGAGATCATGTCGGGATTTCTCCGTTAATTGTTCTGGTTTCACTTGTTATTTGGGGTTATATATGGGGATTTGTCGGAATGATTCTCTCTGTCCCCATGATGGTAATTATAAAAATTGTCTGCGAAAATATTCCGATTATGGAACCTGTATCAATACTTTTGGGAACCCGAAAATCGATTCTCGCCAGAAAGGCAGAGCTGGAAAAAACCGAAGATGTCATTACCGTGGAAAAAGAACCTGTCTGAAACTGATATGAAAATCCCGGATTTCCCGGATTTTATCCCTTTGGACGTCGGGTTAAAGGAAGTTCTGCATCCTCGCCTTTCTCTTACGCCTGACGGCGTTTCGGAGTTCACGTTTTCCGGTCTTTATCTTTTCAGGAATAAATATAACTACCGCATTTCCCGCTGCATTTCACCTGACAGTAAAAATGAAAGTTTTATCATAAGCGGTGAACAAAACGGCAAAACTTTTTTTATGACTCCCTGCACCGCGCCGGATTTTAAAACTCTGGAATTTCTTTTTAAAACGCATGACTACTGGAAAAATATTTCCAATTCAGTGCTTATTCCCGTCGTAGAAAATCTGGAAAAGCGCGGCATAGTTTTTCACGAAGACAGGGATAATTTTGATTATCTGTATTTCCGCACCGATCTTGCGGAGCTTTCAGGAAAAAAATATCACAAGAAAAAAAATCATGTAAACCATTTTTTACACTCTTATCTTTATCACAGACACGAACCTATAACCGGCGTATTGATTCCTCATGCCATTGACATTCTGGATCGATGGCGGCTTGATTCAATCCGAAGGAACGGAGAGGAAGGCGATTATAAGGCGGCAAAGGAATCTCTGGAACTTTTTGATTTTCTTGCGTTGAAGGGATTGATTTTTTATATTGATGAGCAGCCTGCGGCGTTTTGCCTCGGCGAAAGCCTTGCGAGAGGGAAAATGTTTGTAACGCATTTTGAAAAAGCGATTGATGAATACAAGGGTATTTATCAATATGTAAATCAGGCATTCGCAGCTTCGCTGCCGGGATTCTTTACTTTAATAAACAGGGAACAGGATCTTGGAAACGAAGGAATGCGTCAGGCGAAAATGACTTACCGTCCCTGCGGTTTTGTACAAAAATATAAAGCGGAAGGCGGCAGCTGCCGGAAATGACATATTTAACAGGGTTTCATGCCATTGAGGAGCGTATAAAATCAGGGAAACTGTGCGGTCCGCTTCTTGTCGCCAAGGCAGGTCCGCGCGCAAAAGAAATTATTACGCTCGCTGTTAATAAAAAAATCCGTCTGGAACGCACCGGAACATTCGATCTTGACGGGCTTGCTCCGGACAACCGCGGCATCGCCTTGCAGGTAGAAGACGCAGGCAGCGGAGCGGACATCAGCCTTGAAGATTTTATTTCAGGTCTTGAGGAAGACCGCGGCGCGCTTGTTCTCATTCTTGATGAAATTACCGATCCTCACAATTACGGCGCAATCCTCCGCTGCTGCGATCAGTTCGCAGTTGATTTGGTTATCAGCCGAAACCGCCGCAGCGCAAAACAGGCTTCTGTTGTTTCCCAGACATCGGCAGGCGCCGTATCATGGGTAGCGCAGTCGGAAACGCCCAATCTTGTCCGCGCGATGGAAGATCTTAAAAAGGCGGGTTTCTGGATTTACGGCGCCGACATGGAGGGAGAACCCGTTTACTCAAAAGATCTGAGCGGCAGAACTGCGCTTGTGCTTGGCGGCGAAGGCGCAGGCATTTCCCGCCTGCTGCGCGAACGCTGCGACAGCATGGTTGGCATTCCTTCCTCAGGAAGAATCGATTCGCTTAATGTATCGGTCGCAGCAGGAATACTGCTCTACGAAGTGCGGCGGCAGAGAGCGCAGTAACAGATTTAATTTTACATATTGAACCGGTTATCATTAAATTTACATAATTAATTTTACATAACACATTTGTTTTTCTTTAAAGTGTATTTAATATAATTTAATATTTAAATTATATTGCATTAACACGGAGGAAAATCATGGATTTTTCTGGAAGTTTAAACGGTAAAAAAAGAAAAAATTTTTTTTTGTCAGCTGTAATGATAATTTTAAGCTGTATTTATTTTACAACCTGTGAAAATCCGATTATGGAAAAATGGTGGGAAGAAGAACTTGAATATATTGCAATTATAAAAGAAGTTCCGGTATTTATTTATGAGACAATTATACAGGAAAAAACAATTTATGAAACCGTATACGTTCAGCTTCCCCCGGAGATTCAAATTGTATATGTAGACAAACTTGTTCCCCAGGAAGTACTGCTTCAGTATATAAATATTCTTGATATTCAATTTATAATTTTCGCAGGCGAATCAATAGAATTTAACGGACCGCCGGGCCGCGAAGGCGCGCCTTCCACTACCGCCCTCACGAATCAGGAAAAGAAAACAAATGAATCAGTAATCAGTTATTTTGCGGAGGAACTCAGCAGGAATGACAGGAACTGTTTCGCGATTTTTCACGGTCATGCCAATTTACTTACAGGCACTGCCGAAGAAGCTCTGGAACTGGAGTTTATAAGCACATCGCGGGCAGAAGATGTCGTAAGGGAACTTAAAGAGGTTTATGAAGAAGAGGGCTACGGCGATGCGAAAACCGATTTGGAAAACAGGGTAACAGCAAAAGGTTACGGCGGGGAAATGAGCATTTCCAGTTCCACCTCTTCGTACGCGGGGCTTAACCGCCGCGTAGAAGCGATACTGTTTATGATTGAAACCGAAAAAGTAGCAGCTGATACAGCGAAATAACAGTATCAAGACGGCTGTTTTTTCGCATAACACAAGCGAGTTGAATCATGACGCGTAACAATAAACACAGCCGGCTTTACAGGTTTTATAAGTTCCGATATCAATGCTTTTACAGCACAAACAATCAGGGCGCTGGTTTTTATCGCGGGATGGTTTTAAACCGGAAAATTCATTGCGGGAGACATTGCGGATTTTTTCGATTAAAGCAGCATCAATACATGCGCCGGGCTTAATATTAATACCGATAGACCGGAAATTAATTTTTTCTGCGCAGCTTTGTACCTCCATCTTTGCGTCTAAAGCGCATTCATACATATCAAGCAGAATTCCGTAAAAATTATCGTTATCAATATTATTGTCACGCAATAACAATTTTCCTTCTTTTTCCAGAGCGGAAAACCGTTTCATTACACTTTTATATTCATCAAAAATACTTATAATAACCTGCTTGACAGAGCCGGATATATTTTGCGCGAGGTATTTAAAGTTTCGGCAGTGAAATTCCTCATTGGTGATATTTGTCAGAATGACAGGATCATAGCGCCATATAACTTTGTCAGCGCCTATTTTCTGCGCCAGCTCCTTCATGCAAATTATTGCTTCAGATGCAGGAATCATATTCGGCTCCAATAGAGAAGGATAACCTGTAACAGAAACCATAACATAAAATGGAAAACCACGGTCATGAAGCTCATCAGCATTGGCGAGAATATGTCTCGGATCCCGCGTCCAAAAAATAAAAACTTCAACTCCGTCATCAGGTTTCATACCCTCTTTCACCGGAACAAGCGGGATACGTTTTATCTGGCTCGCGTTAAAAGGGTTTGCAACTTCGATAAAACCAGCGTCCAGCCTTTGCATGAACCAGTCAAACTGAAACCTGGGTATATCGCAGCGACGCGATACGCTGATAATCATGGTATATTTTATCCGGTTGACACAAAGCCGTCAATTTTGTAGATTGAGGGGACTTGCGGGGCTGTAGCTCAGTTGGCTAGAGCGCTTGAATGGCATTCAAGAGGTCAGGGGTTCAATTCCCCTTAGCTCCAAAAAAAACATTGGACTTTCAATATGGAATCTGTTCAAAAACTGAAGTTTCCGAACGATTTTGCTAAAAATTAATTTAAAATCCATGAAGTAAAAGAAGGATATTATGTTTAAAAAATTTTTGTTGGAATTTAAAGAATTTGCCCTGCGCGGAAATGTGATGAGTCTGGCTGTTGGTTTAATTATCGGCTCAGCGTTTCAGGGGGTTGTAAATTCTCTTACTGATAATATTCTGTCTCCGATAATCGGATTGTTTGCAGGGCAAAATTTTGATTATCTGGAATTGAGTATTTTTGGGATCAATTTGCGTTACGGCGCGTTTATAACTTCAGTAATTAATTTTATCATCATGGCTTTTATTGTGTTTATGCTGATTCGCACCATGAACAAGCTGCTGTCGTTGGGAGAAAAAGAAAAAACTGCCGCCACTTCTCCTCTCTGCCCGTATTGCAAAACTAAGCTTCATCCGGAAGCTACACGATGCCCGGCTTGTACGTCAATGTTGTAGAAGAAAAACAAATAAGCGTTAAAAAAAAGAGGCGGATTGAAATCCGCCCCTTTGCAGGTAACTTTACTCTTCTGTCAGTTTTACTGAAGCAGTGACAGCACCGAAGCGGATCTCTGGTTAGCTTGCGCCAGCATCGCTACACCGGACTGGGTCAGTATCTGGTTCTTGGTGTATTCAACCGTCTGGTTCGCCATGTTGGTGTCCCTTATTCTGGACTCAGACGC
>WQTD01000024.1 GCA_009786455.1 Treponema sp.
CCCTTATCAAGAGTGTTAAGCGCCCAGCTTGCTTCAAGGACTATTGTCGCTCCGTTTTCCATCGTTATAAAACCAAATGCGGAGTCTTCTACAGTGAACTCCTTTGGATCCCACGGACCCCAAATATTTCCGCTGTCAGGATTGTCATTGAGTTTTTTGTAGACATTACCAACAACTGATTTTGGTTTGTAGTTGTCCATCATCCAGAGAGTCATGTCAAGCGCATGAGTGCCTATATCGATAAGCGGCCCGCCGCCTTGTTCCTTTTCCTTTAAAAAAACGCCCCAGGTGGGAACGCCTCTTCGCCTTATCGCGTGTGCTTTCGCGTAATAAATTTCTCCTAAATCGCCGCGCTGACAGACTTTCTTTAAATACAAAGGAGCGGGCATGCACCGGTACTGATAGCCGATTGTTAAAAGTTTCCCTGTCTTCTTTGCGGTCTCTGTCATTTTTTTCGCGTCTTCGAAACTTGTCGCCATCGGTTTTTCGCACATTACATGCTTTCCCGCTTCCAGCGCGGCGATAGTAATCGGTGAGTGCGAGCGGTTGGGAGTTAAAACATGAATGACATCAATGGAACCGTCTTTTATCAATTCATTGTAATCTGTATATGTTTTAGCGTCCGGAACTCCGAACTTCTTGCACATAAGCTGCGCCCTGTCGCTGATTATATCGCAAAAAGCCGTTACTTCAGCTTCCTTTATTTTTGAAATTGCAGGTAAATGTTTCTGCTCGGCAATCCCGCCGCAGCCAATGATTCCAACTTTGAGCTTTTTACTCATAACAGTTCTCCCTTGTTTTTATTTATTGAATTGTAACATGTGCGTAATTGTTGCGCAATGAATTTTATGGACAGGAGGGAAATTCAAAATTATACTCACCGTTGGAATTAATTTTTAATAAAGAGGTATTCGTAATGGCGGTTTTTAAAAATGAATATAATAAATTGATCCGCTTACAGGGAACTGAAATTCTCTGGATTGAAGCCTGGGGGAAAGGCCTGCGTGTCCGCGCCTGCCGTCAGGCTGCGATGCCGCTGGAAGACTGGGCGCTTTTGGAAAAAAACATTACGGGAACTGTCAAAATAGATATTGCAGATAATGAAGCTTTGATAATAAACGAAGATATAACCGCGAAAATAAACAAAGAAGGCTGGATAAGTTTTTATAACGAAAAAGGAGATCTGCTGCTGGAAGAATATTACCGCAACCGCAATAACCTTGAACGTTATTGCGTTCCGCTTGGAATAGGCGCGCGGGAACTTAAACCTGTTACAGGACGCAGCGACTACAGACTGACAGCCCGTTTTGAAGCCAAAGAAGACGAGCATATCTGGGGCATGGGGCAGTATCAGGACGGGCTTCTTGATAAAAAAGGAGCGTCCCTTGAACTGGCGCATCGCAACTCGCAGGCTTCCATTCCGTTCTATGTTTCAAGCAGGGGATACGGTTTTTTATGGAACAACCCGGCGGTAGGACGCGCTGTTTTCGCGCAGAACATTACAGAGTGGTACGCCGAATGCACAGACAAGATGGACTATTGGATAACAGCAGGCTCTTCGCCAAAAGAAATTATACGCAGGTTCACGGACGTTACAGGCAAGGCTCCGTTAATGCCAGAATACGGACTTGGTTTCTGGCAGAGCAAACTGCGTTACCGCACACAGGAAGAACTTTTAAATGTCGCGCACGAACATAAAAGACGCGGTCTTCCAATGGATGTAATCGTTGTTGACTTCTTTCACTGGCCGCTTCAGGGCGACTGGAAATTTGATCCTGAAAATTTCCCCGATCCTGACGGCATGGTTCGTGAACTTAAAGAGATGGGAATAGAACTGATGGTGTCAATCTGGCCGACAGTCGATCACCGCAGCGAAAATTTTTGGCAGATGGCCGAGCGCGGACTCCTTCTGGGGTTTGATCGCGGCTGCAATGTAAACATGACATGGATGGGCGACACCGTATTTTACGATGCAACTCATCCTGATGCGCAAAAATATGTCTGGCGGAAAGTTAAAGAAAATTATTTTGACAAAGGGATTAAAATTTTCTGGCTTGACGAAGCCGAGCCTGAAGGCATTTATGATTTTGACATTTACCGTTATCATCTTGGACCTGCGCAAAAGGTAACGGGGATTTATCCTAACCTGTACGCAAAAGGTTTTTACGACGGAATTAAAGAAGAGGGAATTGAAAACCCAGTGAACCTTGTGCGCTGCGGCTGGGCAGGCGTTCAGCGTTACGGCGCGCTTTTATGGTCGGGCGATGTGTATTCTAATTTCCGCTCCTTCCGCGAGCAGATAGCAGCCGGTCTTTCAATTGCGATGTCGGGCGTTCCGTGGTGGACAAGCGACATCGGAGGTTTTATCGGCGGCGTTCCGTCCGAGCCTGATTTTCAGGAACTTTTGATCCGCTGGTTTCAGTTCGGCTGTTTCAGCCCTGTCTTCCGCATGCACGGCGAGCGCTTTCCCATGAATCCTACTGATGCCGGTTACAAGGGCGGTATAAAACAATTCGGCAGCGGACAGGACAACGAAGTGTGGAGTTACGGCGAGAATAATTTTTTAATAATGAAAAAATATATATTGATGCGTGAACGCCTTCGCCCTTATATCCGCGGTTTAATGAAAGCCGCCCATAAAAAAGGCGATCCTGTAATTCGCCCGATGACTTATGAATTCCCTGACGATAAAAACTGCGTGAAGCTTTCGGATCAATACATGTTCGGTCCTGATTTACTCTGCGCTCCCGTTGTACAGCTTCATGCGTGGGAGAGAGATGTGTATCTGCCTGCAGGTGCGAAATGGACTTGTTGCAATACTGGAACGCAGTACGAAGGAGGACAGACAGTAATTTCCGCCGCGTCACTGGATGTAATCCCGTTATTTGCAAGGGATGGAGCGGAATTTCCAATTATTGAATCAACAACCCCTCCGTGAATCCCGTGGGCTGAAGGTATTAAATCCCTCAGCACGAGTAAAAAAAGAGGTTAAGATCGTGATTAAATATTTAAAATTTAGAGCTTCTTGCAAAACTGCGAACCTTCGGTTTGGATTAGTTTTGCTGAGGTTATGCAGTTTCTCGCCCTGCGGGCTGCGAAACATGCAATTTTCAGCGGTTCCTCTTGCAAAACTGAAGTTTTGCATGAGCCTCTTTATTTTAATTTTTTCGGCAGTGCAGGCGGCGGCTTTACCGCAGACAAGAGGCAATATTTTACAAAACATTTCGGTATTTCATGAATACAGAGTGTACAGAAACAGCGGCGTCAATGCGCCTGTGTATTGTTCAACATGGGGAAATATCGAACTTGAAAACGGCACTCTTCCGGCTGAAAAGACCTTAAAAAACGGCAGTAAAAAAGTTTACAGGGTAAAAACCACAGGCGGCGCAGGCATTATGTTTCCGCTTCACGGGTGGGGTTCATTCACGCTTGAGCAGTACCTTGAAAACGGATTTCTGGAATTTGATATACGCGGAGACAAGGGCGGTGAAAATCTTTCAATCGGGCTTCGTTCTGATACAAGAGGCGTTGTAAAGACAAACTCTGTTTCTTTGGCGTCACAGAATATAAAAGTAACCGCTTCATGGCAGAGTGTAAAAATACCGGTTAAAAATTTTGTAAGAAGCGCCGGTGATGGTTTCAGCATTAAGGATATCACTCTTGTTGTTCTAGAGATTCCCGGGTCGGCGCAATTTTATCTTTCTGAAATGTACATCACTTCTCCTGACGAAGAGAAGCAGTACCCTGTCATAAAAGTCAATCAGCTTGGCTACGAAATTAACCGTGCAAAATACGCGCTTGTTTCCTGCTTCCCCGGCGCGTTAAGGCTTTCCGCCGGTACGGAATTTTCCGTTATTAATGAGGCAGGACAGACCAGATTTTCCGGTAAATTGCAGCAAATCTCCGGAAGCGCGGACAGTGTTTCAGGCGAGGTTGTTTACAGGGCGGATTTTTCTTCGCTTAACGAAAACGGCGTATATTTTATCAGAATCACAAATCCGCAGATAAAAGATTCTTTTAAATTCAAAATCGACAGTAATATTTACAACAGCCTTTTAATTGATACGTCAAAATATTTTTATTACCAGAGACAGGGTATTGATCTTGAACAAAGATATGCAGGCTCTCTTGCAAGAAAGAATCTTCATCCCGGCGATCGCGCTGTAAAAAAATACTCACAGCGCAGCGCGGCAAACGCTCCCGTTTTTGATCTGTCGCAGGGCTGGTACGATGCGGGCGACTTCGGAAAATATTTCCCTCCGGCAGCGTCAACTGTAACTGACTTGCTCTTCGCGTATGAACTGTTCCCGCGCCTGTTTCGAGACAATCACTTTAACATTCCCGAATCCGGAAACGGCGCGCCCGATATTCTTGATGAAATTAAATGGGAACTGGATATGATGCTGAAGATGGAAGACGGCGCAACGGGAAGTTTTTTTGAAGTCGCAAATTATGACGGCGAGACCATCTTTATCATGGACATTAACGGCGTTACAGGAACGGGCAATACAAAATCGACAGCGGCAACCGCCTGGGCAGCCGGAGTTTTTGCTCACGCTTATATTGTGTACAGGGATATCCCTTTGTTTGCGTCTTTTGCAAACCGCTGTCTGGAAATTGCAAAACGCGCATGGGCGTATCTTGAAAGAAATCCAAATGAGCATTTGTGGGTAACAGGCGCCGGGAGGAATTATCAATATGAAAAAACGGATATCTTAAAAATAAAATTCATGTCGGCTGCTGCGCTTTTCAGGGCGGCAGGCGAAGAAAAATACCAGAAATATATTGTTGATAATTACAGAACTTTTAATTATGACAGAGAGTTCAATGCGAATCAGGTTGTAACTACAGGGGAGATCGGAACGGGGTTTATTCATTACGCGATGACACCTAACCCGAACGCTTCTGTTATGAGTTTCTTTGAAGATAAATTCAGGGGATATGAATCGCAGATGTTAAGATATTATGATCAGAACGCATGGCCTTCGGCGCTTGTTGGCTGGGCGTATTTCTGGGGTTCAAATAAACAGATTGTCCGCATCCCTGCCGAACTTTATATGGCAAACAGGGTATTAAACAAAAATACGCGCCGGTCTGTTGAGCTCCTCCGCGATTCAATTAATTACATACTGGGGATCAATCCGCTGTCATTCTCGTTTATTTCTGGATACGGCGAAAACAGCGTTAAGAATATTTACAGCGGAATTTTTTCAAATGACGGCATTGATGAGATACCGAAAGGCTATCTTGCAGGCGGAGCCAATCAGTACGAAGCGGGTTTCATGTCCAAATATGTTTCAAAATGCTATGTTGACAGCGACCGCGAATGGACAACAAACGAACACGCGATTTACTGGAACGCGGCTTTAGTATTATCAATTACCGCTGTAATTGGAACAGCTGATTAGAACTGTGTTTTAGCTTTTTTTCCCTGCAATCTTTTTTAATGCGTCTTCCACAATTTCATTACGGGCTTTGGCGACAGCATTTGGATGAATCGCAGATATCGGCTCTGTGTTCCCGCCTGCGCCTGTGATTATCGAAACATGATCGACAGGGTAGTGGGCAAGAGTTTCCGTGAACGGTTTAAAAATACTGTCAAAGTTTTCGATAAGCCATGCGGATTTTCCCTTGCCTGCTTCCTGAATTGTTTTTAACGTTACTTCAAGCTGCTCTGTTTCGGTTCTGGCGACTTCAAACCACGAGGCGACCTCCGCTTTTGCGTCAAGGACTGCCTTTTCCTTAAGCGCCTGAGCGGGCGTAATGATCTCCGCCCTGTAGCGGTTGCGCAAAAGCTCAATGTTTTGCTTTTCCGCTTCAAGCTCGGCTGTAACGCCGGATACTCTTGCCTTTGCATCCGCCGTTACCTGCTCAACGCCGACCTGCTGCCTCTGAGTCTGCTGCGCAAGGGCGACTCTCACTTCCGCTTTGAGTCTGTCAAGCTCGTTGCGCATATTCCTCACCTCTGTTTCAGCGCGGCGTGCCTGCGCCTGCTCTGCGGCGGCGGCTTTCGCTTCAGCCTGCGCTTCCCTCGCTCTTGTTTCCGCGCTGGCGGACTGGATGCGTTTTAATAACGCGATGTACAGATCAGGCTCTTCAACTCCGGGGAGCCTGTGATCGTCAACGTCGGCTATGTTCATTGTAGTAATTTGAAGACCGATATTTTCAAGATCCGCCTTGCACACATTGATCATTTTTGAAACAAGAGCGTCCTTGTCCTTCATTACCTGTTCGGGGGTCACGCTTGCGATGGAATCGCGGAGGTGGCCTTCTATAATGTCGCCCGCGATTTTTGCAAGCTGTTTCCTGTCCGAGGCAAGGTTTAATATGCGCGTAACGGCATAGGAGCGACCTGCTTCATTGCCTGCGATTGCAAAGGACACTGTCGCTTTTACGTTAAGCGGAACAATGCCTGCGGCAATAGCCGACTCCACAACTACTTCGATGGTAATGGGAGTAAGATCGAATTTGGAGAAACGCTGAAAAAGCGGGATGACAAAAGCGCGGCCTCCTGAAAGGGTTCTGAAACCCTTGTGGCGTGTTGAACCTGTAACTACTCCAAGTTCGTTTCCGCCTACGATTTTCATATTTGTAATAAGCTGAATTAAGATTGTGATTCCGACAAGAGAGCCAAGAACTGCTGCGAAAACAATCATTTTTTTCCTCCCTGCGAAGGTTCACCTGCGATAAAGGATTTTATGTCAACGGAGAACGTATCGGCGAAAGTTTTTAAAAAGTCGGCGAATGCGCGCGGTCCGCGGTTTACCGCTCCGGAGAATCCCTCTTCATCGTTCATGATTATAAAATTGTCAACTTTCGTTTCTCTCGCCGATTCCATATATGTTTTGTAAATATGCGGTAGCTGTTCCTGAAAGAAAAGTATCGCCTGCGCGTCGCTGCCGTATTTGGAAATTAATTTCGCTTTTCCCTTAAGGATTTCATTGCGCGCTGATCGTTTTAAAGAAACCGCTTCCTGATCGCCGCTTGCTATGATCCTCGCTTTTTCTTCAAGAGCTTCCGCTTCCAGCGTTAGGGCTGTCTGGTTTTTTAACTTTTGCAACTCAACAAGTTTCTTCTGAACAGCGGCTTCTCCCGAATTTGCCGCCTGCGCGATTGACTGGTCAGCGGTGATGGACGCTCCTTTTATTAAACCTTCAGACTCACGGCGGTATATTTCCAGTTCCTGTTTCGCGGCGATGATCGCTTCGTCAGCCTTGTTCTTCGCGACCTGTATGCGGCGGTGGGAGTCGCTTTCAGCCTGCTCGGCGATTGCGCGCAGGCGTGATTCTTCGATTTCGACTGCCTGCCTCTTTTCGGCGAGAGTTTTCTGTGCAAGATTTGCGATATAATTTGACGTATCCCAGATTTTTTGAAGTGAAACCGAAACAACCTTCATCCCAAAAGAGCGCAGATCCGCGTTGATGTCGGTGAATAATTCGGCGCGGAACTGGGCGCGTTCCGCTGTGTTTTCGTCGGCAGTATCTTCCATGCCGATTGCCTGAAGGGGAGTCGCCTTGTTCAGCGCTCCGCGGAAATTGCCGACAAGAGTCTGCTGCACCTGATCGTGAATCTGCTGGCCTGTTTTTCCCATCAGCCTTTCAACCGCGCTGTACAGCATCGCTTCATCGTCATCATCAATGCAAACGCAGGCTGTTGCATCGGCGCCTACTGTAATGCCGTTCGCGCTGTTTACTCCCTCAACGCGGACATTGATCGGAAAAACATCCAGATCAAGCGAGCCTGCTGCCTGAAAATACGGAATTACAATTGTCCGCCCGCGGTTGACGGAAAAACCGAAAGTTTTCCCATTGCGTTTTGTTTTGCGTCCTGTAACAACCATTATACGGTTCGGCAGCGCAACCTTGATAAGCGTTTTTAAAAAAGCGATCAGAATAATGAACGTGGCAATGCCAAGACCGCCGTAAAAAAAACCATGTAAATAATTCATGGAAACTCCTTTGGCACAACCCAGTATACATCATCTTCATATTCATCGATTATAACTTCCTTGCCTTTCGGAAGCTTGCTGTTCTTGTCTTTGCAGCGGACAAAAACTTCTATTTCCCTTCCGTACTGCCGCACCATCGCTTTTGAAATCGTTTCGCCTTCAAGAGGCAGAAGCAGGACTCCCTTTTCCTGAAGCAGTTCGTCTGTTTTAATCGAAGAATCAAGATCACGCCTTATAAAACGTTTTAACAAACGTGCGAGAATTATCATTGCCGCACCAACAGCGAAAGCCCAGATCAATCCTGATGTGCGTGAAAGACCGTTGAAATACGCAAAAAGACCTGTGGGTCCTGAACCAAGCGAAAAATAAACGGCGTTCCGCAGAAGATTCATAATTTTTGATATTATGCTGAAGGACGGCTTATCCGGAGCTGAATGTTTATTTTCAGCAATAAGGTTTGAGCCGTGCTCTGATCCTGTATCAGCGGAATGGCTGTCCGAGTGATCGCTGAAATGATCGCCTGAATTATCTCCCCAGTGATCCAGTACGCCGAGGAAATCAATGATTGTAACTCCAACGCCGAAAACTGTCAGTGTGATAAAGAGAACAAACAAATCTGCCATCGGTGTTATGATAACTTATGAATTTACTCACGTCAATGCAAGGCAAACTTTTATATTGATTTCAATTGCATTGTAAGTTAAATTATTAATCAGGAGTTTATATGTTAAACAAACAGGAAGCGGTTCAGATGGCAAGGGAGAACATTCTTCCTTTTTGGCATAACATGGCTGACAGGGAGCACGGCGGTTTTTTCGGCGAAGCGGATTTTTACGGTAAAATTAATAAAACCACAGACAAGGGATGTATTTTAAATTCAAGAATCTTATGGACTTTTTCCGCAGCCTACAGGCTGTTCAATGATGAAATTTATAAAGACTGCGCAATGCACGCAAGGGAATTTCTTAAGTCAGCTTTTTACGACAAAGAATACGGCGGACTTTACTGGCTTACTGATAATTCAGGCAAGCCGCTTCAGACAAGAAAACAATTTTATAACATCGCATTCGGTATTTACGCCCTGAGCGAACATTATCTTGCCTGCGGCGATAATTCTTCTCTGGAACTTGCCATGGATCTTTTTGGCACGACGGAAAAGTATGGATACGATAAGGAAGCCGGCGGCTATATCGAAGCATGTGCGCGTGACTGGGAAGAAATTAGCGATTTCCGCCTGAGCGGGAAAGACCTTAACAGCCCCAAATCCATGAACACCAATCTGCATGTTCTGGAAGCGTATACAACATTATTGACCGCAAGTAAAGATGCGCGCGTTAAAAAGGCGCTGGAAGGTTTGTTGCGCATAACATTTGATAAAATAGTCGGCGGCAGCCGGCACTTTGAATTGTTCTTTGACATGAACTGGAAACCGCTTTCCAGGGAAGTTTCATGGGGGCACGATATTGAAGGAAGCTGGCTCATGTATGAAGCCGCTCTCGCTCTCGGCGATGAAAAAATTACAGGCGAAGCGAAGGATACGGCGGTCGCGATTGCCGATGTTATACATTCCGCCGCCATAGACAGCGGGAAAGGCGGACTTTTAAGCGGACTTGATGAAAAAGGGAAGCTTTTGGCAAAGAAGGAATGGTGGCCGCAGGCTGAAGCGGTCGTTGGTTTTTACAACGCGTACCAGCTTTCAGGTGAACAGAAATTTTTTGACGCCGCCTGCGGCATCTGGGAATATATAAAAAATTATTTTACGGATAGGGAAAACGGCGAATGGTTTAATGAACTGTCGCCTGACAATATACCGGATGTGAAAATGCCGAAAGCCGGTTTCTGGAAGTGCCCGTATCATAACGCAAGGACATGTTTTGAAATAATCAAGCGGATGAAATAACATCTGTCCGCATTATAAACAAACCGGAAATGGTTTTTCCCTTTAAAAAATGACCGTAAACACAGTGTTTTATACCTCAAAGCGCGGATAATACGCGGTTTTTTCCTTAAAAATGTAAATATTTAATGACATAATGCCGATATACACAGTAAAAATTGTTTTTTTTATTGGAGTTGTTTATGAAGAACACACTTAAAATTTTTGGAATAATTTTTCTGTCATTTGTAATCGGATTTTTTATGTCTTCCTGCGATGATGATGATCTGGATGAAAATAAAGGCAGTACTACTCCCCCCAGTACCAGTAGACCTGCCGTTACCCCTGTACTTAATAATTATCTGTTCAAAGACACTGCAGGGAATTCGTATGATCTGGAAATAGGGCTTGATGGAAGAGCGTCCATTGTTAATTACACATTGACTTATAATCCTAGTAACGAGAAATATCTAAGTAAAGGTTCTGTTTATATTGACGGTATCAAGTACACATTTACTCCGCAGGATGATTTCGGAGGCGTTGAGTGTAAATTTATTTTTGAAATCGAAGGCAGTAAAACAGATTATAAAATCACACTCCTTTCAAAAGAAATTTCATTTTATGAGGATGGTGATTTAATAACGACAATAGAACCTCTTATTGTTAATCAAGTCGGTACTCCTTTTTATACTATTACTTTTGACAGTCAGGGAGGAGCGTCTGTTGAGAAACTAATAATAAAATACGAAGGAACTATATTAGTTTTACCAAACCCTGAAAAAGATGATTGTAAGCTTGAAGGCTGGTACTCCACGTCAAGTTATACTACCGGAACTAAATGGGTAATTACAAATAAGGTCAAAAGCGACATAACCCTTTATGCAAAATGGGATCTGTTATGTAAATTTAAAGATGCGTCTAATAACCCATGTAATAAAGGTGATAGTGGTAGTCGCGCTATTGCCAAAACATGCGGCTACTGTGATGAATCTGGTCATTGTCCAAATACCAGTTGCGATAAGCATCCCAGCCCATGAGTTGTTATGTGTAATAAAAAGCGGGCAGTGCAGCCCGCTTTTTATTATGGCAAAGAAAACACGTTGGCGGTTTATAATGGCGGAGTATTAAACCCCCTCTAAATTATTTTCGCCCTGTAATTTGTTAAATCCGGCAGTTTATCAAGCGTAATTACAAGCGGATGATTATAGACTTTTTCCTTATGCGCTCTGGGATTGTGGTATTCGCCCGTCCAGTAATTGTCTTTTCTTGTTTCGCCTTCCTTAAAACGCATATCGTTCCATGTCATAAAATACGACCACATCATATCCTGTTTTTTACATTCGTCTGGATCGGGAATTTTATCGTTTTCCGAGAGCGCTGTTATTTTATCTTTTGCTGGAGCCATTGAAAAAGCTTTTTCATATTCCTGTTTCAGCGAATCGTAGTTTTCCGTGTAAAGATCAACGCCTGTTATGTCAACAGTCGAAGGATTTGGGAACCAATTTGCGTCCTCCGCGCTCCATACCCAGATTAAATTGTTTAATTTCTTTTCATTTGTGAAATAATCATGCATAAATTCCCAAAGCGCGATGTATGGCTGCGGTCCGGACGCTCCCCACCAGAACCAGCCGCCGGAGGCTTCATGCAGGGGACGCCATAATACAGGTATATCCTTTTCTCTTAAAAAATCTAAATGATGCGCGACTCTTTCCATATCGTCAATCATCAGTTTAAAATTTTCGCTTTCAATATCAAGTTTGTTGTTTTTCCATGGGATGCGAAAATCAGTTTTTTCCGTGTAAAAATGTTTTTTCCGCCCTGCGCGCCAGTGCCAGCAAAAAGTAATGATGCCGTGTATTTCAGGATTTTCCGGCAGCAGCGAAACGCCGTTGTTTTTTCCTTCCCACCATTCAACAGCTTCCTGTGTCTGCTCCGCGCCTCCGAAAAATGGCGCGTAATTAAAGGGTAGCTGTAAAAAGTCAAATCCTTTAATGGCAGGGTATTTTCCCGTATCGGTATGGATTCGTTTGATCATGTCCATTTTTTCATTGGTTGTCCATGACGTATCCATCTGTCCTGATATAATTCTTTTTCCGTATTCGTCTTTTAAAAAATTCAAAAGCCGTTTTTTATTCTGCAGTTCCATTGTATTGGGAAAATTCTATTTACGCGGCGATATTGAATAAAGCCCCTGTCATGGGAGCCGAAGGACTGTAAACGCCCGCAGTCTGCGTTGATTTAATCTGCTGCTGGTACTGGTCAATTAACAGGTTTATGCGTTTATCGTCGCTTCCGTCAATAATGCCTAAATCCATGGAAGGCTGGTTTTTAATTTTTTGCAGTTGTTCAATCAGCGTATTTAAAATCTGCAGCTTGGAAATATTAACGCCGGAAGTTCCCTCCGGAGCCGGAGTTCCTGAAATATGTTTGAAATGCGAATAGATAACCTGAGCCGGAGCGACCGGCAGAGACATTCTTCCGTCGCCGGACGCCGAAATGGCAAAACCAATGCTTGGGAAAGTATGATACGGAACGCTGCCGATATCCATCATTGTCTCCTGTTATGAATATCGGAAAAAATTAAAATTTAATAATATTTTTTTAGAACCCGCCGCAATGGCTTCTACCTGTTGGTGCGCATCCAGTCAGAAAGCCGTCTTTCCAGAGGGTATGTGTCATCTGCAACTTCTTTGCGAACGCGGTCATGAAGATAAGGCAGAACAACCCTCTCCTTCATCGCTATCCAGTTGCCGGGAAGTATGTTGGGCGGCATAAAATTTTCTGATGGAGGCATGCGCCCCAAAAGTTCAGGGTAAAAGCGCGGAAAGATCAATTCTGTAACGGGGCTTAATGAAGAAAATCCCCCGCTGATGCCGAAAATATTCTCGCTTAATCTGATTGATTTACTGTATTCAAGCAGCAGTCTCTGATTATCAATTTTAAAAAACCACAGCAAAAACGCCTTTGCCGCTTTTGTTGATTTTGATCTTTTTGGGATTCCCATTAATAGGATGTCTTCGGTAATAGGCACCCTGGTTTGTTCAATTATCCAGCGGAAATCCAGATTGTTTTTAACATCCGACCCCAGAATAAAAAGATTTCTGCTCTCCATGTATGAAAAAAGAATACGACCGCCCAATATCAATTTTTCCGGAGGTTCAAAAAAATATTTAAAAGTAAAATCTTCTTCCGCCTGGAAATCCGTATTTATCTCTTTTGTCCAGTTGTAAAGAGCCTCCATTGAGCCGTCCAGAGCCGCTGCATCCCATGCCAGAGGCATGGCTTCCCTGAAAGATGCGCCTGACATTATTGCGGCTGTTAGGAGAAAGTCATCATTCCAAAGCGGGGAAAAACCCATCCGCGTATATGCTCCGCGTGTTTCGGTATTAAAATTTTTGCTTAATTTTCTGATTTCATTAAAGTCGATGGTAAAGGAATTTGAGAGATCCGGTCCTCTTCCCCTGGAAAAAATCAAAGCCGGAATGTTAAATGATACCGGCAAAAGATACTGATCTTTTTCAATTTGCCCGATTGCAAGAATTCTCGGATAAAAATCATCCTGCGAAAGCCTGTTTTTGCCGAATAACCTGTTTAAAGGCTGGAATGATGTTTCAGTTAAGGAGTTTTTAAGCCAGCTTCCGGCAATTATATCCGGGGGATTATTAAACGATTTCTTCAGTTCTTCCGCCGGAAACGCGTGATATTTAATGGAAACCTTAAATTCATCCTGTGATGTATTGAAATATTCGCCGTATACTGCGAATTCGGGACGATCCGTCCAAATTTGCGCTGTCTTGCTGCCGCTGCAGGATGCAAGAAAAACGCAGATCAACAGAATACCGCCTTTTAAATAGCGCATGAGCAATACTATTTTATGGTAATGTGCTTGTCAACCTGAATTTAGTATGTTAAAATGGTGTCAAATTCTGTAATTTACAGCTTCGACAGGGGGCTTTTTTTTTGTGGAGAGGATTAAAGACGCTCATGTAATCAGGTTAATTGAACAAATTGGAGAACATTACAGAACCAATATTTCCAACAGATTTTTGCGTCCTCTTTTGCTTACACTGTCGATTGATAAGACAACATGGGATCAAATTGAACTTTTAACTGAAAAAATAGAAATATTCCGCTATCAGGGGTTTCATCTGGACGAATTGTACAGGCAAATAACCGCCTGCGCCCGCTTTGTCGAAATTACCCGTAATAATCTGATACCCAGTTTAAGAAGCAAGCTTGCTTCCATTCCCGGCAGTGCCTCCGATAAAACTCTGCGGGAGATGGCTGCAAGCAATTTTGTTTCCAATCTGCAGGTTTTTGCGGATCAATTAAACGAGTTATACATTAATTTGATCGATATTGATAAGAAAAGCGCAAATAAAAATCAGCCTGTATATGCTCAGGTTCCTGAATTATCAAATGTCGGACGTCTTCTTGTAGGACACTAGGTGTGTGCGCCGCAATCATTAATAATTCTTCCTGCCTTGACTTATTTGGTAAAATTTTATACCTTTATTTCAACGATGGAGTTTGGAGAGAAAAATGTACGCTTTAATTGAATTCATGGGGAAACAGTATAAAACCGAAAAGGGCGCAGTGCTCAAGGTTGATAAAATAGACGCAGAGCCCGGCGCTGTTATTGATATTGATAAGGTGCTTCTGGTTTCAGGTGATGGAGTCCCGGTTAGGGTAGGCAGTCCCTATCTGAACGGCGCAAAGGTATCCGCTACTGTGGAATCCCACAGTAAAGACGACAAAATAATTGTTTTTAAATACAAACCAAAAAAGGATTACCGCCGCAAGCAGGGACACAGACAGCAGTATTCAGTAATTAAAATTGACGATATTTCCGCCTGAGAATACAGGTGATTGAGATAGAAGCAGTTCTGGATGATGACGGAACACTAAGAGCATGTAAAGCTTCCGGGCATGCCGGAGCGGGTAAATCAGGAACTGACATTGTATGCGCTGCTGTTTCTGTATTGATGAGAACCGCTTCAATCGTCCTTTCCGACAGGAAGGGAGTTACATTGCAGGGCGGAGCGCCTGAAAAAGGTCAAGTGTGGCTGGAAGCCGATTATGATGCGGAAGGGAAGGATTTCCTTTCCGCCTGCGGGGTTTTTCTGATTGAGGGCTTAAAATCCATAGCTCAGGAATTCCCCGAAAATTGCAATTTGGTTATTAAACGGAGGAATTGATATGGCACGCAAACGCGGCGGAAGCGGAGCAAAAAACGGACGGGATTCAAACCCGCAGTATCTTGGAGTAAAAGCGTCTGACGGCACAAAAGTAAAAGCGGGGACAATTATTGCCCGACAGCGGGGAACCAATATTCATCCCGGCGCAAATGTAGGCTGCGGCGGCGATTACACGCTTTTTGCGCTTGCCGACGGAAAGGTTGCTTTTCATCAGCGCCGGGGACGCAAACTCGCTTCTGTAGTCCAGGAATAGTGACAGCCGCATAGGTCTGGTTAACATAACAGGCTATTCGATAATTTTTAATTTTTATTTATAATATAGCTAAATGGAACGATTTGCTGATGAGGCGATGATCGAAGTTTCCTCCGGGAGCGGGGGTAACGGCTGTGCAGCTTTCCGGCGTGAAAAATATGTTCCCAGAGGGGGACCCTCAGGCGGGGACGGCGGCAGGGGAGGGGACGTAATTTTTACAGTCCGCCGTAACTTGCGCACTCTTGCCCACCTGCGGTATAAACGCAGTTTTAAGGCGGAGAACGGACGCGACGGCGAAGGTGCGGGCAGATACGGACATAACGGCGCTGATATTACCATCCCTCTGCCGCCCGGCTCTTTAATCCGGGATGCGCAGTCAAATGAACTTATACGCGATTTTACAAAAAATCAGGAAGATTTTATTTTTCTCAAAGGTGGCAACGGAGGATGGGGAAACATTCATTTTAAGTCGTCTGTAAATCAGGCGCCAGGCAAAGCCAACAATGGGAAGCCGGGAATTACAGTTAAGATAAAAGTTGAACTTAGGATAATAGCTGATATCGGTCTTGTCGGTTTTCCGAATGCGGGGAAATCCAGTCTTCTTGATCGCTTTACAAATGCCCGCCCAAAAATAGCAGCCTATCCCTTTACAACGAAAATTCCAAACCTTGGTGTTCTGACAGCGGGAGAGAGGGATATCATTATCGCTGATATTCCCGGACTTATTGAGGGCGCTTCGCATGGAGCTGGACTTGGTTTTCGTTTTTTAAAACATATTTCCAGGACTGCGGCTCTTGCATTTCTCATCGATCTTTCCGGCGATAATTACCTTGACGCCTTTGACATTTTGTTAAATGAGCTAAGCGCTTACTCGCAGGATTTGGCGGAAAAAAAACATCTGCTTGTCGGAACAAAAACCGATTTGATCGAAACTGAAGGACGTCTTGCTGAGCTTGCCGCAAAATATCCCGGCGAAGAAATTATAGGAATATCGGTTTTTTCAGGCGGCGGCATTAAGGAACTGGGAGATGCATTTTTGAATCTTGTTAACAACACAGAGACAGATTATGCTTTGTCCGGGGAACCTGCACCGGAGAATTATTTCGATGACAGCGAAGATTTTGATGACGAGGTGTTTGGATGAGGCTTGGAATTTTAGGCGGCAGTTTTAATCCTGTGCATCTTGGACATCTTTTTCTTGCCGACAAGGCGATTAACGCGCTGAAACTTGACAGGCTTGTGATGATACCGGCGTATATTTCCCCGTTTAAGATTGACGCGCCTGAAATGGAAAGCAGCGTGAATGACAGAATTAAAATGCTCGCTGCCGCCATCGCGGGAGACAGCCGTCTTACGATAGACGACTGCGAGATCAACAGGCAGGGAATTTCATATACGATAGATACTTTAAAGGACATTATTTCCCGTTATAATCCGGAAGGCAGACTGTATCTTGTTATAGGCGACGATCTTGCGAAAGATTTTCCAAAATGGAGGGAAAGCGAAAAAATTTTAAAACTTGCGAATGTTGTAATTGCCCGCCGCCTTAACAGCGGCGAGGTCAAATATCCCTTTCCTCATTTGACAATAGAAAACGACATAATAAATATTTCATCGCAGGCTGTAAGGAAACAAATAGCCGAGGGAAGCGGCTGGCGTTCTCTTGTTCCCTCTTCTGTAAGGGCTGTAATCGAAGACAGGCAGCTTTACAATACCTGTAAAGTAAAGCCGGATGTTGAATTCAGCCAGTCTCTTATTATGCAAATTGAAGAGGCTGCCAGAGAAACCCTGAGCGTTTCCCGTTTCCTTCATTCAAGAAATACCGCTTTGCTTGCGCGGGATCTCTGCCGCCGCTTTAGTCTTGATCAGGACGCCGGCTATATTGCCGGAATCGCCCATGATTTATGCAAACAGTTTGACCCAAAGCAGATGACAAAACTTGCCAAGTCTGACAGAAGACCGATATCGGCACTGGAAAAGGAAAAGCCTAGCCTTCTGCACGGCAGAGCCGCCGCGATATTGTTAAAGGAGCGTTACTGCATTAATAATAATGATATACTCGAAGCGGTAGCTTTCCATACTTCAGGTAGGGAAAATATGAGCTCTCTTGCCAAGGTGATCTACATTGCAGATAAAGCGGAAGTTTCAAGAACAATCGATCCTGGCATAAGAAGCATGTGCTGCGGAGAAGATTTTCAAAAAACTCCTGAAGCTTTGGATATTATTTTTTCCGCCGTTTTAAGAAAGACAGTAAGCAAGCTTCAGGCAAGAGAATTAAATTTGTCTCTGGATACGCTGAAATTACTGGAAAGAATGAAGGATGGAAAGGATTGAAAAAAACAAAAATAGACGCTTCGCGTTTTTTGATGGTTTTGATTATTTTCGTTCTTGTTATCGGAATTTTTCTGGCTGTATACACATTCCGCAGTAATCCTATTGATGACGCTCTCGCCGGCAACCGCGTTATCAATACATTGTTCATTATCGAAAACAATAAAAAACCTGTTAGCACCTATGTTCTTATGTATTATCCCGGAACAAAACGCGCCGCGATTTTTGACATTCCCGGAGAGCTTGGTCTTTTAATTTCAAAGATTAACCGGGTTGACAGGATTGACAGTATTTATGAGTCAGGCAGAATAGGCAGTTATCAAAGCGAGATTGAAAAACTTCTTGGCATAGAAATTAATTTTTCATTTGTTATTACAAACGAAAATCTTGTATCAATTGTTGATATTCTTGAAGGCGTGGAGATATTCATTCCTTCGCCCGTATCATATAGGGAAGATGATCAATTGGTGCTTTTTTCTTCCGGAATGACAGTTCTCGACGGCGACAAAGCGAGCGTATACGCGACATACAGCCTTCCTTATGAAGAACGTGAAGTGGAGATATTCCGCAGGCAGCGTTTTTTTCTGGGTCTGCTTGACCGCAATATACACATGAACGAAAGGCTTAAAAATCCTGATAACGCAAAACTTTACTATTCATTTTTTAATACGCCGATGAACCGGCGCACCATGATGCTGCTGTTTGACGAATTTGTATACATCGATACCGATCGCATAAATATCCAGTCTGTAGGAGGGACACTGCGGGAGGTTTCCGGGCAAATGCTGATTATTCCCCACTGGGACGGCAACCTTGTTAAAGAGGTTACACGCCAGACTTTGGCAACGCTTACGCGCGATATTGACGAGCATTTAAGGGAACAAACACTGACAATAGAAGTCTTAAACGGAACCGACATTAACGGTCTTGCCGGAAGGACTGCTGAAATGCTGCGCACCTTCGGTTATGATATTATATCAATCGGCAACGCCGACAGTAATAATTATGAAAGCACAATTGTTTATCACCGCTCCGGAGATGAAAGGCTTGTTAAAACTTTTGCCGATGTTATCCGGTGCAGTAATATAGAACAGGTGTTTACTTCGTATTCCGGCGGAGAAGAGGAAGCGATTATTGAATATAAGGCGGATATAACGCTGTTGATTGGAAGGAACTTTAATGGAAGATATGTTACCGGAAATTGACGCCGGCATTAATGAAAAATTAACGGCTCTGGGCGATCTTCTGCGCGAGCATAAAGGGCAGGAGGTTTGCGTTCTTGATCTCCGCTCTTACAACGGCTGGACTGATTTTTTCATCATTGCCACAACGTCAAGCATAACGCATATTGACGGGCTTGAGCGGCACATCAAAGACTTTTGCCATGAGAATGAAATTGATATTCTGGGTTTTTCACGTAAAAGCGCCGATGATGAATGGCGCTTGATTGACCTTGGATCGATTATAATCCACCTGATGAGCAAAAATTTCCGCGAATTCTACGATTTGGAAAGACTATGGCGCCCAATCAAGCACGCACAGCGCTAAAAACCGCGTGATCTTCCGCCTAATTGAGGTTAGGCGGCAATTCACTTACTCGTTATCGTCGTCCCAGTCGTCATCTTCTTCTTCATAATCATCATCTTCGCTGTCACTGTCGTATTCGTCGTCGTCATCATCGTCATCATCTTCTTCCAGATCATCGTCATCGCTGTAGTCGTCATCTTCATCTTCGAAAACGTCTTCTTCTTCATAATCGTCTTCATCATCAAGGTCATCATCATCCCCAAAGATAAAAACAGGCAGCAGATCGCTTTCCTCATCATAACTGACGTCCACAGGAAGTAACGTCAATTCTTCATTTTCCATAGCTCCGTTCAGAACCATAATGCTCTCCCTCGTAATTGGTCTTTTACTTGAATCTAAACGAGTAGTAAGGCAAAAAAGCCTCCTTTTAGAAACATAAGTTAGGAAATATATAAATGTCAACAGGTTTTTGTTTTTTTTTTGATTTTTTAGAATTGCATCCTGCTTTAATATAAAGTACTCTAAAATGGTGCCTGACACCATTTTTGCGCCTGCTAAAATTAACCTTCATCTTGCGGTTTTTGACAAACGTCCGGACGGCTTTCATAATCTGGAAAGTATTTTTCTTGCTGTCGATTTTTGCGATACCCTTCATTTTGCGCCTGCTGAAACGACAGAAATTCACATGAATTGGGATGAAAAAATACAGCCGGAAGAAATTCCTTTAGAAAAAAATATCATTTATAAAACACTCTCTCTGTTCAGGGAAAAAACAGGTTATGTTCAGGGTTTTAAAATCAATGTCGAGAAAAGAATCCCAACCGGCAGCGGTCTTGGCGGCGGCTCTTCAAATGCCGCTTCAACTCTTTTGGCGCTGAACGAACTTGCCGGTTTTCCCCTGAAGCGGGAGCAGCTCCATGAAATGGCGGCTTTTCTTGGCAGTGACGTTCCCTTTTTTATTTACAAAACCGGCGCCGCTCTTGTAAGAGGACGCGGCGAATGTGTTGTTCCGCTTAACGCGCCTGACTGGTTCATCGTTCTTGTTAATCCCGGATTTGCAAGCGATACAGCCGCGGCTTTCAGACTGCTGGATGAATACAGGACCTGCCGGACTTCCGAAGATCAAACTCAACATTTTAATTTTAATGAGAAATATCAGCTTGACAGGTTTCCTTTATTAAACTTTAAGAATGATTTTTTATTTATTTTTCCGGAACCGGAAAAAACTGTTTACAATAAAATTGTTTCCTGTTTGAAAAAAGAAGGCGCGGAATTCGCAGGTCTTTCAGGAACCGGTTCGACCTGCTTTGGGATTTTTAATGAAAAAACACAGGCTGATAAAGCTGCGTTGTCCATGAGCGGCGAGTACAGGTTTGTTATTTGCTGTAGTTTATTTAAGTCAAATTAATTTTTATATCGAAGGATTTTTATTACTTTAACTTTAGAAAAATTAAAGCTAAAAAAATTTAATAAAAATTCAAATAAAAGCTTTTATCAATTGGAAAAACGTTATAAAAACGCTATTTTTTTCTTGATTTAACGGGTTACTATATAGTATAATGTAGTACAAGTTAGGCTGATGTCCGTTGAGCGTCCTTGTTGGATGTTTTGGTTGAACCTAACGCAAGAACAGGACCTCATAAAAAAGGAGAGGCGTAATGGAAATTACAGATATCAGGGTCCGCAAAGTGACTGGCGGCGGAAAGCCGAAAGCCTATGTAACGGTTACTTTTGATGATTGCTTCGTCGTTCATAATATAAAAATTATTGAAGGGAAAACCGGAGTTTTCATTGCAATGCCAAGCCGTAAGACCCGAGCAGGTGAGTATAAAGATGTAGCTCATCCTATTCATCCGGAATTTCGTGCTGAACTTCAAAAGCGTATCCTTGATAAATATGATTCCGGTGATGTTCAGGAAGCTTCAGCAGACGATAATGATTAATCAGGAGCAAAAACGCCTCTGATTTCGTTTTATATTGGTCATTCTCAATCCGCTTGATTATTTTCCGCGGTTTATGGTAACCTCATAAAAAAGATGGGACGTCGGCAAGCGGTAAGCCACCGGTCTTTGGAGCCGGTATCCACAGGTTCGAATCCTGTCGTCCCAGAAGGGATAATCCCGGATATTATTAACGAGGTATATATGAGCAAGGTTATTTTACAAGCGAAAATTCGTCAAAAAAACGGTTCAGCGGAGTCGCGGAGAATCAGGCGCAACGGTCGCATACCGGCAGTTCTCTACGGAAGATCGGGGAAAGCGGTCTCCATCGATATGGAACTTTTGGAATTTTTAAAAGGTACAAAGGGTATCTCTGAAAGTACAATCGTTAAAATTGATGTTGACGGCAAGGCGTATGACGCTTTTGTAAAAGATACCCAAAGAAATATAATAGACGGAAATATTCTTCATATTGATTTTTACGAAGTTGAAAGCGGCGTCGTTCTCCGCGCCAAAGTTTCTGTCATACTTAGCGGAAACCCAATAGGCGTCCGCGAAGGCGGTATGCTCGAAAATCCGCTTCATGAAATCGAAGTTGAATGTCTTCCGAAAGATCTCCCTGAACGCATTGAACTTGATATTTCCGATCTTAAAGCCAATCAATCAATACATATACGCGACATTCCGCTTGCAAGCGGCGTTAAGCTTATTTCCAATCCTGATCAGGTTGTGGCTCTTGTTAAATTCGCTAAAGCGGAAGCAGCCGCCGTTACCGCTACGCCTGACGCTGCCGCCGCTCCTGCCGCAGCAGCAGCTCCCGCCGGAGACAAGAAAGCGGCTCCCGCAGGCGATAAAAAGACCGCTCCTGAAAAGAAGTAAAAAAAGCGCGGAGTGATTGTTCTACAGGAAAATAATCACGAATTTTTCCCGCGCATACGCAGGGATCGATGGAAAGCATTTCAAATTCTGCGGTTGTTTTTCATTTTGAAAATGAAGTTTCCCGTATTTTGGACAGTTGCCCTTCCGAAGCGGTTTTTCTTGCCGCTGTTTCTGGCGGAGCCGATTCAACGGCAATGCTTTGCGCGCTGTCCGTTTTGGTTCCGGGGGACAGGCTTTTCTGCCTTCATGTCGAGCACGGATTAAGAGAGCCTGGGGAAAGCTGCGGCGATGCCGCTTTTGTAAATGATTTCTGCATGAAACTCGGTATTCCATGCCGCATAGAAATCATTGAAAGAGGGAAGATTGCCGCTTTTGCAAAGCGCAGGAAAACAGGCATAGAAGCCGCCGCAAGGTATTTCAGGCGTAAATCACTCATTAAAGAAGCAAAACGCATTTCTTCCGGGAATTTAAAAAAAACCTTTATACTGACCGCTCATACAAGAGACGACGCGGAGGAATTAATTCTCATGCGTGTTCTACGCGGCGCGGGTCCCGCAGGTCTTGCCGCAATGCCTGCAAGAAGAAGACGCTTTCTGCGCCCGCTTCTTTCACACAGCCGCGCCGATGTGATTGCCTATCTTAAAGAAAAAAAATTAAGCTGGCGCGAAGATTCCACAAATACTGATGTTAAATTTATCCGTAACAAAATACGATGTAATCTTGTTCCATTATTAAATGAGTTTTTTCCCTTTTGGAACAAAGGCGTTCTTGGCATGGGAGAGACTCAAAAACACGCGGCAAAGTTCATTGCCGAAGAAGCGGCAGCCCGCGTTAAATGGGAAAACGCAGGAGAGTATTTTTTTACAGATGCAGTTAATTTTTTAAAGCAGCCGCTGATTATCCGCGAAGAAGCGGTTTTTCTGTGTATAGACAGTCTTTTAAAAAATGTAAAAAACCTGCGTACTGTTAAACGTTCTGTAGTAAGAAAATTTTGCGCTTGCCCTGAAAATACCTTCAGTCTGGGTCATGCGCGGATTTTACGCAAAGGAGATAAAATCATAATTTCTTGTATTAAAAAGGAATTTTTCGAATGCGGAATTTCACGGTTGATAAAAAAGCCTCCCTTATATAATCTTAACAATACAGAGAAGAATGATGAGGAAGGAGGCGTAGATGTTTAACCCAAATGACAAACTGCCTGAAAAAGGATCTATGCCGAAGTTTTCCGGCGGTTTTGCTGTGCTTTTTTTTGTTTTGATAGCGGGATTTTTTCTGTCTTTTTTATCCAGAGGGTCTTCTTCTCCGGTTAGGGAAGTTTCATATTCTGACTTTATGCGTTTTTTGGATCAAAACCAGGTTGAATCTGTGGTTATACGCGATAACAACGTAGTAGAGATTAACCTGAAAGGAACCTCCAACGGGAATAATCAATTGAAAGCCCGTATTCCATACAATGATGATTCCCTTTTAATCAAACTTCAGGATATGAACATCAATGTAACAGGAGCAGTTACAGGACCAAGTCTGACGCGTATTTTAATTGATTTATTGCCGTGGATAATCGGTTTTTCCATTATCATCATTCTGATAAGAAACATGCAGGGTATGGGAACGAGAACTTTTCAATTTGGCAAAAGCAGAGCCAAACGTTTTCAAAACGAAGGCAAGAAGATCAGTTTTGCCGATGTTGCGGGGCAGAAGGACGCAAAATACGAACTTGAGGAAGTGGTTGAGTTTTTAAAAAACCCGCAGAAGTTTACAAAGATGGGAGCCCGCATTCCAAAAGGCGTTCTCCTTGTAGGCATGCCGGGTACAGGCAAAACGCTAATGGCGCGTTCTGTAGCCGGTGAAGCTGGCGTCGCTTTTTTTCATATGTCCGGCTCCGATTTTGTTGAAATGTTTGTCGGCGTAGGAGCCAGCCGCGTGAGAGATCTTTTTGATCAGGGCAGAAAAAGCGCTCCGTGTATTATTTTTATTGATGAACTGGACGCGGTCGGGCGGACGCGCGGCGCCGGTTACGGCGGCGGCCATGATGAACGCGAACAGACTTTAAATCAGCTTCTTGTGGAAATGGACGGATTTGATTCCAAAGACGGAGTTATAATACTTGCCGCTACAAACCGTCCCGATGTTTTGGACCCTGCGCTCCTTCGTCCGGGGCGCTTTGATCGTCAGGTTGTTATCGCGATGCCTGACATTAAAGAGCGTGAAGCGATACTGAAAATTCACTCGGATAAGATACCTCTCGACAAAGACATCGATCTTTCCCGCATCGCGCGGGCGACGCCGGGAATGAGCGGCGCGGACATCGCCAACCTTGTGAATGAAGCGGCATTATTCGCCGCGCGCAAGGATAAACCTGATGTTCAGATGTCTGACTTTGAAGAAGCAAGAGACAAGGTTCTGATGGGAGTTGCGCGCAAGACGCTCGTTATTTCTGACAAAGAACGCAGGATGACCGCAGTTCATGAAGCGGGACACGCGATACTTCATTATTTTCTCAAGAACGCAGATCCTTTGCACAAGGTAACCATTGTTCCGCACGGACGCGCGCTCGGCATGGCTCTTTCCCTTCCGGAAGAAGACAGGTACAGCCGCTCAAAAGGATGGATCGTCGATTTTATATCGATACTTTACGGCGGCTGGCTTGCTGAAAAACTTTTCTACGATGAAACCACTACCGGAACAAAAAATGATATTCAGCAGGCTACAGAATTGGCGCGTAACATGGTCTGCGAATGGGGAATGGCTGAAGATATGGGACCTGTTGCATACGGGCAGGAAGATGAGCCGATCTTTCTTGGAAAGGAAATTGCACGCCGTAAAGATTATTCAGAAGACACAGCCCAGCGCATAGACGCGGCAATCAGGGATATTCTCGACAAGGCAAGAGAAAATGCGTCTATAATTATTAGTAACCATAAAGATGATTTGGAGAAACTCTCCGATGAGCTTCTTATACGCGAAACAATGACAGACGACGAGGTGAGGAAAATACTTAACCTTCCGCCGTTAGGCGAGGAAACCCGGTAAAATGCGGATTTTAATTTTTTTAATTACAATTTGCTCCGGTCTTTATGCTCAGGTATATGACGACGCGGAAGCCGCGCAAAAATACGCGCTGTGGATGAAGCAGGCGATAGACGGAGGCAGGTGGAGCGAAGCTCAGGCAGGGATACAGAGAGCCTCTGATTTTATAAATGTTTCATCAGACATATCGTTTCAGATGGCTCTTGTCCGTTCTCATTTTAATGCGGGAAGAAACGACGTAATAAAGGCTGTTGATACTGCGCTGGATGTGAACCGGTGGGATTTGTACAACAGGCATTATGCCCTGTTTTTAAAGGCGCAGCAGTTAGTTGCAATGCGAAAATACTCCCAGGCTCTTTTGATTATTGACGAAACTGTTTCAACCGCTGATTTTGAATGGTTAAAGGTTTTGTCTTTTCTGGGAATGGCGTCATCTGATTATTCGGCTCTTGAGAAATTCAAAAGTCAGCTTCTTTCCTCCATGAACAGGTATTCGCGTGATCCGCGTTTCCTTCGTGTTTTTTTTTCATATGCGCGCAGCAGGCTTCCCGAACTTTCAAAATTTATGCCGGGCGATATTGATCTTCTTGATCTTACCCTGCGAAGGCTTCCCTTTTTACAGGAAGCCGATCCTGAACTTGCATGGATGGCGGCTCCTTTTATCAGGAGTACAGAAGACGCAAGGCGGCTTGTCGCAGCGTACCGCGCGGGAGGGATTCCAAATAAACAAAACAGGGATTTTATGCCGTCCGCAGGATCAATTCCTGTCGCATTAAATCTTGGTCTTATGGATGACAGAACCGCAGTTGAAGAACTTTTTTCGGGAGCGGTGGGATTTAATTCCTCCCCTCCTGAAGGAATTATGCGCGACGGGAATCCTATTTTGGATCTGGAAATTATCAATAAGGTTTACAGTCTGCTCCGCAGCGATGAAGGACGTGAATTTTTCACACGGAAACTTGCAGTATTTACCGGCTGTATTTTTTCAGATGATGATTATGACGGATACGCAGACAGCGTTTCGTATTATAAAACAGGGGTAATCGAAAAATATTTGTTTGACAGGGATCAGGATAATACAGCAGATATAACGATCGCCTTTTACGCCGGCGTTCCTTCTTCTGCCGAGTACCTTGTTCCGGGCAGTGACTCTTATGCGCAGATCGGCTGGGAACGCTATCCGTATGTCAATAAAGCGGTTTTTTCCGGAAATACGTATTCATTCCGTCCGGCTGATTTTATGTTTATGCCTGTCTCCTTTACGGTTCTTGGCGGCGGCGGGAATTACGCAGGACTTTCCTTTCCTGTCTTCTCAAATCAATTTAACATAACGCAAAGGACATTTGTTTCATTTTGTTCAAGCATGACACGCAGCAGCTCCGAGTTTAACGGCGCTGTAGAACATATTTTTTTTAATCAGGCTTTCCCGCTTCAGGCTGTTGAAGTTATAAACGGAAAGTACATTTCCTTTACCGAGTTTGAAAAAGGATTGCCTGTTATTCAATATATTGATACTGATCTGGACGGAAGAATGGAAACGATAAGACGCTTCCGCCGTCCTGCGCATGGCTTTAATTATGATGAATTATTCGATTACCGCAGCCTTGTAACCTCCTCAATAAGCGACTGGACAGGCGAGGGCAGATATAAAACGGGAGAAGTGTATATGCATGACGGAGCTGTTGTTTATTTATGGGATATGGACGGAAGCGGTGTTATGGGAAGCAGAAACGAATGAAACCAAAAAAAATTATTTTTAAAAAACGCATTTACGCCGCAGTGAGCATGTTAATTGTTTTTTTGTTTTTTACATTTTCATGCGAAAGTCTGGGCGGCAAAAATAATTTTTCTTCTTCGCGATCAACAAGTCTTATAAGGCTTGATGATATTAAAAAACAAATTAACGATAAACCTGTTGACGCTCTAAGCCAAATCAATATTTATAGGGACGTTTATTCTGCTTCCAATAAAATTGATATTGACGACTGGAATAAACTTTCCCAATATGAAGAAGAAGCAATCAGGAATCTGATCGGCAGACAGGAAAAGGCGATTGAAGATGAAAACTGGGAAGAAGTTTTATCGCTCGGCAGATCCATTAACAATCTCGGAATAGCGACGCCAAATTCCGGAAAAGAGCATGTATTCATGCTTGCCGACGCAAAAAAGAAAGTTACTGAAGGCGATAATCTGGGCGGTTTTCTTGCCGCTCTTAAATCTCATGAAATACAGCCCATGAATTTTGCCGACGCTTTGTTTTTTCTTGAAAAAGCGGCGGAGGCGAAACAGCGGAGGACAGCGTCATTTTTTTATTCCGCCGCTGTCAGCGCTTCAGCGGGGAATATTTCTTCGGCTCTTCGTGAATACGCAACCGGAAGAGACAGCGTTGCCGACATGATAAAAGGCGTCGCCACTGTAATTGTTGATAAGGGAATGAGAGTAGAAAGAGGAATGGGCATGTCAGACAGGGTATTGGGCTCAGCCTTTTTTGTTGATTCATCAGGTCTTTTGATAACAAATTATCACGTAATAGAAAGCGAAGTTAATACCAAATACAAAGGTTATTCCAGATTGTTTATCCGTATGGGAGACGCGACCAGTCCGCGGGTTCCCGCGAAGGTTATCGGCTGGGATAAATCGCTGGATCTGGCGCTTATTAAAACGGAAATTGAAACTGAATATGTATTTTCTGTTGTTGATCGCATAGTTCCGAAGATAGGCGATACGGTTCTTGCAATAGGATCTCCTGTAGGTCTGGAAAAAACCGTAACATCCGGAATTGTTTCCGCGTATGGAAGGCGTATCCTGCAGGTCGGGGATGTTATTCAGATCGATGCCGCCGTAAATCAGGGTAATTCCGGGGGTCCTGTAATTGACAGCGAAGGACGGCTTGTCGGAGTTGTATATGCCGGTTCTCCGTATTATCAGGGACTTAACTTTGCAATCCGCGCCGAACGTCTTGCCATGGCGCTTCCGGCGATGATTAAGGGAGGTAAAGCCCAGCGTCCGTGGCTCGGCTTTACGTTATGCGAAACATTTTCAGGCGCCGAGATAATTTATTCGGCGCCGGTAACGCCGGCCGCAATGCATCAGGTCAGCGAAGGTTCCTTTATCAGAACCATTAACGGAAGGACGATCAGCGCCTCGCAGGGAGGACTCATTTTTGCCTTGCAGGAAGCGATTTTCCTCTGTGGTCCCGGAGAGCTTATAGCTCTTGAAACAATTAACCTTGACGGAGAAATAAAAAAGCGGATTATGATGACCGCCGCTCGTCCTGATCTTCCCATGCTTGAAGCCGCGAAGGTGGACAGGCGTGAAAAGATAGCTGCTCCGCTTTTTGGAATGATGCTTACGCCTATTCAAAGCGGGCTTTTTTCGGCAAATTTCCGGGTTAACAGGGTTATCCGCGGCTCAATTGCCGATGAAGCCGGTATCTCCGTAGAAGATCCCCTTAATATAAAAAGGCTTCGTCTTTTTGAGGATGAAGGTTACGCTGTTTTGGAAATTTCCGTAAAAAAACGAAGAATGGGATACCTTGAAACAAATATGCAGCTTCCCGTCCATCTGGATTCGCCTGATACCCTGTAATGTAATCGACTTTACAGTCAGACTCTGGATATAATAACGTATGAGCGTTTCCAAAAATTGCGCGCAGTTTCATTTTATCGGAACAATTGACGAGCTTTGCTGCCATCTTGGATTGATTAAGGCAATGCTTTCAAATGAAGACGCATGGCAGTTCTCCTGGCTGTCAGCCTGCAATTTTATCGAAAAAATTCAGAAGAACCTGATGAAAATAATGGCGCATGCCTATGATCCGAAAGACAGTAAATACTTTTTTACCGATACTGAAATCGGAGAGCTTGTAAAGGAAATTGATAAATTAAAGAAAAATCTTCCCGTTATTTCCAAATTTGTAATACCGGGGAAAAACATTATTGAAGCGCAAATCCAGATAGGACGCGCCATTGCAAGAAGAGCGGAGAGGCATTACGCCGCCATAAACGAAAACGGGCAGTACTGCTCCGTAGCAGGCGAGTATCTTAATAAGCTTTCAACTTACCTTTTTACCCTGTCGCAGCAGGAGTCCCTTATTAATGTCAATTTTATTAATCAGATATCAGGGCTTTAATTTAAAGTTTCCGCACTTCTTCGCGGTTTGAATAACCGGTTTTAAAATAAATCTTGCTTATATAATTTTCTACAGTTCTTATATTAATATGCAGTGTATCGGCAATTTGTTTGTTTGATTTATTCGCTTTTAGTAAATCAATTACATCTTTTTCACGTTTAGAAAACTTAGCGTAAACAGAAGAACTTTTTTTTATTAATAAATTTACTTCGTCTGAAATATAAATTTGTCCGTTTATTATTGTTTCTATGGCTTTTAAAAGCTCCTCTTTGCCGCCTGTCTTTGACAAAAAGCCTGCGGCTCCTTTATTTAATGCAGCTTGTATTTTAAACGCATCTCCAAGAGCGGAGCAGACCAGCACAGGCGGTTTTAGGATTTTTTTGTTATGACAAAATTTTGTCAGCATCGGAAGAAAATCAAGACCGTTATCTTCGCCCAAAAGAAGATCAAGGATAACCAAAGAGGGCAGCGTATCGGCTTTTTCAATAATATACATTGCTTCTTTAAGCGACTGCGCCTGAGCGCAGACTTTAAAAAGCTCTGTCTGTTCCAGAATAGAAACAATCCCTGCGTTCAGCATTGGGTGATCGTCGATTAATAATACTTCCATCCCGATTTTATATTATAAGAGCTTTTATAATTAATCATGCTAAATTGATGATTTTTCCGGGCTTTCCCCCGATCTTGTGCGTTAACTCACAAGAATTCGCCAAAATTTGTAAAAAATTGTGAGTTTTACACGCTTTTTTTATTTTTATTTCTGACTTAAATTTTTAACAAATGTTCCTAAAAAAGGGGTTATGTATTCCGCGTTGCGGAATACTTCGATTTAATTTATCGCTAGCGCGATATAAAAGGGGTTATGTATGAAAAACACGCTTAAAAAATCAAGAGTTATTGCTGTTATTGTAACCCTGTTTTTGACAGCCTGCTACAACGGCACTGGCGGGGGGGNGGCAGTAATGCCGGCGGTAATAATAACCCTCCTCATACTCACGATTGGAACTGGACATCGAATACAATAGCCGCAACCTGCACATCACCAAGCAAAGACACCGCAGCCTGTAAAGTTACCGGCTGCTCTGCGGTAAACCAGCGAGG
>WQTD01000025.1 GCA_009786455.1 Treponema sp.
GACCCTTGTACGGCTGGAGCATTTCTACAAGAAGCTCAACAACGCTTCGCGGAGTGTAGAACTGCCCTCCCTTTTTGCCTTCGGCAAGCGCAAACTCGCCAAGGAAATATTCAAACACATGACCCAAAATATCTGCGCTTCGCTCTTTTGCGTCTGTAAAAGCAATGTTTCCAATAAAGTCGATTAATCCGCCAAGATTAGTCGGGTCTAAATTGCCCCTTGCAAATACTTTGGGAAGTACATCTCTAAGAGAGGGATTGTCTTTCTCGATTGCGTCCATCGCGTTGTCAACATCTTTGCCAATGGTAGGTAATTTTGCTTTTGACAGCAAATGAGACCACCTGGCGATTTTTGGCACATAGAAAACGTTTTCCGCTTTGTACTCGTCTTTATCTTCGGGGTCGGCTCCTTCACTTTTTTGTTTGACCAGCTTGTTGTAAAGCGCTTCAAAGGCATCAGAGATATATTTAAGGAAAATCAATCCTAGAACGATATGCTTATACTCGGCTGCGTCAATGTTTTTTCTGAGTTTGTCGGCTGATTTCCAGAGTTGTTTTTCGATGGGTTCGTTAGTATTGTCTTTCATTATCGTCTGCGAGCAAGCAGAACAAGGCGCAGCAAGTTTGCGACCGCAGTGAGCGCCGAAGCGACATAGGTTAAAGCTGCAGCTGTTAAAACTTTTTTAACATCATTGAGTTCTCTTTCATTAAGAACTTTATTGGAACGAAGGATTTTTATTGCGCGGCTGGAAGCGTTAAATTCAACAGGCAGCGTAATCAGATAAAAAAGAACAGCGCCGCTGAAAAGCAAAATTCCCCCGATAATCAATAATGACGCGATAGATGAAACAGCATTTCCGGCTACGGTAATGCCAAGTCCTATAGCCGCCATTACAGGACCAAATTTCGAACCGATGTTCGCGACAGGCACAAGAATGCTTCGCAAAGCAAGAGGTCCCCAGTGTTTAGCGTGCTGTATGGCATGCCCCGTTTCATGAGCCGCGACGCCGACAGCCGCGATTGTATGAACTCCGTATACAGGTTCGGAAAGCCGCAGTTTTTTCGCCGAAGGATCGTAATGATCCGTCAGCGAACCTTTAACCGCTTCAACCTGAACATTATTGATGTTATTCGCTTTTAATAAAAGAACAGCGGCGTCCATTCCGGTAATTCGGCTGGTGCATTGTACTTTTGAATATTTTGAAAAAGTGGATTTTACCATAAACTGCGCCCACATTGATAAAAGAAGAGTCGGCACTACAAGAATTAAATAATAAATATCCATAATTTTCTCCTTAAAATATTTTAATCGCTAAAGCTGTTCCAGAACCCGGTTGATTATTGATCAAACTCCGTTATTCGTCATTTTTTACCGCTTGAGGGCTTCTTCTCACTGTATATTCCATTTTCGCAGGACCTGGAATTTCACCTGCTCCTGCCGCGCGGGAGTGCATTTCTTTTTGAACGCGGAAAAGAGATTCATTTTCCGCGGGGACAAGGCGCGTCCAGTTGCTTTCTCTGTCAAGGAGAGAAGCCTGGCAATTGTCGCGGAAATAAGCGTTAAGAACATCGATTAATTCCGCGCGGAGTTTTTCGTCCTGAACAGGGAAAAGAATCTCCACCCGTTTTTCAAGATTACGCAGCATCCAGTCCGCGCTAGCAAGATACAGTTCCTCCGCGCCGCCGTTGGAAAAATAATAAATGCGCGAATGTTCAAGATAATGATCGACAACGCTGATTACGCGGATATTTTCAGAAATATCCGGAATACCCGGAATTAATGTACAGATGCCGCGCACACAAAGCGAGATTTTTACTCCCGCTCTGGAAGCCGCATAAAGCGCTTTAATAATATCGATGTCAGTAAGCGCATTCATCTTTGCCATAATTCTGGAAGGGTATTCATGTTTTGCCCTGTTCGCTTCCCTTTCGATTAATTCCAAAAAACGGCGTTTTAAACCTGCAGGCGCAATCGTCAGTCTCATCATCTGCTGAACAACTGAATAACCGGTAAGCATGTTAAAAATTAAACCCGCGTCATAGGCAATATCTTCCCTGCATGTAAATAGACAGATATCCTCATAATATTTTGCCGTTCTGTAATTGTAATTGCCTGTTGATAAATGCACATAACGCTTGATGCGCTCATTTTCGCGGCGCATAACCATTGTGATCTTTGAATGAACCTTGAGATTTGATAGCCCGTAAACAACAATAACGCCCGCTTTTTCCAGTCTGTTCGCCCATGAAATGTTCCTCTCTTCGTCAAAACGCGCTTTCAGCTCAACAACCGCGGTTACATGCTTGCCGTTAAGCGCCGCCTGTTCAAGCGCTCTTACAACAGGAGAAAAACCTGATGAGCCTGAGTTAATGCCAATCCCCGGAATTGCACCGCCTGTTCTGTAAAGCGCTGTTCTGATTGAGACAACCTGCGGATCGGAGGCGGCATCCTGAAAAAAGCGTATAACAGGATCAAATGATTGATAGGGCAGATGCAAAAGGCAATCACCCTGACTTATACGATCCCAAATCGAAGTTTCTTCGTTAAAATCAGCGGATTTATAGATCTTCCACGGCTTTTCAATTAAATCTTCAAAGCTGGCTGCATTCGAAAGTTCCATAAAATCAACAGGGTTAATCGGTCCGTCAACTTCATAAAGATAATCATCCGCAAAGCGGAAACTTTCGTTTGAATCAGGAATGTCTGCAAGCAAATAACGCCTTGCAAGTTCATCCCTCAGCTTGTCGCTGCCGGGTGAATAAACCATTCGTATAACATCGGCTCTTTCCCTTCCTTCTAAAACCTCAACCATGGCTTCAACAAAATCTTCGTCTCTCTGCTCATCAACAGAAAAATCAGCGTCCCTGTTGATTTTAAACACCATGCTCTCCTTAATGCGATAACCGGGAAAAAGATAACCTCCCCATGTGACAATAACGTCTTCCAGCAGAGCGAAGCAGAATTTTTCCTTATCCCCCTCTGCGTTAGCTGACATGTTGTCAAAACCGGGCAGCCAGACAAGCCTGTTAAGAATTTTCGGAAGGGGGACAACGACTTTAAGTTCATCATGTACATCAGCCGCTGTAGAACTGGGCGCCCTGTCCGGTTCAAGTAGAAAAGCGGCGTTTAACGATCTGCTTTCAATAAACGGCATCGGCTTGTCCGGCTCCAGTCTCAGAGGAGTGAGAACAGGATAAATATGACCTGCAAAAAAGGTATCAAGAAAATCAAGTTGAGGGACAGACCAGGAATCAGGGCGCAGAAGCGATAATCCGTTTTTGGCAAGACCGGGAAAAATCTCTTCTCTCAGGCAATCGTATTGTTTCTTAATAATTGAGTGTACTTTTAAGGATATTTCCCTAAGCTGCTGCTCCGCCGTCAGACCGCAGATATCAATGGATTTCCCGGTTTCTGTTTTTGCTAGCCTTTTAAGCGCGGCAACCCTTATCATAAAAAATTCATCAAAATTCGTTGATACAATTGATAAGAAACGAATCCGCTCAAGCAATGGCAGTTCCCTGCGCAAGCCCTCGTTAAGAACCCGTTCGTTAAAATTAACCCATGATAGATCGCGGCTGAGGCAGGGAATCGCAGTTTCTTTTTGTTCGTTTTTTTCCATTTTGTAAATTATATCATATTTGGAACAGCTAAAACAATTCCGGTTAAAGATTGCCCGCTAAATCTGTCAATTTAAAATAACCTTGTAGCCAAATACGTCCTGAAACATCCCACCCTTGTCTTCAATACCCATCTGTTCAAGCGAAAGATCGTAAGATCTGTCTGTATGCAGAATAATTGCTTCATGACGGCGTTCAACTCTGATATTTTTTATCTGCTGAGAATGACCGCGATCAAGAGCGTCAGCAACCCTTAAAATTGACGCCATCTTTAACACAAGGATTCTTTCTTCGCGCTGAAGCTGAATGTATTCAATATCCGACTGCGTCGGCGGTTCTCCCCTGTGATAATTTATAACATTGGCGATAATATTCAATTCATCATTATGCAATCCGAAAATTTCGGAGTTGGATACAATATAGTGTCCGTGTTTCTGATGACCGGACGTTCTGATATACGAGCCGATATCATGAAGTATGGCTGCCGCTTCAAGCATTATCCGATGGCGGCCCTTCATGCCGTGTTCCTTAACAAGGGCGTCGAAAATGATCATGCAGTGCCTTGCAACCTGACGGCTGTGTGTTTCATCAATATGATACTTGCGTCCAAGATTAACCGCAGAAGCGATAATCTGTGAAAAAAATTCATCCTGCAGCGATGAATCAACGCCGGAAGTTAAATCGACAAGAAACCCGTCGCGTATTGTTACAAGCGGAACCGCAAGATTGGCGCTTCCTGCGCGTTCAAGAAAAAGTTTGAGTACAAGTAAACCAGGCACTATTCCTTCGGCATCGGCATAGGAAACGCCGAATTCATTTATCGTATCTTTAATGCTATAGTTGCGCAGTTTCTCTGTAAATTTAAAAAAAGCATCGCGTTCAATTATCCGGAAATTTTCATTTACTTCCTTTCCCGCCTTGTCAGCCGCAATCCTAGCGTCAGTTCCCGCCGCAACAATGGTTCTGACATGGGCAAGATCCATTTCAAGATTTAACATACCCAGCGTGTTCTTGATATTTTCGTTAAGGAACCGTTCGTAGAAAATACCAGCGCCAAGTCCGTGGCGCGAATGTTGATCAATAATAATTGTTCCCATTTTAAGGCTGTGAGCTGCAACCATCTGCCCCCGACGAAGAAGCATAATTTCCGTTGAACCGCCGCCAATCTCAATAATCATGGAGTTTGCGCGCCAGAACAGGGGAAGATCCTGCTTCAGTGCAAAACGCACAGCCAGATACATAAGCCTGTTTTCTTCTATACCCTCAATAATGACAAGATTAAAACCCATCTCCTGATACACGCGATCGACAAAAACATCCCTGTTACGCGCAACCCGAAGAGCGCTTGTCGCAATTACGTGAATGTTGTTATCTGCAATGCCCCACCCGGAAAGAAGTTCGCGGTAGTTATGGAGGACAGAGAGACATTCCATCATTGATTCACGGGACAGCACGCCGGAAGTAAACACATCCCTGCCAAGGGAGACAGGGCGCACTGCGCGATCGAGCACCTGCCATTTCCCTCCTGATTGAATTTCCGCGACATTAAGCCTGATGCCTGTGGAACCAATCTCGATAATGGCGGTGATGGTCGTACTCATGCGTTTACAGTTTATCAATCAGTATTGAACATTTTCCGGAAGGAATAGGCAGGGTTTTCTCTTTTACGCCCAGAATGTTTATTGTGAAATAGTAGAGTTTCTCGCTTTCCATATGTATCTCCCAGCCCCTGCCGCTTTTGTTTGAGAGAATCGTGATCATATTGTTCTTGAGCGATAGATTTTCAACGCCCATAATCTCCAGATTTGGAATAACCCAGTCCACTGTTTTACGGGGAAGTGAAATTGAAAGCCCTACGATATTTTCGATGGTGAGACAAATGGTGGAAAGCGCGTCATAGGTGAGATATTGGGGACGGGGAAAAGCGGTTTTTCCCGGCCATTTTGCAGGACCTTCCTTCGTAGGCAGATACGCTTCCCAAAGATTGCCCTTGTGATGATTCCCGTCAGGACTCATCGAATCAAGCATAAAATAAACATGCCTGATGGCGCTCTCTCTTGCCAGGTCCCACCTCTGATAACGCTCAAGCCCCTTGATAACCATAAACGTCATGTGGGGAAAAACAGAACCTCGGAAACCACGGCCTATTTCATCAAAATCTTTTTCGCTTACAGCAACCGTAGGAAAAGGGTGAGGCGTGCCGAAAAATTTAGGATCCGAAAGTTTGTCAATTATCCTCTCAGCTTTTTCTCCGTTGGGGATTTCAGCGAGAAGGGGCCAGTAACCAGCAATCGTTTTTACGGGAACTTGTTTTTCGTTTTTACTGATGTCATAATAAAAACCGTCCGAAGAATTGTACATTAATGAATTGATTCTTGTCTTCAGTGAAAAATACTGTCTTTTATACTGAAAACTGGTTTCCTTGTCGTTTAAAATGTCAGCTAACGCAGACATATAAAGCATGTTAATTGCCATAATGGCGTTAAAATCCATCGCATAATACGCGTCTCCGCGCGGTAAATTTCCCATGCCGGTGACGCAAAGAGGCGTTTTGTAAAGACCGTTGGGTTTTTTAAAAACAGAATCTATCCAGGCAGAGTACTTGCACAGAATGGAAAGAACGTCCTTTACGCGTTTTTTATTTCCGGATTTATGATAGATATTATGTTCAGCCCAGGCAAAAAGAGGAATTCCAAGACCTTCAGGGTTTTCCTTGTCTGCTGAAGGCGAACCGGTGGATATATCATAAGCGCACCGGATCGCTCCGTTAGGTTCCTGCCTGTTGTAAAAAATATCCAAGGTGGTATGAGCCTGATAAATCCTGTTCGAATAGACAAGAAAGAATGAGGAATATATGGCATCAGCCTGATTTACAGCAGGAGATTCCGGAAAAGAAAAGAATTTTCCCTCAATCCCGTTCTTTTCACTCCCATTATTCCAGCAATCCTGTATCCATGCCCATGTTTTATCGTAAATATCAACAAAATCCTGATCATAAAAATGAACTTTGGGAAAATCTTGTTTTATCACTATATATCCTTATTGTTTAAATCACGAATATGTACATTAAATATAATATATTTTACAGGAATTTGCCAAATTTTTTTTATTTTTATAGGGAATTTCCAAAAAAACCGGAAGATTCTCCGGCTTTTAAAAGAAAATATTAATACAGGCGATGTTTTTCACATCAATTGAAGTTTATGAGCATTTTTTATATTGATTTTACTATTCCTCCCATTCAATTATGACAGAAAGCTCTTCGCTTGGAACGGCAGGAGAAGTAGATGAAGAGCCGCCGGTTAATTCAGAACCGACAGGTCCGCGTGTTGAAATAACAGTATCCCCGGAAATAACTGCACCTGCACTTGCGGCGGTAAATACTGAAGATCCGGATTTTTTATTTCTACTTCGCCGGTTATTTCCCTGATTACTCCGTTTTGCGAGTAACCGGAAAAAATAATTGCAAAATCATCAAAACAAATAAAATCGCTTTTTTCATAAACATCTCCTCATAAAAATTTAGTAGATGCCGAAAACAGTTGATAAATCAATCCGCCAGACCGGCTGAGCATTTGTCCAGTTATTTCCAAAAGACGGAAAAAAAGCTCCTATGCTCATTCTGTATTGTATATCTGAAAATGGAGTAAAAATTAACTGCGCTGAAACTTCAGCGCCAAGATTATTTTAGCCTATTCCCGGATCGCTGATAAGATTGCCGATCCGGGTACCGGTGCCGTTGCGGATAAAATATGTTGCGGAAAATTTCGCTCTGAATATCCGATTTAAATTACCGGAATAATTCAAACTTAAAACTGTAAAACCTGCCATCTCTGTCTGAAAAATATCTCCGAAATACCTTGTAGTTAAAGGAGTATATCCGCTGAACGGTATTTTGACATCTTCGGACAGAAACCTGTCTTCTCCTGAAGCATTGTTTAATAAAAGCGAAACCATACTGTCAGTCTTTCCCGGAAATTTATAGTAAATTCCCATGTTAAATCGCCGGAGATAAAGAAAGCGCCAATATTTCCCAGGATAAAAGATACCCTCGGCACAAGTCCTGCGCTAAATTCAAATTCTTTTTCAGAATCCATGTTTTTATCTTCCTGGGGGAAAATATAGGCAGCGGTATACTGATTAAACAAAAGACCGAAATCATAAGACTCCGGAACCAAATGTTCCTTTTTTCCCTTGCAAATCTTTCTTCCGCGAATTTCGCGGCGTCCTCTTCGTCTTTTTCACGTTCTCCCAATATCTTGCTGGTATAAAAAACCAACTGCTATCCGGATAAGAATTGATACCTGTCGGTTCTGTCCTGAATTATGCCTTTGTAAACAAGCTCCCGAAAAGCATAATGCGGGCTTCCTGTCATGATGTACATAACACCGCCCTGAATATTAAAAGCGCGCATTAAAAGCAGCGCTATTCCGTCCATCCTCGCCGCATCATCAGGATCTGAATCAAGCGGAAGCCATTTCCGCGCTGCAGCATACCAGAACGCTTCCTCAGTATCTGATGTAGTTATAACATCAGCTGCCTGCAGTATAAAACGAGCTGCCTACCCTCATGTAATTGTTTCTGAATTTAAAAAAGTTTCCAGCTCATCAGCCGGCGACTGGACAAATAAAGCTGTAGTAAAAGTAAAAATTAACATAATTAAGACAAAGCGATTTTCTATATAGGTAAATGATAACGTTATTTGACAAATAATCAATATAGCAGCGGCAAATATCTTTTTCTTAATTTATCCCCTTTTTCTCTGTGTATCATATTGAAGCATGATTTTATAATTATATGAAATACCCTTCCGGGATATTTTTAAAAAATTGAGTAAACCCATAACGCCGGAAAAATTATTTTAAATAATTTAAATTAACGGACACAGTTTCTGATAAAGAAGAAAAAAGTTTGAAGGAAGAATTTAAATAATTGTCGAATGGATCGCCGGAAAGTTTATCTTCATTCTCTGCAAGCGGGAATAAAAAACTGGCAACTTCTTTTACTTCACTGTTCGAAATCCGTTTCGTAATATCATCAAGTTCATTCATTACTTTATTGCGCTGCGAAGGATTTAAATCACGCTTCATTGAATGTTTCGTAATCTGCGCTCCTTCATCTGCAGCGATTTTAATTTTAACAAGCCCTTGTTTTAACAAAGAAACTGCATTCCCATAACGTTTGGCTCTTTTCAGAGTTTCATCTGGATCGAAAAATTCATTGTCAATCTGCATGAGTATTTTATCAATGCGCTTGTTAATCTCGTCCCGGCGCTCAGGCAAAGAAAGAAAATCCCGCGTCTCTGCCGCCTGCATCCCTGCGATCAATAACCCTTCCGGGAAAAGAAAATGATTTCGCACATTATTATAAACGCTGAATTTATTTTCAAACCATGCGGCATAAAGTGAAAGACGTCTGTCTGTAAGCACCCGTCCCCCGCCGGCGCACGGCGCTTTGAAAGGAAAACCGTCGCGCAGAGCGCGAACAACCCATGTTTCAACAGGGTGAAAACGGTCAGACTGCGAATTCGCCTGTTCTTCAAAACGGGCGCCGCGGAAATGCGTTTTTAAGGAAGGAAAGGCAAGATCAAGCCCTGCAATCCAGATATCGCCTGCTCCAAGACTGCGTGCAAAATCCCAGGCTGTAGTAGCGACAGAACCTCCGGCTCCGAGTACCCCCTTTGGATCAACCCGATTCTCAATAAAAGTTCCGAAAGGAAACATTGATCCGCATAAAAAAGTCTTTCTGAAAGGAATATTTAACACAGGAGGATATACGGCGGATTCAGCGACAAGGACTGTTCTGGGAACATTGTTCCCGTCAATGCAGCGATCAAGGTGGCGGCTGTTCCAGAACTGGGGATCAACAACAAGGACAAAATCAGGCTCTATGCCGTTTTTCAGAAAAAAGCGAAGGCTTGTATCAACAGCTACAATTATACATTTGTTGTAAATGTCGCGTAACAAAGGAACGATCCTGTCAAGACTTGGTCCTGCCGCGGCAAGAAAAACAGGCAGCGGTACGCCTTCTCCGGCAAGGGAGCTCAGCCGCGAAATGCCCGGACAATCGCGTATCGCGCTTATATTGCGCGAAAGGTTTCTAACCCATCGTCTGCCGAAGCGCCTGAAGGTTGCGCTGTTTACATCATCCTTCATTGACCATGTGCGGATTTTTTCTTCTACCGCTCCGTACCACTCTTTATCAAGATCATAAAGCGCTCTGTTGCGGATAACGGAGAAGGAAGGTTTTTCACCGACATTGCCGGCAAGTCTGCACGCAACGGCGAGAGCGTTCATTATTCCATCGCCAGATCCTCCGATAACAAAAATTACCCTGTTACTGCTGAGAAGATCGGAAAAATCTCTCAGTTCAAAAGCCTTTAATAAAAGATTTTTATATTTTTCAACAATAACGACAGGCTGACCTGCGGCTGCCTGCGCCGCGTATCCAAGTCCAAATCCAAGAATAACCATAAAATCTTTGCCGGTATCTGCGGTTTGCACAAGACGCTGCGCTTCGCGCACAGGATCGCGCATTGAATGAACGTATATTCCCTTTACACATAACGCCGGCTCTCCGGATGCCGAAGTTTCAGTTAAAAAATCCCCTGCGGAAAGATTTCCCCCGCTGTCCGCGCTGATTTCTTCAAGAAGCCCGGGATATTGATTTTGAAGAATAAATTTATTTGTTTCAAAAAAAGACATTCTATTCCAGTTCCAGTATTATTGACATTCCGTTTGTTACAGGAGTTCCGGCTGGAGGCTCCTGCCGGCGAACCCATCCGTCGCCGCGAATCTCAACATTCAAATCGCCGCGCAGCAGCAGCGGAAGCAGAACACGCTTAGAAATTCCTGTAAAATCAGGAATATATTCTTCCATTTCAGGAAGGCGACCTGCAGGAATGTTGACAGCGGGCGGATGGCTAATCTGCGGATTGCGTCCGCGCGGAATACCGATATAGTCAATCAAGGCTTCAGCCGCTTCACGGATTGCCGGAGCTGCGATTCTGCCGCCGAAGATTTCACCCTGCGGTTTTACAATTGCAAGGTAGAGAATAAGCGAAGGAGATTCAGCCGGAAGAAGAGCGATGCAACTGGCAATAAAATCCGTATCAGAGTACCTTCTTGTCGCAGGATCTATAATTTGAGCGGTGCCGGTTTTTACAGCAAGCGAAAGATCTTCAACAGCGGCGCGCCAGCCCGTCCCTATGCCGGAAGCGGCATCAACCATATAAGAGCGCATGGCTTTCGCGGTTTCCGCGTTTAAAACACGGCGGCTTTCTTCCCCTTCCCACGGCGTTACAGTTCTTCCGTCGGCGGATACAGTTTTCAGTAATATTTTTGGAGGAACAAGAACTCCGTCGTTTGCAATGGCGCTTGCCGCCTGAAGCATCTGGTAGGCGGAAACCGCAATCTCCTGCCCGATAGCCAGAGTCGGTTTTGAGCGATCAGACCACTGGCTGTCATTTGCAAAATACCCGGCTGTCTCGCCGGGGCTTCCCGCTCCTGTGCGCGCTCCAAAACCGTAATTATTCAACAAGAGATAAAAATCCCTGTTGTTTAAATTATCCGAAGCATAGGCAGCTCCTGCATTGCATGAATGAATTATTATTTCTCTTGCCGTTNCCCTGCCGTGAGCGCCGAGACAGTTAATAGGGCTGCCGCTTTTTGTAACATAAACTCCGCCGCAGTTAAAAACTGAGTTTGCGGAAATAGCTCTCGAATCCATGAGAGCGGCAACGGTAAAAACCTTGAAAACAGAACCTGGCTCATATGCCCAGATAACCGGTCTGTTCATCCTGTTGGTTATATTTGAATCGCTGAAATTATTGGGATCATATCCCGGAGATGACACAGATCCCAGAATATCTCCGGTACGCGGATCCATTGCAAGGAGCATCACAGCTTCTGCGCCTGTTTCATCCATCGTCCGTGAGGCTATTTGTTCCAGAATATACTGAATGTACGCATCAATGGTCAGATAAACCTGAGAACCCTTTGCCTGCCTGCTCTCGTTTTCCGCTCCGTCAAGAATACTGTTAAACGCAAATTCAATTCCTTCCAGTCCCCTGTTATTATCTCCGACAAAACCGATTACCTGGCTTGCAAGATTTTTCTCGGGATAAAGCCTGCCGACAACAGGCTGAATCATAACGCCTCTTATTTTTTTTTCTTCAATTACGGAAGAAAGGGCTCTTGCTGAAGCATCGTCAATTTGTTTTTTCAGGAAAAAAAAGTTCGATTCGGAAGCGTCAATTTTGCCGCGAATTTCTGAAGGAGTCATATCAAGCACCGGCGCAAGTTCGCTTGCCAATAACTCGGCATTGTTTATTGACGGTTTCCAAATGCCGACATCGGCAAATCTTATCTGAAGAGCGAGAAAACGCCCGTTCCGGTCAAGGATCGCGCCGCGTTCCCTGAATATGTCGGGTTGCCGTATAACAGGAGAAGGCGCGCCTTTTAGCATCAGCATTGCATAGTGAACAAGAATGCCGGCAGCCAAAAGCCCCATAACGGAGAAAATTATGACGTAACGGTTGTTCCGGTTCATTCAATGACCTATTACCTTTCCGACAATGCTGCTGACATAAACCGGACCGTATGATCGGGAGTCGTATGAAGCATTCCCGTTATCTCCTTCAAAATGTAAACCTCCGAATTCGGTCAGCATAACGCACCGTTTAACAGCCAATTCTCCGTCAGGCGTATAAAAAACCACTACTTCTCCCGGTTTGGGAATAGCCCAGTTAATTATGAATTCCTTCACAAAAGGCAGCCGTATCCCGTAACTCAGGCGGTTTACAATCAGGACAGTTCCGTCTTTAATCGCAGGTTCCATGGAATGTCCCTGAGCTATAATAAAATCAAAAACGAATAATTTTAAAATAAACGCAGTTGAAATCGCCAGAATAACAGCTTTTATTACATTCATATCTATATCATATATAATCCCAATACAGTTTTTTGTCGATAAACCCAGTATGGCAGTGATAAATGAAAAGCAGAACATAACAAAAAGACAAAAAACACCGTCTTTCGGACATAATAATAAATCGGCAGGTTTTAATTCCGTATTTATGAGCCAGTTCAGTCAAAAACCTGTCCGTTCAAAAAAGAAAAAATCCGCTGCCATATTTATGTCATCAGATAAAATTAAAAGAACAAATAAACTCCTGAAAAGAAAATTAAATATATTTCCGCGGAAAAAACTGGCTGAACCCGGAATTGAAAAAATGAGCGGCGAAAAATCAAGCGGGTTTACAATTCCTTTGCCTTCCCTTCCGACAATAGCGGTTATCTGCGGCACCATTGTAATAGCCCTGGCTGCTTTTAACTGGGAAGACATAAACATAAAATTCCCGGAAAATTATGTTTACCAGCCGGATACAGGCGCTGAGCAGCAGATAATGACATACGCCGCGATGGGAATTACGGACTTATTCCCGGCTCAGGATGAAGGGGCATCTTCCTACATTGAGGAGCCTCAAATTTCAAATGAACACAGCAACAATGACCAAAACCACCTTATTGCGTTTGAGTGGCAGCAATACAAGGTTAAAAGGGGAGACACTGTTTCCGGAATCGCCAAAGTTTTCGATGTAAGCATCGGCGCCATAATAGCTTCCAATGAAATCCGTAACGCCAGAACCCTGCAGGAAGGAGCGATGCTGCGGGTGCCGAATATTGACGGAATACCGTATCAGGTAAAAAACGGCGACACTCTGACAAAAATCGCAGTTTCGTATAATGTGCCTCTGGAAGTCATTCTCGATGTAAATGATATTAAGAGCGATAATATAAAAGCGGGAGAAACGCTTTTTATTCCGGGAGCCAGAATGAATGACATGGATCTCAGATTAAGTCTGGGAGAATTGTTTATCTATCCGGTTCCAAGCAGGTATATAACAAGTCATTTCGGCATGAGAAAAGATCCCATCAGCGGAGCGTTAAATTTCCACACAGGAATAGACTTGAGGGCAAATACCGGCACGCCTGTCGTGGCGGCTCTGGACGGAAGAGTTTCAGTAGTGACAGAAAACTGGCTTTACGGAAAATACGTTATAGTAACACACGATAACGGCTATAAAACCCTTTACGGTCATTTAAATTCATTCTCTGTAAAACAGGGAGAAAGAGTGGCTAGGGGCAAAAAAATCGGAGAAGCAGGCAATACGGGTTACAGTACTGGACCGCATCTGCATTTCACCATATATGACAAAAACAACAAACTTATTAATCCGCTTGATTTAATGAGATAAAACCTGATATAATACGGGAGTTCCCATGAGAAAATTAATTTTTATTTTACTGGCTTTTCTGGCGGCGTTTACGTTTATACGCGCTTATGAAGAACCGGAGGGTTCCGTTACTTCCGCCAGAGCGGAAATTTCAGTGGAAATTGGACATCAATAATATTAAAATTAACGTATGACATTAGACGATAAATCTGCGGCTGTGCCTGGCTGGGAACAGCGCATCACAAGTATGGTTCCGCCGCAGGAAGGATATACTTTCAGTGAAGTTGTAGGTGAAGCCTGCGAAAAATTGAAAAGCCGGCAGATAAAATACTCAATCAGGCGCATCCAGGAAATGGAAGATCGCCTATACGATCTGGAGAAGGAACTTGATGTTTTCCTGACGCAAAAAGACAGGTAATCCGGATGAAAGAAAAGAAAATACCTGCTTTTCTGCTTGTTTTACTTTTTCCGGTTTTTCTGCTTCAGAGCGTCAGTTTTAGCGGCTTAAACTTATTAAGCGACGACAGGCTTCTATACAGAGTCGATTCCGGGGATCAGCATGCGATTTTTATTACAGCGCTTGCGGATATGTCCTTTCAGCAGCTCACCGCATTTCCTGAAAAACTTCAACTGATTGACAACGGAAGAACAGTTCTTGCGGTTAACCGTTTCGGAGCGGCAAGGATCCCTGTATCGGGAGGTCTTCCTTCTCCGCTTCCCGGATATCCGTCGTTCGCAGCGAAAAATACGCCTTTACCCGGAGATCTCCAGAAACTGGAAGTGTCATTTGACGGCAGATGGGTTCTCTATGTTGAGCCGACAAGCACTGCTTACGGAAATCTTTTATTAATTGATACGGCAAACGGCGTAAAAAAAACGATCAGCGAAAGGGTTGAACTGCCTGCGGCGGATTTTCCTGCAAAATGGCATCCGGACTCAAGATATTTTATTTATTGCAAGGACGGCAGGCTTTATTATTTCCCGATTATCAGCGATTTATCTGTTCTGGTGGACGAACGGTTCAGAATGCTGGGTGCAGGCGGAATAAATTCAATTACGTGGGGATCCTTCGGTGATTTTTACTTTTTGACAGGTACTACTCTATACCGGATAAATAATCACGAGCTTTTTACAAGGACAGTTTACGGCGATTTTTTATCAATCGGCGAAGTCTCGGCTGTTATACCGGTTGAATTTAATCCAACTCTTGATCGTTACTGGATATCGCCTGATTCAAGATCAGTATTGGTAAATAAAAACGACAAAAGTTTTTTTGTTTTCCCGTCCGGATTTCAAGACGCCGCCTTTTCCAATCTGCCTTTTATAATGATTCCTCATGGTACAGAAAAAATAAATGTTCTTTGGTCATCTTCAGGTATTCTTGCGATTACGGCCATGCACAAAAACAAAACAATCGCATGGCGTTTTGAAATCACCGGAAACTCTACAAGGAATTTGAATTCCGCGAATGTTCCGGCTTCTTCGGCAGGGCTTTTGTCGCCTGACGGAACAAAAGCGGTATTCTGGAGCGGTAGCGGACTTGAACTTTGGGATTTTATAAATTGGCGTCAAATTCAAAAACTTAAAAACGAACAGATTTTTTCATGCGCGTGGATAAATAATAATAATATAGTTTCAGGCAGCGAAAGATTTATCGAAAGCGTTAATATTTCCGATCCCGGCTATCAGAGCAGACGTCTTTGTCTTTCAGGTATAACGGAGGAATTTGGTTTCGGCATTTCACAGATATTCGCAAGAACAGGTAACGAATGGTTTTCAACCGATGGCCAAAACCAGTGGACAAGCGCAGACAACCCGCAATTACGAACGGTTTCCCTTTCATCAGAACGTTACCGCGTTTTCCTTGAACCGCAGAACGCAGGTTATTATATTAACGTTCCGGTAATACGCAGCGCTGTCTCTTCAAACACAACAACGTTGGTTTCCGGACATTCAGTAAACGGCGCTTATGACAGCAGCGCAAGCCGCCTGCCGGGGAGACAGACGCAGATCGCTCTGTGCTTTGATCTTTACGATGATGACACCGGGTTGCTGCAAACTCTTGCCGCTCTGAAAAAACGAAATATAAAAGCGACCTTTTTTTTAAACGGTGATTTTATAAGGCGTCATCCTCTTGCGGCGGCGGCAATCGCAGAAGCCGGGCATGAAACGGCGTCTCTTTTTTACGCTCCGATTGATTTTTCTGATACGCGTTACCGCATCGCCGGCGATTTTATCGCCGGGGGACTTGCGCGTAACGAAGACGAATTCTTTCACGCTACGGGAAGCGAGCTCTCTCCGCTTTGGCACCCGCCGTTTTTCCGCAGTTCCAGCCTTATAACATCAGCTGCCGCGGCAGCAGGATACGCAACTATTACAAGAACAATTGATCCGGGAGATTGGCTTTCAAGGGAAGAAGCTGTAAGACTGAGTCTGCGTCAAATTTCTCCTTCGCAGATGATTGAACAGATAATACAAAAAAAATCATCTGACGCTGTTATTCCGGTACGGCTCGGCGCGCTTTCCGGAGGAAGAGACGAATATCTTTTCCAGCGTATTGATGTATTGCTCGATGCTTTGATCCGCTCCGGCTGTAAAATTATTCCTGTTTCTGAAGTTATCCGTAAATAAGAAATATTTAAAAATTACGAAGCTGTCATTAATATTAATTTGTGGTAAAGTGTTTTATGGCTTTGTTTCAGATTCTTGATGCAATTCCTGAATTAATAAAAAAAACTTTTCCCATTCCCGGACGTTTCAAAAACGCGCTTCCGTTAAATATCGCGAAACTTTCGCGTCTTCTCACAAACAACAGGGGAGAAAGAACTCTCTCATACCTTAGCCGCCCGGAAATGCTTTCAGCATACCTTTATTATTTTTTACCGTGGAATCTTTACCGTTTATGTTTTCTGCTTCCCTGTCTTGATTTAAAATTAAAACCCGGCGATATAGTAACAGACCTTGGAAGCGGACCTTTATCATTCGTGTCCGCTCTCTGGATTTCCCGTCCTGAATTGCGAAACCTTCCGCTCGAAATCAACTGCATCGATCGCTGTTCTCCCGCGCTTGATGCCGGTAAAAATTTTTTTAACGCTCTTGCAGGTGAAAATAATTGGAAAATAAACCTTATCCGTGACGATATTGATATAAGAAAAACAGGCAAAGGAAAGAAAGCATCTCTTGTCAGCGCAGTAAATTTATTTAATGAAATATATGAAAAAATACCCCACAACAATACAGAAAAATTAAAACAGTTTGCAGATAACAGCGCGGAGTTTTTACACAACACGGCTCTTCAGGAAGCCTTCATTTTCACGGCGGAACCAGGCGTACCCCAATCGGGAAGGTTTATTTCCTTTTTACGCGATGCTTTTTTGAAAATGGAACGCATGCCATTTTCGCCGTGTACACATACGGAAAGCTGCCCTTTAGCAGGCAATTCAGGGCAAAAACGATGGTGCCACTTTGCCTTTGAGACAGAAAATGTTTCAAATGAACTTCAACGTCTTTCCGCTGCCGCAGGACTTCCGAAAGAACGTCTTGTAATAAGTTATCTTTTAACCGGAAAAAAGACAGAAAACACGCAATCGCGCGTTATTTCTGATGCCTTTCCACTGTCAAGCGGTCTTTTTGGCAGATATTGCTGCTGTGCGGACGGACTTGTTCTTTTAACGGGCGTTAAAAACCAAATTACAAAAATCAAGCCGCACAGCACGGTAAAAATCAACTTAAACGGGAATATTGATAAAAAAAGCGGCGCTTTAACCGGAGAATTAAAATGAAAAACGAACATTTTTTAACAAGTATGCATACACATACAAATTTCTGCGACGGACAGGATGACATAGAAACAATGTGCGCTGCAGCTTACGAAAAAAAACTGCTCACAATTGGCTTCAGCTCTCATGCTCCGATTACAAAAAAAACAGGCATAAAAGGCGACTGGCTCATGAAAGACAATCTTATTTATGAATATGTTGACCAGGTTCTCGCGGCAAGAAAACGCTGGAAAGGAAAACTTGAAGTGCTCCTCGGATTTGAAATTGATTATATTAAAGGATTAAGATCAGCGCTTGATATTGATATAAAATCTTTAAATCCTGATTTTCTTATCGGAAGCGTACATTTTATAATTCCAGCCAACGGCGCACAGCCTTTTACAGTTGACGGTCCAATGGGGGAATTTTCAGCGGGGTTAAACGATGGTTTTAACGGAGACGGAAACGCTTTAATGAATTGTTATTACGACGCGTTAGCGGAAATGATTACCCTTGGCGGTTTTGAAATTCTCGGCCACGCAGATATAATCAAAAAAAACTGTCTGACAGACGGAACTCAATCCAATTTATGGTTAGCAGAAAATGAAGCGCACCGTCAAGCGGAAATTTCGCATATCGCTGCAGAAAAACACATAATTGCGGAAATTAATACAGGAGGCATTAACCGCGGAAAAATCAACGATGTTTATCCTTCATTAACATTTTTACGATTATTTAAAGAAAAAAATGTTCCTGTAATAATAACTTCAGACGCTCATAGAGCGGAAGATCTCTGCGGTAATTATGAATATGCTCTTAAAACTCTTAATAATGCCGGTATAAAAAATCATGTTATTATAACAGGAATGAATAAACAAAAAATAATTTGGCATTTAAAAGAATTATTATAAAAAATAATTTTTTTTCTCGACTCTTCAATGATTAATTCCTATATTATATGTTAAGGAGTTAATATGCCAACAAAAATAAAAAAATCTCCGGGAACGCTTCTTCTGGAGTTAATTAGCAGGAATGATTTAAACTGCAACAGACTTTCAAAGGAAATTAAATGCAGTCAAACAGCTTTAAGACTAATCAGTCTTGATAAAAGCAGGATAACTACATCGATTGCTGTACGTCTGGCAAAATATTTCAATACAAAACCTGAATTGTGGCTTCTCTCTCAAATGGAATATGATCTTGTCAAGGCGGCAGCTAACAAAACGCTGCAAAAACAGCTTAACGGAATTTCAAAAGCGGGTTAATAAAATAAAAACGGCTAATGTCCTGTTATATACGGTTTTCATATAACAGGACATTAAATGTGTTATCTGAAACGCACTACGCCGTTTTTCCTGCAGTGTTTTCCGATAACGCACTGCGAACAATAAGGGCTCACCGGACGGCAGAGCTTTTGACCATAAATAACAAGAAGATAATTAATCCTCTTCCAGTATTTAACGGGAAGAATTTCCCTTAAGATCATTTCTGTTTCTTCGGGAGTTTTGCTTTCAAGCCAGCCGTACCTGTTTGATATACGGTGAACATGAATATCAACGCAAATTGCGTCAATATCGAAGGCTTCGTTAAGCACAAGGTTTGCCGTTTTCCTTCCCACTCCCGGAAGCGCAAGCAAATCTTCCATTGACGAAGGCACATTGCCGTCGTACCGCTCAACAAGTATTGCGGCTATTTTTTTCAGTGAAGACGCTTTATTTCGGTAAAAACCGGCAGGATAAATCAGCTTTGCGATTGTTTCCTCTCTCATTACGTGCAATTCCGCAGGAGAAGCCGCTTTTTCAAGCAGCTTCCGCGAAGCGGCAGCGGTAACTTCATCCTTTGTCCGAAGGCTTATAATTGTAGAAGCGAGCACAGCCCATGGATCACGCCGGTAATGCGCTGCCACAGTGCTTACCGAAGGATCTTCCATGCAAAATTTTTCCCGCCATTCTTCAAGAACTGAAAAAATATCATCCCATTTTATTTTATTCATTCTTTTCCAGCAAACAAACCGCAAATGCTTCCGCAGCTTTACCCCTGCCTGCCGTTCCAAGACCTTCTGCGGTTTTTCCTTTCAGGAATACATTTTCAACACGGATTTCAAGCGTTTCAGCCAGCGATTTACGTATAACATCGCGGAAAGGCAGCACTTTAGGTTTTTCGCAGACAATTATGCAGTCAATGTTTACAATCCGCCATCCCTGCCTCTTTACGCGCAAAGCGGCGTTACGCAAAAGTTCCATTGAGTCGGCATCTTTAAAAGCAGGATCGCCGGGAGGAAAAAATTCGCCGATATCGCCGAGAGCGCTCGCGCCCAAGAGCGCGTCGCAGATCGCGTGGGCAAGAACGTCTCCGTCTGAATAACCTTCCTCTCCCTTGTGAAAGGGAATCTCAACGCCGCCAAGCAAAAAACGCCTGCCTCTTTTTAATTTGTGTATGTCCCAGCCAATACCGGTTCGAATCATGTTCAGAATGTCATTGCGACGCCGGGCAGGGGGCGGTAGGCTTTAAAGGATAAATATTTAAAAGGATGAATATCAAGCGCGTTCGGAAACCATCCGTCCAATTCACCGGTATCAACAATATTTAACGCAGGATGATAAAAAATCGGAAGCACTACTCCCCTGTCAAGAAGAAGTTTTTCAGCTTCGGCAAGGGTAGCCATGCGGGTTTCGCCCTCTTCCATCATCGATCTGTCAATTAACGCTTCATATTCATCGTCATTCAAGCGCGCGTCGTTCAAATTTGAATCACGGCGCCACATCTGTAAAAATGTATAAGGATCGGCGAAATCCCCAATCCATGTTGAAGATCCGATGTTATAATTGTCTTCCTTCATGGACTGGAAGTAACTTTCGTAGGGAATAACCTCCACACGTACGTTAAACCCAAGTTTTTCTTTCCACGCGACAGCCATGAGAGCGCCGACTCTCTGAGCGTCCGCCGAAGGCGTCAGGCGAATAACAAGTTCAGGCGCTCCCGCGCCGCCCGGATAACCCGCTTCCGCAATGAGCTTTTGGGCTTCTTTAACATCAGTTTCGGTTATTCCCTTTACTTCAGGATAACCGGAAATCGGAAATATCAATGTTGCTGCGGGCAGATAGTAATTCGAACGAATCTCTTCCCACGGTAAAACAAGAGTCATGGCGCGCCTGATTCTTTTATCATTCCAGGGCTTTTCCCCGCTGCGGATAAAATAATAATGAGTGGCAAACATTACATTCACCTGAATGCCTGACCGATCGGTTAATCCTTCAATATCAACATCCCCTGCTATCCAGCGGGCTTCGCCGGAATTCCACATATTAGCGGCGTCATCCGCGTCTTGCGCAAATTTAATTGTAATTTTTTCAAGCTCGACCCTCATTTGATCCCAATAATGACTGTTCTTTGCCAGTACAATACTGTCCTCGTTCATTGCTGTTATGCGAAATGGACCGTTGGAAACAGGAGGTTCCCAATTTTTTTCATTCCCTGAAGGAGACCATGAATCATTATTAAGCATGGAAGGATGTATCGGGCTGAATGAATGATGACAGAGCATTGCCGGAAAAAAAGAAGCGGGAGAAGTCAGCTTTACAATAAGCGTTCTGTCATTCGGAGTCTGAATGCCTACATTATCAGGATTTTTTTCAACTCCGTTCCTGTAATCCCTTGCTCCGTGTATCACGTCAAACAAGCTTGAATAAGGGGATTCCCGTACCGGTTCAAGAAGCGAAAGCCATGCGGCGCGAAAATCCTGCGATCTTACAGTATCTCCGTTCCAGTAACGCGCATTCCGTTTTATTGTAAAAGTCCACTGGAGTTTGTCTTCGGATAATTCCCATCTTTCTACCACAGCCGGAACAGGCTCCAGGGAAAGCGGATGATATGAAAAAAGCCCTTCGTAAACAGCGGTAAAAATCTGGGCTTCGCTTGCAAAATATGATTTGCGGAAATCCAGTTCAACATCATGTCTTGAAAAAACAACCGTCAGTTCATCTCTGTCAGTAACAGGCGGACGCATTTCAGCAAAATCATGATCTTGGTTTTCGTTTTGCGCAAACAAAGCCGGACAAACTGCCGCACATAACAGAATGCATACTAACAGACTTACTGGTTTTTTGGGATTCAGCATATATATAATATAACTCCAAAATAATAAAAAAACAATGCAGAATTGGTTACAGTAAAACCTTTACTTTGATATAACCCTGTAATGAGCGGAAGTCATGTCAATTCCGGCTTCACGAAAACCATCTTGAATGTTTTTATACAGCAAAGTATAAATCAACGGAACTTTATCAACATCTTTCGTATAACAATTAATCTGATAACACGCGTAAAAATCATCCAGCTTTGTCTGGAGAACAAACGGGTTCGGTTTTTTCTGCACATGATCTGTCGCATACGCAGCGCTAATAAGAACATCATGAACCGTCTGCCACGGCGTTGCATACCCGAATGTAACCTCGGCATATATAATTAATCCATCCTCATCTTCATCAGAAGACGTATTATAATTTATAATATTGGATCCCATAATCATTATATTGGGAAAAGTAACATATTCGTTTTTATGCGTCTTAAGCCTTACTACCGTAAGGTTTTTTTCCACTACAAATCCGGTTATTTCCTTAATTTTAACGCGATCTCCGATTTTAAACGGCCGCATATAGGTGATTACAAAACCCGCGACAAGGTTTCCAATTGCGTTTGTTGATCCAAGAGAGAGAATAATGCCGATAAAAACAGAAACACCCTGAAACACCCTCGACTCTGATCCGGGAAGATAAGGATATATCACTGCCACGGTAAATGCCAGAAAAAATACCTGTAATAATTTATATGTAGGATACGCCCAGTCAGGATAAAAACCCTTGATTACAAGCTTTCCCCTGTCTATTTTGCCAGCAAAAAATTTCATGGCGCGAAGCACATAACGCGCAATTATAACAATTATAATCATCGTAAAAAGGTTTGGAATATAATCAACAACGCTGAAAAAAATTTTTTTAAGAGGCGATAAAATATATCCGAATAATGATGAAGCGTACTTCTGCGTGGCGGGGAAAAAACTGAAAATAATAGGGAATGTTATATAAAGCTGCAAAAGGGTTATTGCATATTTAATTATCCGTAAGGTAAAAATTATAACATGAATAATCTGTTTGGAAGTAAGAAGCTTGAATTTCCTTATTGTCAGCGGTTTTATTTTATCCTTTCCGGCATTTTCAATTTTTCCTGCCAATACCTTAAAAAGACTCCATATAATCCAAATCAGCAAAGCCTGTCCTGTAATAATGGTTATGGTAATCCCGAGACTTTGAATAAGCTCAATATCCGCATTTAACATATCACTGATTCTTTCCATGAATTGACGGTTTCCTTTTCAAAAATAATTTTCAATTGTATTTTTAAAAACATCCAACTGCGGAGGGATATTTGCCATTGGATCGCTTCTTTCCTGTATTGCGGCAAGCGAACCGGGAATCTTTACGGTTTCACCTGTCGCTTCCTTTATTATCCAGGCTGATTTAGCGGGATGAGCCGCAGCCAGAACAATTAAATGGGCCTGCCCTTTCCTTTTCTGCGCAGCGGCGAAAGCAACGGCGGCATGAGGATCGATAAAAATTCCGTATTTTTGATACACTTCATTAATTGTTTCAAACGCAAGTTTATCGTCAGCCAAAAACGGATATACTATATTGCGCATAACAGCAGGGGCTTCTTCGTAAAATGACGAAAGTCTTTCATAATTCAGGGGAACGCCTGCGTCCAAAGCAGAAGAATTTGTTGTTATATGAGGCATTGGAATAAAAGACTTCCCCTGAAAAAATTCTCCCTGTGAATTATTTGAATTCACGGCTGCGATGAAACCGTTTACAGGCATGCCGAATTTCCAAGCGTAAAGACCTGTAACAAGACTGCTGAAATTACCGCAAGGCACGCTGAAAATAAAATCCCCGCTTAAAGAATTTTTTATTTGAATAAAAGCATAAAGAAAGCAAAAAATATGAGGCATTAATCTTACAGCGTTTATGGAATTGGCGCTTGTTATTTTATAACGCTGTGAAAATTCCCTGTCTTTAACCGTTTCAATAATCAAACGCCGGCAGTCATCAAAACTTCCGTTAACCTGAACAGGAAGAATATTTCCGCCGTTCCGTACAAAAGCCGATTGATCAAGACCGTAAATCCGCCCTGAAGGATAAACAAGAACAAGACGAATGCCTTTTTTCCCGGCAAAGGCACGAGCTTCGCTTAAACCATCATCTGATCTAACTGCGGAAATTATTGTCATTTTTTCATTATCATCGCGGAATTCGTCCAGCAGCGCGGACATGAACGCAATGCCGAAATCCCTGGATGTCCCCGCCGGTCCGTTATAAAGATTTAACAGTGAAAAATTTTCATCAAGCTTTATTAATTCAGGACTGAAATAAAAAGCGTTTTGAACAACTCTGGAAGCTGAAACAGGATTAAGGCAATCTTCAATAAACGAAGGCGCTACAGCCGCAGCCAGTTCGTTAAAACTTGTTTTTTCATTCATCAATAAAAAAAAATTGCGAAAATCAATCGTATTTGAAGGAACATATAAACCACCGTCATCAGGGAGACAGTTAAACATCGCTTCCCTGTAAGAAACAACGGGTGATTTTAATTTTGTGGAACGAAACTGCATATTTACATTGTACTGATTAAAGAGAAATTTGTCAGCGTGACAATTTTACATAAATGTGCTATACTCCCCCCATGTACGCATCATTTTATTCACTCGGCGCAGCCGAAGAAGTAACAGGTTCAAAACATGTGCTTGAAATTGACGGGAAAAGCTACCTTATTGACTGCGGCGCTTTTCAGGGTTCCAGAGCCGAAGCGGAAAGAAAAAACCGTGAGTTCGGCATAGCCGCTGATCGTATCGAAAGCGTTATTTTAACCCATGGGCATTTTGATCATTGCGGCGTTCTGCCGCTGTTGATAAAACATGAATACAAGGGAAATATTTATGCCACTCCTGCTACAAGAGATATTGCAAGTTTAATCATGATGGACTCCGCAAATATTCAGGCGCGTGACGCAAAGTACCTTAAGCAGCAGGCCCAAAAGAAAGGCGAAAAATTTGACTGGACTCCGCTTTATACCGAACAGGACGCAATCGCCGCTGTCAGCCAGACAATCGGAGTTTCGTATAACAGACCGATGTTTATAGGAGACGGAGCGTCTCTTGAATTTTATGATGCGGGGCATATTCTTGGTTCTGCGATTGCAGCCATTAAAATCAAAAAGAACGGCAAGGAACTGAACATCCTTGCTACAGGCGATATCGGCCGTAAAGGGAAACCCATTATCCGCGATCCCGCAATCCCGGAAACTGTTCCGGATTATATCATCCTTGAAAGCACCTACGGAGACCGTCTCCACAGTTCCACAGATGACGCTGTTAACAAACTCGCAGCCATTGCAAAACGTACCGTAGAAAAGAAGGGAAAAATTCTTATTCCGTCATTTGCCATTGAGCGAACCCAGGAGCTTGTCTTCTATTTCCACCTGCTTGTTGACAAAGGAATAATTCCGGAAATTCCGATCTTCGTCGATTCGCCGATGGCGACTAACGCAACGACAATTTTTCAGGTGCATCCCGAATGTTATGACGATGAAATCAAGGAAGCGTTTATTAAACACCATAAAAATCCGTTCGGTTTCAACAGTCTGCACTTTACAACAAGCGTTCAGGAATCAAAAGAGTTGAACGATCGCAAAGGACCTCTTATCATAATTTCAGCGGACGGAATGTGCGAAGCCGGACGCATCCAGCATCATTTAATACACAACATTCAGGATCCGAACACGACAATTATGACCGTCGGATACATGGCTGAAAATACGCTTGGAAGACGCATCCGCAACCGTGAAAGCGAGGTCAAGATTCACGGCGAATGGTTTAAACTTAAAGCCGATGTTGAAGAAATTAACGCGTTCAGCGCTCATGCCGATTACAGGGAGACGCTGGAATGGCTTAAACAAGTGGATACTTCCAGACTGAAAGGGATTCTTCTGGTTCACGGCGAGAAAAAAGCACAGGCTTTCCTAAAGAAATACCTTGAAGAAAACGGCTTCCCCAATGTAGAAATAGTAAAGTACGGGAAAACTTACGAGTTAAACTGAATTTTATTTTGCGGGGATATTAAATTAAAAAATATTTCAAAACATCTGACGAAGTTTTTGATTGGCTTTCTAAATTCATCAATCTTGAAAAAGGACAGAAACCGAAAAGTTTTCTTCTTGACAGGATGGTGTTTCTCTCCGCGCTGGCCGGAGATCCGCATAAATGCGCGCCTTCCATTCACATTGCAGGTTCAAAGGGGAAAGGCTCTGTAACAGGGATGTTATGCGCAATTTTAACGGAAGCGGGGTTCCACCCTGCCCGCTATATGTCGCCGCATGTAATTGATATACGGGAGCGAATTTGCCTGGGGGATAAATACTTTGATGAAGAGACATACCGCGCCGCAGGCGACGAAGCGAGGCGCGTCGCTGAAGAGCTGCTTCCTGCCGCCGGAAATCCGCTCTTTGCTACTTCGACTGACGAAAGCGAACCTACCTATTGGGAACTGCTGACCCTCCTTTTCTTCCTGTGCGCACGTCTTGCGCGATGCGATGTGATGGTAACAGAAACAGGAATGGGGGGACGTCTTGATTCAACAAATATTCTTGATCCGCTTGCGAGCGTAATCACTTTGATTGAAATTGAACATGCGAATATCCTCGGCGATACCATCACCGCCATAGCGGGGGAGAAAGCCGGAATCATTAAACAGGGAAAACCTCTTGTTCTTGCAAGGCAAAGCGGTGAAGTTTTTGAAGTGTTCAGGAAAAAAGCGGAAGAAAAAAACAGCCGTCTTTATTACCTGCCTGATATTGCGGATATCTCAAATGTAAAAATATCGGTACATGGTACGGAATTTTCCCTCTCCATTGCAAATTCTTCTATACTCCTTCCTCATTCATCATTCTCAATCCCCGTACCCGGAAAAGTACAGGCAGAAAACGCCGCTCTCGCCATTGCCGCCGTAAAAATCGCTTTCCCGCAAATCGGCATAAACACAATCCGGCGCGGACTTAAAAACCTGAAAATCCCTGCCCGATTTGAAAATATCGCGCTGCCCGGTATGCCGCCTTTTATAGTTGACGGCGCGCATACGCCGGAAAGCCTGTCTCTGTGTATTGAGACATTTTGTTTTTTATACAGCGAAGGCGGCATTCTCATCTTCGGCTGCGCCGCGGACAAGGACGCGGCGGCAATGGCGAGGATAGCGCATTCACATTTTTCCAGGATAATTGTTACTACACCGGGAACATTTAAAAGCAGTAATCCGTCTTTGGTTTACGAAACATTCGTACGTGAAACCGGGCGTGAGAAAACCACTCTTATCGAAAATACGCAGGAAGCTGTAAAACTGGCAGAAAACATGGCAGTTGGAAATTCCACAATAACCTCACGCAAAGACGCAGAGAATGAGAGAGAGAAAACGGCGCTTCCCGTCCTTGGCACCGGGTCTTTCTATCTTGTGTCTGAAATCAGAAAGATACTATTAAAAAATACAGCTACCCTTTAATCCGCCAGAAATTATCTTCGCGCTCAAAGCGGCATACGGGGAATGTCATTATGCGTCCGTCGTCCGCGCCTAACTTGATTTGCCCCGTAACCGGATTTACTTCAGTTATTTTCCATGACTCTCCGTTAAAATTAATCCGCATTCCTTCCTGGGGCAGATTGCGCTGCTGTTCGGTATAAAACCCGTACTCGTAAAAAAGGCAGCATAATAGACGGCCGCACGGACCGGAGATTTTTACAGAGTTAAGCGAAAGTTTTTGATCCTTTGCCATTTTTATGGATACCGGCTTTAATTTATCCGAAACGCAGTGGCAGCAGTAACCTCTCCCGCAGACGCCAAGACCTCCGACAACCCTTGCTTCATCGCGCACTCCGATCTGGCGAAGCTCAATGCGCATCTTAAAAACGCTCACCAGATCTTTTACAAGCTCACGGAAATCCACCCTGTTTTCGGCGGTAAAGAAAAAGAGAATTTTGGGCTCTTCCAGAAGATAATGAACAAGCACAAGCTTCATTTCAAGCTTGTGATTATCAATTTTTTTTCTGCAAATATTGAACGCTTCTTTTTCCAGTTTTCTGTTATTG
>WQTD01000026.1 GCA_009786455.1 Treponema sp.
CTGGGGGCGGGCTTTAAACCAGTTCGCCATTGAGTTTGGAAAAGAACGGGTTCCGTTCTTATGATATTCTGTCATTTACACAAATTTTCGGACAGCTTCGTAGACACTCATCTTTAGGATATGCTATACCAGTAACATATCAAAACAGCTTCTGCGGCTTAATTTGCTGTCCGTATAATCGGGGGATGTCCATTTTTAAGACAGGCTCTATGGCAAAAATAACAATCTAACCTGTCCTCTGACCAGTTTTTTAAGTTTTTCTTTGGAATGAAATCTCGCATTATCCCTGATTACAGTATGGCCTTTGGGTATATCTTTAAGCAGATGGTTTTCAAACCAATTTTCAAAATAAACGCTGTCAGTTGAATGATTGTAACATTCAATGGAATAATGTTCTTTATTACATAGAGCGCCGATTACATTTATCCGCTGAAATTTACTTCCGTATTTTATGTCTTCTATTATTTCCCCACGCGGGGAACGTCCGTATTCCCGTTGTAAATGAGTGTTTATTCCGCTTTCATCTACATATAAACGCTTTTTCTGAGGAATTCGGCTTAGCCTTTCTGTGTATTTGGAACGCTTTTCTTCTGATTTTTCATGATAGGTGAAGTGTTTTTTTTCGTGTTATTTTTAGTTTTTCAAGGGCGTAGAATACCGCCTGCTCAGTGCAGTTGAATATTTTAGCTAATTTATATAGGTATATATCTGGATTATCTTTAACAGCCTGCTTCAATATATCTTTGTCTATCTTTCTTTTACGTTCACGAAATACTTTTTCCCCTGTATATCCATTTTCAAGTTTTTCCTTCCACAGATAATACGTTTCAGGGGGTATTTTAAACACTGTTTTTAGTTCCGTAAAGGTATGTCCTTCATCTCTATAGGCGACTGCGCACCTAATAAAATCTATACTATACATAGTTTATTTATCGGCTTTTCATTCAAATACTTAAATTAATTCACTATAGTAACATATCAAAATCATTCTGCGGCTTAATTTGCCGTCCGTATAATCGGGGGATGTCCAGTGTACGGGGTAAAACCTGAAACATTTAATAAGATGCTGATAATTCTGCAAAAAGAATTTAATACAATGCATAAGAGCGGAGGCAAACCGCCTAAACTGACTCCCAAAGACAAACTGTATGTAACATTAAAATACCTGAGGGATTACAGGACAATGGACAGCATAGCGTCGGAATACAAAGTATGTAAAGGGACAATATGCCTGTCTTATACAATGGGTGGAAGACACTTTAGTGAGAGACGGTACGTTCGCATTACCGAAAAAAGAGTACTGAAGAAAAAATCAGACACAATAGAATATATCGTGGTTGATGTGACGGAAAGTCCTATAAACAGACCAAAAAACAACCAGAAGGAATATTATTCAGGTAAAAAAAACGCCATACGTTAAAAAGTCAGGTAATAATAGAGCGTAACACCCTTCAAATTATTGACGTACAGGAAGCGAAAGGGAGCGTGCATGATTTTAAGATTTACAAGGACACTATTGGAGATTCCGTGAGTAATTCTATTCCGATTGACGCGGATCTCGGATACCTGGGAATAGAAAATTATCATACAAACAGTTTTATTCCAATAAAGTCAAGTAAAAACCATCCTTTGACAAAACAGGAAATAGTATATAATAAACGCCTGGCAAGACGGCGCGTTGTGATTGAACAAGCCAACGGGAAAATAAAAGTTTTCAGATGTATGTCATCGCAATATCGGGGACATTTCTGCAACCGGCATTCGTTAAGAATGAAACTAGTCTGCGGACTTATTAACTATGACAGGTTGGCTGGTTAGGTGGTTTTTAAACAAGTCTAATGAAAAACCATGATATAATAAAAAACGGTATATTTATAACACATGAATAAACAAATTTTCAATATTAAAGGTATGACCTGCGCTGCATGCGCACAGCGCATTGAAAGAACTGTTAATAAGTTATCAGGCATAAAACAGGCGGCTGTCAATTTCGCCAATGAAAAACTGTTTGTAGAATATGATAAATCAAAACTGTCAACTGTAAATATAAGGGAAGCGGTAAAAAATATTGGTTATGAAGCAAATGAAAACAGCGATTCAAAAATTGAAAAAGACAGGAACAAAAGCTTTAATGAAATAATGGCATTAAGAATAAAACTTATTGCCTCTGCGGTTTTTGCGCTTCCGCTGTTGTATATCGCCATGTCTCCCATGGTTACGATAATAAATTTACCGTTCTCAAAGCAGCTTCATCATATCATGATTAATGATCCGTTTATTTACGCTATGCTTCAATTATTTTTAACTATCCCTGTTATTGTTATCGGGTATAAATTTTACACTATCGGATTTATGTCTTTGCTGCACAAAAGCCCAAATATGGATTCACTGATTGCTATCGGTACAACATCAGCTGTTTTATACAGCGTTTATAATGTATGGCAGATTTCAAAAGGGAATTTTGAATTTATTGAGTCGTTATATTTTGAAAGCGCAGGAGTGATTATTACTCTTGTTTTGCTCGGGCGAATGTTGGAAGCAACCGCAAAAGGGAAAACAGGCGAAGCGATAAAGAAACTCATGGGACTTACACCTAACAAGGCGATAATTATAAAAGACGGCGTCGAAAATGAAATACCGGCGGATGAAGTAAAAATAGGGGATATTATCATTGTAAAGCCCGGAGCGAAAATCCCTGTAGACGGTTTAATAAAAAACGGCTCTGCTTTCATTAATGAATCAATGTTAACAGGTGAAAGCATGCCTGTTGAAAAAAAGATCGGCGATAATGTTTATGCGGCTACTCTTAATACTACCGGTCTTATTCAATTTAAAGCGGAAAAAATCGGCGGCGATACAGTGTTAGCGCAAATTATTAAATTAGTGGAGAACGCCCAAAGCAAGAAAGCACCTATTTCAAAAACGGCTGATATAGTATCAGGTTATTTTGTTCCGATTGTTTGCGTAATCGCCTTATTTGCGGGAATTGTGTGGTTTTTAGTTACCGGAGGCGGTATCGAATTTGCATTGAAAGTTTTTATCTCTGTTCTTGTAATAGCCTGTCCCTGCGCTTTAGGGCTTGCGACGCCGACCGCGATTATGGTTGGCACAGGCAAGGGAGCGGAAAACGGAATTTTATTCAAAAACGGTGAAGTGCTGGAAATTGCGCATAAAATAAATATGATTGTTTTTGATAAAACCGGAACGATTACCGAAGGCAAACCTATGGTTACAGATATTATATCTGCCGAAGGAATAGATCAAAATTATTTATTACAGGTTACGGCTTCAGCGGAAAAATGTTCTGAACACCCAATAGGACAGGCAATTATTAAGAATGCGCAAAATAAAAAAATTAAAATTTTAAATGCGGATAGTTTTAAATCGTTTACAGGTCTTGGCATTGAAGCTGTTATAAATGATCAGATTATTCAAATTGGAAATGACAAATTAATGAATGAAAATGGAATTAAGCATGAAGAGATGGAAGCAGCTTTTGAAAAGTTTGCTTGTGAAGGTAAAACACCAATGTATATCGCCATAAACAGCGATCTTGCGGGCATTATAGCCGCAGCGGACACAGTAAAAAAATCAAGTGTGGCGGCAATAAAAAAACTGCATGATATGGGGATTAAAACCGCGATGATTACGGGAGATAACAGAAAAACTGCGAATGTTATCGCAAAACAAGTCGGTATTGATTATGTGTTATCTGAAGTTTTACCTCAGGATAAAGCTAATGAAATTAAAAAGCTGCAGGACAGCGGTTTACTTGTCGCAATGACAGGCGACGGCATAAATGATGCCCCCGCGCTCGTTCAGGCAAACGTGGGTATCGCAATCGGGAACGGAACAGACATTGCAATTGAATCAGCTGATATTGTTCTTATGCATTCAGATTTAATTGATGTTCCCGCCGCAATAAATCTAAGCCGTGCGACCATAAAAAATATAAAACAAAATTTGGTATGGGCGTTTAGTTATAATATTTTAGGAATTCCGATTGCCGCAATAGGGCTTTTAAATCCAATGATAGCTGCTGCGGCAATGTGTTTTTCAAGTGTTTCATTATTGCTTAATGTGCTTCGTTTAAAAAGGCAGAAAATAAAAAGTTAATTTTATACAACAACCTCAACCGAGCGCAAAGCGCGAAGGTTCACCTCTTGATAAAAATAGGTATGCAATTGAATGTGGAAGGTTATATAGTATCAAGCTAAACCCCCTCTATTGCCTGATAAGTCCATATTTGTTACATTATGGGTATGGGAGCAGTCTGTGTCTTTGTAAACCAAAAAGGCGGCGTGGGAAAGACCACTTCGGCGATAAATTTGGGCGCTTTTCTGGCGGAAACAGGGAAAAAAGTCCTTTTGGTTGATTTTGACGCGCAGGGAAATCTTTCCAGCGGTATAGGCATAAAACAGCTTAAACCCGGCATTTACGAACTGCTCTCCGGTACAGCCGCCGCTGAACAGGCGACAAGAAAGACAGAAACCGCCAATCTTTTTGTAATTCCCGCCGATATTGATCTCTCGGGTGCGGCGGTTGAGCTTATTGAACAGAAAGAACGAAACTTTTTCCTGAAAAAGGCGTTGTCTCCCATCAGGGAAAAATTCGATTTTATTCTGATTGATTGTCCTCCAAGCCTTGGGCAGCTTACGATGAACGGACTCGCGGCTGCTGATTTAATGCTTATTCCAATGCAGTGCGAATATTTTGCAATGGAAGGACTTAAGCAGTTATTGCATACTACAAAAGAGATGCAGAAAAGTTTAAATCCTTCATTGGGCATCGGCGGAATTTTTTTTACGATGTACGATCCAAGAACGCGCCTTGCAAATGATGTTATCAAGCTTGTAAGCGCGACTTACAAGGAAAAAGTTTTTAATACGATCATCCCAAGAAACATACGGCTATCAGAAGCGCCTTCATACGGTATGCCTATCTCCAAATATGACAAGCAATGCCCGGGAGCAAGAGCGTATCTCGCTTTGGCGCAGGAACTGAGCCGCCGTATTTCAGGAGGTGCAAATGGCGCGTAGAATTGGTCTCGGAAGGGGTCTTGATGCCCTGCTTGATAATAATGACGATTCGGAATTTACAACCATTCTAGAATCGGAATACCAGCCGGAAATTGAAGAAGAACAGGAAACTCCGCAGCAGGAAACGCCTGCACCGGCAGCGCCGCAGCCGGCGGATCATCTGCATGTAGACAAGCTTGTTCCTAATCCGGGACAGCCCCGTAAAAATTTTGATGAAACCGAGCTGCAGGAACTTGCAGACTCAATAAAAACCTACGGCATCATTCAGCCGGTGATCGCGGCGGACGCCGGCGACGGCACATACATCATAATCGCGGGTGAGCGCAGAACACGCGCCGCAAGACTTGCCGGTCTTGAAACAGTCCCTGTAATAATCCGCGATTACACTGATCAAAAACGGCTGGAAGTCTCTCTTATCGAAAACATCCAGCGTACCGACCTTAATCCGATAGAAGAAGCCGCCGCATATAAAAATTTGATGGACTTTTCCGGCTTTTCACAGGATGAGCTTGCCGTTCGCGTAGGTAAAAACCGCTCAACAGTTGCGAACGCGCTGCGCCTTCTAAAATTGCCCGTAGAAATGCAAAAAAGCATCGAAGAAGGCAAGATAACTTCGGGACACGCGAGATCGCTTCTTTCCGTTACCGACGAAAACGCAAGGGAAAAACTTTACAGGGAAATTCTTTCCGGGGACGTATCGGTCAGAGAAGCGGAAAAGCGCGCTTCAGAATCATCGGAAAAGAAAAGCTCCGGTAAACCTTCCGCAAAAAGCAGCCGTCCGCCTGAAGTAGACGCTATGACAGAAAAATTTATCAATAAACTGGGAACAAAAGTTGTTATTGAAGGTGATTTAAACAAGGGCCGCATCCATATCGACTATTACTCCATGGAAGATCTGGAGCGGCTTTATGAAATTCTTTGCGGCTAAAACCAGAGACGGATGCCTAATTCTATAGGCCAGCCGCCGGCAGGAAAATAAACCTTTGGAGCAACCTGTAGCCCCAGGCTGGGTGCAACATTCAAAAAAATTTCTATCATATCTATTACATGCCAGCTTAAACCGATTGGCAGCCTTGCGCCGAATGAAAAATCAGTAGCGCTGCCAAACCCAATATTTAACCAGCCGCCTAAACCAATAAACCAATCCAGCCTCACATCAGGAACAAGGGAACCTTCAAGAAAATACATATCTCCGGAAACTCCTAAAGCAAAATAACCAGTGCCAAAAGATAAATTAACCCCCCAAAAAACAGGAATATCAGGTATCTTTAATGATAATGACGCGCTTGGATAACCGGATGTACCCCAGCCGCCATACCAGCCGCCCATAATGCCAATTCCAAATTTACCGTCTGGATGATCAGCAAAGGCGGTGCCGCAAATAATTACTGATAAAATCAATACAATAACAATTTTTTTCATGAATACCTCTTGGTAATATTTGTTAAAAAATATTTCCAATAACAAGCATAAACAGAGTAATTAAAGATCGTCAAGCGTCAAATATATCAACGCCTTCTTTTTTCTTTAAAAAACCGGCTGACCAATAAGTAAAAGGAGTCATTACTGCTTCGATTCCGCATTTTAAAATATAATTTGTTAATACAAGCGGCCAGAATATCTCCCACGGAAAAACACCGGCAGCGGTTGCTATCAAAACAAATATCAATGTATCAAGCAATTCGCCGATCAAAGTGGAACTGATAGTCCGTACCCAGAGCATGCGTCCGCGCATTTTTACTTTCAGTTTTGAGAGTATTTTCGCGTTTGTAAGCTCGCCGGCAAGATACGCGGTCAGGCTCGCAAGCACAATGCCGCCGTAACTCATTCCCCCGAGAATTGCGTTATACGCGGCATTTCCGCCTGTTTCCGCTTCCCAGAGGGTCTCCGGCGGCAGCGCTCCAAGTATAAAAAAAATCAAGGCTGTAAACGCAAGTGCGGCAAACCCTGTCCAGATAACTCGTCTTGTTGTTTTAAAACCGTAGACTTCTGTAATTACGTCTCCGAGTACATAAACAAGCGGGAATAAAATTGTACCCCCGTCAAAAACAAACGGAATTGAAAAAAGCGAAATCCCTATATCGACAATTTTCGCGGAGGATGCGACATTGCTGATGATAAGGACACTAACAAAAAACGACGCAATAACATGAAGGTGCTTGAAAGAGGAAGGTTGAGAAGACATAAATTACTCCCAGTTTTGTTTATTGGCAGGTTATCTAGGATACTGCCTTTTGTCCGAGCGCGCTGCTCGGGGTAAACCCCTCGCGCGTTACTCATCTTATTACTTTTTCTCAGCGCTGCGCTATGCCAAGTCTACTCATTCGCACAGCTTAACGCTGTGCAGAACTTAGCGCCCAGTTTAATTTATTTGCAGGGTTTAAGCCCACTTAATCAAGCCGCACCTGTAAGGATGTATCAGCGCTTCGTGCTTGGGCATAAGGCGCACTGTGTGTCCCTGCATACCTGTATCAACACACTCAACGCGCACCTGATACAGATTACAATCACCCTCGCTCTTGAGCCATTTCATCTCCGCCTTTCTTGCATCGGCAATTTCATTTTTCTGCGAAGAGATCGTGCCGTAATAAAGTTCAACATACAAATCATTGGGCGATAAACCGCCGAGATCAAGCCACGCGGTTACAGTCAGCATATCGCTGCGCTGCATTACAGGTTTCGCATTTGATTCTATCTTGATGATTTTCAGGTTTGCCCACGCCTGCTGCAATTTGTTCAGATAAGCCGCGACTGATTTGGCTTCAACATAATCGTCTTTTACAAAACGGCGTGAATTTTTAAGCGCCGGGAAGTAAAAATTATTTGAATAATCCATCAGCATGCGATGGCTCGACATTGACTGCCCGATCTGCTTCATGCAGTCTTTCATCATTTTAATCCATTCGCGCGGAAGACCGTCCCTGCCCCTGTGATAGAACATCGGAATAATGTCCCGTTCAAGAAGATCGTATAACGCCTTGCTCTCAACATCATCCTGAAGTCTTTCATCCTGATACTGTTCTCCGTGGCCGATAGCCCAGCCGACTTCGGCGTTATACGCTTCATCCCACCAGCCGTCAAGAATTGAACAATTGAGCACGCCGTTCATCGCGGCTTTCATGCCGCTGGTGCCTGACGCTTCCATCGGGCGCCTTGGAGTGTTAAGCCAAACATCGCCGCCGGAAGTTAAATACTTTGCTACGTTGATATCGTAATTTTCAACAAACACTATCCGGCTTGAAACATCGTATTTATCGGCAAAATGAATTATTTCGCGGATAAGCTCCTTGCCGGGCATATCATGCGGATGAGCTTTGCCTGCGAAGATTAACTGAATCGGGCGGTCGTTATCCCTGACAAGACGCAGCAGACGTTCAGGATCGCGAAGGAGCAAATTGCCGCGTTTATAAGTGGCAAACCGGCGCGCAAAACAAAGAGTAAGCGCGTATGGCGAAAGAGCGTCTTCCGCCTGGCGGATGCGGCGCTCGGCGGCTCCGGTGCGTTTATACTGTTCGCGGATGCGTTCGCGCACAAAGGCGACAAGCCTTTCACGGCGGCGTTCATGGGTGCGCCACAGCTCTTCATCGGAAATACGATCCATACGCTCCCAGACAGAAAGCTCAGTCGGCTTATCTTCAAAATGAGGACCGAAGTATCTGTCCAGAAGATCGAGCATGCCGGATGATACCCATGTGCGGGGATGAACTCCGTTTGTTACATGATGAATTGGAATTTCGTTAAGCGGCAGCCCGGGCCACAGGGATTTCCACATATCACGCGATACCACTCCGTGCAGTTTCGCGACGCCGTTGCCGTAGGCAGCCATTTTGATGGCGAGCACAGTCATGCAGAAAGTTTCGCGTTCATCATTGGGATAAATTCTGCCAAGACCGAGGAAGTCCTTCCAGGAGATGCCGAGAACCTGCGGCCAGTTACGGAAATATTTATCCATCATGGAGATTTCAAAACGCTCGTTGCCCGCCGGAACAGGAGTATGGGTGGTGAAGATGTTGGTCGGCCAGACAGCTTCCCGCGCTTCTTCAAAAGTAAAACCTTTATCGTTCATAATTTCCCTGATGCGTTCAATCCCCAGGAAAGCGGCGTGACCTTCGTTCATGTGAGTCGCGGCGGGATTGATGCCAAGGGCGCGCAGAGCGCGGATGCCGCCGATACCCAGAAGGATTTCCTGCTGCATACGGACTTCCTTGTCTCCGCCGTAAAGAGCGGCGGTAATATTGCGGATATCCTGCGCGTTTTCTTCAATATTTGTATCAAGCAGATAAAGCGAAGAGCGGCCGACTTTTACTTCCCAAATCTGGGCAGCCGCCTGTCTTCCGGCTAAATCAACTGTAATTTTTAGGGGATGACCGTCTTTGCCGTGTTTTCTTTCTACCGGCATGTTGTACCAGTCGTTTTCAGGATAGCCTTCCTGCTGGAAACCGTCCGCATTCAACATCTGTTTGAAATAACCCTGCCGGTACAAAAGCCCGATACCCACAAGAGGCAGACCCATATCCGAAGAAGTTTTCATGTGATCGCCGGAGAGAATCCCAAGACCGCCGGAATAAATCGGCAAAGACGCGTCCATGCCGTATTCCATCGAGAAATAAGCAACTACGTCCTTGTGGTTGCCGCGGTACCATGTTTCACCCTTTTTATAACGCTGAAACCTGTCATAAACTTCTTTCAGGGCAGCCAGATAAGAATCATCCTTGGCGACTTTTACGAGCCGGTCCTGACTTACCATACCGAGAGTCCTTATCGGACTCTGGAAGGACTGGAGCCACGCATCATAGTCCAGCCTGATAAATAATTGAATTGCATCATAATTCCAGGATAACCAAAGATTACGGGCAATCTCTTCCAGCGGCTTTAGAACCGGAGGCAGTTTCGGTTTAACGGTATATGTGGATATATTCATACATTGAGTTTATGAGGTGAATTGCATTGTGTCAACCGAGAATAGAGGGATAAATCAACATAAATAACCAAAAAGATTAGGAATTAAAGAGTATTTTATTAAATAAAGTCAAGAATTTGGGATATATCGCTTGACATATAACGTATATTTGCGGTAGAATGGTAGTAAGTGAGCGTATCTTAGACATTTGCCTAAAGCAGGCAGAATTCGACAATAGTACATTCTTGTGAATGTTAAGAAAAAACGGTGGGAGAGACCATAAGGAGATTTTCTATGAAGGCAAAGATTTTTGCGATTTTAATCATTGCTGTTTTAATGACAGGCGGACTTGTGTTTATGAGTTGTGCGCCAACCTGTTCGTGGGGTGGATCTTGTGAGATTACAGCGACGTCCAATAGCGGTGTGGGTTATACGGGTAAAATGTGCGGAAGTTCAAAGTGTAAGGTAGTTACTGAATTTAGTAAAGATACCCCGGCTCTAACAAAAGATGGAGATTGCGACTGCAAGTAATTCAAAAACGGTTCTCATGGAACCGAAATTGATTTTAATTTCAAAGGCGGTTCTTTAAGAACCGCTTTTTTTTAAGGAAAAACAATGAAAAAAATTATTATACCCGGCGCGGCGGCAGCCGTTTTTGGTCTGCTCATAGCTCTGGGTCCTTTGTATATATTTAAGGTTTGCAGCAGCGGCTGCAGTTGCTGCTCGGACATGCCGCCGTGCAATTTTACAGCCAACGCGGAACTGGGACTTGGCTTTGTCATCGCCGCTCTGGGTTTATGTATGATTCTTTTTACCAACGTGCAGACGCATTTTGGTTTAGCTCTCGGGATATTCTTTTCCGGCATAGTCGCCCTGTTTGTTCCCCATGTTCTTATCGGCGGCTGCGCGTTAACGTCCATGGCATGTCACAGAATCGCGTTCCCGGCGCTGACAGTTATCACTGTGCTTTTACTGGCGGCTTCCGCAGCCTACATTATTTATATCGCTGTAAAGAAAAAAGCGGCGGATTGAAGTTTTTCCGCATTATATTGGAACCTTCGTTAAAGAAGCGATATCGGCAAATTGGCAGGAAGCAGCAGTTTAACAAGTTCATCCTTAAAAGCCGGAATCCCGAAGTCAAAGGTCATGTCCAGTTCGCTTGAAGCGCTGATTGATGTCCGCAGTGCGGGAAGGACGCGGAACAGATCGGAATATAAAACATGTATTCCGAAAATAACGGGCGTTACGGAATTGGCGCCGAGTTCTGATCTGTTGGTAAAAGTGTTCCGCAGCAGAGAAGTGTTGTTCACTTTGTAATCAAAATTGATTTTAGGCGCCGGTAGCTGAAAACCATTGGGATTTTCAACGTTCATGGAGATGGCAAATTCCACTCCTGACAAATTAGCGGTGTTTACCCTGATGGAAGGAGCGCTGATTTTCGGGAGCTGGAGCATCGGAAAATTTCCCTCATGCGCGAAATTCCAGATTTTGTCTCCCAACAGCGGAATGGCGAATTTTGCCGCGAGGGCGACTTTATAATCGGTTTGCGCCCTGCCTTTCAACGATGTAAAAACGTTAAAAATATCAAGAAAATCAAGACTGACAGGCACCTCTACGATGGTTTCGTTTCTCGCTTTTAACTTATGATCATTCTTGATTATCCCGCTGATAAAGGAATTTGCGTTAAGGAAAATTTCCCAGCCGACTTCAGGAAAAGGAATATCAAAAATGTTGGGATTTTCTACCGCCAACTTGCAAAGGATCTGAGCGCTGTTGAAGTTAAGACTGCCAAGCTCCACGGAGTGAAGCGAAATCAGCGGCTCGCTGAATAACGTTTCCAAAGTCTGACAGGTAGTCAAAGACAGCAAAGCGCAGAGAATAATCAACGTAACCAGAAGTTTTTTCATAATTAATGATGATTATAATACTACGCATCGAATCTATGCAATCAGGTTCTTCGTGTATTACTGCCTGCAATAATCAAACGGGGCAGCCTGCCCCGTCTGTATAAAAGCAGTTTCCTGAAATATTTATTACGCAACATAGGCGTTAAGCTTTCTTGCGCGTATGGGGTTTCTGAGCCTTGAGAGCGCTTTTTCTTCTATCTGGCGGATACGTTCCTTGCTCAGGTTATAACGCGCGCCAATCTCTTTCAGCGACATGGCATCCATGCCGAGCCCGTAATGACGGCGGATAATATCAGCCTCCTCTTTTTCAAGAGTATCAAGCACGTCGTTAATATCGTTTTTCAGGAACTGCTGTTCGACTGTTTTAAACGGCGTTTTGTTCATGTTATCTACAATAAAATCTTTTAATAACACATCCCCGTCTTTTACCACAGGGTTGTCAAGCGAAATAATCTCCCTGGATATATTAACAAGGTCTTTAACATGATCGCTGTCCATATTTAATAGTTCAGCTATCTCTGTGATTTCCTTATCAAAAGAATTCTGCTTTTTAATTGTTTTCCTGGCTTTCTTGATTTTCATAAGCTCGGTGACACGGTTTGCGGGAAGCCTTATCATTCTGGCTTTATCGCAAATAGCGCTTATAATAGCCTGACGAATCCACCACACGGCATAGGAAATAAACCGGTAGCCTTTTTCAACTTCAAAACGATCGACAGCCATTAATAAACCGGTATTGCCTTCTCCTATCATGTCATCCAGAGTCATTCCCAGTCCCTGATAATTTTTTGCAATATTAACCACAAAACGCAGATTGGAACTTACCAGTTTATCCCTCGCGGCTTTGTTGCCGGCTGCAGCCGATCTTGCGACTACTGCTTCTTCATCACGGCTCAATAGGGGAATGCGGTTCATTTCCTCAAGGTATAAAGTGAGGTTGCTTTTTTCATCAATTTTCCTGTTCATTTTTTACCACCTTTTATACCAGTAGATATAGCAACATGCGTGCCAAGTTAGTAATAAAATGAATAAACATAAAAATGAATAAAATTTTCCTGTTTTAAGCTTTTTTATGTTAATTATTTGGATTGTAAAGTTGAGGTAAAGTAAAAAGAGGAAATTATGATACATGGGTAAAAATTCCACAGTTAACTGCGTCAAAATGATACAACAAGTGCGTAAAATACGGAATTCCCTTGATTTTTTAAGAAAAATTTACTATTATTGCCATATATTACCATAAAATTTGTAAAAATGAGATTTAAAGCCGAAATTAATAGTAGATTGAGCTTGTTCTAAAACTTCAGTTTTTGGAATAATCTCGGTTAATAAAACAAGGAAGGTATTGTTTATGAGTTCTGCTTCCGAACTGGTTGTAGATAGGGTAAAAATAAAAAAAGCCATCCAGTCAGGACTTCCTCTAACAATTACGACGTACACTCTTCCCAAAGAAATAGAAGTTTATATTGAACAGGTAATAGACGCTTTACTCAGACAGGTTGATCAGATAAAACTGAAGGATTATATCGTTTACTGCGTTCAGGAACTTGTGACCAACGCAAAAAAAGCCAACACAAAACGCGTATATTTTATCGAACGCGGTCTTGATATCGAAAACCCAAGAGATTACGAAGAAGGAATGCAGAACTTCAAGGAAGACACTCTTGAAAATATCGCTCATTACCTTCAACTGCAGAAAGAAAAGGGACTTCACATAAAAATAATTCTGCAAATTAAAAGAAATACCATTAACATTGAAATTCGTAACAATGTGAAAGCAACCAGGCTGGAGCGGCTGCGTATTCATGACAAAATGGCGCGGTCAAGGCAGTATAATAAACTTGATGACGCGTTTGCCTCCATATTGGACAGCTCGGAAGGCGCGGGACTGGGACTTGTCATTCTTATTCTCATGCTTAAAAAAATCGGTCTTGATGACGACGCTTTTACAATTACAACTACGGATAAGTATACAATTGCAAGCATTAATATCCCTCTGGAACAAACCCTGATAGAAAACCTGTCAGTTCTTTCCGAAGAAATTGTTCAGAGTATAAACAGCCTTCCGCAGTTCCCCGAAAACATATTAACGGTTCAAAAATTGATTAATGATCCGGCTTCGGACATGCCCGTAATAGCAAAACATATTTCCATGGATCCTGCGCTTACAGCCGATTTATTAAAAATTGTAAACTCCGCGCAGTATATGCTGTCAAAAAAAGTTGATAACATTTCCGAAGCTGTAAAAATGATTGGGATAAAAGGCATAAAGAACCTGCTTTATTCCTATGGAACGCAAAAAGTACTGGGTGACGATACAGCGGACAAGAAAAAGCTCTGGGAACATTCGTACAAGACAGCCTTTTACGCCTACAACATCGTGAAAAACTTTAAACATGACAGCAATCTCCTTGATGACGTTTATGTGAGCGGTATATTGCACGACATGGGCAAGATCATTTTTTCCAATGTTCACCCCGAACTGCTGGATCGGATAAAGGATTTATGCACAGACAAGAATCTTCCGACATCCACATTCGAGAACCTTTCTGCGGGAATGAATCACGCTGAACTCGGCGCGCTGATTGCGGAAAAATGGAACTTCCCTGACAGACTGGTTGCGGCAATCCGTTTTCATCATGATCCAGAAGCGGCTCATCCTGAATTTAAGAATCTTGTAGGCGCCGTATACATTGCAAATATGCTCTGCGAATACGAAAACAACAATATCAGCTTTGATCAATTTGAAGCAGGCGTACTTGAAAGTTACGGTTTAAACAGCAAAAAGCAGGTTGATAATCTGCTCGAACGGCTCTCCAGGGGCTTTAAGAGAGAAGATAAGATATAGAATACTTAATTGACGATATATTCGATATAATACTCAAAAAACAGCAGTCCATTAACAGGCAAATGGATGAGAGCTTTAATAGGTATAAACAGGAGAGAGAAAAAGGAAACCGCCTCATTGAAGAAAGCGAGAAAAAATATTTTCGCAATATTAATATAAAAAATCAGGAACTGGAAAAGCTCGATGAAAAAATAAATCAACAGCTTAAAAATAACAAATTTAGCATTGACGCCGGGGATAATAATAAGCCTGAAAAAGAAACAAAAAAAGACAGCGAAAATTTTTTAAGGACAAATTTAAAAAATATAAAATTACCGGGAGATAAAACCGACAGCAGATATAATAATTATAAATACGTTTATGATGCAATAGCCGATGCAAATTTGGAGAATGATGAAAAACAGGCTTTATTTGAAGCTGTATATCTCATCCAGCAGCAGTTCACCAAAACGCCCGAAGAAAGTTCCTGATATATCTGTTTTAAATATCCTTTACCTTTTTGCATAACGACAAACAATCCGAAACTTTGGTTGAACCCCACGGAAAAATATCCTGAGACAGTACGATAAACCCGTGCCGTATCGCCAAATAAGCAAAAATATCCGCGGACATAAAATTCCTGCCTCCATCCTTATCCCATCCAAGTTCCGGTTTATAGTCGGCGTTTGAATGATGAAACAGTATTTTCCCGCCAGTAATTAATATCCGGTTTGCTTCTTTTATGTAAGACAATATATCCAACATTTCAAAATGTACCATTGCGTCATACGTGAATATTGATGTCTGGGAATTGGTCTTTATTTCCCTAAAATTATTGCCGTCATTGACAAAATAATCTATTTTTTTTTCATTTGAAAAACGATTTTTGCAAAAATTGATGTTTTGCTCATTAATATCAACCAATGATATATGATTAGCCTTGTCCAGGTATTTAACTACATGCCGTCCGTGTCCGCAGGCCAGCTCAACTATATTTGAACAGTCAAGCTGCGAAAAACATTTATAAAATACAGTGTCTTCAGACCAAAAAATATTGATACATTCCTCAGCGTCATCATAATAACTGTTTGCATATTTATTCCTGTTCTGTTCTACGATCCATGCGTCCCCGATTTTTTTTGTAATATCATCAGATGATTCAACCGGTACAATATTGGTTCTGTGTTCAGTTTCATTCTTTAATTGTTTTGAAATATTTAAATTATTAATTTGTCTCTCAATTTTATTGATTATTATTTCCATCCTGTCAACTTTGCGGAAAGTGGGGCTAATTTTTAACAGAATATTTTTTAATACGCTCTTTATCGTTTTCAAATGGACGCTCATCATCATTCCTTATTTTATATTAGTGGATAAATATAAGTAATGGGAACCTCAAAAAACAAAATATTTACCGAGTTGTATTTTTTCCCCGCCGGTGTTATTATTCAAATAGTGATAAAATTCCAAAATTTATCCATGGGAGAGCGCTTTGTTGAACGAACCTGAAAATAAAGATGATATTCCTCTGAATGCTGCGGAATCTCCGGCGGTAGTGATTGAGCTTATCCATTCGCTAAAGGTGAAAGATGTAATGACAAACGCTGTCCTTGCAGGGGAAAAAACCCAGACTTTAAGGTTTATTCAGGCATTACTGCGGGAAAACAAGGTATCCGGCGTTCCCATTCTTGAAGATCAGAAACTCATAGGGATTGTTTCCATCGAGGATATTATTAACGCTCTTGATAAAGGGTATATAAACGACATTGCAGAAAACAGAATGACCAAAAATATTGTAAGCCTTCAGGATGATATGCCTCTTTCTTTCGCCATTTCCTGCCTGAACAAATACAAGTACGGCCGTTTTCCGGTTCTTAACAAAGGGAAGGAACTGGTCGGGATGCTGACTTCCAGCGATGTAATCAAGGCTCTTTTAATCGAAATGAACCGTGAAGTTCTCAGGCTTGAAAAATCGCAGAAACCTGTTGATAACGCGGCGTATCATTCAAAATATTCTGAAATGGAATTTACCACAGTTCACTACGACTTTGAACTGGCAGGAAGAGCTTCCACAGAATTCAAGAAAGCGCTCAAGCTGCGCGGTTTTGATCCAAAGCTGATCAGGCGGATTGCAATCGCAAGTTATGAACTGGAAATAAATCAGGTTGTACATTCCGAAGGCGGCGTTATGCGCTGTTCCATTCTGCCGGACAAGGTTGTAATTGTCGCTTCCGATACAGGACCCGGCATTGAAGACGTTAACCAGGCGCTTAAGGAAGGTTATTCTACCGCAAACGAATATGTCCGTTCCCTTGGCTGGGGTGCGGGAATGGGGCTTGCGAACACAAAAAGGGTTTCTGATGAATTTACGATTGACTCCGCTTTAGGAATTGGTACTACAGTGCGTTCTGTTGTATATGTAAATTCCGCCAAAGAAGAAACATAAGGAATAAACATGAATATTACCGAAACCGCTGCAGCCCTGGGTGCAGAAATCTGTCAGGGTGAATTTGACGATACTGAACTGAGCAGCGCGTACACTTCCGATCTTCTTTCGGATGTAATGGCTCATGCAAAAGACGGAGGAGCGCTCATTACAATTCAGGCGCACAAGAATACCGTTGCGGTAGCTGCTCTTGTAAATATTTCAGTTATCGTTGTCTGCAACTCACGCCCGCTTCCTGACGATATGCTGGAAGCGGCAAAGAATGAGAGCATTGCTGTCATCCGTACAAAAGAAAACCAGTTTACCGTTTCCGGAAAATTATGGAATCTTTTTAACAAGTAGATAATATGCTGGCAGATTTACACAATCATTCATGCCTCTCACCCTGTGGTTCTCTTGATCTCTCGCCACGCAGTATTCTTGAAACGGGAGCCGGCAAGGGGATAAAGCTTATGGCGCTCACCGATCACAATTCCAGCCTTAACTGCCCGCCTTTCGCAAAACTCAGCGCCCAATACGGAATAATTCCCATCTTCGGACTTGAAGCTACAACCAATGAAGAAATTCATGTTTTATGTTTATTCACCAGTCTGGACGCGAGCATGGCTTTCAGTGAGTACGCCTATTCGATAATAACCCCCTTTCTGAATAATCCGCAAAAAACAGGAGATCAGGTTTATGTCGATGCGGATGATAATATCGAAGGCGAAGTGGAGTATTACCTTGTTAATCCCCTCAGTCTCAGCATTGATGATATCGGCGCAAAGGTGATTGAGTACGGAGGTATTGTAATCCCCGCCCATGTAGATCGTCCCGCTTTTTCCATGTCCAGTCAGCTTGGTCTTTTGGTTGACGGCCCGTGGTCGGCTCTTGAGTGCGTGCGCATTCCGCCTGTAGTAAACGATTTTCCCCTTAACACAAAGGGCTTTCCGCTTATTACTTCATCGGACGCGCATTATCTTGAATACATCGGGCGCCGTCCTTTTGAACTTGATGTTACCGCTGAAGAACTGCAGCCTGGCGGCAGCGGAACCGAAGCTAACATGGAAATTTTCAAACAGGCGCTTGGCAGAAGATTAAAATGGTGACAGCCGCCGATGAGAAACAGCCGATATATTTTATATATGAAGATTCTTTTTTCATTTATATTGATGTTGACAGCCTGCGGGCTTTTTGCCATAGCTCCCTTTGACGGCGGATTTTCCGGCGCGCCCAAAGCTTCTGCGTCACAGGAAGAAAGAAATATCGCTTTTTCTGAAGCTCGCAGTAAAGTAATAAACGCCGCTGAAAAATATTTGAATACCCCCTACCGGTATGGAGGAGTTACATCCAAAGGATTGGATTGTTCCGGTCTTATAAACCTCAGTTTTAAAGACGCAGTCGGCGTCAGTCCGCCGCGTTCAGCTTCCGCTCTTTATTCATGGGTAGAAAAAATCCCTCTTGATGAAGCGCAGCCGGGGGATTTACTTTTTTTTAAAACTGACAATTCCGGGCGAATCACGCATGTCGCTCTTTTTCTGGGAAACCGCCGTTTTATTCATTCAGCTTCATTCGGCGCGAAGACCGGAGTTATTTATACAAGCTTTGATGAAGGTTCATGGTCGCGCACTTTCGCCGGAGCAGGAAGGGCATTCCCTCAAATTTCACAGGATTGAACATCCCGTCACATCATCATTGGTTGAATGGATGTAAAACAGTTCCATTCATGCTACAATCGGACAATGGAAAACAAGCTTAAAAATAAACTCTGCTATGCCAGCGGGGACATCTTTGGCGGCGGTGCTTTTATGATTTTCAGCCTGCTGTTCATGAATTTTTTGGTGCTGGTAGAGGGGCTGCCTGTTGTCGCGACTACAATCATCATTTTTATCGGAAGACTTTGGGATGCTGTCACAGACCCGATAATGGGAAGGATCTCCGATAAAACGCGCTCAAGGTTTGGAAGGCGGCGGATTTATTTTTTAATCGGCGTAATTCCTGTTTACCTTTCCTTCGTCATGCTTTTTTATTCCTTCGGCATTGACGGTGTAATGGCGAAGATCGTTTATTACACATTCAGCTATATGTTCTTCGGGACTGTTTTCAGCATTGTAATGGTTCCTTATAATGCGATTTTGTCGGACATGACATCCGATTATAACGAGCGCACAACTTTTACAACTTTCAGAATGATATTCTCCGGGGCTGCGGCGCTTGTGTGCGCTGTCGTTCCAAGCATGATTATAAAATCCGCCGGAAGCCAGCACAACGGGCCGCAGCAGATACCCGGCTACCTTGTAATGGCTTTAGTGTTCGGCGCAATTTTCGGCGCATGCTGGCTTGTTACTTTCTGGGGAACGAGAGAGAGGGAAAATCTTCCGCCGCCAGAAAAAATCACGCTTGCTTCCTGGCTGTCAGTTTTTAAAAATTCAGCATACAGAAATTTCCTGGGGATTTTTGTTTCGTTTCAGATCGCGGTTGATTTGGTGCTTGCGCTTTTTATTTTTTATATTGATATTGTCGTTCTTCAATATAAAAATTATGAACTGGTTGTCGGCACCCTTCTTGTCTGCTCCATGCTGCTGATAACGGTACACGGCGCAATCGCAAAAAAGAAAGGGAAAGTCTTTCCCCTTTTTATCGGCATACCTTTCTGGATTGTTTCAACGCTGATGTTCATCTGGCTTGGTCCGGGTTCTTTCGGCGGTCAAGCCTCGATTTTAACTGTTGTCCTTTGTGTTTTAGCGGCATTAATTGCAATCGGTACGTCCTCAGGCCAGCTTTCTACATGGTCGATGCTTACCGATATTTATGACATTGATGAAATACGCTCCGGTAAGCGCAGGGAAGGCATTTACTCCGGAATGACGACATTCGTCCGAAAGTTCGCAAGCGGTGTCGCCGTACTGCTGTTGGGGATAGGGCTTCAGGCGATAGGTTTTGATCAGAATGAGTATTCGGTATTGAAAGCCAGCGTCAGTAATTTTGATCCGGCATCATACGCCCAGAGCAATGTCGTGCTGGGTATAAAGTGGATGTTCGTTCTAATTCCTTTTATACTCCTTTCGATTTGTCTGTTCTTCGCGTTTAAAAACAAAATTACAAAGCAGCGTTTTGATTCTGTTTTAAAGGGAATTGAAGAGTTCAAATCCCGCGGCAACATTGGCGCTCTTAACGAGCAGGAAACAGCGGACGTCCTTGTTGTTACGAGGATGGAGAGGGACAAGTTATGGGGCGCATAAAAAACGTAATAAGATGAAAATATTTCAATAGTATTTATTTATAAAGTCGGTTACTTTATGGACAAACCTGGTATTTTCTCACCTAATGGCTGCGAAAATACCATTTTTATGGTTATATTATATATATGTCTTCCATTCGAAAGCTTAATAAAAAACTCGAAAAGGCATTCGGCGGAAAAGTCCGTGCGGAATTAAAAGGCGGAGTTCTCTGTCTTTCAGGNAGACTTTCAGAATGGAATGATGTTGTCTGCGCTGGACTCATGTCCGTCAATAAAAAAAAATACACGGTTGTAAACGATATTGAGTGGACAGGTACGATCCCGCCAATGAGGATGCCCTTTGTTAAAGATAATGCGCTTGACGGCTCATCGCCTGATGTTCTTGTCATCGGCGGCGGCATTACAGGCTGCGCAATAGCGCGTGAGCTTACCCGTTATAAAATCAATGTCATGCTGGTTGATAAGGAACATGATGTCGCGCTCCATGCTTCCTCACGCAATGATGGAATGATTCATCCCGGCATTGATCTGCTCAAAGGACAATTGAAAAAGAAATACAACGATGAAGGAAACCGGTTATATCCATCTATCTGCGAAGAGCTTGATGTTCCGTACAGGTTTACCGGGCAATACCTCTGCTTTACAGACAGCTTCATGAAACCTTTTGCGGTATTATCTCTTGCGTACTGGAAGTTCATGGGCATACCGGCAAAGTACATTAGCCGAAAAGAAATACTTAAAAAAGAGCCTTACTTAAACGAAAAAGTAAAGTGCGCTCTTTTTTTCCCGTCATCGGGAGTGGTCTGCCCTTACGGGCTTACAATAGCGTATGCTGAAAATGCGGCGGATAACGGCGCGAAGATTAGCCTGGACACCGCAGTTACGGGAATGAAAGTTGAAGGCGGGGAAATAAAAAGCGTATCAACAAACCGCGGCGTTATTTTCCCTAAGCTTGTGATAAATGCCGCAGGCGTTTTCGCAGAAGATGTTGCGCGTTTTGCGCAGGACAGGTTTTTCTCGATACATCCAAGGCGCGGTACAAATATCATTCTTGATAAAAAAGTTTCATACAATGTTGAAACCATCGCTTCTCTTTTACAGATTTCAGAGAGGCGTTCTTCAAGAAAAGAGCATTCAAAGGGAGGCGGCACAATTCACACCGTCAGCGGAAATCTGCTTGTCGGTCCCAATGCGATTGAAACACATGAAAAAGAAAATTTTTCGGTAGATCAGGAGAGCATAAAGAGAGTATTGTCAAAACAGCAGAAGACAGCTCCGGGGCTTTCTGACAGGGATATTATTACATATTTTACCGGAATACGCGCCGCGTCTTATGAAGAGGACTTCATCGTTTCTTCCGGTAAATTCACAAAGAACATTATCCACGCGGCAGGCATTCAGTCTCCTGGCATTACCGCCGCTCCAGCAATTGCATCTGACATTTCAAAAATGGCGGCTGAAAAATTGGGCTCCGGTTTCAACGAAAAGTTCAATCCGCACCGTAAAGGAATTGTACGCGCCGCTGAACTCACTGATCATGAAAGAGACGCGCTTATAAAAAACGAACCTGATTACGGAAACATTGTCTGCCGCTGCGAGGAAGTAAGCCGCGGTGAAGTTCTTGCCGCTTTGCGAAGAAGCGTACCGTGCGACACAATGGACGGAGTAAAGCGCCGCGTTCGTCCCGGGATGGGACGCTGTCAGGGAAGTTTTTGCGGGCCGCAAATCTTGCAAATCATCGCGGAAGAAAAGAAAATGCCGCTGACCGAAGTCAGGAAGATGTCTTATGACAGCCGTATCCTTCTTGGCGGCAACAAGGACGATTTATGAAGCCGTTTTACGATGTTGTCGTTATCGGCGCAGGTCCTGCAGGGCTTGCAGCGGCGCTTGCTTCTGACGAACGCGGCGCGATGACGCTGCTTGTTGAACGCGAAGCATCTCCCGGCGGAATACTGAAGCAGTGTATTCACGACGGATTCGGTCTTGTCAGGTACGGAGAAAAATTTTCAGGACCGGAGTACGCGCACAGATTTATAAATAAAATACCGGACAGCGGCGTAGAAATATCGATGCTTACTTTTGTCTCGCGGATTGAAAAAAAACAGAATGGATTTACGCTTACGCTGATAAACAGGGAAGGTCTACAGCCGGTTGAGTGTAAAAATATAGTGCTTGCGTGCGGCTGCCGCGAGCGCACTTCGCGCCAGATTGGGATCTGCGGCAGACACTGCGCAGGAGTATTCACAGCGGGAACAGCTCAGTACTACACAAACATACTCGGAAAAATGCCGGCTAAACGCTGTGTGATTCTAGGCTCCGGCGATATCGGGCTGATCATGGCGCGCAGACTGAAGCTTGAAGGAGCGCAGGTTATCGGAGTTTATGAAGCGAAGCCAACCGCGAGCGGTCTTCTGCGTAATGTTTATCAGTGTCTTGAAGATTTCGATATTCCTCTTTATACATGTAAAACCGTAACACGTCTTTATGGAGAAGGACGCCTCAGCGCTGTCGGGATTTCTTCTGTTGATGAAGAAAACATGATTCCCGTTCCGGGGACAGAACAGATCATTGAATGTGACGCATTGATCTTGTCTGTCGGTTTGATTCCGGAGAACGAACTTGCAGAAAGCCTCGGCATCCCCCTTGATAAAAAAACAAAAGGTCCTGTAGTTGATCAGAATTACATGACAATGACAGACAGAGTTTTCTGCTGCGGCAACGCTCTTCACGTTAACGATCTTGTCGATTATGTTTCTGAAAGCGGGGAAACGGCAGGGTTGGCGGCGGCGCAGCGGGTTCCGGAAAATAGCGGCAGGTCTTTCGCTTTGGTAAATGCGGATGACAGTCTGCTATATGTCGTTCCTCAAAGACTCGATATAGATAATCTTTCAGACGGTAAGGTAATATTTTTCTTCCGCTCAGGCAGGGAAACGGGCAGAACCCGTCTTGTTGTTAAACTTGACGGACATGAAATATTTTTTAAAGTATATCAGCGTCTGCGTCCTCCGGAAATGGAAAGGCTTGAACTGGATCTTTTTGTCGTGTGCTGGGAGAGAAAACTCAGAATGAAAAACGGAAGCAAGATTGAATTTTCCCTTATACCGGAGGAAATATGAGTAAACGCGAAGTGACATGCATCACCTGTCCGATTGGCTGCCGCATATTGTCTGAATTTTCCGGTGATGAATTTATCTGCATCGGAAATAAATGCAGAAAAGGAAAAGAATTCGCTTTCACAGAACAGATGTCTCCAGTTCGTACATTAACGACAACGGTCAGAACTTCTTTTCCGTACATGCCGGTTTTATCGGTAAAAACAAAAGGCGAAGTGCCCAAAGAAAAAATCTTTCCAATAATGCGTGAATTATCATGTATAATGATAACCGGTAAAATTATTATCGGCGAAACAGTCGTTGAAAACATTTTAAATACAGGCTGCGATATTATTGCGACCGGCAGCCTATAAGGAGAAAAAATGCAAAACCAAAACCCGGTTATACTGACTATCGATCTGGGAACGCAAAGCGTTAGAGCAATACTTGTTGACAGGAACGGCAATATTCTGAACAAGACGCAGAATAATTATGAAAAACCTTATTATTCACTTAATCCGGGCTGGGCGGAGCAAAAACCGGATGTCTACTGGAGCGCAGTATGCGATGTTACCAACCGTTTAAAGAATGAAGCGAAGGAAACATGGAATAATATTATCGCAGTAACGATTACTACAATACGCGATACTTGTCTGTGCGTTACAAAAGACGGACAGCCGTTGCGTGATGTTATTGTATGGCTGGACAAGCGGCAATGTAATATGAAAAAGCCATTCCCGGCTTTGCATTCATCTCTTTACAGGCTGACAGGGATGACAGACACAGCCGAACTTCAGAGAAAAGTTTCGGCATGTAACTGGATCATGGAGAATGAACCTGATGTCTGGAAAAAGACGTATAAGTTTATTTTCATATCAGGCTACCTTACTTATTTATTGACGGGGCGGTTTGCTGATTCTGTCGCCAACATGGTTGGACATATTCCGTTTAACAGTAAAACGCGCAAATGGATGAGTAAATCCGATCTCAACCGTCCCATTTTTGATATCGAGCTGGAGAAATTAACTGATGTTCTGGAACCCGGCAAAACGATCGGTTACATTACCGAGACTGCATCTTCCATTACAGGAATTCCAAAAGGTCTGCCTCTTATCGCGACAGGTTCGGATATCGGATGCCAGACTGTCGGATTATCCTGTCTTAAACCTGACAGCGCCGCCATTAATTTCGGAACCACGGCGACTATTCAATTTACAATTGATAAATACATGGAACCGCTTCCGTTTATTCCCGCGTATCCTGCGGTGCTTGAAAAACATTACAATCCGGAAGTGCAGGTGTACCGCGGTTACTGGCTTATTTCGTGGTTTAAAAAAGAATTTGCCCAGAAGGAAGTTGAACGCGCCAGGGAAATCGGCGTAATGCCTGAGGCGATTCTGGAAAAGATGCTGAAGGGCATACCTCCCGGATGCGACGGACTGGTATTTCAGCCGTATTTTACGCCGGGTGTTGTTATGCCGAAATCAAAAGGATCGATAATCGGGTTTTCCGATATTCATACACGCGCTCATATTTACAGGGCGATTATCGAAGGAATTAATTTCGCGCTGATGGACGGGCTTTATACCATGGAAAAAAGAGGAAAGGTGAAAATCAAAAAGTTGTTCCTTGCAGGCGGCGGCTCGCAAAGCGATGTGATATGCCAGATAACAGCGGACATGTTTGGTATTCCAGCATACAGAACACAGACTTACGAAGCTTCAGGCATTGGCAGCGCGATGGTCGCTTTTGCCGCAATGAAAGTACATAAAGATATTCACGAAGCCGCAGCGAAGATGGTTCGCATCAAAGATGAATTTTTGCCTGATCTTAAGATTCATGAAATTTATAAATTTCTTTTTAATGATGTCTTCAGCAAAGTATTTGACAAGCTTCTTCCGTTGTATAAAAGTTACGAGGAGCATATAAATGTCAAAACCGTATAAAGGCTTTGAACCGGAATGGGTTAAGGGCGAGTTTCCAAAAAATTCATGGCGTTCCATTTTTAAGTGGGGCGATCCTCTTCAGATTAAAGCGCCCAAGGAATCCCTTTACAAAGTAATAAAGAAAAAATTTGAACTTGATGATCAATTTTTTTCCAAATATAAAGTTGACATAGGGTTTGACGAAGTAAAGCTTGATGTTCCCTGTAAACTGCCGCAAGCTGATATTGACGCTTTCAAAGAAATTCTCGGCGAAGAATTTGTCAGGACTGATGATTATTCCCGTTTGTCGGTTGCCTACGGTAAAACGATGTACGATATAATGCGGCTTCGGGAAAAACGTGTAGACGCGGTACCTGACGTTGTTCTTTATCCTGATACAAAAGAGCAGATTGAACAGATCATCGCCTATTGCGCCGCCAAAAAAATACCGGTGTATGTTTACGGCGGCGGTTCCTCCGTTACCCGCGGGGTTGAATGTACGAAGGGCGGCGTATCGCTTGATATGCGGCTGAGGTTTAACAAGGTTATCAGCTTTAACGAAACAGATCAGATCATTACAGTTCAGGCAGGCATGAGCGGCCCGAAACTCGAAGAAGTCTTAAATAACGCGGTAAAACTTTTCAGCGCAAAGCGCGCATACACAAGCGGTCATTTTCCGCAGAGTTACGAGTACTCTTCTGTCGGAGGCTGGGTCGTAACCCGCGGGGCGGGACAAAACTCTACTTACTACGGAGTGATAGCGGACATTGTTATCGGACAGGAATATGCAACGCCTGCCGGCGTAATTAAGACCGACCTTTATCCGCGTAAGGCGACAGGTCCTGATATCGGACAGATCATGATGGGCAGCGAGGGCACATTCGGCGTTTTGACGCATGTATCATTACGCTTCTTCCGCCACATGCCCAAAACAATTAAACGTTTTTCTTTCATGTTCAGCGATTGGGAAACAGGGCAGCAGGCAGCCAGGGAGATCATGCAGTCAGAAGCGGGATACCCTTCAGTCTTCAGATTGTCTGATCCTGAAGAAACAGAACTCATGATGAAGATGTACAATGTTGATGAGAGCCCGCTGAGCCGTTTATTCAAAATGAAAGGTTTTAAGGAAAGCGAAATGTGCCTTTACCTTGGTTTTACAAACGGCGAAAAAGGATTTTCAAAAAACTGCGCGAAGAATGTCCGCAGGATTTGCAAAAAATACGGCGGCATGAACCTGACAGGAATTGTAACAAAGGCATGGGAGAAGGGACGTTTTAACGATCCGTACCTGCGCGACACAATGCACGATTTTGGAATCATTACCGACACAATGGAGTGCAGCGTCAACTGGAGCAATATGTCCCAGGTGCATAGGGATGTTCGTGCCTATTGCAAGTCGCGTCCCAAAACGATCTGCCTTACGCATATGTCGCATGTTTATCCGCAGGGAGCGAACCTGTATTTTATCTTTCTTGTGCATATGACAGACCCGGAAGAGTTCCGTAAATTCCACGCGGGGATACTCGACGCGATTCAAACATCCGGCGCTTCAATGAGTCATCACCACGGGATTGGAAAGATGTTCGGCCCCTGGCTTGAAAACTCTTTAGGGAAAAATCAATTTGAAATTATTAAAGCGCTTAAAAAACACTTTGATCCCGATAACATTATGAACCCCGGCGGAACACTCGGTCTTGATCTGCCTGATGATCAAAAAAGGTCTTTGGGGAGTGTGATTTAAAACCCGCAGCTAAAGCGTTAAATCACACTTCATTGCAATTGATAAATAGATACTATTGCACTCCCTGAAACTGAAGTATCTACGGTTGATGTCGCTATAACATAAAGGGTGGTATACACTTCGTTATTTGATATAGTAAGAATCCCGCTTGAGTTGATGTTTGTCCCTGATGTAACAGAGCCTGTACCTGCTGCGTTGGAACTGACCTTCCATGTTACCGTTTCGATTGGGTTGTTTCCCCTGACTATCGCGGTGAATTGTTGAGTGTTACCTCTCATCATATTCTGGGTCGTAGGACTGATCGCAATTGACGTAACAGTTGAAGTAGCGGGAATATTAACAGTAACAACAGCGCTGCCTGATTTTGAAGTGTCCGCCGTTGAGGTCGCTATTATATAAAGAGTTGTATAAGTTTCGCTCGCTGACACGGTAAGCGATCCACTTGAGCTGACACTTGTTCCAGAATTAACAGAGCCCGTTCCCGCCGCGTTTGAACTAACTCTCCATGTTACACCGGTGGCGGGGTTATCAGTTCCTGAAACAGAGGCGCTGAACTGGTAAGTTGTATTTCTTTCCATTGTTCTGCTGGACGGACTGACAGTTACACTAGT
>WQTD01000027.1 GCA_009786455.1 Treponema sp.
TTCAAATTCTATTTTTGTTTCACAGGGGAAGCCTGTAATAATATCACATGCTAAAAACGGATCATCCTTTATTCCTCGCAATAAAGAGACAGCTCTCTCAACTGTTTCTGCATTATAAAGGCGTCCCATTTTTTGAAGGATTATATTACTGCATGATTGTACTGATAAATGAAAATGCGGCTGTATTCTCGGATGTGACAAAATCCTGCAAAGATCTTTATCGATGTTTTCCGGTGAAAGACTGGATAACCGAATCGCAATCTTCTTCGTACCGGATAACAGGTAATCAAGAAGTTTTACAAGTCCGCTTCCTTTACTTTCATCCCTGTCATTTGTTCTCTGCTCCCCATACTGGCAGATACTCACCCCTGTAAGCACAGCTTCGGCATGTGTCTGTTCAAGAAGGCGAAGACGCGATAAAACTTCATCCTTTTCAAGGCTGACACTCGGTCCCCGCGCAAGGCGTATTTTACAATATGTGCAGCTTTTATCGCATCCGTCCTGGATTTTTAAAAAACTGCGGGTATGCCGCGAAAATTGCTGCGGGTTAAAAGCGAATAAATCATTTTTATCATACTCCCGCATAATAGGCGACGCAGAGACACAGAGATCATTTAAATCATTTCCCTCTTTAATTTTATCATATAAATACTGAGGTAATTTTATTATTTTTTCCTTATCGATTACAACAAGGCGATGCCTGTTATCAGTTCCCAGCCGAAGAATATCTTCTTTATTAAGTTTCGCATAACAACCTGTTACAATAACGCATGCATCAGGATTTTCATGCATGGCTTTGCGTATAACGCGCCTTGCCTTTTGATCCGCTTTCGATGTTACAGTACAGGTATTGATAACTATGACGGAAGGCGAAAGCGCTGCACCAGCCATTTCTGAATTAATAAAACCCGCATTCATGAAAGCATCAATAATGGATTCGCTTTCCAGCTGATTTAATTTACATCCAAGTGTTTTTATATAAAAAGATGCCATCCTGATTAGGGATTACCTGATTACAGCTTCAGTTTCATTGCTTGTAATACTATTATTCTGATCTGCATAAGTAACTCTTGCGCTGATCCTTCTGCCGACTTCAGAAGATGTTACAGCGTATGCACTGTTAGTCGCTCCCCTGATTGTTCTGCCATTTGCAAGCCACTGCCACGACGACGCTCCTGTACCGTTACCTTCCGAATAGGTAGCGAAAATAATGTCGCCTACCTGCGGTGTTGTATTACTGATGTTAATTATTCCTGTCAGGTTGGCTTTAGCTACCGATCTTGTAGCCATGCTTGTAATGCTGCCGTTCTGATTGGAATAAGTAACCCTTGCTTTTAACGTTCTTCCAACATTGGCTGTATCAACAGTATAAGTACTGTCAACCGCTCCGATAATGGCATTATCATTCGCAAGCCATTGCCATGTCGCTGTTCCGCTTCCGTTACCGGTATAAGTTGCGGTAATGCTTTCGCCTGCTCTTGGAGATGTAATATTTATCGTAACGGTTCCAGTTATGTTCAATATGGTTGCATTTCTTGTTGCTGTACTTGTAATGTTTCCAGTCTGATTGGAGTAACTTACACGCGCCTTTAACGGTTTTCCTGTATCGTCAGGTCTTACAATATAACTGCTGCCCGATTCTCCCGCTACAGCAACGTCATCTGAAAGCCACTGCCATGTTGCTGTTCCGCTTCCGTTGCCGGTATAGATTGCGGTAATGGAATCTCCTACCCTGGGCGCCGCCGATACGTTAATTGAAACGCTCCCTGTAAGAGCCGGTCTGGGTGTTGTATCAACAACAGGAGCGGCCGGCGCCGCGACAGGCGCAGGCGGCGCAGATACCACTGTCGCTACCGGAATCGGAGTCGGAGCTATACCCATGCTTTGCCTGATGCGATCGATTCCCCGCTGCGCGTCAGTCAACTGTGAATTGAGGGATAAAGCTCTGTCATAAGCGGCAAGCGCACTTGTCAAATCACCGGTATTTTCCCGCGCATACGCAAGCCTAACCCACCATGCTGCATTCCCCGGCACCCAGTAAACAGCCGTAGTGAGTGCGATATCTGCATGACGGAATTTTCCCTGGCGGATATAAATTTCACCTATGTAGTAGTAGATCATTTCTATCCGCTGCCCTTCGGGAATCAAGGAGATATACTCCTGAAAATATTGAAGCGCTTCGTTATTTAACCCCTGGTAATAATGTATTTCGCCGAGAATTTCGATTATACGGATATCAAACCGATGCAACGCTCTGCCGGCGCGCGCATACCTGAGAGCTTCCTCATACCGGTTCAAACGCAGAAATGACCAGCAGATAACAACATGAGCTTCAAGGTTTGATGAGTTTTCACTTATTTCACTGCGGCAAATTTGAATTGCCCTTTCATAATTGCCAGCACGGAATTCAACAAGCGATTCTGTTGATCGGCTTTGCGCATTGGCATTTAATGTCAATGAAAGCAAATTTAAAATTAAAAAAAACCTTAATAAATTCTTCATACTGCGTTCTTCCCGACCATTGTACAACGGCCGTTAAAAAAACAACCGGTTTCCATAAAAATTTCCGGCGAAATTACATTACCCGTTAATTTGCCTGTTATCGTTACCTCAACTTTTTCTATTGCGGTAACGTCTCCCTTGACAATTCCCCTTATAAGTACACGCAGCGCATGGATATTTGCATTAACAACCGCGTTCTCGTCAATAACAAGCAAACCTGTTGAATTTATTTCTCCTGATACCTTTCCCCTAATTAAAAATGGTTTTTCAAAATGTAATGTCCCTGTAAATTCAATATCAGGCGAAAGAATGGTATCAAAATCCGCTTCTTCCATGAAATCGTTATATACATCAGTCATAATTAATCACATGGTAACAGAAAATATTAATATTGGGAATACGTAGAGTGTATCAAATGTAAAGCAACATATCATTAAAAAAATAAAACCTATTTAAAAATTCAATTTTTAATAAATAAAAATAACTTGTAGAATTCCATTGAAGGGAGTATTATGTTCAAAAAGGAGAAATCATGAATTTTGTAACAAATATGAAAAACAAGGCAATATCAGCGCCGAAAAAACTGGTATTGCCGGAAGGAACTGATAAAAGGATTATCAGGGTCGCCAGAATCCTTTTGGATGAAAAAATTGCGCAAGGCGTAACCCTTCTGGGTAAAACCGCAGAAATCCTTGAAACAGCCAAAACAGAGGGAGTGGATATTGAAGGCATAAATGTTGTATCTCCCGGGGGAGATTTAAATTTGGGCAGTTATGCTGAAACATATTACGAATTACGCAAAAACAAGGGGATGACAAAAGAGCAGGCAAGAATGGAAATAACAGATACGCTGCGATGGGGCGCAATGATGGTTCATAAAGGCGATGCGGACGCGATGGTTGGAGGAGCGGAAAGAACAACAGGAGACGTACTTCGCGCAGGTCTTTCCATAATAGGTACATTGCCGGGTCTAAAAACCGCTTCTTCCTGTTTTGTGATGACTGATATGAATCCCCAGTATGGAGAAGAAGGAGCCATGATTTTCTCCGATTGCGCGGTAGTTCCCAATCCCAAGCCTGAACAGCTTGCTGACATTGCAGAAAGCGCCGCGCTTTCCTGCCGTGAATTCCTGAATGTTGAACCAGTAATTGCTTTGCTTTCCTTTTCAACCAAAGGTTCAGCCAGCCATGATGATGTAATAAAAGTACAGGAAGCAACAAACATTCTTAAGGGAAGAAGTGTTAAATTTTTATTTGACGGTGAATTACAGGCTGATTCTGCGCTTGTCCCTTCGGTAATGGAGAAAAAAGCTCCCGGAAGTCCTGTACAGGGAAAAGTAAACGTTCTTGTATTTCCCAATCTTGACGCAGGCAATATCGGTTATAAGCTTGTTCAGCGCATCGGAAAAGCGCAGGCATACGGACCGTTTCTTCAGGGTTTTGCAAAACCTGTAAGCGATCTTTCAAGAGGCGCATCTGTTGATGATATTGTTACAACATGCGCAGTAACGCTTGCGCGGGTTAAATAATTTTTTAATAGACTCAGTTTGTTCTTGAACTTCTGTTTTCTGAACAGGATGAGTCTTGAAAAAAAATCTATTGCAAAATTTTACAAGAAAGGTTTATAATTAGTGAGTTTGGGACACCAAAAATATTAAGGGAGGATGTATGGCTACGATAAAAAAGACTGCCACTAAAACTGTTAAAAAACCTGCGGCGAAAAAGCCCGCTGCAAAAAAACCTGCTGTCAAGAAAGCGGCTGCGGTAAAAAAACCCGCTGCAAAAAAACCTGCTGTCAAGAAAGCGGCTGCGGCGAAAAAGCCCGCGGTAAAAACAGCTGTTAAAAAAAGTACTGCTGTTAAAAAACCCGCCGCAGCGAAGAAACCCGCTGTAAAAAAAGCGGCTATAGTAAAAAAACCACCCGCAGTAAAAACTGCAGCTACGAAAGTTTCCGGAGCGAAGAAAACAGCGGTTATTAAAAAAGCTGAAGTATCCAACTCCGCAAAACGGGCTACTGAAAAACCGGTTAATGTTGTCGGCGGCAATGTAAAATACCGTAATTTATTTGAGGCATATTCCCAGAAGGAACTTCCGTTTGCGCATGGTTATATTATTTCCTCGTTCTTTGATGAAAAATCCGCATATTCCATTTATGAAATTGTTTCTTATGCCGGCGTAAAAGAAATTTTTCCGACGTCATCAGGATTGCAATTTATATCCGGCGGGAAAAAACTGCATATATTGGTCGAACCTGACACTTATCCCAAAAAATTTATTGAACCGGTCAGCAGGGTGGAAGGCGAAAAAATTCCAAAACGTTTTAATGAACTGGATACAGTTATTGCAAAGAATCAGACAAAAATATACATATCAAAAACCGCAGATGAAACGCCTGGTTCGTTTACAATTCTAACTCCTCATGGCATGAATTTCTCGGTTGTATTTTATGAGATGCCTGATATGTATTCGACAATTACCGAATTTTTTAAAGATTCGCTTAACAGACAAAGGAGAGTTCCGGAATCTGATGCGAAAAAGGCGTCATTGATGATTGTAAAAACGATTGAAAGTCAAATGAATTTTAAAGGTGACTTTGAATAAGTTTCTGTGTGTTTTGTGCGTAAAAAAGGGACTGTCCGGGACAGCCCCTTTTTTTTACTTTGCTTCAGCTTTTTCAATCTCCGCCTGTGCAACAGCCAGCAAAGCAATCGGCACCGAGTAGGGCGAACATGATACATAATTCAAGCCTGAGTCCATGCAGAAACGGATGTTCGCCGGATTTGCTCCATGCTCGCCGCATAAACCGCAAACAAGATCAGGGCGCGTAATCCGTCCCCGCTCCGTTGCAAGTGTGATAAGCTCTTTCACATGCGTATCCAAAATACTGAACGGATTACCATTGATAAGATCATAGAGAGTGTAATCCGGCATAAACGCGGTGAAGTCATCCCTTGAAAGACCCAAGGTTGTTTGCGTAAGATCGTTGGTACCAAAACTGAAAAAACGCCCGTACCTTGCGATTTCTCCCGCGCCAAGAGCCGCTGCCGGAAGCTCAATCATTGTACCTATTTTGTAATCCACTTCCTTTGCTTTTTGCTCTTTGCGAAGCGCTTCTTCAATGTCTACAATGCCAGGATAATTGGAACCTTCGATCTTTTTACCATATGCAATAAGTTTCAGTTCAGATACATTCATAATAATCGGAACCATTATTTCAGGATAAACATTAATTTTTTCAGCATGGAGTTTATAAGCTGCTTCAAAAATGGCTTTTACCTGCATTGCGTATATCTCAGGGTATGAGACCGCGATGCGGCAGCCGCGGTGTCCAAGCATCGGATTAAATTCATGAAGAGCGTCAATCCGGGCGGTTACCGCCGCTTTTGACAGTTTTTCTTTTTTCCCTTTTCCGGCATGTGCGATATATGCGTTCATTTCATCGCTGTTATGCGGCATAAATTCGTGAAGCGGAGAATCCAGAAGACGGATTGTCACTTCCTTNCCTGCCATAACCTTCATAATGCCGTAGAAATCTTCCCTCTGCATGACCTGGAGTTTATCAAGCACCTTCGCCCGTTCTTTCGGATCGTCTGAAAGAAGCATATCGCGGAAGACATTAATACGGTCTTCCTTGAAAAACATATGCTCAGTGCGGCACAACCCTACTCCGTCTGCTCCAAAGCTCAGTGCCAGAGCGGCATCCCGCGGTGTATCTGCATTGCAGCGAACGTGAAAATCCTTAAGAAATCCCCTGGAAAGATCAATAAAATCAAGCAATCCTGATTCTTTCGGGTTGGGTTCAATTAAATCCGCAACTCCCTTATAAACAGATGCCTCGCCGTAAAAAGGAACGTCAACTGTTATGTATTCGCCTTCAGAAAAACCGAACGCGCCCAGTGTCGCCCTGTTTCCCTTTATTTTTAGCTGCGGAGAAACAAGCGAAACTTTTCCGTACTGACGCGCTACCACAGACGCATGTGCGGAATAACCGCCTTCGGCTGTCAGAACGCCTGTGCTGACTTCAATGGCTTTTACATCTTCTGCAAAAGAAGATTCCAAAACGAGAATAGCGCGATCATCTTCTCCCTGATGTATGGATGTTTTCCTCCCTTCAAGAAGAGCGTCTGTGCTGAAATACACGCGTCCTATGGCGGCGCCCGGAGCGCCCGCGATACCGCCCTTCCATACGCTGAGTCCTTTTACGCTTGCAGGGTTTATCACAGGATGCAGAATTTCATTTAAACGCAGAGGATCAATTGCCTTTACAACATCCACAGAATTGATGATTTTCCTTTTTGCAAGATCCAAAAGAAGTTTTAAATCAGCCTGTGTGGATTTATGTTCAACCAGTCTCTGTTCAATCAACCACAGTCTGCCGTTTTCAACGGTAAAGCGCACCTGGCGGATTTCCCTGAATTTATCTTCAAGCGTCCATGCAATCTTTTCAAGTTGTTTTAAATGACCGGGGTCTATCTTGTTAATCTCATGACCTTCGGCTCCTATTTCATTGAATTTTCCCCTGTAAAAATTTCCCTGGAGCTTTTTTTCACCCGTTATAACATTACGTGTATGGAAATATCCTGAACATGAATCATTGCCGTAATTTCCGTATACCATCGGCTGAATCATTATCGCAGTATCTTCATCATTCTGCTCATCCATTTTGAGCATTTTTGAAATTTCCCCAAGCGTTATAAGCACCTGGCTTTCAGCATCGTTAAAAAATCCTTTGGGGAAGTATTTCGCATACTCGTCCATATATTCTTTTGCCGATTTCTTTTTGGGAAGAGGCTTTTCATCATCTTCGCTGTGCAGTTCGTTGGAAGGTCTTTTCATTCCAAGCATGCTTCTGACAAATTTTAATCTTTCAGAAATTTCTTCCTTTTCTTTGGGCTTTTTTTCAAGTTCCTTAATTCTTTCCTGTATCATCAGCATACCGCTAATCAAAAACAAAACTTCATTTGCGGCAAAATCAGCGCCTACCCATTTTGAAAAACCGTCAATAACAGGTTTAACAAGACCGAAGTTATGAAGCGCAGGATATGTTGTAATTGCAAGGTTGGAAGAAATAACCACTTTTAGAAGAAGCGGATTTTCAGTATCTCCGAACTTTTTACCGGCAAGCTTTGAGCATTTTCCCAGTAACTCTGCAATATCTTTTTTGATTGCCTTTGGATCAATTTCCGATGCGATTTCAATATCCAGAATTATTCCCGGTAAAATGGGAAATGCAAGTTCGGCAAATTCATTCGCCTGCCTGCCGCGGATACCAAGTGATTCAGGTCTGATTTTTGAAGAGATAACATTATCATGGCTAAAAAAATGTATTCTTGAATCCATGTGATTTCCTTAATTAAAATAATTTTAACACAGCATTGACAGGTCCGCGAAGGAATGCTTCAAATTGATGACTTGCACCCTGCGCAAGATAGCGCTGAAGCTTGGCGACATCCTGAATTTCATTTCCGGCTACGGCGAATTCAATGGCGCTGCCGTGTTTTACCTTACCCCATTTGAAAAGCGAGTTAATGTCAAGAATTCTTTCCATCTCGTAGTAAATAAACACTTCCAGATTTGGGTGTTTTGCCTTGTAACTTTCAATTATCTTTTTCCATGCTTCAACATTGCCATTATGAAACAGTTCGTTTTTAACTACAACCGCATAACGCGGCGTCATCCTGGAAGATCCGCCTGCTGGTTTTGCATCGGCTGCGGTTTTTTTATCTGGCGCAGCTTTCATGCTGCTGGTTTTAACTTTTACTGTTTTCGTTAGAGCCGGCGCAGCTTTCTTTGGTTTGAAAACGTTTTTAACCGTAAATTTTCCGCTTGTAATGGCGGCAGGAACGGCACATTTGGCGCCTTCAAAAAGATTCAATGCAAGATCGGCGGCTTTTTGGCAATTATTATCCGTTTCTTTTCCCTGAAGCCCTGCATAAATAACCAATAGCTCACGTTTTCGAAGTTCACCGAAAGCAGCCAGTTCTTCGGCAACTTTTGGGTTTGCGACTATAAGCCCCATCTCCGGATGATGATAAGCGGCAACAAGATCAACCCCGTTCCATTTTTCGAATTCTTTCGCAAGAGCGCCCAGATCCTTGACTGCCGCAGAAAGATTTGCCGAGGCTGTTTTATAGCCAAGTTTGTCAATCAGCAGCATTCTTAAGAGTAACCTTAATTTATTGCTTGTTAAATCATCATCGTCCAATTGATATATAATATCGCCGAAGTTTTCCGCTCCTGCGCTTGCTGCTATTTCCATTGTTTTTTGTATATGCCTGACTGCGCTGTTAAAACCGTTTCGGGTAGATAATATTTCCAAATTTACATTATCTGCCATAATTTCTCCTCATTTTTATATAGAAAAAGCGCTCCCGAACCACCCGGCATTCAATGCCACGTTGATTCAGGANCGCTTAAACATTATGAAGTTACCTAAAGTCCCTTCTGATTATAATTCCGAAAGAGCACGACCGCCGGCTTTCCTGGCTTTTGCTTTTGAATCTACAACGCCCTTCTTCTTTGGAGCCGCTTTGGGAGCTGCAATTGCTTTTGGTTTGGGCGCGGCTGCTGCTGCGACAGCCTTCTCTTCTTCCTCTGTTATAACTGCGCTGAAAGATTGATTGATATCTTCACGGACTGTTGATCTTCTGCGGCTGAAAGATGCAAACGCCGCATCCGAGAAGCCCTTGCTAACGCCGTGGAGGAATTCGTTAAGAACATTCGCCATCGCGTCAAGAGTGACTTTTTTCCTCTTGATTGATGTAATATCAACATCCAGAAGAAGTCCCGGCTGCAGATGGTAAGGATTAATTGTGTATTCAAATCTGAAGTATTCTTTTTCAAGCCACGCGAGTCTTTCTTCCATCACGCGCCTTTCCACGGGATACAGGTAATCGTACATTTTTTTCATTCTTTCGCGCATTCTGATTATTCTGGTGCGAATTCTGTCTTTTTCCCAAATGTACGTGCGGTTCGATTTTTCAACTTCGGTTTCAGCCGGTTTGACAAAGGAAATCTCGTCCCATACCTTGGCAATATCTTCATAAAGCGGTTCGCCGGATTTGTCCTTAAAGAGTGTTTTAATCCTGCTTTTATTCTTTGCCGACAAATCCTCAAAGTCATTGACCTGATAGGATTTTTTCCAGTCTTTCTGGTAAATAACCTCAAGAACATCCCAGAGATGCTGAACTTCGGTTTCAAAACTCTTAATCTGCACATCGTAAGCTTTGCGATCCTCAATAAGCTGTGCGTTATCAAAGAAACGCATTTTTATCTGATAACGTTCATCCGGAAGATTTGCGGCATCCGTATCTTCGTATTCGCGAATAACAACTTCGCGGCCGTTCTTGAGGTTTTCGATGTACTGGTAACCCATCTTGGAGGTATCAAGAATTGAAGTGATGGAGTTAATGGCAGTGTTGAAACCGCGGTTGCGGATATTTTCCATGTCGATGATTTTTTTGATGTTTTCCCTGACATTGAGAGCGTCAAATGATTCAGGATCAATTTCAGCGCGGAGGTCGTTTATTTTTTCCATGAGCGATTTAGCAACGAACTGATAACGTTTTGATTTTGCTTCTTCGATATTGTCGTCTGTGAAGGCATCTACCTTGCCGAGCTTTGTAAAAATAACTTCGCTGTCTGTAAGCTCTTCAAGTCCCTGATCAATTCTGTCGTCCTTAATCTGCTCAACAAGTTTATCAATGCTGTCAATTATGTGTTTTGAGATCAAATCTTTAATAAGATATTCAACTGTAACCTGATAATGGAAAATCGGACTTATGAGTTCTGATTCCAGAATGTTGACTGAAAGTTTTACGTCGGTTACTGTTTTGGGTTTGAACAGATTATCCTTAAACGCGCATTTAACAATTGAGTATGCGTTTTCACCGCGCACAAAAGCGCCTGTGTCTGTCTTCTGGCGAAGGATGCTGTTGGTATGTGTTTCAAGTTCGTTGACGCCTCTCTGAATATGTCCCTGCAGGTGACCATACATATTCACAACGGATTTTTCAACTTCGCCGGTGTTGAATTTGTCAGCGCCGCCTACCGCATCAAGAAGGTCCGCAATTTCTTTTGGCGTGTAACGGGTAAGAACTTTTGTTTCTTCTTTGTCAATAAAGTTTCTCACCTTTTTCACCATCTCATCTTCGCTCGTTACCATGTAACGGTTGAACATGTTTTGGTAATTCTGGTTAAAATAGTTGTACAGTTTTTCTTTAAGACCGCCCATTACATCAAGGCGTTCAAGGACATCTTTAGGCAGTCTTGCTGTCAGATGGTGGATGACTTTGTTGGTTTCTTCCTCCAGCAACAGATTAACTTCAGCCTGCTGATCACGATATTCCTGCGCTAATGAATTTCGTGAACCTACAGCGCTTGGCTTTTCCGGATGAAATACATTCGGCGATTTGGGCAGATCAATTGCTCCCATAATAACTCTCCTTATAATTTAGTTTTAAACTATTGTCTCATGGAAGAATAGCATATTTATAAACATAATGTAAAGCTTTTTTTGTGCATTAAAGCGGTAATGCTGTCATATATTAAACTAGTCAAACCGTCAGATATATGCTAAAATCGGTAATATGAGTAAAAACAAAGCCGCCGGAATAAAAATCCCAGTATTAGCGCTGGTCATGGCATCTTTCTTCTGTCTTTCTCCGCTGTATGGGCAGCGAAATCCGATAAATGTAAATTTAATTGTTGACGGTTCAACTTATTATCTGAATGTAAGGGATGAAGTCTCATCATGGATATCAAACAAAATGGATCAGATACTTGTTGAAGGAGACAGTGTAAAGATATGGAGCGCCGGAAGTAATTCAAGGATCATTTATGAGGGAAAAATCAACAGCGCTTCAGACAGGGAAACCGTTAAAAAGAGCGTAAGGGAAATCACCGCTTCCGGAGACAGCACTGATTTTTCAAGTGCGCTGCGGGAAGCCGCGCAGCATCAGGGATCGAGTTTTACATATACGCTTCTTGTAAGTGCTTCCTCGCAGGGTCTTTCTTCCGTTTTAAACAGTTCCAATGCCGGTCTGATGAGATTTTCAAGAATAGAGGAATTTTCTGCATGGCGCGCAGTTGTTGTCGGGTTGAATCTTGACTCAAGAGTCAGCAGGGCAGCTTCTGCGTTTTTCAGCGTTCAATAAAACTGCGTTTAGATGAATAATTCTGAAAATAAAAAAAAAAAATTAATCGGTTCATCCATCACCGTTGCGTCAATATCAATCCTGATAATTATTTTTCTTGCGACAGGCATATGGAAAAACTTTGATCCAAAACCGGAAGAAATAAGAGCCGCAGTAATTATAACTCCCAGAGAAGCAGGTCTGTCTTCCGCAAATGATCAGGACGGACCTGCGGCATGGAATGAAAGCAGAACCGCAAAGATTCCGTTGGAAGACAATGAAACGATCATCACTGTTTTTACAAGGGAAAACGAAACCTATTACACGGAAGAGCAATTCATTGTTTTTACAAGAATCTCCGATACCGCAAGGGAAGTATTTTTAACGTATATCGGTTTTGACGAACAAAGCAGAAGATATACAAGGATGTGGGATGTTCCCGCGGCTGCCGCCAGACCCGAAACAATTTCGCTTTTCAGCCAGGATTTAATCGGCGACAGAAACAATTGCATTATTATAACAGGAATGAATAATCAGAATGAACACACAATAACAATATTCAGGAAAATATTTCCTGCTGTAAATCAGGCATACAGAAAAATCGCTGAAATCCAAATTGACGGTTCCATAAAAATTCTGGAAACGCCCAGAACTAATGCCTATCAGCAGGGAATTACAAACGGACAGAGTTTTAATATTGCAGCTTACGGACACGACAACACATCAAATAATATTCTTGATCAGATTGAAACAATTTATTCCTTCAATCCGGAGAACGGACAGTATGAACAAACCGGCATTTCCAGAATACCGGGTTCCCAGATTGAACAGCGGCAGTTAAGGGAAATTCTAAGCGGCGCTCCGGGAGTCTTTGAAAATTTTATAAATGATCTTTGGTATTATGTAAGCCCGCAGGGTACGGTAGATTCAAAGCAGTATTTGTATTTTAATTCATCAAGCAGAGAAATCATTTTTTACGGTGATGAAACCCAGCAGGTTTTTCACTGGCAGAATTCAACGCCTACAAGATACGGTCTTTATGTAAGAAGCCAGAATATCTCAATCAGCACCTTATTACGCTTTATAGATATTGAGCTTGAATCGCTTGAAAGCATAAGGCTTAGGGTAATTGAAGATGTCCAGTTAAAAATAACCGCCAATACGACATGGGACGGCTCCTACAGGAAGGCGGGTATTGCGATGTTTTACCAGACAGTACCGTCGATTAAACCTGCAAAAGACGCGTTTTACGACAGTACATGGGGAAGACTCCAGTTTAAAAAAACAGGTGAATATATAATCACTTCGGGAAGTACAACCCGCAGAGGACATTATGTTTTTTACGCGGTTGACGGACAGGAACTGCTTGAACTGCGTCCTACAGATGGATATGAAAATAAAAACCGGCTTGTTTACAAAGCTGAGGACGCTCCCAATTCTTCCACGCTTCTATCCCCTGTCCGCATAGGAACCGCAGGAATTCAGGATCTGTTCGAAACGCCCGTTATACTCACACCTGTGAACAATGACTAGCGCGAAATAAAAAATTAAATCACACCCTGATCAAGCATGGCTTTGGCTACTTTTTTGAAACCGGCAATGTTCGCTCCAAGCACAAAGTTTCCGGGCTTTCCGTATTCTTTGGCGGCGTTATCAATATTGTTAAAAATACCGGTCATGATGTTTTTAAGTTTTTGGTCTACTTCTTCAAATGACCAGGAAAGGCGGGCGCTGTTCTGACACATTTCCAGAGCGGAGGTAGCGACGCCTCCGGCGTTAGCGGCTTTCCCGGGGAAAAAAGCCACTGAGTTCCCGATCAGGTATTCAGTTGCATCAAGCGACGTAGGCATATTCGCACCTTCGCCTACAACCCTGCAGCCGTTAGCGGCAAGTTTTTTTGCGTCGTCAAGAAGAAGCTCATTCTGGGTTGCACACGGAAGAGCTATATCGCAGGGGATATCCCATACTCTACCCTTTTCGGCATCGGTATAAACGGACGACTTGTGAACTTCTGCGTACTTTGAAAGCCTTTCCCTTTTTATCAGTTTTATTTCTTTTATTGTGTCAAGATTAATTCCGTCTTTGTCATAAATAAAACCATTGCTGTCCGTCATGCTGATAATAACCGCTCCGAGAGAAGAAGCCTTTTCAGCTGCAAAAATAGCGACGTTTCCGCTTCCGGAGATCGCGACTTTTTTTCCTTTAAAACCGTCTTTTTTAGATTTAAGATATTCATCAATTATATAAACAAGTCCGTATCCTGTGGCTTCGGTTCTGGCAAGCGATCCGCCCCAGCCGATTCCCTTTCCGGTCAGCACACCTTCAAATTTGTTAACGAGCCGTTTGTACTGTCCGTACATGAAACCGATCTCCCTTCCTCCAACGCCAATGTCGCCCGCAGGTACGTCAGTATCAGGACCTATGTGCCTGTAAAGTTCTGTAATGAAGGACTGACAAAAATGCATAACTTCATTATCGCTCTTTCCCTTCGGATCAAAATCAGAGCCGCCTTTACCGCCGCCTATCGGCATGCCTGTAAGTGAATTTTTAAATATCTGTTCAAAACCAAGGAATTTTATAATGCTTAAATTTACTGAAGGATGAAAACGAAGTCCGCCTTTATAAGGACCGATCGCTGAATTAAACTGAACGCGGAAACCGCGGTTAACCTGTGTCTTTCCCGAATCGTCTACCCATGGGACTCTGAAAACGACAGCTCGTTCAGGTTCAATAAGCCTCTCAAGAAGCCCTGCTTTTTCATAAGTACTGTCCTGATCAACAATTATCCTAAGCGAATCCAGAACTTCTTTTGCCGCTTGCAAAAATTCAACCTGCCCTGCGTCTTTCTTTTCAATTATCGAAATAATATTATCTATGTAGCCCATAAAATCCTCCGGTATATTTACTTTTACCACAAACTCCCGCAGAGTGTCCAGCGTTGCCGCCTCTTTGGCTGAGTTCCTTTTTATATTGATAAATATTTCTCCGCGCTTACAAGTTTAACCGCAGCGCAGAAAATTTCCATCGCTTCTGAAAGTTCATCAAGAGACGGGCAGGTCGGAGCGATTCGAATATTCCTGTCCCTCGGATCATTGCCATACGGATATGTCGCTCCCGCTGGAGTCAGAGCAACTCCTGCCTGCGCGCAAAGAGAGACAATTTTTTTCGCGCAGCCGTCAAGAGAATCAAAACTTATAAAATAACCTCCTGCAGGTTCTGTCCAACAGGCGATATCAAATTCCCCAAGTTCACGGCGCAGAGTATCTGCGACAAGTTTGAACTTTGGGCGCAGTATAACGGCATGTTTTTCCATATGAGCCATCACGCCGGCGGCGTCTTTGAAAAAACGCGCATGACGAAGCTGATTTAATTTATCAGGACCGATTGTCTGCACAGTCAGCCTCTGCCTTATATAATCGCAGTTTGATTTGGAAGACGCCATGCATGTTACCGAAGAACCTGCGAAACTTACTTTTGAAAAGGATGCGAACACGTACGCCATATTCGGATTTCCGGTTTCTTCACAAAGACGGATGATATTCGGGACGGCGGATTTCACTGCGCCAAGATCATGAAAGGCGTACGCGTTATCCCAGTAAATTCTAAAATCATCAGCAGCAGGTTTTAATTCAGCAAAACGCCGGACGGTTTTAACGGAATAAACAATGCCTGTCGGATTTGAATACTTTGGGACACACCAGATACCTTTGATCATCGGATCGGAAGAAACCAGTTTTTCAACAGTATCCATGTCAGGTCCGTCCTGTTTCATTTCAACCGGAATCATTTCGATGTGAAAATATTTACAAATTGTAAAATGACGATCATAACCGGGAACAGGGCAGAGGAATTTTATCTTCCCCTGATGCTGCCAGGGTTCTCCGTCCCTTACGCCGTGCGTCATATTTACAGCCACATTGTCAAACATCAGCGCAAGCGAAGAGTTGCCGCCGACAATTACCTCATCAGGTGATATGTCAAGAAGGTCTGCAAATATTTTTTTCATTTCACCGATACCGTCAACTCCGCCGTAATTGCGGCAGTCCGCTCCGCTTGCGGCGGCGTAGTCGCTGTTTGAAAGACAGGTGAGCATTTCATTGCAGAGGGACAACTGCTCATCAGACGGAACGCCCCGCGTCATGTTGAGTTTCTTGTTTTTGCCGCAGTGCTGTTTAAATGTTTTCTCCAGTTCATCACGAAGAGAAGATAATTCACTTTTATTCATTTGCGCATAAGGTTTCATGTTTCCATCCTTTGTTAATCCCGGTGTTTGATATTTGTATTAATCCATTCTCTTTCCCGGCATATAGAACTGTATCTTGTCATAAATATGTTCATTGCCTCTTCATATCCCATGTTATAGGAGATATGACTTCTTTTTTTATGTTCGCAGTTCCATTTAATTGTTCCCAGATTATTCACTTTACCGTCAAGTACTTCAAATGCACATATACCGCACGACCATGATACTTCATACCAGCATGTATTGTATGTTTTTTTTAAATATATTTTATCAAGCGTATAAATTCCTTTTGGAATATTGACTGAAAAAAAAAGTCCGTCACTTTCTGAAACCAGCGTAAATATTTTTTTACTTGATTTTTCCTGAATAGTTATTTTAATTCCATGTTTATTTATGCCGTTTACAGACATGTTTCCGCAGTTACAGAAGGGATAACCTGTACTGTTATTAACAATTGTTCCGACAACAACGGTGGGATTGTAGTTAGCTGCACTTAAATAAGAAACGCAGTTAAAAAACAATAAGCCAAAAAGAACAGCCGCAAACCCGTTTCTCATGATCAAAAGAGTAGATTACATGGACTTTATTGTCAATTCGTTACTTTACAGGGAATGCGTCAAAACCTGCGGCTTTTAAATCGGAAATACCGCGTGCTGTGTCGGCGGTGACTGTAACAACCCACATATCGCCGCGTTGTTCCATCAAAGGTGAAAAACCCGCCTGCCGCAGACGCGTAATCTGCGCCTGCGCATTTACCTGCTGACCGAAGAGACCAGTCTGTAATTTTACGCCGGATTGAAAATCAACAGGACTGCTTTGAATCAAATAAGGAGATTCGTTCCCGCTGAGAAACAGCCAGAAAGGACTTGGCATAATGGCGGATACAGGATCGCCTGCCGCAAGACGACCTTCAGGACTTTGGGGGAATTCAACAGCCAAACGCCGTCTCCAGTTTTCCGCCGCCGCTCCGCCTGAAGTTTTCCAGAGGAGAAAAAAAACTTCGCTTAACATCGGCGAATAATCAGGATCATTTGCAATTTTTATAAGCGCATCCTTATTGCCGGATTGAATTGCATTAATACCTGCATGTAAAAAGTTAGCGCGCTTTGACTTTGACAAAAGCGGTTCAATCGCATTTTTTGCCCTGTCCCACTCTCCCATCGCGGCGAGGCAGTAGGCGCATGCCAAAAGCGCTTCATCATTTATCTGCCCGGGAATTGCCGCCGCCGCTTCCAGCCAGTTTCTTGCCGCGCCTTCAATGTCTCCTGAAAGCTGGCGAAGAACGGCAAGCCTGACAAGCGCGTCATGACGTTCTTTGTCGCTTATACCCTGCCTGCCTGTGATTTTTAGAGCTTCCTGAATTTCAATATCAAGCGAGTTCTGCGCAAAAAGCGGAAATGCGAAAACAACCAATAATATCAATATTATATTTTTATTCATTGCCGGTAAAACCGTCCTCTTCCGGTTTTTCTTTTTTTCTTTTTGAGAAAAACCTCTCTCTTGCTTCGGCTGCATCCTTTTTGATTTTTTCATCTTCGGGAGGAGGATTTGCGCTTATATTTTTATGCTTACGGTGTTTTTTAATGGCGTGAATGGCGAGAGGCAATGTGCAAAAAAGTCCCAGTATGAATGAAATAAAAACAGTAATAAAAACAGGAACATCATTAAAGGTATAAAACCCGAACTTGATATCGCAGCGGTTATCAAGATTAAAAGTGATAAATACCAGAAAAACAGCAAATATTATTATTGTAATAATTAATCTATACGGCATAATTACTCCTCCATTTTTAAATTGGAATTATTTCCTTTGCCCTGAATGTATTTCCTTTCAGAGCCGACAGCGTAACTTTCCCGAATGAACCTATCATTGAAGCAGAACCGGGAACAGCCACCATTTCGTCTTTTTCAGTCCTTGTAATTAATTCATCGGCATTTTTACGGGAAATCCCCTCTATTAAAACTACATCTGTGCTTCCTATCCTGCTTTTCAGCAGTTTTAACGTATGTTTTTTCTGGAGAGCGATAACTTTGGATAGTCTTTCTTTCTTTACATCATCGCTTACTCTGTCTGGCAGATCAAATGCTTTAGTTCCTTCGCGCGGATTGAAATGGTACATATACGAGTAAAGGAATTTCACCTCCTCCATCAACTCCAGTGTTTTTTCAAGATCATCTTCAGTTTCACTGGGAAAACCGGCAAGAATGTCTGTTGAAAATGTCATTTCCGGTATTTTTGAACGAATTTCTTTTGTAAGATCGAGAAAGCGCTCTTTGGTATATCCCCGGTTCATTGCGTTTAAAATCTTGTTTGAACCATGCTGGACAGGCAGATGAAGATGACGGCAAAAAACAGGATTTTCCGCCATAACATTGATAGTTTCGGATGAAAAATTTTTAGGATTGGCGGAAAGAAAGCGTATTCTTTTAATTCCGGTCTCTTTTATTTCCATTGCAACCAGCTTTAAAAGACGGGAATAATCCATATCCTGCCAAACATAGCTGTTTACATTCTGCCCAAGCAGGGTAATTTCCCGCACTCCCCTGCCGGCGATAATACGTATTTCTTCAGCGATAGCCTGCGGATCACGCGAGATTTCCCTGCCCCTCACATACGGAACAATGCAATAGGAGCAGAAATTATTACAGCCGTTCATGATGGGGATGAAGCTTTGAAACTGTCCTTCCTCATGATGGGATTTTGAAAATAAGAAAACTGCTTTTTCATCCAGATCAAGCGCCGCTCTTGTTCCGTTTTCAGCGGCTTCCAGAATGAGGGGGAAAACAGAGCGGGATGAAGTGCCCATGATATAATCAACCGCCGGATATTTTTCCTTCAGCTTTGCACCAAGCCTTTGCGCCATGCAGCCTGCAATTACAAAGACAAAATTTTTTGATTTTTTTTTTAATGCGGCAAAATGAGCTATTCTGCCGAATGCGCGTTTTTCTGCCGTGAGCCGCACTGAACAGGTATTGATAAGAACAAGATCAGCATCTTCGCTTCGCTGCGCTTCTTTCCAGCCCCGTTCTTTACAAACAAGGGAAAGCGAAGCGGACTCCGCGCTGTTCATCTGACAGCCGTAAGTTTCAAAAAAGTAAGTCATCGAAAAATCAGGAGCGTTTTTTCAGACCGATGAAAAACTTTATCCCGTTCCATATACCTAAAGCAAGAAGACCGACAGCGCCTATGCCAAGAATCGCTCCTGACAGCGGCGCAAGAAAGGGAATTTTTATTTTTGAGATAATTGTAAGAATGCCGGCAGCCGTAATTATAAAGCCTGCTTTTTTATCAGCGGGGTCTTTGGATAAAAATGAACTTAACCCAAATATAAAAACAAGACCTCCGATAATCAGTCCTGGAATTACAGAAGTTGTAACCGCATTTAAAATAAAAAGAAATATTCCGCCGGCGGTATAACCGACAGCGGATACACCGAGTTTTGATAATTTGGATACCGAAGGAATATCGTTATTTCTTTTTTCGATTTCGTACATAATTTCTCCCTTTCTATTTTATTACCACTTCCCAATGTCCCATGCCAGTTTTATTGCCTTAACCAATCCAAAAACAACAATCCCGATTGCGCCTACAATGAGAAAGTAGGAAGCAAATCCAGCTACTATTCCAAATCGCGGGTTGGCAAGCAGAAGCAGAAATCCGCAGGCGGTTATTATAAGACTTCTTTTAAAGTTATACCTGTGACGGCGCAACAGCATCATAATACCGGAAAAAAAAGCAAAGATACCAGCGGCAAGACCTACAGGCCGGATGCGTATGCCGATGATTGTCAACGCAAAGATGGCAATGCCGCCCAGGACAAAAAGAATAATTGTCCTGCCCTTTCCAGGCAGGTTTTCAGGCTGAGGGTTAGCGTCCCTCCATTCAGGTTCATTGGACATTTTCACTCCTTGGATAACATTGCCGCTTCCAAAACATTTTGAAGAAGCATTGCGATTGTCATGGGACCTACCCCGCCCGGCACCGGTGTAAGGAAGGAAGCTTTCCCGGCAACATCAGGATCAACATCGCCGCAGAGCCTGTACCCTTTTTTTGCAGAATTGTCGGAAACGCGGTTAACCCCAACATCAATTACAACTGCATTTTCCTTAATCATATCCTTTTTTATCAGAGCCGGCATACCCGCCGCGGCGATTAATATATCAGCCTGTTTTGTAAAACCGGTAATATCATGAGTTCCTGTATGGCAAACGGTAATAGTGGCGTTAAATTCACGCCGTATTAAAAGATTAGCCAATGGTTTTCCCACGATATTTGATCTTCCGACAATAACTACATGCGATCCGGAAACAGGAATATTGTATTCCCGAAGAAGACAAAGAACACCATGAGGTGTACAGGGTAAAAAACCTCCGCTGCCCAGAAACATTTTTCCGGCGGAAACCGGATGAAAGCAATCCACATCTTTTTTAGGGTCAATCGCGCTTATAACTCTTTCTTCGTTTATATGTTTTGGCAGCGGTAATTGAACCAGTATGCCGTGAATTTTTTCATTGTTGTTTATATCATTGATAGTGGAAAGCAGAACATCTTCATTAACATTTTCAGGCAGTCTAATATCATGGCTCTTCATTCCCGCTTCATCAAGCGCTTTTTCCTTGGCTGTAACATACGATAAGCTTGCAGGATCCTCGCCTGCAAGAATAACCGCAAGGGACGGAACAACATCAAGCTGCGCGCATTTTAATCTAAGGTTTTCGCGGATTTTTAACCCAAGAGCTTTTCCGTCCATGATTACCGCCGGCATAATTTCATCTCCCTTTCTTACAGCAGCTTTTCAGGCGAAGCTTCCGGCAGAATTACCATGAAGCGACCGGCTTCCGCTGTAATCATAAACCACCCGTCAACCGCTACATTGCTTAAACCGAAAAAACCGCGATCCCATTTTAATTTATCAAGCTGCCATTTCAGCGAACTGCTTTTTGCTTTCCATGGTCCCGCTCCCAAAGGAAAAACCGAAACACACGCACCTTCTCCGGGATTTAGGGAAAGCGGGTTTTCATCAGAGTTTGCATCAATGCAATATATATCGGCTTCATCAGTAATCCAGCGATGCGGGAAAAAATCCCTTTCAAATAGACTGCGAATTCCAAACAGATGATCAATCCTTCCGCCGCCGCCGCCTATTATCCATATTTTATCACATCCTTTTTCAACTGCAAGAAAAACAGCAAGTTCAGTATCGGTAAAATCCTTGTCAGGCTGCATCCTGATGATACGATCTTCAGGATAAGATGCAAGTCTTGTCACATCAAGAGAATCCATGTCGCCGATTATAAAATCGCACTTTACTCCGGCCTGTTCGGCAAGCGCAAGCCCTGAATCGGCGGCTATGAAAAACGCGCCGGACGTTTCCCTGCCTATCAAATTTTTTATAACAACTGCCTGCGGTCCCTTTCCGCCTGTAAATATTATTCCAAGCAAAAAAACTCCAATAGAGTTGTTCGGAAACTTCAATTTTTGAACAACTTCCAAATTAAAAATCGCATCTTCACAACCTTTGAACTTGAAAATGCAAGACTTGCGAGACAACCAACCTGAGTTGCCGAACAAGTCCAATATTTTCACACAGAGCCGCAACGTATAAAAGGACACCGGGAAATTTACATATAACAACCTCTGCGCCTTCGTGTGATGAATTTAAAGAATTATTCAAGTATACTTTGAAAATAAAGGATGTTCAATTGCGGATAAACACAGACCCTGTCCTGAAGGAATTTGCTTCGGTTTTTACAAATAACGGGAAACAGATTTTCCTTGTAGGCGGAGCTGTGCGCGATATGCTTATGGGAAAGAAAATACATGACTGGGATTTGGCTACCGACGCGCTCCCCTATGAAGTTGGATCAATCTTCAGAGCTGTAAACGGAAAAGTTATTCCCACCGGCATAAAACACGGCACGGTTACTGTCCTTTATAAAAATCACAGCGCCGAAGTTACCACTTTCAGAACCGAAAGCGAATATTCAGACGGCCGCCGCCCTGATAAAATAAATTATGCGTTAAAGATCGAAGACGATCTTTGCCGGCGGGATTTTACAATGAACGCAATCGCTCTCCGCCTTCCCGAAAACGAAATTGTAGACCCTTTCTGCGGCGCGAAAGACATTAAAAAAAAAATTATACGCTGTGTCGGAAAAGCGGACGAGCGTTTTAACGAAGACGGACTTCGCCCTCTGCGCGCTGTCCGTTTTGCTTCCCAGCTTGGTTTTGAGATTGAGAAGAACACATTAAACGCGATACCTCCGGCTCTTCCAACCTGCGCGAAAGTTTCATGGGAGCGGATAAGGGACGAAATTGAAAAAATACTCGCTTCCCCCCTTCCCTCATGCGCGTTTTTGCACATGGAAAAGACAGGACTTTTAAAACTTTATTTACAGGAGCTTGCCGTCTGCCGCGGGGTTGAGCAGAAAGGGTTTCATCAGTTTGACGTGCTGGATCATTGCCTTCTTGCCTGCGATTATGCCGCCCAAAAAGGTTATTCGCAAATCCTGCGAATGGCGGCGTTGTTACACGACATCGGAAAACCTGACGTACACAGGCTGGATGAAAGCGGAGTTTGGACGTTTTATCGCCATGAAGAAAAATCGGCGAAGATGAGCCGTATTATTTTAAACCGCCTGCGTTTTTCCAACGCTTTCATTGACAGCGTCAGCCATCTTGTCGGCGAGCATATGTTTCTGTATACGGATGAGTGGTCAGATACCGCTGTCCGGCGTTTTATCGCCCGCGTTGAAGAGAAAAATCTGGAAGATATTTATGATCTGCGCCGATGCGACACTTACGGCTTTTCCGGTAAAGAACCTGATTTTCGCTGCATTAACCGGCTTTCCGACAGGGTAAAAGAGGTTCTGGAAAAAAACCGCGCTTTTACAATCAAAGACCTTGCGATTAACGGAAATGACCTTATATCAATTGGCATAAAAAACGGTAAAATGATTGGAATGGTTTTAAGGGAATTACTGGAAACCGTGCTTGATGATCCTGCGCAGAACACAAAAGAAAAACTTCTGGAAATCGCAGGATCGTATTACCAAAAAATTAATTGACAAACAAGATTAATAAACACAAGACTTCGTATGGTTCGTCCTTTCTGATTTCACTTGCTATTGGGCACCTTTTAATACCTAAATAAAAATTAAGTTTAATTATCACCTAATTCGTGTTTTACTTCAATTTCGGTAGTAATTCCGAAAGCGATTTTTTCCTTTGCATCATCAGAGAGAGTAGTAAAAGGTTTCTTTTTTAGATATGACCTTAACTTTTCAATGTCAGGTTCAACGGCGATTAAATCTGAAAATTCCTGTGTTACAGGAATAAATTCAGCAATAACAGTTCTTCCGGAATAGCCGGTATTATTACACATTGAACAACCTGATGTTTTACAATATGGGCATTGTTTTCTGACTAATCTCTGAGCGGCAACCATACGCAGAACTGCCGCAGCCATATAAGCTGGTATTCCCATGTTCTGAAGCCTGTACACTGCCTCTATGGCGTTGTTGGTATGTAAAGTCGCAAATACAAGATGACCAGTCAACGCCGCCCTAACTGCCAATTCTGCAGTCTGGACATCTCTTATTTCCCCAATCATAATAACATCGGGGTCCTGCCTGAAAATTCGGCGAAGTAAAGTATCAAAAGTTAAACCTAATTCATCATTAACCTGTATTTGAGTAATCCCTTCTATTCTATATTCAACAGGTTCCTCAATAGAAATGATTTTTATATTATTTTTATTTAATTCTTTAAGGATTGCGGCAAGTGTTGTCGTCTTTCCTGAACCTGTAGGACCTGTTAAAAGAATAAGCCCTGAAGATGTTTCAATGATTTTATTTATACAATCCATATGCTGTTTTGAAAAACCTAAGGAATCAAGAGTGAAAGGAGAATCCGAACGATTAAGTAATCGCAATACGATAGATTCCCCCCATATAGTTGGAACAATTGAAATACGGACATCTAGCGAATATGCATCCGATCTAACATCAAGATGTCCGTCCTGCGGTCTGCGAATTTCAAGCATATTCAAATTGGCGAGTATTTTTAATCTTGCTGAGACTGCATTTGAACGTTCCTGCGAAATTCTTCTTGCGTCAACCAGCAAACCATCGATACGATATCTAATTATTGATTCAACACTTCCTGATTCGATATGAATATCTGATGCACGCATGGAAATCGCTTCTAAAAAAATACTATTTAAAAGATTTATTACCGGAGCATCGCCTTCAATTTTATCAATAATAGATTTTCTATTATTATTTTTTATACTTTCTAAATTCTGCTCGTCTGTAAAATCGTCTGATAGGAGCCGTGACAATTTTAAGTTAAAATCATCTGAATTTAATATCCGGAAAGAACAGTTATAATCAGGAAAAGTTTTTTTTATCCTGATCTTAAGAACATTATTATCGTCGTTTAACATTCCGAAAGAAACAGACTGATCGTCCGCAGATAATATCACTATACCGTTTGTTGCGCAGAACACCGGACTCAATGCCGGACGACTCATGGTTTCTCCAGATAATTTTCAACAAAACGTGTAAAGATAGAAGCGGTTTTTAACCCGTCTATTGTATATTCATAATTGGTTAAATCCACATGAGGCACCAGATAAATAATCATTTGAGTATTTTCAGTAGTATTGTTTTTGTTTTTAAAAAGCCATCCAAGTATAGGAATCTTTGAAAGCAATGGAGTACGCTGCTCGACAATGGTAGAATCATTCTGGCGTAAGCCGCTTAAAATTACAGTTTCACCGGAACGTGCGCGTACCTGCGTAGTTAATACTCTCTCCGATGTAGGCGGCGGGTTGCCGATACTAGAAGACACATCAGCTCCGCGTTTAGATACTGAAGCTGTAACTGTTGTTGTGATCATTCCGTCGCCGGAAACCCAGCCGTTGATTTCCAAAACAAGACCTGATACAATTTCGCGGGTGATTCCTGAATATATCGGTCTTCCGGTATCCGGATCTATATTAGAATCGCGGTAGCGGTATGTACTTGTATTTTGAAATTTTATTTCCTGTCCTGAAATACCAAAAAGCGTAGTGTCTGCGAAAACGCTTGCCTGATTCTCTGAAATTGCTGCATTTAATTTTGCTGCAAACTGATACCCGAATATTGTAATTACATCAAAATTTAAATTTAGAAGATTTCCTAGTTTCCCTGTTACCATATTCCGATCTCCCAGGCGAAGCGTTCGGGCTTCTGCGTTTATCTCCCAATTTAAATTATTACTGTCCTGTACCTGTATAATAAAAAGATCATATCGTATACGCGGACGCGGGCGGTCAATTATTTCTAAATCCTTCAGAAATAACGATCTTCGATCAGAACTGCCGATAAAAAAAACAGTGTTCCCGTCTCCGGCATCAATCAAATCTTCCCGCCTGACTGAAGGCGGCAATGTTCGGTATAAATCATCAGTTCTGATATATTTTAGACGTATTGGATGAGAACGTCTGGGCTGATCAACCGTTTTAATATACGATTTAATGTTTAAAGAATTTTCATCATTCGTCAGAGCAAAGAACGTATTGGCGTTTGGTAAAGATATTATCTGGAGACCGCTATACCGATTCTGTATTAAAGGCAATACTTCAGATGTTAGCAGATAGCTAGTCTCAAATAAATACCATTCTTTATCTTCATTCCTTAGCTCTGTTATAATTTCCGACTGTTGGCGCGGGAATATATAGAACAAATCATCTATTTCCTTATATTCACCACCACCTTGTTCCAGAATTATATTTAAAGTTTCATATAGTTCCCTGCCAGAAAATCTTGCGCGTTCTACCATTTGATCTGATCTAATAAAAGATAAATATTCTCTATGAGTTGTAGAAAACAATTGATCCAAAATATCTGTCAAACGAGCCCGTTCTAATTCCACTGTATATTTGCCATCTGTTTCCCTGATATTTATTAATCCTGTTCCAGCCATACTGGATGAAAACGGCTGTGGTTCAGTCCTGATTATTTGGATATATGTATCAGTAGCTTGTACTATATAATCATGAAATGGTCTCATGATCAGCTCTACAGCTTCCCGCACAGTTGTGGTTTCAAGATGAAGAGATAACCTTGTGGTTGGCAGCATATCCAGTAAGATAGTCGAATTAGTTGTACGGGTAAGTTTGTCAATTAACTGTACTGGCGTAGCGTCAAATGAATCCAAAATAATACCTTGATCAGTAAAAGAAATCTTTACCCGTGAAATAATCCATACGTTAGTCGTTTTATCTGCAAATAACCTGTTTGACATTAGAAACGAATCAAAGGCTTGTTCAAAGCTGTAGCCGTTATATTGAAAACTGACGCTGCCTGTAACCGTATCATCGCCAATAATGGGAATCCTTGAATAACTGGAAAAAGCGAACAACACTTCCCTGATATTTTGATCAACAAAATCAAAACTGATAATCCTGTTTGACTGACCATATAGGGAATATGTAAACAACAGGGTTATTATTAGTAGAATGAAATTTCGTTTCATTAAAACCAGCTTTGTGCCAGGGAAATAGATATACCGCCTATTGCCATACATGGGATAAAAGGTATACGATGTTTTTTTGAGATAATTATACAGATTATTCCCGCCAGACATGCGACTCCAACAGCGGCAAACCACCATACTGGTCCAAGAACCATACCAATAAGAGCGGAATACCATATATCAGCAAGTCCCAGCTTCTTTCCAGACAGATAAAAAACGATTGTAAAAATAGTAAGCCCGAGAAAACCTCCAACAATCGCCATTAATAATGGACAATGTTCCGCATTAAAAAGACACAATATGAATAAAACAGGAAAAATCAGCAGGAAAGCTAACCTTGGAACCATACCGTTTTTCATGTCAAATATAGAAATTATACCAGAAAACAAGATGAAGATTGCTTTCTCGGCGATTATTAACATATCATTTATGAGTATAAATTATGTAATAAGCGGAATTCAAGGCAAATAGTTAAAAATTTAAACTTAACCTCTTGACTGGGTCGAAAGAAGGGGAATAGTATGAAAGGATAGATGAGAAGCAGAGGGAAAGAAGAGAGCAAGAACGGAAGAACGCCTGTAATAGTATTGATAATAATCCTTATGATAATGAACAT
>WQTD01000028.1 GCA_009786455.1 Treponema sp.
GCTGCTTGAGTCAAGTTAACTGTTATTTTAGTTATCTCTCCTGTTACCGAACGGATGGAAGCAATATTCGCTACCATTTGCTCTATAGACGATGATGAAGTATTTATATGCGAAGCTTGTGATTCAACCGATGCTTCAAGGTTATTAATAGATTTGACTATTTGCGAAATATGTTCAGAAGTCTGCTCAACGGATTTTAACTGAGCAGTGGTTTCCAATTGCGTTTCTTCAGTATTACCATGAATTATGCTTAATGCCTGAGAAGAGTCCAAAATAACTTTATTGAGTTTTTGTCCGCCAGCGGTTGCCTTTTCCAAATGAGCGGTAATGTCAGCGGTTGCTTTTTCTATTTCTTTTTTCAGGTTGTTGCGTTCATTGTTCAGTTTGGCGTTTAATATCGCTTCTTTTTTGTCTTTTTGATTGCCGACATATTCAAAAATCATTGTTAAAGCAAGGATAAAAATGTAACCTGCCATGTATCTGAACTTAATCGCCGGTTCCACTTCAAATGCCGCAGTCCCCGGTACATTAAACAATACAGCAGCCGCAATAATGACCGCTGTGGATTTAATTACTCCCAGGGTCAACTTGCATAGGAAAATTGATATTAACGGGTATGTAAACACCCAAATCGATACCCACAAATTAAGAGTGCCGTTATAAAGAAGGAAGACACAATAGGCTCCGTACATTATAACTGTTGGTATAGGTATGAATTTCAACGGTATTTTCGAACGCATTGCAATCAGCGTAACCAATGCCGCTATTGCTATGGAAAAGTTGATAGTGGCTCTGGTAGAGTCTGTAGACAACTCCTGTATGCCGAATATCGTTAAAGGAATTACGGCGATCATGAAGATTGTATTCATGATCATATACCTTACCTGATCATTAATGTTTGTAAGCTTATAATAGCGGTTCCCCAAAAACAGGGTCTTGAATTTATTCTGTTGATTGTCTTCTGTCATATTTATAAATATATTCTGTTTTTCATAGCTGTACAGGGCGATAGCGCAAAAAGGGGCTGAAACGGCGTAAAAAGGAGTTGAAACGGCGTAAAAAGCTTATTTCATCAAACTTCGTTTGCTGTTCGATTTAACTGTGCGGCTATGCAGCCGCACAGTTAAATTAAGGTTATTAATCTTTTATTACTACAAACGCCTTGAATGTATTTTCGTCCCATACGGGAGTATATTCTCCGTTATGGCGTGATATTACCGATATAATGCTGTTTATGCCGAAACCGCCGTCTTTTTTTGCTTACCAGTTTAGGTAACTACAAAATGCCCGAACAGGGTATTTTGCAATTACCGTTTTTTATGCGATGCGCGGGCGTACATCATTATTTACTTATTACCGGCAGCCAAACCTCCCACTTATAATCTTTACTGTTTGCATCGCCTGCGGGATACACTTCCAATGACGGAGCATTTTCATCCCGTGTATAATTGCTTGTAGGAAGCCATTCAGTAAAAATCCGTGTACACGCTTCATCTGCTTCTTTACTGCCGGATTTGCACGTTATTGCAAATACCGCCCAGGTTGTCTTCGGAATTATCTCTACATCCATTCCGTCAAGGACTGGTTTATCCGCAAGTTCCGCGCCAATAATACAAAAATTCTCACCTTCCGCCTTTTTGAACTTATAAGCTCCGACCTGCCAAAAAGGCGCATGATAATAACTTTTCGGGCTATGTGTACCGCCGGTATCACCATTCCTTAACCGGGTATTATAATTATTCATAAAATTCTTCCAATCCTTGCCGTCTCCATCTGCGCAAGAATAGCCGATAATTTTGAAACAGTTTTTTGTTTCGATCCTAAAATTCATTTCATTCACTCCTGAAATAGTTAGTTTGAAAGAAATTTTTGGATAAGTTTTTAATTGCATTCCCAATTTACGCGCCATTAAAGGCGAACAATTATGCAGTTCACTAAAGGCTCTTGTAAATGCTGCTTGTGATTCATAACAATATTTCATTGCTATATCAATCATTTTATCCCTGCCGTTCTGTATGTCAAAAACAGCCTGGGACAAACGTCTGCGTCTGATATATTCTGAAATAGACATACCTGCCATGAATGAAAATATACGGGAAAATTCATACCTTGAACAACCTACAATTTTACATAAGAAGTCATGGTCTATATTTTCAGTTAAATTTTCCTCAATATATTTTACTACATTGTTCATGCCATTAAGCCAATCCATAAAAAATCTCCTCCTGTGTATAATATTAATTAAAAGAAAAATATATTCTTTGCATTTGTTGCTAAGTTTGGTCAAATTTTATTTTTTATTATTTAGGTTATTACGATTTAATCAATATGTTCTTTTATATTTCAATCATCGTAGTTCACACACCGGTTTTAATATGTACGAGAATGCTTTAACGCCGTAACGTTACGCCGCAAAATCATTTGACGAACTTAAAAAAAAGCAAATACCTGTTAAAGCCCATTTCACGCATTTTTGCGGCTAAATCCATGCCGTTCATCAGATTTGACTGTAAACCCGGCTACTAAGGCAGTTTTTCGAAAGCATTTTTCAAAACTAACCTGGTTTTGGAACCAGTGTCCTGCCTGAGTTTTCAGGCAGCTTTTTTTTTGCTAATCTATTGTAATGGAAAAGATGACTGACATCGCTGAAGAATCCCAAAAGGTGACAGTCACCAAGTCAATAAATATTCCTCAATCTGCAGAATCACTTGTCCGTCATGGAACAACCCTGTCTTTGCTCACATTAATTTCCCGTATCCTCGGTCTTGTCAGGGAAATGGTGAAGGCAAGATTTCTGGGTACAACAGCTCTTTCGGACGCTTTTTCCGTCGCGTTCCTTTTGCCCAATCTTTTCCGCCGCCTGTTCGCCGAAGGTTCGATCTCAGTCGCGTTCATCCCTACATTCAAGGAATATCTGCTTGAAGAAAACCGGGAAAAAGCGCAGCAAGCAGCGACGCGCGAGTTTTTGTCATGCATGTTCACCTTCCTGACGTTTTTTGTGACATTGATGGTGATGGCGGGAATCCTCGCCGCTCCTTTTCTTGTGCGGATTTTCGGGATTGAAGAATTTGACGAAACTGTCCTTCTTACAAGAATCATGTTTCCGTTTCTGGGTTTTATTTCGTTAGCTGCTCTTTTTCAGGGCGTTCTAAACAGTCTTCATATTTTTACGCCGTCAGGCCTTGCTCCGATTCTTTTAAACATTGTTACAATACTTTGCGCTTATTTCCTGAGTCCTTGTACTGCAAATCCCGCCCGCGCTATGGCAATTGGCATTTTTATCGGAGGTTTTCTGGAAGCTGCGATTCAACTCCCGTTTGTAATAAAAAAGGGACAGACTTTTTTTATTACAGGATTAAAGAGGGCGTTTAACAATCCGGGCGTGCGGAAAGTTCTGCGCCTGATCAGCCCGACAATAATCGGTATGGCCGCTTATCAGATAAATGATCTTGTTTCTACAGCGCTGGCGGGAAGAGCGGGAGAAGGAGTCGTTTCAAGCCTTCAGTATTCGCTTCGCCTTCAGGAATTATTTTTAGGAGTGTTCGCAGTCTCTATCGGGACTGTGATGCTTCCCAACCTTGCAGAGTACGCGAAAACATCTCAGTGGGAAATCTACAGCAAACGTCTTGTTTCATCAATAAAAATTATCGCGCTTATAACAATTCCTGTTACTTTTTTTTCTCTCCTTGAAGGACAGGCATTAATACGGCTTTTATTCCAGAGCCGGAGTTTCGACGAACAATCTGTCGCGCTTACTTTAGCGGCATTCACTTTCCATATGCCGGGGCTTTTATTCATTGCGCTTAACCGCGTCATCGCTCCCGCTTTTTACGCGCAAAGCGATACAAAGTCCCCGACCGTCGCGGGAATTATCTCCTTTGCCGTAAATATCACTCTTGCCGCTGTTCTTGTCGGACCTTTTCGCGGCGCCGGAATCGCTTTTGCACTGACCGCCGCAAGCGCTGTAAATACTGTTGTTTTGATTGCCTTCCTGAAAAGAAATCCCAATATCGATCTTGGCATCGCTCCTTCAGTTTTTTACATTTTAAAAATAATTTTTCTTTCTGTTATCGCTTCCGTTCCCGTTTTTTTTATTTCCCCTGTGTTACGCGAAATGTTCGCAGGTCTGTCGCGCGTTTTTTCAATCGGCGCACCTCTTTTAGTCTGCGCGGCTGTTTACCTGCTGCTGGGTATTGTAATGCTTGCGATCATAAAAGACGAGAATTTTACAGGAATCGTCAATATAATAAAAAAAAGGAAAAATAAATGACCCCGGAATCCGGCATCAGATATAAAAATCTCCCTGAGGTCGTTCTTGCAGGACGTCCCAATACCGGAAAGTCTACGCTCTTTAACCGGCTTTTAAGAAAACGAAGGGCAATCACGGACCCGACGCCAGGTGTTACGCGCGATCCTGTTGAAGCGGACTGTCTGTTGAATGAAGAAAAACCCGTCCGGCTGATCGACACAGGCGGTTTCAAACTTGCTGACTGCGGCGAGATTGACAGGCTTGTCGTTGAAAAAACACTGAACGCGGTTAAAAATTGCGATCTTGTTGTCCTGCTGCTTGAAGCTGGAGAGATAACGAGCGAAGACGAAGAGTTGATCGGCCTTTTACGTCCATACAAAAAAAAATTAATTGCCGCTGTAAATAAAACCGAAGGCGGGCGTCTTGCATCTGACGCATGGAATGTCCTTTCTTTTGGTTTTGAAAAAGTACTGATGATCTCGGCTGAACATGGAGACAATGTGGGCGAGCTTCAACAGGAGATAATAAAGCGTCTTGATTTTTCCAAAGTTGAAGAGTTACGTGATACAGCGGACAGAGAAATCCGAATCGCTCTTCTGGGAAAACCCAACACTGGAAAATCAACGCTGTCAAATCGTCTGACAGGGGCGGCTTCTTCCATTGTAAGTGAAATTCCCGGAACAACAAGAGACACTGTAGAGGGGCGCTTTAGCTGGAAATCAAAAGAATTTCTTTTAATGGACACCGCCGGCATCAGGCGAAAAACAAAAGTGACGGAAAACATCGAATATTATTCTGTAAACCGCGCAATCAAATCAATTAACGACGCTGATATTGTTATTTTGATGATAGACGCAAACGAAGGGCTTACCGATCAGGATAAAAAAATCGCCGCTTTAGCTCATGACAAGGGCAGGGGCATCATCATGGCGCTTAACAAATGGGATACAATGCCGAAGCAAAAAAACACTTTTAAAACAGCCGAAGATAAAATACATTTTCAGTTTGGACAGATGGAATATGCGCCGATCCTTGCTGTCAGCGCAAAGGACGGAACCGGCGTTGATAAAATTTTAAGCGCCGCTGTAAAAATGTACGGACAGCTCAATACCCATGTTTCAACATCCCGCTTGAACCAGGCTCTTGAAAACTGGATAAAGGAATATCCCCCGCCTTCCGGACCTCAGACCAGGTTTAAAATAAAATATGCCGTACAAAAATCGGCAAATCCAGTACACTTTATTCTTTTTGTTTCCCGCGAAAGGGCAGTCAGCGATTCTTACATTTCATATCTCAGGAATAAAATTCGAAAAGATTTCGAATTTTCCCTTATACCAATAATTATGGAGATAAAAAGTTCATCGAAATAAAAAAGGTTCTGTTATTTCCGCCTGATTGACATAATCAGAGCGAAAAGGGAAAATAAAGAATGAGCCTTGCAAACAAGCTTACATTTTTTCGTATAATTCTTACTCCGGTATTTTTTATAATATTTATTTTCCCCGGTAAAGCGGCATGGACCGTACCCGTTCTGATATTCATCTATATTGTCTCTGAAGTAACTGATCTTCTTGACGGTCTTGCAGCGCGCAAATTAAACGAAACGTCGGATTTTGGAAAACTTTTTGATCCGTTTGCCGATACTCTTATGCAAATAACAGTTTTTTTATGCTTTGTAATTGACGGTATTTTTCCCGCGTTTCTGCTGTTGATTGTTATCTACCGGGAGTTCGGCATTCTTTTTATCAGAAACATGATGCTGAAAAACGGCGTTACTCTGGGAGCAAGATTCAGCGGTAAATTAAAAACAGTATCGTATATCGTGGCAGGAGGATTTGCCCTTCTTACTGTCAGTCTTCAGCGGCTTGGCATTTTTGAATTTATAATTCCGTATTTTAAAATCGCCGCTGTTGTGATCTTTTCAATTTCTGTCCTGATATCGGCGATTTCATTTTTTGATTATCTTGTTATTTACAGGAAAACGCAGAATAACATTCAGCAATAAAAAATGAATAGAAATGAACTTAGAAAAATATTTGATTCTTCCCAATCACAGGAAATTTTTTCCGGGCTGTACGGTGAAAGCGAAGCCGATGCAGCGCGAAAACGATATGAAAAATTGATAAATGAATTTTCTAATGACGCGCCTCTTGAAGATATGCGGTTTTTCTGCGCTCCGGGAAGAACGGAGCTTGCCGGCAATCATACCGATCATAACTGCGGACAGGTGCTTGCCGCTTCCATCCAGCTTGACAGCGCCGCCGTTGTTCAAAAACGAAGCGATAATACCGTATTTTTCTGTTCAACAGGATTTCCGGATGTAATAGTAAAACTCGTTGACGCTTCCGGAAAATCCAACCTGTCGCCGAAACCTGAAGAAGAAGGAACAACCGAAGCTCTTGTCAGGGGAATTGCCGCTGAACTGACGCGCCGCGGAAACAGCATAGGCGGATTTTCAGCTAACGCGGTGTCAAACGTGCTTCCCGGTTCCGGGCTCTCATCTTCGGCGGCTGTCGAAGTGCTGATGGGGAGAATCTTCGATTCGCTTTACTGCGGCGGGAAACGCGCTGCGCTTGAAATCGCGCAAATCGGACAGATTGCGGAAAACTCCTTTTTCGGTAAACCCTGCGGGCTTATGGATCAGACAGCATGCGCAACTGGCGGCGCGGTCGCTATTGATTTTGCCGATGCGAAAAATCCCGCTGTTAAACAAATAAACTTTGATCTTGCCGCCGCTGGTTACATTTTGTGCGTGGTGAACACAGGCGGCAGCCATGCGGACTTAACCGCCGATTACGCGTCAATACCATCCGAAATGAAGGCGGTTGCATCTTTTTTCGGGAAAAATGTGTTACGCGAAATTGAAAAGGAAGCTGTTATTGAACGCGCCGGTGAATTACGAAAAACCCTCGGTGACAGAGCATTGCTACGGGCGATACACTTCTTTGATGAAAATAAACGTGTAGAGGAAATAACTTCTGTTCTTGTCAAAATGAATAATGCTCAAACCGCAGAAGAAAAAAGAACGATTCTTATGCATTATCTTGATTTAATTGAAGAATCAGGCGCGTCTTCCTGGCAGCTTTTGCAAAACGTTTTCTCTGCAAAGAATCCGCAGACTCAGGGCATCAGCGCCGCGCTTGCTCTTACAAAGGATTTTTTTAAAAAACAGGGAATTGCCGGCGCGTGCAGGGTTCACGGCGGCGGTTTTGCCGGCACAATACAGGCATACCTTCCCACAGACGCATTGAACGTTTATACAACCTTCATGGAAACAGTCTTCGGTGAAAATTCAATAACTCCTCTGAAAATAAGACAAAAAGGCGCGATTGAGCTTTTAATTTAGGTTGAACACCGGTTCCATAAATTGATACAATAAGGCAGCTCGGAAACTTAAATTTCTGAACAAGCCAAGATGGCTCAGTCGGTAGAGCGGCACACTCGTAATGTGCAGGTCCCGGGTTCGATTCCCGGTCTTGGCTTAACTCAAATTAAAAACCATATTGAAAACCAGTGGCAGATTGTTCCAATAATCACAAACACATGCCAAACAACATGCGTGAACCTGATGTTTTTCATTCGATACCAGACGGTTCCCAATGTATACGCGGCTCCTCCGGCAATGAGCAGAACAATGCTTTGCACCGGGACAGAGCGAAGCAGAGGAAGAAAACCCGCAATAATCGCCCATCCCATCAATATATAAACCGCCAATTCAAATTTTTTAAGAGCTTTGGAATCAAGAATGTTTAACGTTATGCCAATTACCACCATCAGCCATTCAAAGATGAATAAACCCCAGCCCCACCATCCTCTGAGTGCGCCTAAACAAAAGGGAGTGTAAGTTCCGGCTATAAAGATAAATATCACGCAGTGATCGAGTTTTCGCAGTATGCGCTTGGCGTCAGGATTCTGCACCGCATGATACAAGGTTGAGGTCAGAAACATTACGATCATGGTAGTTGCAAAAAGAATGACGGAGATTATTTCAAGGCTACCCGCTCTTTGTACTCCCAAAAAACCTGTTGCTTTCAGATTTAAGAAAACCAACCCTGTTATTGCAGCTAATGTACCGATACCGTGCAGTATCGAATTTGCTATTTCTTCCCTGATTGTATAAAAGGGAAGAACTGCCGTTTTCAGGTTTCCGTTTATTTTGTTCATAAAATAGAGACCCAATTAAGGATTTAAAGTTGCAGAAATTAAATTTATTTCAGAGTTTCAGTTTTTATTACCCTAGCGAAGCACCATGACTTTTACATCGCCGATCATAGAACGTTCTGCATCCGAGTCCCTGTCTCCTGACACATATTCAACGCTGACATTCGCATTTGCGGCTCCCTGCCCAAGACGGATTGGAGCGCGGTAATAAACCAGATTTTCCCAGCGTATTGTACCTTCAAGAATCAAAACATAATCGCCTGCCGGAACAGCGGCGCCGCGGCTGTTGGTACCGTCCCATGTGTATTTAAGAGTTCCTGTTCTGGGAGTTGCGCCGCTTACAACATCGAGCATTTCGTTCGGTTTTTCAGAAAGATTAAACTGCTTTACCCAGAGCGGGACGGCTGTAGACCTTCTCTGCCAGCCTCCGTTGGCAGTCCAGCGGGTAGCGTAAAGTGTTTTAACATATTGCCCGCTTGAATCTTCGATCCAAACAGCAAATTGATTGCTTGCCGATCCGCTCTGCCGCGTAAATGAAAAAGTTATTTCAGCGGCATTCTTCGGGGATACATTCTGCGCGAGCGCATTTTGCGCTAATGTTCCTGTTAAAACCAAAACTGTCAATATCAAAATATACTTTTTCATGTTAATCTCCTGCCGACATTATTATATATCATTATATATAAAAAAAAGAAGCCTGACCACTGCTTGCAAGCAAGCTTTAAGTGGCCAGGCGCCTTTCCGAGAGACGTATCTGACTGCCCTGAGGCGGTCAGACGCTGCTTATTGTAAAAGCTGAAGAACCGATTGACCTCTTTGATTCGCCTGCGCCAGCATTGCTGTTCCAGACTGTGTAAGGATCATGTTCTTGGTATACCAGACTGTCTCATTCGCCATGTTTGTGTCGCGGATACGGGATTCGGATGCCTGCATGTTTTCTGCTCCAATGTCGATTCCACGTACTGCGTGCTCAAGGCGATTCTGATAGGCGCCAAGATCGGCTCTTTGTTTGTTGATAATTTTTAAAGCTTTATCGAGTGTTCCAATGGCACGATTGGCACTGTCCGGTGAGGACAGGGAAATAAAAGTATCGTCACCGACATTACGGATACCAAGACCCTTTGATGTCATTGTGCCGATATACACTTGTTCACGCTGATCCATGTTTGCTCCGATATGAAACCACATGGAAGCGTTAACCACATTTTCGCCTACTGGCCGACCGAAACGTCCGGTCAACAGGTTCATTCCGTTAAATTGTGCGTGTGATGCGATCCTGTCGACTTCGTCTACTAGAGCGGAAATTTCGACCTGGATGTACAAACGATCTTCTTCTGTATAAATACCGTTCGATGCCTGTACCGCCAATTCACGGATACGCTGGAGAATGTCCTGGGATTCCTGCAGATAACCTTCCGTAGTTTGAATGAATGAAATACCATTCTGGGCATTTGTAGATGCCTGAATCAAACCGCGAATCTGGGAGCGTAACTTTTCTGATACTGCAAGCCCGGAAGCATCATCACCGGCGCGGTTGATGCGCAGCCCGCTCGACAATTTTTCCATATTTTTATCCAGAAACAGCTGGGTAACTTTGAGGGATCTGTCGGCAAACATCGCACTTAAGTTGTGATTGATTATCATATACTCACTCCTTTGGCTTTTCCGCAAGAAAAAACAGAATGTTTTTTCTTACGCGGCTTCCATGCCGTAATAAAAATCACTTTGTGATTTTTATTTTTGAGTTTCACCAACGGAAAAACTCGTTCTCGTTCCACCCAGCGCTTGTTTTTTTGCACAAAAAAATAATTTGTTTTAATATGCAAAAAAACAAACGCTGGACATGTGCCATTTTTCCCAAAGGGAAAAGGAACCCTCGACCCACCGTTCCCGGAAGGGTGAGGTTGAAGGGAAAAATCCGTAAAAAACTTTAACAAAGCATCCAAGGATTTTTACCGTATCACTTAATTTATCGGAGGATAAAAAACTTAATTTAGCGCAAATTGTTTAATAATAGACATTAACTGTTAACATATAATAAAATATCAAAATGAACGTTATTGATTCAAAAGTAGATTTGATCCGCGAAGTCTTCCATTACCAAAGCCGGTTTGAAGGCTCCATAATGGTATTTAAGATTGATTATCCTGTAACTGAAGATCCGGGATTTCCGGGTCTTGTAAAAGATCTTGCTTTACTTTCCAAAACCGGCTTCAAGGTAATAATTGTTCCAGGAGTAAAAGAAAATATTGACGCGGTATTCAAACAGCACGATATAAATTCATCGTACACAAATTCGCTGCAGAACACCCCTATACGCATAACGACTCAGGAGGCAATTTCTTTTGTTGAAATGGCGGCGTTTGATGTCGCAAGCCGGTTTATGACTTTTCTTTCCGGAAGCAGGGTTGACGCGCTTATCGGCAACTTTGTGCGCGCCAGAGGGTTAGGCGTCATTAACGGAATAGACACGGAATATACCGGTACAGTTGACAAAATATACGCCGAATCCCTAAGCAGGGTGCTGAACCTCGGCATGGTGCCGATTCTGCCCTGCATCGGCTGGAGTCCTTCAGGAAAACCGTATAATGTGGCGAGCGATGAAATCGCGCTTGCCGCTTCTACCGCGCTTGGAGCGATCAAGTTATTTATAGTTTCGGTAAAAAACGATCTGGGATTTAAAACATTAACTCTGCCGGAAGGGATTGAAACAAGGAATGACGGAAGTTTGATTCGGCTCACTCCGGCGCAGGCGGAAACGATTATTAATTCAAATTCCGTCCCGATGAGGGAGCTTAAGCTTGCCCTGCAGGCGAGTAAAAAAGGCGTTCACCGCGTACACATAATCGACGGCAGGGAGGAAGGAGCGGTTTTAAAAGAGCTATTCTCGAATCTGGGCGTAGGAACCATGATTTATACCGATGAATATGACTCTATCCGCGCCATTCATTCAAGGGATCTTCCCGACATACTGCGTTTAATGGAGCCTCTAATGCAAAAAGGCGCTCTTATCAGGCGGAATCTTGAGCAGATACAGGAAAAAAAGGAAGATTACTCGGTCCTGGAGATTGACGGTTCTATCCGCGCCTGCGGAGCGTTGCACGACTGGGGTGAATCCCAGGGTGAAATCGCGGCAATCGCGACAGACCCTCAGTATTCGGATATCGGTCTTGGAAGAAAAATTGTCGGTTTCCTGGCTGAAAAAGCCAGAAAAAACCGCATGCGCCGTGTTTTTGTGCTGACCACCCAGACACAGGACTGGTTTGAATCCATGGGTTTCAGGGAAGCGCCGGTAGACAGCCTGCCAGAACAGAAACGCAAAGTCTATGATCAGAACAGAAACAGCAAGGTTTTTGCGCTGGAATTATAACTGAGTTACAGCCGTGTCCGCAGCAGAAGACGCGGCTTTTGCAAATTCACCCCGGATTATATACAGAGATATTTCATCAATAATATTGTTTATTTTTCGCGGCCATGTTTTTTTCTTCAGTTCGTTTAAGGCGGTTTTCGCGTCTTTAACAATCAGTTTATCGCATGACATTTTTATTTCATTCAGTTTATTACGTAAAAATTCTTCATCGTCACGGGAAACGTCAGAAGATTTTTCTTCGCCGCTGTCTGTTTCATGTTTATTGATTTTTTCCAAAAACAACCTGAGCGTATCAATAAAAACCGGAGTTTCCGTCAGTATCAGGGCTATTTCTCCGGTGGTTCCGGCATGTTCCAGCCTCAGGGCAGTGTGTGAAAGTTTCATTTCACCTATATTGGCAAGCGCGCTTTTCATGCCATGAACAGTTGTGATGAACAATTGAATATCATCAGATGAGGGATCTGAGTTAATCTCCGGTAATAACTCTTCCAGCGCTGCAACAGCGTTTTCAATATCATGGGCAGCCATTATAAAAAGTTCATCATCTATTGTAGGTTTATTCCCGCCGGATGCAGAGCTGTCATTCTGAGGCGCCGCTTCAGCGGCGTGAGCGATTTTTTTTCTTGCCTCTTCGATAACTTCGGGAGGTTTTTTATTCCGTATGAGTTCATTGAGCATTAAATTCAACTCACGCGAATCAATCGGTTTGGAGATAAAACCGTCAAACCCGTTTTTCATGAACATTTCGGCGCGCCCTATCAGGGCATTGGCGGTCAGAGCGACTATGGTATGGTTGTATCCCATATCGCGTATTCTTTTTGTAGTTTCAATGCCGTCCATTTTCGGCATCATATGATCCATGAAAACAATATCGTATACATTTCCTTCTTCAACTTTTTTAATGGCTTCAAAACCGCTAGAAGCTGTGTCGACTTTTATCCCGTAAGGCAGCAGCATCCCTTTAGTTACATAAATATTAGATTCTACGTCATCCACCACAAGAATGCTTCCGTAAGGCATATATTCACGCAGGAACTGCGTCTTGTTTGTAAGCGTTGCGCTGCGGAAATTAAAAACCCGCAGTTTTTCTGTTATTTCCTTTCCGCACACTTCAGAACCTGCGCGCTGCTGCGGAATACGCACGATGAATTCCGATCCCTTTTCTTTTTCGCTTTTAACGGATATTTCGCCGTTCATAAGGTTAAGCAGATGTTTTGTAATGCTCATGCCAAGACCCGTTCCGACAGTCTCGCGGTTGGCCTTTGCGTTAAAGCGCGTATATTCGTCAAACAATTTTTCAAGCTGCTCTTTTGTCATTCCCTGCCCTGTATCGCACACACGGAAAACAACGGTAACATTTTCGTTATTGTTATCTATGGTTTCGGAGTGAACAAAAAGGGAAACTGATCCTTTATCTGTATATTTAAAGGCGTTGGAAATAATATTGTTCAATACCTGTTTAATGCGGAGCTCATCGCCCAACAGATAATGAGGCGTATTTTCATCTACATTGATGAATAATTCAATCGGCTTTGATTCATAACGCAGGCGGTTCAGCTGCATTGTATCGTTAATCAGGCTGGGAATGTCATATTTAACTGGAATCAATTCCATTTTACCCGCTTCTATTTTGGAAAGATCAAGTATGTCGTTGATAATGTTAAGCAGCACATCGCCTGATTCATAAATTTTTCTGATCGCTTCTTCCGATTCGGATGTAAGCGTTCCATCCCGGAGCTGTATCTCGGCGATCCCTAAAATCGCGTTCATTGGGGTTCGTATTTCATGACTCATTTTCGCAAGAAAATTGCTCTTTGCTTCATTGGCGTTGTTCGCTTCTTTTGCCGTGATTTCCAACTGCATTGCGGTATTGTGAAGAATTTTTGTCATTCTGTTATTTCTGATGAAAAAAACAATAAGCCCGGAAATGATCAGCATAAATAACGCCGCAATCACCAGCGATAACCTGAATTCAGCAGGATTGGATTCCCACACCGGCAATGACCGGTTAACGGGAAAATGATACCTGGGAAGATTTTTTACGTTTATTTTAAATCTTTTCATCGTTTCATAATCAAACTGCCATTGGTTAAGAAATATTGAATCATAGATAACAGGAATTTCACCGGGCGGCGTCCCTTCCAGTATTTTGGCAGCCATGGAGGCGACAGTGTTATTTTTAATACTGGTGGAAGAAACCAGACCTCCAAATGTTCCATGTCCCATATAGGAGGTAGTTAAGCAAAAAACAGGATTAACAGACGCCTGCGAAACCAGTTTCTGTATATCTGTTTCAGAATAAAATGTTCCCCCTGAGTCTGAAATATAATTTCCTATTAAAACCAGGGTATCAGAGTCAAAGCTGCGGATATCATCCAGAATTTCAGGCAGAGTTTTATCTTCGCTGAAAACAACTTCAAACGGGGAATTCCGCTGCAGAAGCTGTGTGTTTATATCCCTTTGAATTACTTCTTTAATTTTCTCGCTTCTTGAAAGATAATGATCGTTTAAAACAAAGATTCGGCGCGTCTTCGGAAAAAGTTCCAGCATTTCCGAGACAGTTTCAAAAAACGAAATTGTTTCTGAAACGCCGGTGACATTCTCTTCAAGTCCGTACAGCATGGAACTGTCAAGAGCAGGAACGCCGAAGAACAGGATCGGCAAACCCGGAAAAAGCAAATAGTAATTGTTAAGCGCAAATTCAAACGCTTCATTACCGGAAGCGATAATTAAATCAGGATAACGCGCGATAAACTCTGTGCGTATCATATCCGAGATTACGCCGTTATAGCTGATCTGGCTGTGAGGTTCGTTGGAATTCAGATAAATACTGTAATATTCAAGCGCGGTTTGCGTTTCAAGAAACCTGCGGATATATTCCATCTGGCTGCGTTCCCAATCATTCTGCGCATTATTGGAATTTATATGCAGTATAAAAGGCTTTTCACTGGATAACTTCTGCCCGTTCTGAATCGACTCTATTGTACCGTCGGCAATCATTTCCTGATAAGCTTTTTCGAGAGAAGGAACCAGGTAATCGTATCTGTTGTTCACATAGCTATAAACCGGCTGCTTTTCGATCACGCCGCTCCTTTTTACCCCCTGCGGAAATCTATGCTCATAATGCGAAAAACGCGGGAGCAGCACTGCGTCAGTATCGCCGTTGAGCAGGGAATCCCACAGCTCGTTAGTGTCATTCACCCTCAGGGATTCGGACGCTCCGGTTCTGTGTAAATTGTTCGCGATATACTCATTCTGCCAGCGGTAACCGATGCGTAGTCCTGACAAATCGCTCCACCGGGAAAAATGATACGGTTTGTCTGACATGGAATAAACAGTAAATTCCACATAATCTATAACAACAGGAACTTTAATAAGATTGGGATATATTCTGTCCCAGCCGTCTGTTTGAGCGGGTAAAATCGCAGCATCGCCGTAGTTCACGTCAGCCACTGCTGTGCGCATTCCTGCAGCTTTGGCGATCATTTGATAACCAGCCCGCTTTAAAGCGGCATACAACACGCGTTCAGTAATAATTGACTGATCATCGCTGAAGGCAACTTTGATTGCGGGCAGTACAGGATCGTTTACCTTTCCTGCCGCGCTTTGCGCCCAAACAGGCAAATGGATACATGAATAGCCAAGAATAACAAATATGATAAGTAAAAAACGTCTGCGTATCATTTATTTAACCTTAATAAATAAGATGTTAATTTCTTTAAATACATCAACAATTTCAGGATCAAAATGTTTTCCCTTATTATTCAGAATAATTTCAACGGCTTTTTCATGCGTGAACGCTTCCTTATACGGCCGTACTGATACAAGCGCGTCGTACACATCGGCTACAGCCATGATACGCCCCTGTAAAGGAATAACCAATCCCGTTAATCCGCGCGGATATCCCTGCCCGTCCCATCTTTCATGGTGGTAGCCTGCAAATAATTTCGCGTTTTGCAAAAATATTCCCTCTCCCGATTCTTTGATAATTTCGTCAATTATTTTTTCGCCTTCTGCGGCATGGGTTTTAACGATATTAAATTCTACGTCTGTCAGTTTTCCTGGTTTATTTAATATTAAATCGGTTACGGTTATTTTGCCTAAATCATGCATCCGCGATGATGAAATGGCGGCGTCAAAATCCCAGTTTTTTAATTCTTCGGCGTAAACACCGCGTTCAGCCATCGAGTTAATTAATATTTTTAGATATTCTGTCGTCCGCAGGATGTGTTCGCCTGTCAGCTTGTCGCGGTTTTCCACCATACCGGAAAGAACAGACACCATGCTGTTTTGCAGTCTTAAAAGTTTTTCGGTTCGCTGCCTGAGTATTTCAGCCTGCTCGCTGATTATCGCTGTGCGTTCAGTGATTATTTCCTCAATATGTAAATGCGTTTTTATGCGGTTAAGAAGAACCAGCCCGGAAAAAGGTTTTGATATAAAATCAATAACGCCCATCTGGAAACCAAGAGCTTCAGTATTGGCGTCGTTCTTGCTTGTAAGAAATATTACCGGTATTTTTGTATACCGTGCATCAGCTCTCAGCATCTTTAAAGCTTTAAAACCGTCAATGTCCGGCATCATAATATCCAAAAGTATCAAATCAGGAACTGTAAGCGAAGTTTCGTGCGGTACGATATTATTCAGGAATTCAAACATGGCTGAAGCGGATACAAAAGTTAATGTATTGTACCAATCCGACAATACTTTATCCGCGGTCATAAGATTAACTGTATTATCATCAACCACAAAAATGGTTTTCATCAGATGGCTCTCCCGAATTAAAATATTATCTTTTAAAAAATAAAAGCAATATATTGATTTATATACAATTTTTAATAAAAATCAAATACTAGAGGCTTTCCCGAAACTTCAGTTTTTGGGAAATGATCACCTGATATATGTTAAAATCAAATATGTTATGTCCAGAACAGCCGTTTACACAGCGTTAATCCTCAGAAACAGACCGTCAGGCGAGTCTAACAGCGAGGTTACTCTGCTCACTGCAGAGGAAGGCATCGTAAAAGCGACCGTTTTCGGCGGCGCGAAGAGCAAGCTGCGTTCCCATTCAGCGCCGTATAACTCGGGAAAGATATGGATTTACCGCGATCCGTCAAAGGATTACAGAAAAATAAACGATTTTGATGTCCAGTCATGGAGAGCCGGACTGCGTGAGCTTTACGAGCGAACCATGGCGGCAGGAGGCATCGCAGACACGATCCTTTCCACTCACGGCGGCGGCGGCGACTGGCGATTAGCTCAGGAACTTGCGCTTTTCACCCTTGATACGCTGGAAGACGCCGACGAAGAACTCTGTCTGCGCCTGCTGGTTCACTTTCTTTGGCGATGGACTGGATTTTTGGGAATCCAGCCGCATCTGGAAACCTGCGCCGCCTGCGGTGAGACAGCGGACAGCAGCCCGCTTTATTTCAATGTTAAAGACGGCGCAACAGTCTGCTCTCGCTGTACCGCCGGTGACTCTCCTCAGATTAATTCTTCATTTCTTCAGTTAAACCCAGGCTGCCGCCGCTGGCTCTCTGCCGCTAGGTATACGGAACCTTCCCAAATATACCGTTATTCAATGGACAACAAATCCTTCGGAGAAGCTAAAGCGCTTGTGACCGCTGTTTTATCAGAAGCGCTTGGAAAACGCCTTGCAAGCTGGGACTGGTAACAACCTACATTTTAAGTTACGATTATTTAATAAATGAAATGGGATAAAAGAGAGGTTTCTCCTGAACAGGTGAAGGAAATCTCCAATAAATACGGCTGTGATCTGCTGACCGCTTCGATTCTTGCACGCAGAGGACATAACTCAAGCAATGCAATACGTTATTTTCTTGAAGACGACATTCTATCGCTGCGAAATCCATTTGCGCTGGACGGAATGGAAGACGCTGTGGAAAGAATCCTTGCTGCGAAAGACGAGGGTGAAAAGGTGCTTGTTTTTGGAGACGGCGATGTTGACGGAATAACGGGAACCGCTCTTCTCGCAGGATATCTTGAAAGTCTTGGCATGGACGTTACCTGGCGTATTCCCACAGGCGATGAATCTTACGGGCTTTCAAAAGAAGCGGTCGAGGAATTTGCCGCAAAAGACGGAACATTGATAATAACAGTTGACTGCGGCATCTCGCGTTTTTCTGAAGTCAGGCGCGCTGCTGAACTTTCCATTGATGTTATCGTAACGGATCACCATGAACCGCAGGACGAACTGCCTGAAGCTCTCGTTATCATCAATCCAAAACTGAAAAATTCATCTTATCCTTTCAGGGATCTTTCCGGCTGCGGAGTCGCTTTCAAGCTTGTGTGCGCTCTGCGTTTCGCCGGGCGGAGCGATCTTTACGGTCAGCAAATATGCCTTTTAAACACAAGACCTGTAAATGATGCATGGATAATCGAAATCGCCAAAATCCGCAACCTTCAGGTAATCAATACTTTGACAGAAACCATTGTGCCGGGCATGATTTCAATCGGCGAAACGCGGCTGCCTGCCTTTCTGGAAGGACAGCATATCTGCTGCTGGGATGCCGCATTGCACAAACAGACAATCGCGAAACTTTTCGGCAAGGGCGTTGAATTCGGTTTATTCGATATTTCAGTCCAGATAAGCAAGGAAATTCCGCAGACTGCGGGGCAGAGTCTGCTGCGCATTAAAGAACTTTCAAAAATCGCAAAATACTCTGACAGGGAATTAAGCGAACTTGACGTGCTTATAAATCTTTTTACCTCATATTCCCGGTTAATTGAAAAAAATAATTCATCCACAATGCCAATGGAAGAGAATTACGATATCCAGCTTGCCGCGCTCGGAACAATAGCCGATATTATGCCGCTGTTGGACGAAAACAGAATAATAGTAAAGAGGGGGCTTGAATCCCTTGAAAAAAAACCAAGGCAGGGTATTCTGCAGCTTCTTCATAAACTTGATTTGACCGGACGTAAATACGACACAAAGGATATTTCATGGAGACTCTGTCCTGCCATTAACGCGGCGCGGCGGATGGGAAGCGCTCAAACCGCCGCCGATCTTTTTTTTGAGAAAGACCCTGTTAAAAGGGAAAAACTTGCGGCGGAGTTAACTTCAATGAATGAAAACCGCAAGGAACTTGAGGAAGAGACATGGGCAATCGCAGAACCTATGGCATATAAAAGCTTTACCGAATATGAAGAAAAGCTTGCGATTGTTTACAGCGAAAAAATCAACAAGGGCGTGACCGGCCTTATGGCGCAGAGAACTGCCCGTCAGTTTAACGTACCAAGCATCGCCGTTTCGTTAGGTGAAGAAACCTGTTCAGGTTCGCTTCGCTCGGCGCGCGGATTTAATGTCTGCTCCCTGCTTGAGCAGTGCAGCGATCTGTTTATCGATTCCGGAGGTCATCAGGCGGCGGGCGGCTTTAGCATGGAGATGAAAAACTGGGATTCTTTCATTGACAGGCTCAAAGTTGTTTCGGCAGGAATGGAATTTGAAAAAGCGCAGGATGAAGAGATCATAAAAATTGACGCTGAACTGCCGCATGATTATCTGTCTCCGGAAATATTAAAATTAATCGACCGCTTTGAGCCGTACGGAAAAGACAACGATCAGCTCATTTTCATGACAAAAAACATTACTGTAAAAGAAATAAATTTTATCGGCAAACCGGAATCCAAACATTTAAAAATGACGCTGGACGCAGGCAAACACAAGTGGCCGGCTCTTTACTGGCAGAACGCAGATCGCGTAACAAACGGCGAGTTTACGGTAAACGACAAGGTTGATGTTGTGTTTAACATCACTCGGGATTATTTCAGGGGAAACGAGACTCCCCAGATGATGATTATGGATTTGAAGAAAAATTAGGGATACCGGTATATGATTAAACGTTTTTTATTAATTTTTATTGCCGGTTTTTTCCTGAATTTTTCCGCGTTGGCGGAGGTAAAATACGCGCTGATGCCTGAAAATCCGCGCCCTGGAGAACCTGTAACAATCGGAGTAAACGCAGATATAAAGCACGCAGTGCTTTTTAAAAATGAAAGGCAGCTTGCAAAAGCGTCTTTTTTCCCTGTTGGGGATTTCAAAGCGGCGGTGCTTACAATTCCGTCAACATTAAGTTCAGGAGACGCGGTTATCAGGCTTGAAGATGAAGAAAGCGGCGTTCTTCATGAAATCGCGTTCAATGTAGCGGCAAGGAATTTTGTTTCTGAAGTAATCGAGCTTAACCCTGTTCTTACAGGAATCAGAACAGACGCAAGCACGCAGAGAACGGATGAAGCAAATCACCTTTGGGCGGTGTTAAGCCATGCAGGTAAGGATGTTTATCACACCGGAGAATTTATCCCGCCTGTCAACTCCACCAGGAGAACCAGTTTTTTCGGAGACCGCCGTGTTTTTAAATACTCCGACGGAAACAGCGACACATCAATCCATGCGGGAGTTGATTACGGTGTGCCGACGGGGACCGGCGTTGTCGCCTGCGGCGCCGGAAAAGTTATCATTGCGCGTTCCAGGATTGTCACCGGTAATTCGATTGTAATCGAACATGCGCCCGGCATTTATTCGCTTTATTATCATTTAAGCAGCATCACAGTAAAAGAAGGCGCCATGGTAAACGCTGGAACTTTAATAGGTCTTTCCGGGGCGACAGGACTTGCGACCGGTCCTCATCTCCATTGGGAACTGCGCATAAATACGGAAAATACTGACCCCGATTCCTTTGTCGCGCGTCCGATTATTGACAAACAAGCTATAATAAATAGACTTAATAATTAGTGTCTGTCCGTAATGTAATCGGTTTTACAGATAGACTTTGATTAAAAAAACCTTGAGGAGGAAGGGAGGTGATTACTTTTGGCGCACATTACAGTTGATGACAATGAAATGCTGGAGAAAGCCATCAAGCGTTTTAAACGCATGGTGGAAAAAGAAGGCATTATCCGCGAGTTCAAAAAACGGGAATATTATGAAAAACCATCTACAATCCTCAACAGGAAGAAAAAAGCCAATGCCCGCAAACTTGTGAAAAGAAACCGCAAGGGAAAGGGCGAATACTAGTGTTCCATAGAACACCGATCATGTTTGAAACCGCAAAAACCTCTCTGTTTTCATGGAGAGGTTTTTTATTTCTTCCGATATTGATATTTTTGTCATGCGCTACAAGCGGCGCTGTTAATCAAAATCCCGCGGTTTTTTCGTCAATCGAAAATGCAGCGCCGGACTGGCGGCAGATCGCAGAAGGNGTCAGTTATTTTCAGGGGAAAATTTCCAATCCGCGCATTGAATTCTACGCTTTGAAAATCGATCTATCCGTTACGCGCATAATCATAAAACCGGGAGCGGAAAATCCGCAGGACGGCTCAGTCCTGAGTGTAAAAGTATCAACATTTGTCCGCGAAAATAATCTTGCCGCAGGAATAAATGCCCTCCCTTTTGACGTTATCACCGCGCAGGAGAAGCTCCCTGTAAAAAATGCAGGGCTGGTTATTTCCAGCGGAAAACTACTGTCTCCTCCCAATCCAAATTACGACGCGATAGTTTTTTTCAGGGAAGGAGACGCGGCTATTGTAAGCCAGTCGTCCGTTCAATCAATCGAAAACATCGATCAGGCAGCCGGAGGCTTTCATAAAATTCTTGAAGCAGGACATCCCGCCCAAAGAACGGAAAACCGCGAAGATCGCCATCCGCGAAGCGCCGCAGGCATTTCAGATAACGGAAATGTTCTGTATCTGCTTGTTATCGACGGCAGAAGAGCGGCAAGCGCAGGCGGCACTGAAAGGGAAACGGCTCTTCTTTTACGGGCGCTCGGCTGCCGTGACGGAATAAACCTCGACGGCGGCGGATCAAGCGCGATGGCTTTGCGATTCCCTGACGGCAGCGTGCGGACAGTCAACACTCCTGTTCACGGCGGCATCCCCGGCAGGGAACGCCCCGTCGCCGGCTGCATTGGCGTTAGCCGATAAAATTATTTGATATTTTTCAGTCCTTCCAGGGGAAGATAAAATTTTTAAAAGTGCGGGTGCCTGTTTTTTCGCGTTCTTCAATCAATAAAACATCCCAGGGGATTTTTCTGCGGTTTTCTTCCGGGTTGGCTTCGAGCCAGTCATATTTTAAAAGGCGGAGACGAAGCGCTTCATCAAGATAAAGAAGAACTCCCACAGGACCGGGGAACATAAAAACAAATACAATGGAAATAATTAATACAACAAGATTGTGCAGAAATAAAAAAAAGGAAAATCCGGAGTTATCAAGGGAAATAAGCATACATTTTTTTAGCGACTTGACAATTTTGGAACCAAGTCTTGTGTATATCGTAAAATAAAACTGGAATGACAACATGGCAAAAAAAGTTACCCAGAAAACAACTGCGGCAAAAAAAAGACCGGCAAGGGATTCGATTCCAAGATAAAACGGAAGAATGATCGTTATCACAATATACAAACAAAAAACAAGCGCACCCATAACAAGACCAGCCGGCCATGAGTTTTTAAAATTCCTGATAAAATCCATAAAACCGAAAGTTCCGTAATCGGAAATTACTTTTATTGTGTATGCAGCCGCCGAAAGATAAAAAGAACAAATTAAAATTCCGACGGCGCTCACAGCGACTCCCGCCGCAACTGAATTTGTCAAATTGACAACCGCTGCCGGAAGAAAAATGGGAATGGTGGAAACGGCAATAAACCCCAGATTAAGAATAACAATTTTAAACATATTATCCCATAAATCATACAGGGTCTTTCTTATCAAAAAACCAATCATGGCTTCATATTAACGATGTTATAAAACTAATTCAATATACCTTGTGGTTGTAAATCAATATCAATATTTATATAATAAAACGACAGGAGTAAAACATGATAGTCATGAAGTTCGGCGGAAGTTCGGTGGCGGATGCCTCTCGGCTTCGTCATGTAGCGGATATAGTAAAATCACAATTGACAAAAAAACCGGCTCTTGTGTTATCTGCCATGGGTGATACGACAGATCATCTGCTTGAAGCCGGAGATACGGCGTTAAAGGAAGGCAAAGTTGAAACAGGACATATATTAAAACTTCATCAGGATACGATAAAAAATCTCAAGCTTCCGGTGCAAAATGAGGTTAATATTCTTATGGACGAACTCAAGCGTCTGTTATCCGGAATTTCCCTGATCAGGGAGCTTACTCCAAAAACAAAAGATTATCTCGTTTCATTCGGAGAGAGATTGTCGGTGCGAATTGCGGCTGCTTTTTTAAAAACCTGCAATATGAACGCGAGGGCTTTTGACGCGTGGGAATTGGGATTTCTTTCAAATTCCGATTACGGACGCGCTGAACTTTTAAAGGAAAGCTGGGATTTGATTCCGCAAAAAACACTGCCGCTTATAAAGGGGAATGTGCTTCCTGTCATAACAGGTTTCATCGCAAAGGATGAAAAAGGCAGCATCACAACGCTTGGACGCGGAGGTTCCGATCTGTCAGCCACAATGGTATCAGCCGCCTGCAAAGCGGAGGAAGTCCAGATATGGAAGGATGTCGATGGAATCCTGACAGCAGATCCACGGATTGTAAAAAATGCCCAGCCTGTAAATCATGTAACTTACGAAGAAGCCGCCGAACTTGCCTATTACGGCGCGCAGGTGCTCCATCCAAGGGCGATGATGCCGTGCATGAAAACAGGAACGCCTGTTCTTGTTAAAAATTCATACAACATTGACGCTCCGGGAACAAGGATTGAACCTGCCGCCGCAGGAGAGATTAAAAAAAGGGCTCCCTTACGCGCGATCACTGCAAGAAAAAATGTTACGTTAGTTGACATTATTTCCACCAGAATGCTGGGTCAGCCAGGATTTCTGTCCGAAGTATTTTCAATTTTTTCAAAGTACAGCGTTTCCATCGACATGGTCGCAACAAGCGAAGTTTCAGTTTCCCTCACTCTGGATTCATCTCATGATCTGACCGAAGTGAAAAAAGAACTTTCAAAAATCGCAAGCGTAGATATAAAAACCGGAAAGGCAATCGTTTCCATTATCTGCAATGTAAAACGTTCATCGGAAATTCTTGCAAGAGTATTCCGAACATGCCAGCTTATCGCAGTTCCCGTGCAGATGATTTCACAGGGCGCAAGCAAGGTAAACATCAGCTTTATTGTTAATGATACCGAAGCCGCGGAAACCGTCAAAGCTCTCCACATGGATTTTTTTGACGCCGAAGATCGCACGCGCGGCGTGTAGATGAAAAATTTAGCGCAGCGCGGCGTACAAAAAACGTCAAGGAGACGAGCATGCGCGGGGGAATTATCCCGTACAGCGTCCGGTAGATACGAAGAGACTTAACAGGATGGGAGTATGCCAATGAATATAGCATTAATCGGTTACGGAAAAATGGGCAGGATGATAGAACAAATTGCCTGTTCGGCGGGGCATAAAATCACCGCCATTATCGATCCTTTCGCTGCGGAAAACAAAGGCGAGAATTGCTCAAAGATAAGTAAAACCATTGCGGAAGCGGATTTTTCAAATACTGACGCGGCTATCGAATTTACCCGGCCCGATGAAGCTGTAAATAATATAATTATCCTTTCTAAAATGAAAATCCCGGCAGTGATTGGAACTACAGGCTGGCTTGAAAATATGGAAACAGTAAAAAAAACTGTCGAAAATGATAAAAGTTCGCTGTTTTGGGCGTCAAATTTCTCAATTGGAGTAAATTTGTTTTTCCAAATAGCATGGTATGCTGCAAAGTTGATGAACAATTTTCCTGAATATGACGCTGCAGGTTTTGAATCGCATCATAATAAAAAAATGGACAGTCCTTCAGGAACTGCGAAGATACTGGCGGAAGGAGTGCTTTCCATCCTTGACAGGAAAAATAAGATCGTCTGGGAAACCATGAACCGTAAACCAGAAGCGGATGAACTTCACTTTCCGAGTCTTCGTCTGGGCAGCGTCCCCGGCACACACAGCTTGTATTTTGATTCGCCGGCGGATACAATTGAAATTACGCACACAGCACGGAACCGGGAAGGTTTTGCATTCGGCGCTGTCCGCGCCGCGCAGTGGCTGTTTTCGGAAAAAAGAACGGGTGTTTTTACGATTGACGATATGATGATCGATCTATTTAGAGTCTGTCCATAAAATCGGTTATTTTACGGACAGAATTATATTGAGGTTTTTATGACAGAGTTCCGCGGAGCATTCACAGCGCTTGTTACGCCAATGACAGAATCAGGCGAAGTTGATTACGAAGGTTTTCGTTCGCTGATCCAATTTCAGATAACGCAGGGAATTGACGGCATTGTGCCGCTCGGTACAACAGGAGAATGTCCCACGCTTGATGAAGGCGAAGAAGACAAATTGACAGAAATCGCTGTCAGGGAAGCAGGCGGAAAAATCCCTGTAATAATCGGAGCAGGATCAAACGACACAAGGCACATGATCAAGTACACCGAGCGCGCAAAAAAAATGGGCGCTGACGCCGCGTTAGTTGTCACTCCCTACTACAACAAACCAAACGATGACGGTCTCTTGCGTCATTTTGAAGCTGCCGCAAAAACAGGCATTCCCATTATCGTTTACAATATCGCTTCCCGCACAGGCAGAAATATCCCGACTTCCCTTATGGAAAAAATAGTCGCAATTCCGGGTATTGCAGGGGTTAAGGAATCTTCCGGCGACATAAATCAAATGGGCGATGTGATCAGGGAAATCTCTGCGCCGCGATCAAAAAACAACAAATTTTGGGTTCTGTCCGGCGACGACGCATTTACACTGCCTTTAATCAGTCTTGGCGGCGACGGAGTAATTTCAGTTATCTCAAACCTGCTGCCGGCAAAAGTAAAGGCTCTTGTAAAAAACGCTCTTGACGGCAATTACGAAGAAGCCAGGAAATTACATTACGAGCTTCTGCCGTTTATGAAAACCGCTTTTATAGAAACAAATCCCGTTCCAATCAAGCAAGCCTTAAACTGGGCTGGTCTTCCCGCAGGTCCTGCGCGGCTGCCCCTCGGCAGACTCTCTCCCGCCAGCGAAGCTGCATTAAGAAAAACCATGGTTGATATGGGGATATTAAAATAGGGAAGTTGTTCAGGAATTAAAGTTTCCGAAAAACTCTATTTATTTTTAATGTAAAAACCTAAAGAGTTGGATATTAAAAATTCTACCTGCTCCAATCCTCAACTTTAAGTCCTTTTATTCTTGAAAAATGTTTTATATTATGCGAAACAAGGACTGCCTTTACCGAAAACGCAGACGCTGCAATCAGTATGTCCATATTGTCAAGCGGCGTACCGGATTTTTCCAGCGCTGCGCGGATTTCTCCGTAAATTTCAGCGGATGAATCATCGAAAGATATTATATTAAATCTTTTTAGGACTTCATTGAGCCAGAAGTCAAGCTGCTTTGAATAATATTTTTTTAAGCCGAACATTATTTCAGCGTATGTTATCACGCTTATGCAGAACTCGTCTTTATCACATTTCGCAGCTTTAATACGGACTGTTTTCGGGTTATCTTTCATGAAAAAACTCACAGTGTCTGTATCAAACATGTAGATCATATATTAACCTTGCGCGGTTTTTCTTTTTTCCGTTCTACATTAAAATCAGGGAAAGCAGGCAAATTTTCGAATATTTCTTTCCATGTTTTTTGCGGTTTTTCAAAAAGAACAATTCTGCCGTTTTCTTTTGTGATATAAACCTCATCGCCGGAAACACGAAATTCTTTTGGAAGGCGTACTGCCTGTGAGCGTCCGTTCATGAATACTTTAGCCTTTGTCATTTTTAAATCCTTTTTGATATATATCATTAATATATACCAAACTGCCGGGAAAATCAAGGTAAAATTAAATTATGGAATATAATTTAAGGCTTTTCCAAAGTTTTTGGAAAAGTTTCCTTAGATTTAACTGAAAAAAAAGAGGCGGATTGAAATCCGCCCCTTTGCAGGTAACTTTACTCTTCTGTCAGTTTTACTGAAGAAGTGACAGCACCGAAGCGGATCTCTGATTAGCCTGCGCCAGCATCGCTACACCGGACTGGGTCAGTATCTGGTTCTTGGTGTATTCAACCGTCTGGTTCGCCATGTTGGTGTCCCTTATTCTGGACTCAGACGC